>DATBYA010000030.1:0-66513 GCA_036514015.1 Candidatus Sulfotelmatobacter sp.
GCTCGCCGCGAAGAATGAAGCGGGGGTACGCCGCCTGGACGATCCCGCCGATTTCGTCCGTGAAGAGGTCGCCGCGGCCCTGAGGCGGGATATCCCGGTAATACCGGTCCTCGTGCGCGGAGCCGAGATGCCGCGCGTCGAACAGTTGCCCGAGACCCTGACAGATTTGGCCTATCGCAATTGTGTCGAATTAACTCATGCACGGTGGAAATCCGACGTTCAGCTCCTTATTGAGCCCCTGCGGCGCCTCATTGGAATTTCGGGTGAAATCAAACCTCGTAGCGCTGGCGGCGAAGCAATCGTCGGCGACCTGGCACGACCCTCATCGCAGGAAATCACATCTTCCCCCAATGCCGAACCGATCACGGCGTCGCGTTTCGACGCTGCCACTCTGCAGCGAATCCGTCGAGAGCTTGCTCTGCACATCGGCCCGATCGCCGAGCTGGTGGTGGCCCGCGCAGCCCCGCTCTGTAATTCGACCGAGGACCTTTTTCTCAAAGTTGCTGAAGAAATTGAATCGCCACAAGAGCGCGAGGACTTTCTTCGGAAGATGAACTCGCCCTCCTTACTCGGCGGCACGACGCCCGTAAAACTGGAGGGCCAATCACCAGTCTCTCAAAGTCCGCAGAAACCGACCCACAGAGCTGATGTCGATCCCGTTCATGCTGCCCCGCCACGATCGTGGGTTCGCTCAATGAGTTCAATTCCGGTGATGATCGTTGCAGGGGTTCTGGTGCTGGCCCTGGCATTCGCGGCCGCCAAGCGGAGGCAGGCGCCTGGCGCTCCTGCTTCATCTGCGACATCCTCTGGTTCGCCGCAAGAAACCAGCAAACCAGCTTCTGCTCCAGAAGGTGTGCACCCAACCGATCAGTTTCCCGCAGGATCCGATGCGCCCGCCGCGAGTCCTGCCAGGGGCACCGGATCAGACCGGGTAAGTTTGTCCGCGGAAATCGCTCAAAGTCTCCTGGTCACGAAGATTGTGCCTACTTACCCGCCGCTGGCACGGGAAGCTCGTGTTCAGGGTGAAGTCGTTCTCGATGTCGCCATCTCGAAGGAAGGGACGATCGAAGGTCTCCGAACGCTAACCGGACATCCTATGCTGATTCCAGCGGCTATCGATGCGGTGAAACGGTGGCGCTATAAGCCCTACCTCCTGAATGGCGAACCTGTTCCCGTGCAAACTCAGGTCACAGTCAACTTCAGCCTTACGAGTGGCTAGAGTTTTTTCAGCTCCGGAGTATGGACTTATCTCAGAAGTTTCAGTGCTTTGGCCAAGCTAACCTGCATGCGATTGAACGATGACGTCATCGTGGCGATCTCGTCTTTTCCCCTCACGGGCAGCGGAGCGGGTGTCGCTTCGCCCTTGCTGGCAAGATCGGCAGCATCCGAGACGAGCCGCAACGGTCGGATCACGATGAGATAAACGCCCGCGTCCAGCGCAGCGATGGTCGCGAACAGGGCGAAGGCAAGGTAAATAATCAGTAGATGAAACGCCCGTTTGGCAATGCCCACCGGCACTGACATCGGCACAGAAACAATCTGAGCGGCGACCACCGAGCCAGCCTTCCATCCGAAACCATGGTCAGGGCCATAGGTGGCGATCATGGCGCCGGGAGCAACAGCCGGACGACTATGACATTCCATGCACGGCGGATCTGCTGTTATTGCCGAGGCCAGATACAACGCCGGTCCAGTAGGAGTGTCCCGATCTCCTATCAGCGGCTTGCGGTCGGAATGGTCCCGCATATACGCGAGGATGTCGGCTTCCCAATCCGTTGCGCGGTCTTCAGGATTCGTAGGGTTCACCGAAACTTCGCGGTACGTGTAGTCAGGGTAGTTCTGCTTGAGCCGATTGAAGGTGCTGGTTGCACCGAACGCGGGGATCGTCTCTGGCAAGAATCTGGTCTTATGTTGCGGATTCTGTTCAAGCAGTGGTTTCAGGTCCTCGGCTGTGTAATCGCGCACCGAGCGGGCACTCGCCATCATCAGCTCGGCTTCCTGCATAACCTCGCGACGCGCATTTTGGATCAGAAAGTTATACGAAAGCTGGGAGATGAGGAGTGTTCCAGCACCGAACAATACCAGCAGAATCAGGTTGAACTTCGCCAGGAGCTTCATTGTGAGCCCTTTCGGACGCCGTGATCTGGCCGACGAGCTGAATTAACCGGAGAATGCAAGCAAAGGCAGTGTAACCTCACCGCCATCGAAGACGCGATACCGTTCGTGAGTCTCTGGAGCCTGCACCTGGGCAAAAATTGTTTTCTGAGTATTTGCCCGGGGGCGTTAGAATCGGCAGCCATGAATACTCAAGCAACCGCTTCCCTGATCGACCCCATCATGGAGCGACTGGAAGATCAAATCGGCTGGTATGATCGCAAAAGTCTGCTCAACCAACGATACTTCAAGCGAATCAAGATCATTGAAATAACGGCGGCTGCGCTGATTCCCTTCGTTTCGGCATTCAATTTCCAGCGTATGGCGTGGGTGTCCGGAGGACTCGGGGTCGTGATCACTGTGCTGGAAGGGATGTTGCATCTCAACCAGTACGAGCAGAATTGGATTACCTACCGTTCGACCTGCGAGTCGCTCAAACACGAGAAATATGTGTATCTGGGGAAGGCGGGGCCGTACGCCGGCTCGGCAGACGCGCACGCGCTGCTGGCAGACAGAATCGAATCGACGGTCTCGCAGGAACACGCCAAATGGGCGTCCGTGCAGCAGCAACAGCCAAAACCAACTGCTGGGTGATCACCTAAGTTTGAACCAAAGTACGTAAGGGTTCGGCCATTCCTAAACCAGTGGACAGAAGAATCGAGATCTACCTGAATTGAACCATGTCTTGGTATTCGCGAGGCCATAACGGTGGCAAGTTTCGATTTGTTTCTTCCGATGTTACTCCGCTTTGAAGGTGGCTACGTTGACGATCCCACTGACCCGGGTGGCGAAACCAATAAAGGAGTCACAATGGCGACGTTTCAGCGATGCTCTCACCAGCTCCTGGGAGTTGATCCAACATCGCAAAACTTGCAGGCTCTAACTGATGCTCAAGCCGGCATCATCTATCGCAGTCTCTATTGGGACCAGATTAACGGCGACGATTTTCAACTGCAGGACTTGGCGAACATCCTCTGCGACTTCTACGTCAATGCAGGAACTCATGCCACCGTTCTGCTCCAGCGCATCCTAAACGCTATGGGAGCGCATCTCATCGAAGATGGCGGTATCGGGCCAGCGTCAATGCAGGCTCTGGCGAGTCTCGATCAGGTGGCAGTATATCGTCAGTACAAGCAAGGTCGGATCGAGTATTATCAGGGTTTGGGTCAAAAGTTTCCGCAGTTCCTGCACGGATGGTTGAACCGGACCAACGCATTCCCTGCTTTGTAGAATTCACTCACGAGGATGCTAGGAACACCGTCGTCTATGCGCTGGCATTCTCGCCATCGCTCTCGCAGGTGCTGAACACTGAGCGAGGTGTGAACAGGGGTGAGGCGCACTGAATGCGCTGCCTGGGTAGTTCACTTGAGCGCTTGTACGCTAGGTTGCAGCCAGGATGTCGCGAACTCCGTAATCGATGGGAACAACGTCGTCAGTAATCCCACGAGCGGGCCAATTCCGAAGCTGATCAGTTGCAGCCAAAATTGGCCGCCTAACTCACCGGGTGGCGTGTTTGTGATGTGGCTAAGAGTGGCGTCGCGATTCATGCCAGCGTAAACGGTAATTACGGTACCGCCGGTGATCAAGAAAACTGCCAAGAAGACCCCGCCCAGAACCGGGAGTGGGTCGAAGGGATAGCTGGATGCTGAGAACGTGGCTGCGACGAAAAGAAAAAGGCTGCCCATGATAATCGTCCGCATACGCCCGAGGGTGTTCTGGATAAAGCCCAAGTATGGCAGCACAAAGAATTCCTCCGCGGCGAGAACATATGTCGGCACGTTTTCAGCTGCCGCTGGAGTGCTCGGTGCGCTTCCTTCCTCTTTGCCGTCTACCTTCTGGCTTCGGTCGAAGATTAGCGATTGGGTTTCGCGATGCCATGCCGGCACTAAGACGCTTGTCATGACCGACCCGGCGGTCGATGCCAGTTTCTTCTGAACCTCTTGTAAAGGCCGTGTGTCGTTGAAGGGATTACAAGGTTTGACGTACCATTTTGCAAACAGAAGAGCTTCGTCCAGGCAGTCTTCGATTTTAGCCAATACCTGAATCTTAGCCAATACCTGGTGATTATTCGCAGAATCCTGCAGAGCGTGCTCTTTAATAAGGTTGTGTAGATGTCTCAGACTTTCAAGCTGCCGGGAAGTGAGACGATACCGTTCCTCAAGAGTATTGCCACTTACCGCCCAAACCGACCCCCAAGAAAGTCTTCGCAGCGAGGCCAAGGTGCGGCGCAGAGGCAGACGGTCAAGATAGACCAACAAGGGACGGAGTTTCCTCCAAGTCATCCATAGCTGCACCGTGTCAGCCAAAATAATTGCAATGCACAGGCTCAGCCAGAAGAACATCATAATTCCAAACAGCCGCTCACCGACGGTCTGGATCGCATAATCCTCCAGAATCAACCGAAAGATTATGACCGTCGCGACGAGGGTCACGGCCAAGATCCGCATGTAGCGAGTTCCCACAGGAGCGGCTTCCGTTTCGATCACTTCCACTGCATCTTCCCGGCTGAACATCGGCATGAGGGGATTGTTCGTCCCGGGATCGAGGGGAAGTGAATCCCAGCTGGGCAGCTGCGGCCTATCTTTGCCGAACAGCGCGAGCCCGCGGAGGCAAAACCAGAACCACAGATACATTCCTGCGATCAGCAGCAACTGGGGCAGCAGCACCGACACTCCACTGAGCAGGTGAGCGCTACGCCAGTAGGCGGGAATTCTATTCTCTACATCCAACAAGCGAATGAGTCGATAGTGGAGCGATGTGAACAAGGCAAGCGCCGCCACTGCGGTTGCGCCGACTGATCGTTGCCAAGCCGCGGACGGTTTGCCAGAAACGCCTGGCGACCTGAAGTTTTTCCAGCAAGCGAGGGACGAAGCCAGAACAATGGATACGCCCCACGCTGTAAGGACTCCTCCACGCCAACAATTGAGGCTCCAGTCAAACACTCCGCAACTTGCTGCGGTGACTACCGCGACCGCAGCCAGCAAAAAACTGCCAAACGCGATGAGTGCGGGGTGTTGTCTCTTTGGCAATGGAGCGAAATGCGCCAAGCGGAAGAGCGAAGGAAAAGGTACAACGGAACCGCGAAAGCACCAAACGCAATGGAGACCACACCACGTCATGCCCAGGATCAGCAGTATCGTCAGTTCGGTAGGGATGCGCAACGGGTGCGTCTCGGCGGCGTCGAGGGAGGCTGGCTTCTCGTGCCTCTCGGAAGCCGTCGGCAACAACTCGCGACTGTTGGAGACTGGATATTGATGCAGAACCGCCACCGGCCAGAATTGGTGGTGACCAATCACGGACAGCCATGTTGGCGGGCGAGGGTCGTCGTCGCTCTCGGTCGAGGATGGCGACCACTCCGGTGGAGCATAATTGCCGACAGGGACATCCGAGGTGAATTTCGGATCGAGAAATAATTCACGGGCGGCGATATACAAACCCTCGGCCAGGTCCTCTCCAAAAACCCTGTAAGACCCACTCTTGCGATGCATCAGCGACGTGGTCCAGTCTTGCTGCCAGGTGAGCAATGGATAGGTTGACAAGGTCATAACGCCGCGCAGAGATGCGCCTTCCGCTCCCCTTGAAAACAGCAGATCGGCACCGTCGATGACGATGCGCGCCGCAGGATACGCCCGCCTGAAAAACTGGGTCAGGAAAATCTGGTCAAGCGAGTTTGTGCTTCGCAGAAGCACAAATTCAATCCGCTTTTCTTCCAGAATATTGGCAATGCTCAGCAGCACGGATTCTTGTGCAAGAGGAGTAAGTTCGCCGCCGTAGCTGCGCACGGTGTCGTGATCGCTACTGTTCGGCTCACTTAGGTCTCCCCTCAACGTGGTCGATGGGCCGTTTTCATTGGATTGCTGCTTTCCGGTGTTGAAGATGGATTGCCGCTCATAGGCCGAACGCAACGTGGCAATGTCCCGCGGATAATAAAGATATATCGGATGTTTCTTACCGTAGTGATCACACTGCGCGTCTTTATTTTCATTTTCCTTGTCGTAGACCTCATCTTTTTCGTTCCGTCCGAACGCGGTCTCGTCCTCCGAAATGATGGCCACACAACCTAACGGGTATCCCTTACGATCCAAGTACTCGAGAAAGCGATCCACCATCAGACGGTCTCCCTCCTGCGCTGTCTCAAAGGACCCGGAATGTATGGTTTCCATTCGGTTCTGAAACCAGAAAAAGCTTGACTGTCCCGATACGCTGCCGCTGGAAACGAAGATCCGAGGCGGTCCAGCGGGTTGCTTCAGTTTGTCAGAGTCGAGAGCTTGATCGAGCGATGGCAGTGAACCGGAAAAGGACGGCCCAAGAATTTTCAACGTCCGCTCCGGCGATAGTCCTCCCAACCATTCGATCCACGCGAGCGCGTTTTCGAATTCCTTTCGATCGATGCCGCCAGTGGGTTGTTCGTCGACAACAAAGACCACCAAGCCACGCTGATAGGGCGTGCGATCCATATCTCTGACCATTTCAGCATTGACGGCACCCCGGAAAACCACCACGCCGGGCTGGGACTCCTTCAGCTTTTGTGCCTTATCGGCCATAATTTGGTCGCTCAGCGAGGAGTAATCCTTGGCTTCATCCCAGGGAAACCAAGATGAATCGTAGGAATATTTGTCATCCTCCGCCGCTTGCTCGATGACCTCGATCATCCGGTCAAAAACCATAGGCAGATGAGTCGATATGGGATTGGGCACCGTGGCGACGATAAATTGCACGTCCGGTGGAAGTGGCGGCCTGTATTTGTCGTTTGGCCCTTTGCCGCCGTCATAGCAGAAACCCGGGTGTTGCTCGTCGTGATTTTTCTTCGCCTCTGGCTCTGGTTTCTTCGCGAAGAAACGCTTCAGACGGTCTCCGATTTCCTCGCAGGCAGGGGACAGGGTGGGCGTATTGCTCGCGTTAGGTTTAGCCCGGGCATTCGACTTGTTCGTTGTCTCGGATACGGCTCCGCTGGTGGGATTGTTTTTCTGTAGATTCGAAATACCAAAGGCCGCTAGAAAGACAGTTAATATCGCAATGATCCCGGAATTCGGTTTCATGATGAAACCTCAGTGGTGTCTATCGAGGTGAACAGAACGGTTGAAACCATTGACATAGGCGGGCGATCCCCACTCTCAGTACAAAGAAGGACGAGAAGACCCACCCAACAGCGAAGTGTTCATATTGAAGATATTGTGGTGTCCTTCCGGGCCTCCCCAGGCAAACATCAGTGAGACCATGGGGAAGCCGCCTGCGCGGAGGGTCAGCCCCACGGCGAAGCTATGTTTCAAGTGATCAAATCCGAGATCGCTGCGCCGAACCGAAACTCTGCCTTGGTCGGTCATGAACTTGAACCCGAATGGGCCCCAGATCGAGTGTTCGAAATTCTCTTGCAACAACAGAAGATTGGGAGCGCGAAACCGGTAGTCCTGGTAGCTTCCGAGCGCCATCGCTCCATCAATGTCGGACCCACCCAGCGTCTGCTGAAAATAGAACGGCACCGCGCTCGTCGCCGAGTTGATCGATTCCGACAACAACAGCCGCACTCCAATCGACCCGTTCAGGTTCCGCGAGTGCGGAACCTCCGGACATTTCTCCCCGGCCGGCGCGCACTCGTCCGGACCGTTCGTATTCATGTTCTTAGACGCCGACTCCGTGTAACCATACAAATAGAAAGTGTGATTCAGGTCAGCGGTCCAGCGCAGGAAGGAATTTTCGGAGCTCGACGGCGCGAAGAACTGCTGAAAGTTCCCCAGATAGTTCAGTTGAAGGTGGTCCCCGAACACGGGCTCAACACGGAACCCTTCGCCAATCTGTACGAAACCAGGTTGGCTGACCAGCCCGGGTGCGGTGGCATCCGTGTAGAGGGTCTGGATCGACGGAGCGGATTGCCCGGGATCGCCTCTCACGTTCACGAAGCGTCCATTCACTTCTCCCAGCAAGGCTAACTTCAGCTTGGCGATCGCGGGCCACTCATAGACCGGCTTGATCACGGTCCCGCCGACGATGGACTCCGTCGTTCCAAACACTGACTGTCCCGCCAGCAGGGAATCATTGCCGAGACCGAAGAAATAGAGTTTGTTCAAGGAAATCGACTGCGCATAAAGATTAAGAACGGTGTAGGGATGAACCGCCAGCTTCGATTGTTGAGGGTGCTTTTCGGACGGGGCCTGTTGGGTTCCACCGGTCTCAGGGATAATCGGTTTGATCTGGATTACGGGCGTGTGGATCATCTTCATGTATCCTCCGGCTCGCCACGAGCCGTTGGTCGAGCCCACCGCATCCACGTCCCAGCTCAACCGCCAACTTTTTGTGTTCTTGTCGGCCACGAAGGCCGCTCCGACCCCGAATCCGTTTTGCGGAGACATGCTTCCGGCTGCGATGTGAAGGGGATGGTCGGTGAACAGTTCGATGGCACAGCCGGGCACAGTCTTGAAAGCGAAATCTTTGCAGGCATCGCTAACCCGCTCGCCCTCGCGGCGGAACTCCGCCTGCAGCATGCTCTCCTGAGCGAAGGCGAACGTGCCCGCGAGCCATAGCACCACCAACACGCCCCAACGCATACTGCCTCCGGCAAACCAATCTCCAACGCCTCGAAAACGGTCACCCACGTCTCCGCCTCGGCTTCGACGGGCTCTTTTTCTTTGTTCCGACTTTGCTAGTCCGCCTAACCCGAGACCTCGCCCGCTTCGCCGTCGCAGCTTGATGCGCCGCACCGATCGCCTCAGTCACTTGCCGGACATAATCGGCCGCCTCGCCTTCGGTCTTGATCGCGTTGATGTAAATGTCGGTCTGTAGCCTCAGCGGCAATTTCAACTCCGCTTCGTACAAGTGCACAATCTGCGATTTGAGCAGCGCATTGACCGGCCGGTTAGGATTCCATGCATTCTCCGGTCTGGGTACGTGGATGAGGGCCATCTCGTCACTCCTTCGAGGCTCCGCCGTAGCCAAGCGGCTAAGCGTCACCCCTACACATCAAAGTCCGGGCAATCTGTCCGCATGGTGTCGAGCGAAAGCAAGTTCCGCGCGGGGTCGACTGGCGCCACGTTCGGCTCGATGAAAACGTCCGCGCTTGTCTCCCGCGGCGACCGCGGCGAGTAGTCTCCCAGTAAAAACTTTGTGACCGTGCCCGGAATCGAAGCATGATCAAACACCCGGTTTACTATCGTTCCCTTGGGGATCCATGGCGAAATCAGAATGGCCGGGACGCGCACACCCAGCCGGTCAAACGCAAACGGCATTCCAGTTCCGGTGTCGTTTGGCGATGCCTGAAATTGGTCTGGAGTACAAGCCGGCGGCGCCACATGGTCGTAGATTCCACCGTGCTCGTCATACACGACCAGCAGCGCCGTGCTCTGCCACAAACTCGCGTTCTGCTTGATGGCCTTGTAGACGGACGCGATGAACACCTCTCCCGCCTGGACGTTGTGGTCTGGATGCTGGTCCGAGGCCACTTCTTCGCCGTCGTCGCTGTCATGATCGCTATAGTTCGGCTCGACAAAAGAATAATCCGGCAGATTTCCCGTCCTGCAATCATCGAGAAACTGCTGATATGTCCCAAACAACTCCGGCTGATTCTGGAGCAGGTTCGTTATCTCCATCGTCGAACTTGCTGTGTCGTAGTAATAGAGCTTGGAGGTGTGCTTGGGAGTCGCGTTGATCAGGCGATCGTAGATACTCTTGAAGGGCTCATTCACATACAACAAATTCATGTCGACCCTGCCAAACGACGTGCCATAGTGCGCGAACGCCCGATTGCAGATCGTGGGCCCGGGAATCGACGCAAACCACCGGTTAAAGACCGCAAACTCCAAGGCCAATGTGGTCAGTACGGGCAGCTGATTCTGGGCAAAGTAATACATGATCTTCTGCGAATGCCCGACGTCTTTCTGCTGATTGAAGTAGCTCTTCACGAACCCCTGCATATTCGCCACGCGATTCGGGCTCGTATCGCCGCCGAAGATTTGCAGATCGACGGCTGGAAAATGATGGTCGGGATCGGGATCGAGCTGCCCCTGAAACTCCGCTAAGGCCTGCGGCTTTACCAACGCACTGGTTGTATCGGGATTACTGAACTGGTTGGTGACACCGTCGATCTGAGGGTTGACGGCTGTCAGAGATCCCAGCATGTGGTCGAACGACCGGTTCTCCATCATAAGGACTACGATATGTCTCAGGTTGTCCAGTCCGGGTGGCATAAACCCTCTGCTTACGATGTATCGTTCGACCCACCTCGCCCCGCCTACTACCTTGTACGAAAAGTGGCTTCCTTACATCTCATGGTGAGTTGACCACGGCTTCCGTTTCAAAAAACGTCTTTGTAAGAACGCTCTGGCTGGGGGTGTTCTTTCTTTCAAGCCGCTAGTTGGAGGCCGGCTGACGGGAATCCGGCGGTGGGCTTCCGGTAAGCCGCAAATTGACGATCTTGTTTAGCAGGTCGAACCAAAAGGGCGCTCCCATAGCAACGGCGACGGTGCTAATGAGGATTCCGAAGACCTTCCACAACCACCCTGACGATTGCGGCAAGGATCGGACGCCGCCTCCTGCCCATCCGATCGGCGGCATGTTTGCCGCACGGATTGAGGCGGCCACGCAATTCAATGGATCCTTGGCACTGTCCGGGCACTTGTCCGTCGCCTGAGGTGTTTCTACCTGTTTCTGAGCTTCTGCGGCTACTGCGGTGCGAAGTGCCTCATCATTCCACAACTCGCGGATGATCATTAGCGAATCTACATTCAGTCCGACGCATAACCCAAGACCAAGCACGGCGATCAACACCTGAGCTCTACGTTTATAGGCGCCACTCACTCGTTCCATCGTGTCGTCGTACCAGTTCTCTACTCTATCCCGGGCAAGATCGACATCTTGTTGCGCCGAGTCGAGGAGCCCCAGCAACGCTTTGCCCGCGCGAGGGTCGGGGAGATTACCGACCCCGTTCTTGAGGTCCTGAACAGTTCTCGACTGGCTCGCACTCGTCGGAGCGATCACGTCGAATAGAGCGAGAGCAAAGTTTCGAGACGAGATGTAGGGCGGCTTGATCCCGGGTTCAACCGTACCCGCAATCAGATGATTTTGAATAATCTTCGAGGTGATCGAGCCTCCGGGATCCGCCAGCATGTTGCGAATCGCCTTTTCGAGAGTGTTTGCGCGCATGTCGAGCGCCCGCGCAATCAGCTCTTTAATCCCCGAGCAGACCGTACTCACGACGAGATAGATAAATATCAGACCTACAGAAACTTCGAGGACCTGAGAGCTAGCCATTCTCAACTCCTTAACTTGTCCTAGCTGGTGGCCGCTTGTGGATTGATCACTGTCGAGGCGAGAATCATGGGCAAAATTACCAGCCGCATATTTACTCCGACAATCTGAACACGATCATGTGCCCGAAGGATCTCTGGATCCTCCTTGGTCCCCGGAGCCGGCCAGCTGGAAACGCATACGGTCAATAGTGAGGTGGAGCATGAGATCGTTTCAGATCATTTTGCGCTTTGATAAGGAAAACAGGGGTCGCAAGAATACGAACGTTGTTCTTGAAGAACGCGCCTGCAGCGATCGCCTTTGCTGGCCTTAGTTAGTTAGTCCTGGTACGGTTCAAAATCTCCCCACGTCGAAAAACCTGCTCGATGGAAATTCTGTTTTCGTCCCAGAGGACATGACGCCAGCGAAGCTGAGGCACTCTGAAATACGCACCCCGGGGCCGCGACCAGCAACCCGGCAATGTTGATCGGGTTCGGAGGTCGCTCGATTAGGAAAAGACCTCATCAGGCGAGAGCAGCCGAATTTCTGGATGTTCCTCCTCGCTGGGGATCGTTACCTTGTCCATTGGGTTAAGGATGGAATAAATCTTTTGTGGTCAACGAGTCAAAAACCAACGAGCTAATTCCAGCCCTCTTCGAGCAGGTCTCCCAGTGGTAGTCGTCACCGCCATGAAGGTCATAGAGCCAGTTGCGGATTGCCAACGGTTTCATTTCCCCCGCGATGTCGTTCCTCCAGCGAGGCAGAATGATGTTGTCGATGTGGTACTGATAAGTTTCGATCGTGCCCGTGTTCTTCCTACGCCCGTCCTTGCTTGCGAAAGGGCAGACCGTCTTTGACGAAGGTCGCGCACAATTCACCAAATGTAGGGTTACCAAAAAGTGTTAGCGTTATGTACTTCCCGACTAGGCCGGTTAGGCCAGTGACGACGATGCTTTTGCGGGGATCAGTCCCGAGAGTCAACCGGCCAAAAATCAAAATAATTCATCCACTGGTCGTAATGGATCGTCAACGTTTCTTCGAGAAACCTGACCGCCTGGCACATTGCCGCGCGCAAGCCGGCATCCTCGTCACCGCAGGTGACCCGTGACGGAACTGCCGGGATCGGATCTCCCATCAGAACGTGGTAGCGCAGCCAACCTTGGCGAATCACGAAAACGGGCAGCACCGGCGCGCCCGAGACCTGCGAAAGCAGGAAAGGGCCAAGCGGAAAGCTGGTGGGTTGGGAAAAAAACGGCACCTCGCACGTGTAACGCTGATAAACCCGGTCTCCCTGGATCGCGACGATCTCGTTTCGACGCAAGGCCTGTAAGAGTTCTATTGTGGCCGGCACACCCCCCTTGAGATCCACAGTTTTGAGCCGTTCGCTAGTCATCAAATTCCGCAGCATGATCTCTGCCGGCTTGTCCTCGACCACCCGCGCCACGTTAACCCGGCCGTACATTGCCAGCAGCCGCGACGCGAATTCCCAATTCCCAACATGCGCCGTCCACACTATGAGCCCATTGCCTGCAGCCAGGCATTGGTCGATCTTGGCGACGCCGCTTTCCGAGTCCACCAGCATGCCCAACAGTTGCGAATGTGTTGCCTGTGGAACATAACAATAGGAAACCATGAGGTCGCAGAAAGAATAGAAGACCCAATAAACTCTCCATTGCAGGGCGAGCCCGCGCTTGCCGGAGACCCGACGCAGATTTCCGGTTACTGCCCGGCGTTCCCCCTTCAACATGAGGAAGAAGATCAGCGCCGTCAGCACGGCAACAGAAGGATGGAGAAAGCGCGGCAGCCTCGGCATGATGACAAATATCATCCTTAGCGCCGTGGTGTTATGAAAACGATGCTCGTACCATCGCGTCACTTTCCGCCTGCCGTCCCGTGGTCGCCCACGTTGTGAGTCACTTTCTTCGTCAATACCGGGCGCATGTGAACGATCTCCGCGTCGCTATGCCTGATCTCGCGGAGGGCGACCAGTGGGAGGTCATCCAAGAAGACGACATTGCTCCGCCCAAAGCCGCGCGGGTACTCGAACGGCATGAGTTGCTAGTGTACTTGGACAACTTTTGCCTGGATAAAGGGGTATTGCACACCGGGGATTGTGATGTCAGAGTCTTGCTTCCGCCACTTTGGATTCGATGATCGCCGCCAAAGCATTAATACTTTCGAGGTATTTCTGGTTGAAGTTGGCCTGCACCAGCTTGATGCCAAAATGCCTTTCAATCTCCAGGACGAGTTGGAGGATGTCGATGGAATCGATTTCCAGTTCTCCGCCGAGCAACAGCTGATCGTCGCGAAGGTCCTCGGGGGTCAAGTCGGTGATCCGCAAGCTCTTCAATATAATGGGCTTGAGTTGCTCCTTAACGCTAGCCATATGGTTCATTTGCAACACGAGAGCATACCACAAAGCTTAGCGGCACAAGAAGTGTCCGAAGGGCTTTCTAAAAGTTGTTCTTCGTGTCGTTGATTTCGCTCGTCGTCCCCCAACTACAGCAGTCCCCCATCCACAGCGATCACCTGCCCGGTGATGTAACTTGCCTCCTCAGACCCCAGAAACGCTACCAGCGGAGCCACTTCTTCGGGCTTGCCGAAGCGCCCCAGCGGGATTTCGGAAAGCAATCGTTTCTCCTCTTTCTCAATGTATTTTGAGGACATGGGGCTCGGAATCACGCCCGGGCAAATGGCGTTCACCCGGATATGGAATGCTCCCACCTCGCGAGAAAGTGCCTTGGTGAAAGCAATCATACCGCCTTTGGATGCCGAGTAATTGCACTGGCCGGCCTGGCCGCGAACTCCGGCGGGCGACACGATATTGCAAATGGCTCCACTCCCCCGGCGCATCATGCCCGGCAGGGCCAACCGCGAGCACAAAAACGAGCCGCGGAGATTGGTGTCGATCACGTCATCCCACTGCTCCTCCGACATAAAGGCCAACAGCACATCGCGGTTGATGCCCGCGTTGTTTACCAGGTAGTCGACCGGACCAAATTGATGTTCGATGTGGTCGAACAAGGAGGCAACAGTCTCTTGGCGGGAGAGATCAGCTTCCACTGCCGATGCCTCTCCACCCGCGGCGACGATGCGCTCGACCACCTCAACCGCGGACTGTTTCCCGTGACGATAGTGCACGGCTACGCGGAACCCTGTGTTTCCCAGAGCTTGCGCGATTGCGGCGCCGATAATCCCCGAGGCGCCTGTGACTAATGCGACCCTCCGATCGGTGGTGGTGCGATCACCTAGCCTTATTTCAGCCATATCATCGAATTTAGTGCAACGGCTTGAAGATCAAAATATACGCGGCCCAACGGGAATTGTAGCGCGCGATATTCCCGTCCAGCGCATAGGAAACCGTGCCTTGCACCAGCGTATTCAAGGGACCAGGGATGTTGAAGTTAACCTCCAAGCCGTCGAATTTGCGGAATTGAAGTGACTCATCCAGATTGCGCGCGCGCGCATACGCGTACATCCCATCGACCTTCATGAAGTCCATCACGTTGAAACCGTAGTGCACGTCCGCCATGGCAATGGCGTCAAAAGAATCCGTGCCTGGGGGAATGCCGTGAAGACGCGGCGTCGCAAGAAACGACGGGAAGTAACGGGAGAAGCGATCCAGTTGATCTCCGCCCCAGTAAGAAAGATCCCATCCGCCCTTGGAGAACTTACCTATGTAGTAATCCTTGTTCAAATCGGCGTTGTAGAGCGTGAACGCATTTTGCGGGCGCTGGACCAGCAGAGCGTTTTGCGGTGGCGGATTAAGCGATGGAAACCCGCACCCAGCCGGAGCTTGGGCCAGCGAAGCGCATCCGAACGGCCTCCAGTCGATGCGCTCGCCCCGTGTTCCCTGCGCGTCGAACACATACCCTTTGCGGTTGTATTTTATTTCGACGCCCGGAAGAATGTTCAATCCGTTACGCGGCAGTTCATATTGCTCGTCCGCCTGGCTGGTCCGGAGGAAGTTGTCATACGCGAAGTAGGTGGAGGCCGTTACGCTGAGATGGGTCGTGGATTGCCACGAGGCGCGCAGTCCGGCGGTTTGCTCCCATGTCCATACCTCGCCTTGCAGCAATTCCGTGTTATTGCCGTAGATGCGGTTCTCGCCGGGCAGGCCGTTCAGCGACAAATCCAGCGCTAGGCGGAACTTGGGCCGGAACTGCTTCGAGAGGTCGGAAACTAGGATGGGCCCGGCAAAGAAGGTCGAAAGCTGCGCACCCGTATGATGAAAATCAAAATCCACGTTGCTGATGCCGAGGAACGGAACAGGAAAGTTGAACGTGCCTCCATACATCGCGCCAGCAACCAGAGCCTTGATGCGCTTCACACTCTGGTCCACGAGAACCCGCTCGCCGCTTTTCTTCTGCAGCGACCGCAGTCCGTGGTCGGTATCGCGGTACATCGGGTCGTCAGAACTATGCTCAGCCGCGAGGGCGCCACTGAAGTGGGGGCTGTTGATGACGTAGTCCGAAAACTGCACCGTCCTCTGCAATACAAAATCACGTCCGGCAGCGTTCAGCAACTGCTGCGCGGAAATCGATCGCAGCAAGTTGAATTGATTGCCCTTGTTGTCGCCAACTAACTCGAAATTCTGTGTCTCCACGTTTACCAGCACGTTGCTGTTGACGCCGCGCTGGCTCAGGTACTGCTTCACCTCGCGAAAAGTAGTGCCGTCGATCCAGATCTTACCGCTGTAAAGCGCCTCGTCCCGCACCTTGGGCTCGACTCCCACTACATAACATGTGGCCCCGTTTACTGGTTCGGTCCCCAGCAATTTGTAGTCATAGCGCTCGTTAAGCTTCAATTCAAGGGGCTGGGTCAAAACTTTTTCCGGCTCGATTTGCGGCAGCGGAAACTCGTGATTCTTTCCGAATTTCACCCCGTTAAGGTAGAACTCTTTTTGCGCCAGTTCCATCTGGCCGTCCCGGCTGAAGAATTGCTCGAGCTGCATCGAAACGTCGAAGCCCGGCCCCAGATTGGTGGATTCAAAGTGCAGGCTTACGAAACTGGAGGCCAGATAATTTTCCAGCTTCTGCTTCTGCGCTTCGCGATTTTGTTGCCAGCGAGCGATGATTTCCTCGATCCTTAGTTCGACTCCGCTCTTGACCTCCACCGTGTTATACAGCGTCTGATCAGGCTCACTTTGTTTGTGGATGGAAATCAGCAGGTATTCGCTGGTGCCGGCGCAGGTTTGCGCGAAACCCTTGTCAGTCTTGGTGACTTCGCCCGCCGGGAGTTCGGCGCCGGTCGCGGGGTCGTACCACCTGATCTCGAATGGTCCTGGCTTAACGCTCTGTAACCTGACCGTCTTTGGCGAGCCGGGTCTCGCATTCACGCGCGCCACAATCACCACATCCGAGGGCCCGCCCCCGAACCAATGGTGCTCATTGTTCCCCACGCGGTCCACCGTGACACGGAACGGAGAGGCTTCGGAATCCGCCGCGAACATATTGCTGGTGATGAAACGGCTCAGGGAACTGCTTGCCGCGCACAAGGCCGCCGCGGCCTTGGCGTCCGGTGGCTCCGCCCAGACGATTTCCACCGAGGTCCCGCCGGCAGCGAGCATCGCCGTCAAGAATGGCGACGGCGTCGCCGACGTTCCGGCATCCAATTTAAGAATGACCGGCTTATTCAGCGCTTGTCCGGCAATCCAGGCAGCGTCCCGGCGCCAGCCCTCGGCATAGGTAGTTCCCAGCAGATCGGAGTAGGTGGCAAGCCTCTTTACAATATCGCCGTGCCCGCCGACGAACCCCGGCTGAAAAACAAACGCCAGCCGCAAGCCCGCCTTATTGCCCTTTACGGCTAATGCCAGACGCACCAACCCGAACGCGAACAGATCGAGAGCCCTCAGCGGTTCTCGAATCTCGACCACAAGCCCGCGCACCACTGGCGCCGAGAGAGGCATCGATTTCACAAAAGCGTCAACCCGTTTGGTAATCTCCTGCTCGGATTCCTTGCCAGCAAGTGAACCGGCTTCCACCACCACATGCAGCCAGACCTCGAATCCCTCGGGCACGCTCGGAACGGCCTGCTCTTCGAAAAAGCTGGCGGAGCGCTCGCCACCGGCGAAATCGAAAGACAGTGGCGGCAGCACGATCAATTTGCCCGGGACGTCGCACGGCTCGCCCGTTTTCAATCCCACGGCAAGGTTCTGGTCCGTCGGAATCGAGATCGCCACTCGCGGCAGGCCGGCTTCCGCCGTCTGCGGTAAAAGCAGAATGGCCGGAAACAGCAGAATCGGTGCCACCCGCCCGCAACTGGCCAATCGGCAGAACAGCCTGGGCACGAACTCGGATAAGAGCAACGTTGCCGAGCGAAGCGACGATTTCATCAGAATTAGGTCCGACAACTTAGAATTGGGAACTTGATCACCATCACGGACAGGAATCCGTCGTGCGCCCAAGGTATCGTGACGACGTTTGCGATGAGGGTTCCGCGAATCCCCAGCAATGAGTGAAGCCCCATTCCCAGATCAACCCTCGCTCGCACTGGCTGTTGGCACGTTCGCCGCTGTACGTCGCCGTTCCCCCAGCAGAATAACAGCGGGAATCAACAACAAGCCACCGGCCAGTGCCAACGCAACTCCCAACGAAGTCACCAGACCCATCTCCACAAGCGGGGCAAAACTGGAAGTCATCAGCGCCCCGAACCCAACGATCGTAGTCAGGTTCGATTGAATCAGCGCCGCGCCCGAAGCCTTCGCGATCGCGAGAATTTCGTTACGCTCGTTCTCCTGGTAGCGGCGCACCAAATGGATGCCATTGTCGATGCCAATACCGATGATGAGCGGAATCGCAGTAATCGACATGAAACTGAAGCGGTGCCTCACCAGCAGCAACAGGCCGAAAGTTGTAACAATGCCGAATACGATCGGGATCAGCACGATGAGTGACACGCGGAGGTTGCGGAAACACAGGTAGACAATCAACAGAATGCCAGCCGCCGTCCCCAGCAATGCTCGGCTGCTGTCATGAAGCACTTGCCTCTGCAGGTCGCGGTTCATCTTGTCGAAAGAGAACTCCACGAACCGGCCAAATTGATTTTGCCAGGACTCGATGACACGATCCGGAACTACCTCGACGGCATCGGGATCGGTTCCATAAAAAGAGATGGCCGCGACGTAGCTGCCTTCTCCGGTCTTGCGGATGCTGTTGTCGAGCAATCCTGGCGGCAGGAACTTGGCGGCCGTTTCCAGGGTAACCGGAGCGCCGCCTCGTCCCAGCCCTTCTCCTAGCTTTCGCAACCGATCGATAAAGGGCTGGAGCGGCTCGGTCCGGAAACCATTCTCGCGCAGCGAGTCCTCCAGGGCACGGGCCGACGCCGCGAAATTGACGCCGGCCAGCGAACTGGCTCGTTCACGTTGCGTTCGAGCTGAGGGTATCAGAGTTGTTGGGGAGAAGATGGACTTGATGACTCCGCCATGCTGATAGGCTTCCAGCCCGGCCGTCAATTCTTCGGCTCTGCTCAGTACTTGCTGCTGGCCGCCGGCGATCAAGAGCACGTTCGGACTGCCCTCAATGCCGAACCTTGCGGAAAGCAGGTTCTGCGCCGCCACGGCGGGGTTATCGGCGCCGGCGATCTCGAAGTGCTTTTCTAGTCTGATGGCCGGCAGAAACACTAATGACAGCAGGAACATTCCCAAGCCCAAGCCGACCACAAAGCGGGTGTGCCGGCCCACGAAATCAACGGATTTCCCTGCGACCAGGGGAAGCAATCGGAAGGTAATGGTCTGCGGTGCGCGCGGCTTGGAGACTCGCCACCATAGGCGCATCAGCGCGGGAACCGTCAACAGGGTATGGAACATCATCATGAACATTCCCACCGTCAGGATGAACCCGAACTCCGCCAGTCCCTTGAAACTCGAGGTTGCCAGTGACGCGGTAGCGGTGGCCGCCGTTACGATGCACAAGACAACGCTAAGCCCGGTGGTTTCGAAGGTGCGTAGCACCGCGTCATTCAGCGTCCCGCCCTTGGCCCATTCCTGCGGCACCCGGTTGAAGAAATGTACGACCTGGTCGTCTCCCAGTCCCGCCAGGATCGCAATAAAAGATAGGCTGATCAGATTTACTTCTCCCGGATAGAAACTGGCTACGCCCGTAGTCCACACAATGCCCAGACTGGCGGGCAACAGCGATAAGAGCAGGAGGGGAATCCTCGGATAGATCAGCAGGCACAACAGTACATTACCCACAATGGAAATCGTCGAAATCCGACGAATATTGGTTTCGATGAGCTGGTGCTCCTGCTCCGCGTAAACGTAAGCCCCGGCTGCAATGACCCGCACTCCCGAGTCCCGTATGTCCGGCTCTGCCGTCATCGACTGGATGTGCTCCCGCGTCCACCGCATCACTTGTTCGGCGAACTTGTAATCCATGGCAGACCGGCGAGGCTCGGCAATGATGAGGAGCGCTTTGTGGTCTTTACTGAAGAACCGGTTTCCAGATCCCCAGTTGAGGTCGAAATTGGCGAACTGCGAAAACCCCTGGCGGTGGCGCGCTTCCACCTCCATCAGGCCCAAAGGATCGGCGACGAAGTAGTTGGTTCCCAACGACGAGAATGGAGTGATCAGTTGGGTTGCCGCGCGGCGAACAGTTTGATGAATCTGTTGCGGATCAAGCAGTCGCTTCAGATCTTCCGTTTGCTCGGGCAGCGCGAATGACGGAAAGTTCCAGGTAAAGAACCGCACCATATGGAGCAGTTCCTCGTCCTGCAAGCCGCTGCGCGCATCCAGGAACAGCCCGCTGGCTTGCATATCGGAGGTGAGACGGTCGGCCATTTCTTCGATCTGGCCGGTCATGTCCGTTCCCGCCGGAGCATCGATCAGCACGAAGAGCTGATTGCCATAACCCAGTTCTTTGCCGATCTGGCTCGCGGCCCGCCATTGCGGGTCGCGACTCCCAAACAAATCGGTCAGGTCGGTGCCGGTTCGCAGGTTGTGGATGTTCGCATACAACAATAAAGTCAGAACCAGGCTCAGGGCTGTAACCAACCCCGGATGGCCTACCACCAGGCCCCCCACCCAGCGCATGCAGCGGACCATCATGCTGTGGCTCCCGCGCTCTCAGCCCGCGGTTTTTTCGCGATCGATAGGATAGGAGCGAGCTGTAAACGGTCTCGGAACCGGCGCTCTTCAACCTGCATGCCTGCATTCTCCAGTTCGCTATCGTACTCGGTGGCCGGAAGCATCAGGGGCCGTGGCGGCGTGTCGGCAGGCGAACATTAGACGGTCGAAAGCCATCGTAATTTTGTCGACCAGGCCCCGTATTCGCGATCATGGATAGGGCGATCATGGATACGGAAGATCAGCATTCCATTGGCAGGCGGCTCGGCCGGGCGTAACCTGCCGCTTCGGCAAGACGGTTGCGAACCGCGCACGCCAGTATGAAATGTTCGGATCATCGCGTGGGACTTTTCATCGTCAGCCTTATCATCGCTCGCCCATCAAGCCGTCACCACCGATAACTCGCCCTTCGCTACTATCTCCCCGTCCACCCACACCGTGCCGGCGATGTACGCCATTGACCCAACCTCGGTCAGCTTTTTGGTCTCAACGCGCAGTTTTTGCCCCGGAGTCACGGGCTTGAGAAACTTGAAGTGGTTTACGGCTGCGAGCAGGGCCACCCCTCCATTGCTTTTCGCAGAAACCTCCAGCGTGGCCGATCCCAGCATCACTCCCGCGGTCTGAGCTACCGCTTCGATCAAGAAAACACCTGGCAGAATGGGCTTGGCGGGAAAATGGCCAGCAAAAACCGGGTCCGCTGGATCGACAAACTTCACCGCAACACAGCGAACTCCCGGCTCCAGTTCTTCCACCTGGTCGATCCACAAGAACGGAGGGCGATGAGGAATCAGCGTCTCGATTTCACTTCGCTCCATCACCCTGGGCTTGATCACTATGGTTTGTATACCTCAAAGGTATCCGCCGGAATCTTCGGATTCACCGAGCTTACGTCGATAACGAAAACACTGTTTACGCCGCTCTTGCCGTCGATCTCCAGCGACCGAGGCATGAAATCCCTCTTGTCCAGCTTCACCACCAGGTAATTCAGCCTGTGGCGAAAAGGATCCGACCGCGGAACCAGCTTCATTTGGTAATCCCGGCTGTCCTCTTGCACGGTAATCGTGAAGTTTTTTTTCAGGTTTCCGAGGGAGTTATCCCGACCGAAATAAGACTGCGCCCGGCGAACGCTTCTTCCGATTTCCATCACTTCGGTCTTACCGCCAGTCGTAACGTTGAGGTAGTTCTCGTTGAAGCGAATACGCACGCTGGCTGGTTCGAAGTAGTCCAGTGCGAATCGAGTGGTGCCTTCGGCGCAAAACTTGCCACGAAGCACCAGAGGCTTCACCATCAGGCTGGACATGCGGGTTTCGGTAATGGTCCCGCAACTGCTCGCGTATTTTTTCTGCGCTTGCTGGAGGCCCTCCCAAATTCGGCTCAACGGATCGTCGGACTGGGCAGCCAGCATTCCCGGAACAATCAAAACCGCAAGCAGAGCGCATCGCAATCTGAATCGCGGTATCATGTCACGCTGGTACAACGCGAAATGCCAGGGAGCCAGACACTCACCGTGTCTCGTACCGGCATCTTGGAGCGCCCCCAGGCCATCGTCTTAGTACAGACTAGCATGCGCGCTGGTGACGCTACGGGCTCGAGAGACGGAAATCCTGATAAGAGGGCCCGGTCGGGCTGGCGGGAAGATGTGACCAAGATCAAATTCCTGCGCGAAACGCTGAACCTGCCTACTTAATCTCCGCTGCCTCTCATTGCTTCCCTGGCAGTCTTGCCGGGCGGCACCTTAGCGCCGAGCCCTATCTGCACTAGCTCTGGAACAGCTTGTTGTTTCAATACGAACTCGCGGTAAAGCTTCGCCATGCGCAGGTTCTCTGCGTCCTGTCGAAGCCGTTCAGTCCGCGCCCGCATCTTCTCCTCGCGGGCATTTTTGGCGACTCCCATTTGCTCGAGGTCGTGCTGGGCCTCGTTGGTGACAATCTCGTCATTCAAGACCAGATGATGCTCCGTACTGTCGAGCTTCACGCTCTTGCCGCCGGCGAAAATCTCATGTCGGCCGTGCTCCTCGTACCACTTGGTCAAGGTGGCGGTCATATGGATCTTCTCAATGATGTTCCGCCACCCCATCCCCGTGTTGTAAGCGCAAAAGGAGATCTCCCCCTCCTGCGTGGCGTAGGGGATAATGCACTGCTCGGTCCTGCGAAAATCATAGTTGAATAGATCCTGGAACCACATGCCCGCCACGAACAGCAAGTTCCAGCGGTCGCGCCGGCGCCGGAAAATATCATCCATCGTCCGCTTCCCCGAGACGTCACCATAGTCGCGTCCGGTTGCGCTCATGCCCTTGTCGAGCTTCCTCAGCATATCGACAGCGCGGAAATGCCTCGGCGCATGAAACGCATCGTAATTCCGAACGAATGCCAGCGCCATCCCCGCGACCGATATCCATCGGCTGCGCGCCCAATCGTTGATCCTTGCAATGTCGTTGGCGAATTGCTCGGCGTCCAGGAACGCGGTCGCCGGAATCGCCTCGCGCGTCTCCTTGTCGACCACAATCGCCATCCCCACCCCACAGTTCGGGTGACAACCGCAGGCGACTTGGCCCCAGGCGGCGTCCGGCCCGTGAACCAGGTCCGCCCAGTCGGAAAACGTGCCCAGGAACGAGAGTGGGAACCAGTCGCGAACGGGCTCGCCGATGTTTAGTTGTTCTTTCACATCGTGGGCCAGATGCGAAAGTGTGTAGCGTTGCGCTTTGCGGCGTTCTTCGGTGACCGCTTCGTCGCGGCCCGTGAAAGACACCGGCTGGAACGACACCATGGCTATCTTGTCCGGGTTGTCGAGGGCGAATTGCACCACGCGCCCCACCTGCTCATTGTTGATCCCGTTGACCACGGTGGTCACCAGTACGATTTCCACGCCGTTGGAGTGCAGGTTCTCAATGGCCCGCAGCTTCAGGTCGAACAGGTTCCCGACGTTGCGATGAGAATTCGCCGGGTTGCCGATGCCGTCGAATTGGAGATAAGCGTAACGCAAACCTGCTTCCGCGGCCTGCCGGGCGAACGCGGGACTCTTGGCGAACTCGATGCCGTTGGTCGCCGCCTGCACGCTGTCGTAGCCGAGTTGACGGGCGTAGCGAATCGCGTCTAGAAAATGCGGGGACAGGGTTGGCTCGCCCCCGGAGAACTGCACGGACATCTGACGCCGCGGCTTGATGGAAAATGCGTTGTCGAGCAGCGTCTTGACATCTTCCCAGGTAAGCTCGTGTACGAATCCGACCTGGTTGGCATCCATGAAACATGGATCGCACATCATGTTGCACCGGTTGGTCAGGTCGACGGTGAGAACCGAGCCTCGCCCGTGCTTGATGGTACTGCTGCCGTGATTGTGCAGTTTTTCGTCGTTGTGGGCACGGATATCGCGGCCCGGAAACGTCTCCTCCAGATGCCGGAAGAACTGCGGATCAATGGATATGACATCTTCGAAATATCCGTGGACGGGGCAATCCTTGACCATCAAGATTTTGCCGTCGCGCTCGATGATCTGCGCCTTGATTTCGCCGGGCCTTTCATTCAACAGGACGCGATAATCCTGTTTGCCGTCGACAATTTGTTGACGAATCTCCGGCACACAGCGCGGGCACAACGAATCGGTTTGCCGCGGCCAGCCCAGAGGAGGCTTCGACTTTTCCCGGGACTTCAGCAGCGGCCGATCCGACCACCTGGGGGTGAAAGATGGATTTTCGGGAAACAGATTATTACTCCAACAAAATATTTGCCACGCCCCGTTCGCAGCAAGTGACATCGCCTTTTCGAGGTATTTGATGGGCTTATGCATTCGCCTTGACGCTCCGTGTTGAGCCGACCACAACGTCGTCCACTTGCCGGAACAAACGATTTTGAAGAACGCGGTCCCTATCCACCAGATCGCAGTCCGTATGTCCGTTTTCCCTTAGAACCTCAATCGAGTGGAGTCGGTGCTGCTGATTGCGCATGCCGAACCGCGCATGATCGTCGATCAAGTGATTCGTCATGGCGCTCTTTGGAAACGTGTCGGTTTCCCGGGGCAACTCATGATCGGAGAGCGCACGGTCAGGGAAGGCGCTCATACCCGAGCCGGCTTCCGCAGTCTGACCGACGATTTCGCAGCCTTCGTATCCGCGCAGACAGAAGTGATGAGGAAGAAGCGACGGCATGTGCAAGCGGGCCAAGTCGAGCGTCTGTTGTGCGTCGGCGTCGGTCTCTGTCGGAAAATTCCTTCGGTTTCGCGAACGTGCCGGGCCGCCGAAAGCCAGGCACCTAACCAGTCGTCGAAGACTATCAGATCGCGTTGTTGTGCGACAACTTCTTCTTGCTGGGCGTCACGAGTGAAACTACACTTGCGAGCGCTCCCCATCAGGAACGCGATGAGACGCCGGTCAGCCTGGAAGATTGAGAACTATACCTACCGCGAGTGTCCCCACCCGGACCGCGAGTTTGGCTACGCGGTTTCCCTGCACAACCACTCGTGCCACTCTGAGGAGAAGCTGGCGGCACTGAACCAGGTTGTCAAACTGGCATTCATGCGCCCTTTTAGTGGCGTTCTGCAAAAGTCGTTTGGCCTCGGCGGTGTGTCTGATCTGAATTACGCAGAGATAACGTTCAATCCGCCCTACAGCCCCGAAGACGTCTATCAGATGGAGGCAGCAGCGGCGGCGAATTGGGGCTTCGACGGGGTTCACCTGGCCATTACCGATCACGACGAATTTGCCGGCAGCCTGGCTCTGCTGCGTGGCCGGCCCGATCTGAACGGCCGCATCGCAGTGAGCGAGGAGCTGTCACTCTGGTTCCAAGGGCATTTATTTCACCTGGGAGTGAGTCGCATGCCCGAGACTGAAGCCGAGGAAACGCACACTCGAATTCAAGCCGCTGCGCGGGGGAGACGCTACGACGAATTGTTTGAAATCCTCGACGCTAGCGGCTGCCTGGTCGTGTTGAACCATCCTCTTGTCGCCTGGGAACCGGGAACGGAGACCATTCCCGTCACCGAACTGCTCTCCCGCTACGGCTGGGCGATTCATGCTTTGGAAATCAACGGGATGCGGGCACGCGAGGAGAACGATCGCGTTCTGGAACTTGCACGGCAGTGGCGCAAACCGGTGGTCGGCGGGGGAGACAGCCATCTGCTGGTCGCCAGTTCCATTCTCTCTCTATCGCGGGCCGCAACCTTCAAAGACTTTATCGCCGAAGTGAAGGACGGTCATGCCGTGCCGTTCGTGACGCCTGATTATTTTGCCCCGCTCAAATGGAAACTTTTCCTGCGGGTGCTGTTTTTCATATCCCGCTACCGGCAAATTGCCAGCTATAAGGGACAACCGGTGGCCGCGATGTTGGAGCGCCGCAAAGTTTTGCTCGATCCGGTGGGTTCGGCGAGTCGCTTATTTCTGGCTCTGGTTTGCGCTCTGGGATGGGCTCGGTGAGCAAGCTTTTTCAATGCAGGATCCGCGAGGGCCAGATTACGAGCGAAAATGGCGAATGCGAGAATCAGCGCGCGGATCTGAAGGTGGCGGGTTCCGGCGTCGCGATGTCCGTATCCTCGCACGGGACGCCTACCGGGTGTCCTAGGCTCGGAGGAGGCTAAGGAAATCGGAGAGTTATCTCAACAGCGGAGCAGGAGGTCGGAGAAAAACCAAAGACTCCGAGTGGCGAGGCGGATTTCGGCCCACCGCTCCTTTTCGCCTACTGCTTTTTCATGTTCATCGGTCTGCTTTTTTCCTGGCAAAGCCCGGAGTGCACCCGCGACTTGCGATTTGAGTAAGTTCCGGCCAGACTGTTTTCTCCGTTAGGACTCAGGGTTGCGCAGTATTCCACAGTGTGGTCTTCGGAAAAAAGCAGGAATAAGCGCTTGCCGCTGACTACGCCTACGATCACGTATCCCCCGCCATTGCCGCTCACTTCCCGGCTTCCTTCGGACTGGCTTAGGTGCAAAGCGCCCCATTCGTCCGAATCCCACGCGCCGTTCACATTGATCTCAGCCGGATCCTTTTGGGAGTCAAGCCACGCCTTGCCTTCCACCTCCACCTTGGCAGCTGCGAGAGAAGTCGGGAAGGAAATGCACAGCAATAGCAATGTCACCGCGAATGTCAACTGTTTCATGAGAGATGTTCCCCTTCCCGGCGTGGGCCGGGAGGCCTCCGGTCTTGTCAGTGCATAGGCCTACTTTTTGCGTATCCGATCAGATAGGTAACCGGCATCTTTCCAGTTGCAAGCTCACCGATCTCCCACTGGTATTGGCAAGAGGTCAGTTTTTCCACCATTTCACGCAGTTCCTGTGGCCGATATGTCCGCAGGCAAGATACTACTCCGTCGAACAGCAGAACCAAGGGGATGACCGGAATCAAGTACGTCCAGAGCAACCGCGACCAGCGGAACGGACGAATCCGCGGAGTGTGCAGAAACAACAGGAGAATGCCGGCAAATATGAGGCCGATGGTCAAGGGAGCGCGCCTGGTGGCCTCAAATATGCCGATGCTTTCGCCGGCATCAACGGCATTTTGCAGAATGGCGCGAGCATCCTCCGGCGGAAAATGATGGAACGAGGTAAACATCGTTCGCAGCCCCTTCAGTGCCCTGGGAACCTTCCTCGCGTCAACCGGCTCTGGATAGAAAGTGATGTGGTGGTCAGAGGACGCGCTGACACTTCGGAATGCCTTGAGATTCGGATATTTATCCGTGAGCCAAACCTGAAGGCCTGCGGAATCTCCTCGGGCGTCCCGGCTTCGCAGCTGTCGAGCAAGATCCAACCACGGACCACCTCCGCCAGAACAGATATCAACAATCGATTGTCCGGTAGACGATTGTCGGGCGTTCGCCCCGTTCCCAGTAGAGTCAATCACGCTTTGGAGCAGCGGAGCGATAGGCGCGTAGGCCCTTAGGAGGTTGAACCCAAACTGCATCGCATCCGTAACATCATCTCGCAGCGATGAAGGGAACCACGGTTGTTCATGGAGTTCGATGAACTGTACGCGACGCATTGGCAACTCACTCGGGCAAGTACTGTTTGAACATTCTCGTCCAAATCCGTAAAAAAAGGCGGTTCAACGCTACAGGGATTTTCGCTCCCTGAGCGCAAGCATGGAGCGTGGCCACTGCCGTAGGCTGGTTTCAGGCTCGGGCAAGCGTTACCCCCCAGGTGAAGCCGACGCCAGCCGATGCGAACAGCAACAATTGCCCGGGACGAATCAGCCCCTCGCGTCGCATGTTTACATAATTGATGACTAGATCGCTGGCAAACGTGTGGCCATATTCTGCCATGGGAGTGGGCGGCAGGCTGCCCGGGGGCAGTCCCAACATCTTGCGGAAACCCTCGCGGTCCCGGCGGCTGATGTTGGAATAGATGAAATGGTCAATATCGTTCAAACTCAAAGAAGACGCTGCCAGTGCCTTATTCACCACCACCAGCATATTGAGAAAGTAGACTGGCATCACCTCTCGCTCCATGCACAGAGCATCGACAACAATATCGAGCTGGCCATCGGTTCTCACCATGGTAATAGCATTATGAAGGCGGCCGAGCGTCATGGCTTCGACGCCCAACACCAACGGGCCCTCCGTGCCCTGGCGGCGTAGGATCACGGCACTGCTGGCGTCGCCATGCATGGTAATTGGAAGTAACGAGCGGTTGCCTTGAGGCGCGGCGTCCCCGGTTACCAGCAGGACTGTCTGAATGCTTTCGTCCATGGTCATCCAGCCCAGCGCAGTCTTGATTGCGACGTGAAGTCCCGCACATCCGCCGACTTTGAAACTCAAGATCATCGAGGTTTCAGCACCCAGATCGGCGCTGAGCCTGTGCGCGAACGAGAGACCCTGTGAGCTTTCGCTGGACAAGCTTTCGCTGGACCATGTGCTGTAATCCAGGATGAGATTGATATCCCGCGCAGTTATCCCCGCTTCTGCTATCGCCTTGGAAGCGGCTTCGAGAATCAAGTCATAGAGTTGCTTGTCGCCGCAGATACGAACGCGATTCAGTCCGAGACCTTCCATGGCCTTTCGTCTCGACTCCGGGCTCAACGGAGAAAGCGAGGTCTCCACTCGAATTCGTTCCCTCTCCAAGACTGCTTCCACAGCCTCATCGTCGGGCGGAACGGCGTACGCCGCGGCAGCAATGCGCACATTCATATTCAAACCAACTCCAGAAGAAGTGCCGCAAATCCACTGTCGGCGGCGGTTGCTAACAACAAGGCTTGTCCATTGACGGGCCGGCTGCTCAGCGCCAGGATCAAGTGAAAAAGAGCGCCCGTTCCGGCCAAACCCAGGGCAACCGCCAGCGGGAGTATGATAACGGCGGCATCGCCGGAAACCTCGCGGGCCAAGGCGATGGTTGGACTGGTGGCGCAAGGCGCACCATTCCCGCTACAGACTGTAAGACTCGGGACGGAACCGCCGAGCATTTGCCGGATGATCTCCCCTGGGTGACCACCTGCCGCCCAGCGGCCCGCGCGGATTCGGGCATAAGAGCGGGCGTCGGGGCGGATATTCGCGCGGCCAGACAATTCCATCACCAACGCCGCTATACCTTCGCAGGGGATAAAACCGCCGGCTTCCGATACAGGATCCGAGTTGTAACATGCCGGCGAGAGCAGACCCGCCACCTCATACCATGAATAGAGGGTTTGCGCCAGCGCGTCACCCGCGAGGACGATGGCTACGTCAGCCTGACCATGGCGAAGCAGAGAAGCGGCTTGAATCAGCGCGGTCTCGCCCGCAAAGTACTTGTTGCTCACCGTGACATTCGGCCCCCGGAGGCCGTGAAACATAGACACGTGACTGGCCGGAGCGCTGGGGAGAGTTTCTGGGAAGGTACTGGGATCCGTTCCGTTCCAGCCATTGGCGGCAGCGCTGAGGTAGAAAGCTTCGGTGAGGTCAACACAGCCGAAGGCGGTGGCGAAGACCACCGCAACCCGGGATCGATCCACTTGGCTTAGGTCGATACCAGCATCCTTGAGGGCCAGGGAAGAAGCCACCAAGGCCCACGCCGACAGGCGATCGAGACGTCTGGTCTTCAGGCCAGGCACTACGCTAGCGGGGCGAAAGGGCTGTACAAGAAATGCTCTCCGCAGCCCGGTGGTCGTCCAAGCGGTGATAGCACTGGGTTGCAGGGAACATTGTGGAATCAGTCCTGCCAGCGGGCCATAAGGACTCACGGAACCGATACCGGTAATAGTGACGGCCGGCAGATTCGGAGTCATGAGCGGCCGCTCCCGAATATGAGCACGGTATTGCTGCCGCCAAAGCCGCTAGAAGCCGACATAGCCAGCGGCAGCGGTTGGCGTTTCACTTCTCCCCTCAGCCAGTCAACGCCAGGGCTCTCGATAGGATCGGTGAGCCGCAGCGTCGGAAGCAGAACTCCGGAACGAACGGCCATGATCGTAACGGCTGCCTCCAGGGCGCCAGCCGCACCAAGGCAGTGTCCGAAATATGATTTGGTCGAAGATACGGGAATGGGATGATTGCGTCCCCGGAAGGCGGTCTCGTAGGCATTGGCCTCGGCGATGTCGTTGAGAGGCGTGCCCGTGCCGTGGGCGTTCACATACCCGATGTCATCGCCGCTGACCTCCGCCATTTCCATGGAAAGGCGTATGCAATCGGCCAATCCGCGTCCCTGTGTCTGTGGCGCGGTGGGATGAAAAGCATCATTGGTCATGGCCCATCCGCGCAGCACCGCCAGAATGTTGGCATTACGCGCGGTAGCTCCGGCTAGCGTTTCGAGGACGAGAACTGCGGATCCTTCGCCCAGATTCAGGCCCTTGCGATTCTGGTCGAAGGGAGTGCAGGGGTTTGGGTCTAACGCTCGCAGGGAGTTGAATCCGCTCAACGTGAACGGGCAAAGCGGGTCGCTGCCTCCTGCCAGGATTATGGGCGCGGCCCCATCGAGCAGCATGTCAGCGGCGAGGGCGATCGCCATCGCTCCGGATGCGCAAGCCACGGAGATAGCACAGCGCGGTCCGCGAATCCCGAAATGCTCACCAACGGCGTCGGCAACGTGTGCGAACGGATAGGAGGCGCCTCGCAATAGACCGCCGGGGCGCCGATACCACTCGGCCGGATCTTCGGCGATTCCGGTGTCAATCTCGGTCAACCCTCCGACCGTGTTCGCCATCACGACGCCGCTCTCACGGAAGGTAGCGCGATCGCAACCGGAATTCGCCATTGCATCCCCGGCAGCCAGAGCCGCGAGTTGATCTGTGCGCGAGTATCGGGAACTGAAGTTTTTCGCCAGAAGCGCCAATTCCCGGACCTGGGCAGTCGTTCCTTCGAAGCCAGGATACACATCCTTCGTGGGCTCGAGACAGGACTTGCCCGATAACATGCCCGCCTGCAGGTAGTCCAACCCCATACCGTAGGGGCTGACGATCCCGATACCAGTAACGACGATGGTTTTATGGATATCAGTCAAAAGAGGCAACCGGCCATGCGTTAAAAAAATTCAACCACCGTTCGTGATAAGTCGTCAAAGTGTTTCCCCGAAACCGGAGGACGCGTAGCCCACCAAGCGCAGGAAACCGACCATCAGCGCGCAGCCTCCGCCAAAGATTTTCTGGCGATGAATAGAACGTGGGCCAGAGGCAAACGATTCTGGAAACGGCGCTCTTCCAACTGCATACCGGCGTTCTCCAGCGCACCGCGGTACTCGGCGATCGACAGCATTCGGGGTCGGAAGCCGACGCCCCCGTATGCGAAGATCAGCCGCTCGAAAGCCATGGCGATCGCAGACCGGAGGCCGCGTTCGCCATCATGGACCCGGAAAACCAATATTCCGTCCGGTGCGAGTGCCGAACAGCAGCGTTCCAGCAGGGCCGGTTGCTCGGCGGCGGGCAAATACTGCAAGACATCCAGAATTAAAATCAAACCGGCCCGCGGAAGCTCGAAATTCCGGACGTCGGCTACGGTCACGTCTGCGTTCAGGCTGCCGAGTGCCTGGCGAGCGACGGCTATGCGATGCGCGTGCAAGTCGCAACCAACCAGGCGCCGGCGTTTATCACCGAAAGCCGCAAAACAAAGAGCCATACCGTAGCCGCAACCCAGGTCCACTACCGTTCCCGATCCCAGGTTTTCGGCGGCAAGTAATTCAAATATCCGATCCAGTCGGAGCTTCCATCGGACGAACTTGCGGGCCGTGAGCGCGGATTGGGCAAACATTTCGTTTACAAAGCGGACGCGCTCCCGCAGCGCCGAATTGGCAGACGCCCGGAGATGACGATGTACGACAACCGCAGTAATCGCCGCCCCCAGACCGCCGACCAGGATACCAAGTGCCAGGCTGCCAATCACCCAGATGAAAAGCTGCTCCTTACCGATATGGGTACGCGCGGCCGCTAGGGAGGACAGGGTCAGGGGCTGGAACGAGCCGAGGCGGAGTAAACAGCCCAGTTCCACGGAGGAGAGAATAATCACGGGCTGGAGCAGCGGATTGTTGATGAAAGTGGCGGCCACGGTCAGCGGCTTGTTAAGTCTGAATAGCAAGGCCACGCCGACTGCAGCAAGGGTTTGAAATCCATAGATGGGCGCAATACCGATGAAAATTCCGAGGAATACAGCGGCGGCAGCGCGGCAAGGGTCGAGCCTCTCCTTTAGCAAGAGGGTGATGAACTTCCGCGCACGAGCCTTAAATCTTCGGATCACCTGGTGGCCTTTCCATCGTTCGCTTGGCCATCAGGACCGACACCACGCCGCTCGCCACTCTCTCCCCTTCCACAAACACCCTGCCGCGCCCCTACCAAATGTGGGTGAGCAGATCGTTGGACTGGGCGGCCAGCAACCCCAAAAAAATCAAGAAAGCAAGAAGTCATAACCGTCTGAATCGCCGGATCCTGTCACGCTCCCAGAAAGCGAAATGCCAGGGACCAGAGACAGACACGCACCGTGTCTCGTACCGGCTTCATCTTGGAGCGCGCCTGGCCATCGTCGTAGATCATACGGACGGGAGCATGTGCAATGGTGCAGCCCGACCGTGCCATCTTGATCAGTATTTCCATCTCGAGTTCGTAGCACCGGCTCCGCAGTTTGGCCTCGCCAAGTTTGTCCAATCGGAACAACCGGAATCCACTCTGGCTGTCCCGGATTTCACAGCCGATGAGCGCCGAAGCCAACCGGCTGCCAACGACGTTCGAGAAATAGCGGGAGCAGGGCATGAGGGCGCGATCGAAACAGCGCGCGCCAATGATCAGGTCCGCTCCAGTTTCTTCGGCAACGCGAAGCATGACCGGGATATCCTGCGGCAGATGCTGGCCGTCGCCATCGAGGGTGATTGCGTAAGTAAAGTTGTGGTCCCGCGCGAAAGCGATGCCGGCGCGCAAGGCCGAGGCCTTGCCGCAATTTCTTGGCAATTGCAAGCACGTAGCGCCAGCGGCTCGGGCAATTCCCGCCGTCCCATCGCTGGAGCCATCGTCGATGACCACAACATCTGCAACATGCTGCCGGACCCCTGCCACAACCTTGGCGATGTGAGGGGATTCGTTGAATGCCGGAATTAGGGCGCAGATTCGCATGCCGCCGGTTGCAGTGTTGCACCAGCATCCTCCCGTGGGCCGGCCAGGACGAATTGGAATCCTCGTTTCCTGAGCTCGTCGATGACGCGAGGCAAGACTTCTAGCATGGCATCCGCCCCGCCAGGCAAATGATCGTGCAGCAGGATGATGTCCCCGCTTGCCGCCTGCAAGATGCGCCGGGCAAGAACGCTGGAATTCGCAGTGAGTGTATCACGCGTCCGAATGGTCCAAGAAACATACTCCAGTCCCGCATCCTTAAGATAAGGCCCCAGAAGCGGGTGACGCAGGCCCACCGGCGACCGGAAAAAGCGCGGCCGGAAACCACAACTGCGGCGAACGCTCTCCGTGCCACGTTCGATCTCAGCCCGCAGACGCCGGGGCGTGAGAAAACAAAATAGAGAATAGTGCGACCAGGTGTGATTGGCGATCAGGTGTCCTTCTGCCCAGGCGCGGCGCACTATTTCCGGATACTGGTCCGCCCGCTTCCCCACCACAAAAAACGTTGCTTTGACGCCTTTTTCCCGCAGTAGATCGAGTAATTTGGGCGTATCCACCGGATCCGGGCCATCGTCGAACGTCAGGGCCAGGCAACCCGCGCCATCTACCCGCGACCGGTTGGCGACCAGCCATTGGTTGCGCGGATGAAACAACAGGTACAGGACGAGTAGTGTGACGGCGCCGTAAATTATGGCCACAAGAAAGAGGCGAGAGCGGCTAAAAGGGTGTAACAGGGCCAATGAGGCGTTGGTCACAAAAAGCAACAAGAAAAAGATCACCGACCTTGCCATATCGGTTGTCCGAAGCCCTGCAGATGCTGCGGGAATTGAAGTGCCATCTTAGCATCGGTTGCCTGTGCGGGGGAAACGGAACAAGTCGGTGCCCTCGTGGAGCTGAAGCCCTTTTAAACGAAGGCTTCCCCCTGGACACGAGTTTCGCGAGCCGAACAGAGACGCGCGTGCTGGTGGGGATTGTGACCGTGCTTTGCAAAGCCAAACCCTCTCGCGTGTAAGCATCGACCACGCTCCGCACCCGGATCGCTCGGCCAAACGCCACGGCATCGCGTGCGAAATCCAGCGCCTACTCCTGATTCGCCGCCGTCCACTTGCGCGGCGGAGGTCCAAACTGCACACAGTGTGTACGCTTTCTCCGTCGATCCGCAGACGCAGCGGACGTAAAAGGCGGATCGTGCTTTGCCAAGATTTTTTAGCTTACCTAATTGTGAGGATCGGCTCGCCAACCCAAAAGCCGTGCAACGCTTGCGATTTTCGCCTATCATCACGTGCCATGAGGAAATGGATTGCCGCAACGCTGCTTATTGCCACTGCCGCGCTCGCCCAGCAAACCCACAATCAGTATGAGCCACCGAACGCACCGGGCGCCGGTCAGAGGCTGCTCGCGCAATTTGTGGGCGACTGGGATCTCGTCAAGACGTTCTTCCCGATGGACGGGAAGCCGCTCGTGACGAAAGGCAGGTGTAAGCAGTACATGATCCAGGACGGCAAGTTTCTGCAATCCGATTTCACCTTCTTCAATCCTGACGGAACCAAGAGCACCGGCACCGGAATCTCCGGCTTCGATCCCAAAACGAATCGCTTCACCACCGTGTGGTACGACTCGCGGCAGACGACCATGTCGATCCGCCAGAGCGACGGCACATTCGACGGTCACAACATCGTCCTGTGGGCCACGCCCCTCGATTCCGAGCATCCTGGGCGCAAGACCGTCGCGCGTGCGCATCTTGAGGAAGACGGCCGCCTTCTCCTCCATCGCCATTTCATGATCGATGACAAAGGGGAGGAGCGGATGATGATCGAGTTGCGGATGATGCGGAAGTAGCTGCCTGGCTTGTCGAGTTTTTTTTAACCAGGGGACGGGAACGGCTGGCAGGATCAGAACCGGCCTATCCACGTACAAGTCCCATAGTCCCCAGGGGCGGCTTCCTTCAAACCCCTGTATCTGAGGCGCCCCACACACCCTCTCAACTCCCAGCGCTTCGCTCCGGCGCTTCAGATACAGCTCTAAACCTTGTGGCCCGAACAATCTCCAGTTAGCTCGTGAACACGGGAATCGTTGGGACTTGGACCAACCCCCTTCGGCGTTACTTTCTTCGGGAGGAGAAAAGTCAGGCGACGACCGCGAGTTCTGGCTCGTGACTCGCGAGTTCGACAGGCAAGTACTTCGTCGAAGCTGGGTTCTCTGTACTTCTGCCCTCAGCCCCCGCCATGAAGAAGTCCTGCGCGCTAAAGCGATTGCCGTTGTCAGATTTGTTCGCGCTCTCCTGGTAAGTGCGTGTATAACTCCCATCCCGGCGCAGGATGCGCGCCGTTCTCGTATCATTCAGGTAGCTTTGAAGAATTTCGCCAAACACGCGCTCACGCAGAACTGGGTTCTTGACGGGAAACATAATCTCGACCCGCTCGTATAAGTTTCGCGGCATCCAATCGGCGCTGCCCAGATAAATGTCGGGCTCGCCGCCATTCTCGAAATAAAAAATGCGGCTGTGCTCGAGGAATCTTCCTACGATGCTACGCACCCGAATCCTGTGGCTGAGGCCTCTCACGTTGGGGCGCAACGCGCAGGCGCCACGAATAATGAGATCGATCTCGACCCCAGCTCGCGAAGCCCGGTAGAGCGCCTCGATGACGGGCTGGTCCAGCAATGCATTCACTTTGGCGATGATCCTGGCCGGCCGTTTGCGCCGGGCGTGGTTGGTCTCGCGATCGATTAATTCGATGCAGTTCCTGGCTAGATCGACCGGCGCAACGAAGAGGGGTTTGTAGTTTTCCTGTTCCGAGCGGGCAGTAAGAAAGTTGAAAACCGCGTGCGCTGCGGAAGTCATTTCCGGTTCGCAGGTCAGCAGGCTGAGGTCAGAATACAAGTGCGCCGTGGAGGGGTTATAGTTGCCCGTCCCGAGGTGGGCGTATTGCCGTATCTCGCCATCTGCGTCCTGCCGGGCGAGCAAAGCCAGCTTGCAATGGGTTTTCAAACCTACGAGCCCATGAAATACCTGGACGCCCGCCTCCTCCAGCGACCGCGCCCAGCGAATGTTGGAAGCCTCATCAAAGCGGGCCTTTAACTCAACCACTACGGTTACTTCCTTGTTCTGAGCGGCCTCCACGAGGGCGCCCACAATCGGAGAGTTTTCGTTGGTCCGGTAGAGCGTTTGCTTGATGGAGAGCACATGCGGATCTCGTGCCGCTGACTCGATAAATCCTACGACAGTGTCGTACGAATCGTAGGGGTGATGAAGCAGGATGTCTTGTTTTCGGATCTGCTCGAAGATGTTCGATACTTTCGGCGCAAAGGTCATGCTCTTCGCCGTGAAGGGCTGAAATTTCAAATCATTCCTAGGAGTCTGTTCCGCCAGGGAGAACACGCGCGAAAGGTTAACCGGGCCCGAAGTCTTGAATACCTGCCATGGTTGCAAACTAAATTGCCGCGATAGTGGTTCAACGATCTCCGTGGCTGCGGAGGCCTCAATTTCCAGCCGAACCACATCGCCTCGGCGCCGGCTGTGCAACTGCGTGTCCACCAGTTCGAGCAGACTGCGCGATTCTTCTTCGTGGAGATACAGATTGCTGTTCCGAGTGGCGCGAAACGCGCCCGAGGAGATGACGTCGTACCCTTTGTAGAGATTGCGAGTGTGTGTCTCGATCAGGTCATGCAAAAAGATGTAATCGATGCTGTCTCGTTTGCTGGGAACCCTCACCAGACGAGCAATTTTCCGGGGCACTGTAACCACGCCCAGGTAGGTTGTGCCTGCCTTCGAACGATGGCGGAGATGGAACCCCACGCATAAGGCTTTGTTAATTACGTGAGGAAACGGGTGCGAAGGATCAATGGTGACAGGAGTGAGAAGGGGATCAACCTGCCGCACAAAAAAGAGGTCCATCGCGTCTCTGCCGGCACGATCGAGGTGCGCCACCCGCAAAATGCGGATATCCTCGCGGATCAGCGCTGGCACGAGCTTCTGGTTCCAACACTCGTATTGGCTGGTCACAAAGGCATGCAGTTCACGGGCGAGGCGTTGCAACTGCTCTTCGGGCGAGAGTCCGTCAGGACCGGCAAGTTGATTTCCGTGTTCCGCCTGTTGCAGCAACCCGGCTACGCGCACTTCAATGAATTCGTCGAGATTACTGGCGGTGATGGCCAGAAACTTAACTCTCTCGAGCAACGGATTGCCTTCGTCCTGAGCCTCCTCGAGCACACGCCGATTGAAGGCCAGCCAGGATTCGTGTCGATTGAAATAGTTGCGGGGATCATCCAGGCGGATTCGCGATGTGGGCAAGGGACTCCTCCCAAATGGCAGCCATCGTACCGCGAGACTGTGAATAGATTGTTACAGCGCAGTCCACTTCTCTTTGCGGCAACAGTTGTGATCGTTTCTCGGTAACCGCGCAACAGACTGAAGCCCTTTCAGCGAGTCGAGTCCATCCTTGGAGTTTCCTGGACCTGCAAAACTATGGAAGCCAACGAATACGACCTGGTAGTGATCGGGAGCGGCCCAGAAGGCGGTGATCTGCGCCGCCAAATTGCGGTGGCCCGTAGAGGTGGCCGGTCTGGATTCTGAGTGTAACAGCCCTCCTAACGACAGTAATCTGGCGTTGCGACGATCCTCGGCCACATACTTATCCTTGTGGTGTGCGTCGGAACGAAACGCGCCGAACTGAACCACACTCGAGCCGAACCACACTAAGGATGGTTTACAGCAAATGCCGGGCAGTGGGCGATGATTCACGTAAGTCGCTCGGCGCGGGGAGAGGCGGCATCTCTCGGATGACATTGACTTGAGCGCTGGGCAATGGAGTCGTTGCTAGGAGGGCAAAGAAGTGACGCTTGTCATCATAATCGTCGGAATCATTGGGGTTGCCCTGACATTTTGGAATGGTGCCAACTGGTATGGGTTCGTCAGTGGCTATCGTTATAACAGCGAATTTCAGGGCAAGCGCTACGAGTGTAGGTTAAGGTTTGCAACTTCAGAGTGCGACAGTCTGTGCTTCATTGGCGCCAATGAGTCCGGACTTTACCTTTTGTACCATCCTGCCAGCAAGGGCTGGTGGTGGAAGTTTGGGGCTGGAGGCTTTAACAAGAATCTTGAAATTCCATGGAGCGACCTTGATTACCGACCAGTAACAATGCTTTTCAAAGACTGCATTCGCTTTGAGATTCCCTCGAGAAAAATTTATTTCTATATTCCGAAGGATATTGGCGATCAATTATTGAGCGACGCCAAACGTAAGATCTCCACCCCGAATGCGACGCTGAGTTTGAATCCTCGAGCACCGATTCAATAGGTAACTCCGATGACCAGGCTGTGTCTACAGCCCCCGGCTCGCAAGAAGATCGGGAACGTCCATCAGCGGTGCTGTCCCATCAGCACTACCCTACGCGGCATGGCGTGAAGGTAACGACTCGTCATGGAACCCTCCGAAAACCTATCCCGCGACCGAGAGATCGGTATCCGAACCGTGACGGGATGGTGCAACTGCTCGCGTCAAGGTGGCCAGGGGCCAGGGTTGATAGCATGGCCAGCATATGCAAATTCCCATAAGCGTCGTAACACTAGGGGAGCGGAAGATGCTATGCGCTCTTTTTGCAGTGGGGCGTACCCTGGCTCGATAATCCTCGGTCATGGGCACATCACGCTGCCGGCGTAGAGGGAAAGCTTAACCTACCGTGTCTTCTCAGCGGAAAAGGGTAAGACCTCCGGTTTGGTGCTCGCAGCAGTCCTCGCACTTGCGGCCACCGTTTAGGACAGGAGCGTGGCAGGATATTGGTATGGGGAAAGAGAATCCAGTGCTGGTGCTGGCGTCGGGAGACGACCCGCAGTTCGCCATGCTGAACGAGCTACCACACTCAGTATGTGGGGAGGTTGCCGCGTGTGCCCAAGCTGCGAAGGATGCGACGGTGATCTTGCTATGGTCGGGGACGCGGGAGTTGCTGCGTGAATTGTTTGGGATTTGCGGGAAGGCGCGCTGGGTACACTGCCGGGCCGCGGGCCTGGACAACCTGTTGTTTCCGGAACTCGTGGAAAGTCAAATCCTGCTGACCAATGGACGCGGCGTGTTCAGCGCGTCGCTCGGGGAGTTTGTGCTGGCAGCGATTTTGTATTTTGCGAAAGATTTCCGGCGGATGGTTCGCAAGCAGATGGCATCTGTCTGGGAGCCGTTCGACGTGCAAGAGGTAGGCGGACAGACCGTTGGGATTTTGGGCTATGGCGACATTGGCCGAGCTGTGGCGAGCCGCGTGCATGCCATGAGCATGCGCGTGCTTGCGACGAAGCGGCACGTTCCCGGATCGACTGATCCGCTCGTGGATCACTTCTACAAGCCGGAGGAACGGCGGGAGATGATCGCGCTCTGCGACTACATTGTGGCGACGGCCCCATTGACCGAGGAGACGCGGCATATGATCAGCGACGCGGAGTTTGCGGTGATGAAGCCGACGGCGGTAGTGATCAACGTGGGACGTGGGCCGGTCATTGACGAGGCAGCACTGCTCCGTGCGCTAACGGCCAAACGAATCAAGGGAGCGGGGTTAGATGTGTTTGAGCACGAACCGCTACCGGCGGGACATCTGCTGTACAAGCTGGAGAATGTTTTGTTGTCGCCGCACTGCGCGGACCACACGGCCGACTGGCAGAATCAGGCGATGCGCTTCTTTCTGAAGCAGTATGGCAGGTTTGAGAAGGGCGAACCCTTGAAGAACATTGTCAATAAGCGGCTGGGATATTGAGCGAGGGGTGCCCCCTGCAGCAATGAAAACGGTCTCAAACGGGCCTGGAGCGATCTCTGCGAAGCTGACTTCGAGCCCGGAATAGTTTCCGGTTCGCTAAAAATTACCGGTCCAAATCTGTTTGGACCTTATTTCAGCGTAAGCTCCTTAATAATCAAACAGTTTGGCCGGTAATTTTCGGCTTTACTGGTCCAATCTGTGCACGCGCCCTTAAATCTTTCCATCTGCTTGAGTTACGGCCGCGCGGGCATCACGATTGGCCAGTAAAGCCCATCATACAGTCGCTGGCGGGTTGGAATACGAGCAGACGTTGGGCTGTTAGGGCCAGCTACTCGAGCCACAGGTTCTCGAAGGTCGGGTTCAAGATGATATCGATCTGCCGGACAGGATCGTCGTCCGCGCAAATAAATTTATGGGGTTGGCCCGCTCTTACGAGAAGGGCGTCGCCGATTACAGCTTCTCGCTTCTCATTGCCGACGATCCACTTGGCGCGCCCGGCGCGCCCGGAGATCACGTAGACGATCCTGTCCTATTTGTGCTTGTGAAGCCGAGGGCCGCGGCCGGGTTCGCCGATGACCAGGAAGAGTGAGGCGCCGATGCCACCGTGTTCGGCGCCGAGTTACCAAGGACAGCTTGCGTTTGCCCGACTGGCCATCCGCAAATGACACTCATGGGTAAAGCGCGACAGACGGATTGGGGGTAACGTAGTGCGCAAGACGCTTCCCAGAGCATGGCTGAGCGTCGCAAACTCGTTCGAAAAAGGCGATGACTATGCAAAATTCGTACTCCCCCTCTAACCTTCGGCGCAGCTCGAGAGTGCCGGTCAACGTCCCAGTTCTGGTTACGAGCCTGGAGCCGGGCGCACGGTTCTCCGAAGTCTGCGAGACCCTGGTGGTCAATGCGCATGGCTGCTCGATGCGGTCACAGGTGAAGCTAGCCGCAGGAGTGGTCGTGCACTTCCATAGCAAAGAAGGGCGCGAAACGACAGCCAAGGTGGTCTATTGCCAGCCGCTCGATTCGGACCGGGAAGGCTGGAGGCTAGCGGCACGACTCGATCGTCCGGAAAACTTCTGGGGTTTAAAGGCGTTTCCGGACGATTGGGCGCGACTGCCAGCGGCAGCGGAGCCGACCGGGAATGTAACCCCCGCAAAGGTGATGGCGAAGAATGTTCAGACCATCAGCCCGCCGGCGGAGAAGATTCCGGCATCTCTGAAGGCGATGCTGGATAATCTCCATGAGCAAGTGGCGGACGAGCGCTTGCGCGCCCTGGTGGCAGAGGCAGTGAAGCCGCTGCTCACCCAGGTGGCAGAATTGCGCGAAAAATTGGCGTGCGCGGAGCAACCCAGGGAGCGCAGCAAGTTCGAGGTGTCGCTCTCGCATATTCCGCCCGAGTTGCAGGATCAGGTGGAACTGCGGTTGCGAAAAGAGTTGGGGCCGCGCGTATTAGAGGAAGCTCGGTCACAGTCGGCGCAGGTGCTGAAAGAGGCGAAGAGCGCGATCAAGCAGACAACGGCGGAAAGCCATGCGGAGTTCCGGGAGAAGGTCTCGGAGGACTTGCGTGTGGTGGAGGAACGGATGCAGGCGGTCTCGATCGACGTGGTGGAGGATCTGCGGGACCATTCGCGCCGCCAAATGGGAGAATTTCACCAGCACGTGGTCGATGCGGGTAATCGCTTAAAGCGTCTCAATGAAGACCTTCTCGAGGTTCAGCAGCAAGCGCTGGAGAGCGAGCACAACGCCCGCCGGAGCGAAATCGAGCAATTGCATGCCACGGTTGCAGCGGAGTCGTCAAGGGTCCAGGTGGAGGTTGCCGATCTCGATGGCCGGATCGCCAAGTTGAATGAATCGGTCCGCGGGCTGGAGTCGGGCCTGGATATACGGCTTTCAAAGATGGCCAGCAACACTGTGAGCGACGCGCGCTTGCAACTAGAGAGCACCGTGGACGCGATTTTCCAGGAACTTGGAACGCGCAGCACCCAGAAGGTAGAGACTCAGGTAGAGCAAGCGGGGGCGAGGCTGGGGATTATCCAGAAGGAAATTGAGATCGCGGTCTCAGAGTCGATGCGAGTGCAGGCTGCGGGGACCCTGGAAGCATTCGAGCAGAGCTTGGGTGAACTGGCGCGAAGGTCGGTGGAACATTGCCGGGGCGCACTAGCCAGCGGGTTGAACTCTCTAGTGCGGGCCTTGGGGGATCATTTCCGGCTGGAGCCAACGTCGAATCACGATAGTGAGTATCGCTGACGGAGTGGCCAGTTTGGACGCACACCGAGGCGAATCGAAGTCGCCCGGAATTAATTTGAGCGAAGGCCTACCAGGCATAGAATTTCGGACCGACCTGGGTAGGAAAGAGAAAGTTCACCTCATCGGCATTTCCCCGGAGAATTGCAACCTTGAAGACCTGTGGACAAAGATAAGCAGCTCGAGTTGACGCCGGAGGATATCCGGAAGGACGGAGGAGACGAAAAGATCTACGTTGTGTTGCGAGATGCGTGCGACGCAATTCACGGCGCTGTTCGGTCCATGCTGGTTCGAAGACCAACCCCACCAATTGAGAATCCGGTCATGCCCGCTAGTGGCGTCTCATTGGGTATGCTGGCTGACCAGCCGAAAAGTGAAAGAGCGGCGTTGACAACAAGAGGTTTGCGACTGCTGTGGGGAGAACCTTTTTCGACCAGCCTTGATTCTCTTAGTTAACTTTAGCGGCTCGTCATCGTTTGATTACGGAACCAGTACGATTTTCCCGCTTAGTCCGCCACGCTCAAAGATGCGATGCGCCTCTTGAATATCTCGTAACTTCATGGTGCTAGCGATTGGAATTGAAAATTCATGGCGAGCAACCTCGTCAGCCAATTGATGCAGCCGTGAGGCGTCCGGCTGCGCCATGAATGCTTCGACGTGGATATCGTATTTGTTGGCTCCCTCTGGTTCGCCGAGCACTGAGCCGAGAACGCCGCCCTTACGGATCGTTTTCAGGAGGCGTTGAATCGTCGTACCGCCGACAGTATCGGCGATGGCGTCGAGATCGTGCAGATGACCGATCTCTTCTTCGCTGTCAATGGCGACAACTCCGTCAACATTTAATTTTGAGGCGTCTCCCTTCTCTTTTGCCCGCACCCCTGCCAATACACGCGCTCCGTGTTTCCGAGCCACATGCACCGCCGTTCGGCCTACCCCTCCCAATGCTCCGGCGACGAGTACAGTTTGACCCGCTTTGGGCTTCACCGCCCGTTCGATCAGTTGAGCGCCCGTGATGGTGACCAGAGGAAGTGCGCCCGCCTGTTCAAAACCCAACGAATCGGGTATGGGAGCGAGCAGGTCCGCTTTAGCGACGGCGTACTCCGCGTAGGTTCGGTTCGCTAGTGCCATCACGCGCATTCCTTTCGGGAAACCTTGAACGTCGCGACCGGTCTCAGCCACGTCACCAGAAAGGTCTCGTCCTAAGATGGCAGGGAATTCGATAGGAAAGCGAGACTTCGCTGCTCCACTCCGTATTTTCACGTCGATAGGATTGATGCTGGTAGCATGCACCCGCACGAGCACCTCGTTATCCCCGTACTTCGGCATGGCGATTTCTTCGTATCGCAATTGCGATGGATCGCCGTATGAGTACAGCAGGATAGCCTGCATGACTTTTCTCCCTTCGTTTGAGATGCGAATTTCGCCTCCCGGAACCGCTTTATTTGGCTGGCGTCGTTATGTGAATATGGAGTCGTTATGTGAATATGGAGGCTCATACGAGCACATCGGAGGGGGTATGAGTCGAGAACGTGCGCTGAAAGTTGTGCTGGTCGTAGTGGGTTTGATCTTTTGCGGTCTAGCTTATCCGCTGATGATGTTTGTGAAGCAAGAGCCTGCGCTGGCGATGATGCTCAGCGTTTATGTAACACTTGGCATTTTCTTGCTGCTGGCAGCCCGTGACCCATCGGCGAATCGTAGCCTGATTGCCTTCACGGCATGGTCGAGCTTCGCCCACGCGGTTCTTATGGCGGGGCAAGCTTTCGCTAATCTGATCGCACGTGGAGAACTCATCGGCTCCGTTGTGCTTGTGGTCATCGGCATCGCTTTCATCGCGCTGGCTCCGGGAAAGACTGTTGAGCAGGTATCGGAAGCCCTAGTGTAGCGATTTGAATATGCTGATCCCTGCGTCCCCCTCTCTAGATTCCGACACGATCGGGAAGCCTATGGTAAGGTGATGCCCGGTCAGATCTGCGGTTCGGCGCGTGATGTTTCGACTGGACAGCGGCTCCCTAAAGGCTGATCCTTGGACCCAGTCAAACCTCGCCAGTTGCTTGGAGTGTTCGACGCCACCATGATCGTCATGGGCGGCATTGTCGGCTCCGGTATTTTCATCAACCCCTACGTGGTCGCGCTCCGCGTGCACACTCCGTTTCTGATTCTGGGCGTCTGGCTCATGGGCGGAGGCCTTGCCTTGCTCGGTGCGTTCATCTGGGCAGAGCTTGCATCTCGCTTACCGGGCGCGGGGGGACAATACCTTTACTTGCGTGAGGCTTACCATCCCTCGGTCGCATTCATCTATGGATGGGTCCTTCTGCTGGTGACGCAGACCGGCGGGATGGCGGCAGTCGCGGTCACGTTTAGCCGGTACTATCGTGAGATCACCGGGTTCTCGGTAAGCGATGGGCCGATCGCGGCCGCAACCCTGCTGGGTTTGACGGCGATCAATTGCTTTGGAGTGCGAGCCGGCAGCAATGTGCAGAGCGTGCTGATGCTGCTCAAGGCCGCCGCCATCGCCGCTATGGTCGTGGTGGGAATTCTCTGGGGCGGCGGAACGGTGCACGCCTTGCCTTTGCTCGACCGTCCGATTTCGTCGGGATTGGATAGCGCGATCGGTGCCGCTATGATTCCGGTTGCGTTCGCGTACGGCGGATGGCAGACCGCCAGTTTCGTGGCAGGCGAAATGCGCGATCCCCGCCGCGATCTCTCCCGAGGACTGGTGGTCGGCGTGATCGGGGTGATCGTCCTCTACCTGGCGGTCAATTTTGTTTGCTTGCGCGTGCTCGGCCCGGACGGATTGGCCGCGACCCGCACTCCCGCATCGGCGGTAATGCGTGCCGCTCTGGGTGAGCGAGGAGCTCAGTGGATCGCGGTGGGTATCGCGATTTCCACGCTGGGCTTTCTGAGCCAGGGGATTCTGACCGCTCCGCGCGTTTACTACGCCATGGCTCAGGATGGTCTCTTCTTCAAGAGTGTGGGCTGGCTTTCTCCTCGCACCGGAGTTCCGGTGATTGCCATTGTGCTGCAAGGCGTGACCGCGACCGTGATTGCGCTTTCGGGGCGCTACGAAGAGATCCTGAACTATGTGATCTCCGTTGATTTCATTTCCTTCGGCCTGACGGCCGCTTCGCTGTTTGTGTTCCGGCGAAAAAACCAGGCCTCGTCTATGAAGCTGTACCTGGCCCCGGGCCATCCTTTCACCACAGCTCTTTTTGTGTTGGCCTGTGCCGCCATCGTGATCACGACTGTCGCGACTTTCCCGGCGAATTCCGCCATCGGCCTCATCATTCTCCTGGCTGGCTTCCCGGTATATTTGTACTGGAGCCGTCGTGCGCGGCGAAACCCGCCTGCACCAAACCTATGAGACATCGACATTCCGATTACATGTTGTGGGCAAAGACACAGGGCCGCGCAAAGTTCAATCTCGCGACTAGCGGCGTGGGTCCGTTCCCTTTAAGGGACCTTCCGGTAAACATCGATCAGTTGGAGATCAATGGCGACAGCGCTTACGGCTACTCTCCCCTGCAGCGTGCCATCGCGAAGAAATGCGGAGTCGATGCCGATTGCGTGGTGGCTGCCGCCGGTACCTCCATGGCCAATCATCTGGCCATGGCCACGCTTATCGATCCCGGCGATGAGGTTCTGATCGAACAGCCAACCTATGAGTTGCTCACTTCCGCGCTTTTATACTTGGGCGCGGCATTAAAGACTTTCGCCCGCAATGAAGACAACATGTATGCGCTCGATCCTGCTGAAGTTCGTCGCGCAATCACGCCGAAGACCAAATTAATTGTGCTAACCAACCTGCATAATCCCAGCAGCGTCCTGGCTTCCGATTCCGTGCTGCGTGAAATTGGGGACCTGGCCCGCAGCGTAGGCGCGCGTGTGCTGGTCGACGAAGTCTATCTCGACGCCGTTTACACCGACACTCCGAAGACCTCATATCACTTGGGACCGGAGTTCATCGTTACCACCAGTTTGACCAAGGTCTACGGCCTGAGCGGCCTTCGCTGCGGGTGGATTCTGGCCAAGCCCGACCTGGCTCGGGCCATGTGGCGACTGAACGACCTGTTCGCGTCCATCCCTGCGCATCCGGCCGAACTGTTGAGTGTCATAGCACTGGAAAATCTTAACTGTATCCGCGAACGCGGACGTAAGATCGTAGAAGCCGACCGCGCGCTACTGAGAGAGTTCCTTAGCAGACAGGAAGGCCTCTCCGCTCCCCGCACTGAATTTGGGACAACCGCTGTTCTGCGCTTCGCCAAGGACAACGTCGATAATTTCCTGGCCCGGCTGCGCACCGAGCATGAGACCTCAGCCGTGCCCGGACATTTTTTCGGTCTGCCCAATCACTTCCGTGTCGGCATGGGAGTGGACACGGAAATGTTCGGGGAGGGATTGCAGAGAATCAGCCGGGCGCTGGGGTCCGTCTGACTCGCGAAGCATTGACACAGCGTCTGGCAAGCACTCCTGACCGCCGCCTGTCCATGTGGCCCGCAGAGATCATTGAGACATTCGATTCGCCCTGGACCCTTCCAAAGTATGGCCGGTTTTGAACTGATCATTGTATGGCCGCTGGTTTTGAGGTGACCCCTGAGGATATGCGGCATATCCCAATCACTGATAACCGAGCAGGCTGCTGTTTTGCGAACAGATCAAGGGCTTCACCCCCATCCTTCGCGAACATACACGTGAACATACACGGTATTGCCCCGCGAAAGGGAATGCTCTACCGTCTTGCGACATACGGCTGAATCGTCAACGCAAGAATGGTGCGTGGCTGTGGAGAAGGCTCAATGTTCTCGCTCAAGCTCGTCCTTCAGAACCGAGTTCTGCCTTGCGGAATTGTCCGGCAACGCCTTGGGGAAGCGTCTCTTCCAGCTTTTGGGATAGCCAGACCTGTAGTTCGGACTCCCGCTGGTCCGAAATGAATAGGAAGCGAACTCCCAGATGGCCGGTTTTCGACCAGCAGATCGTCGATTCTGCGAAAAAGGGTCCCGTATGGTCGGGTAGCGTGAACTGAACGCGGACGTTTTCTCCGGGACGGAGCGGAACCGGAGTGCTCAAAGCCATACCCCCATCGCTGATATTTACGCTATTGCACCACACTTCCTGCCTGCCTTCGCTCCGGACAATGACTGGAACAGAGACCGGGTAACGGAAATAGCGTCTCCGTTCTCTCAGGATGAGCCCATATGCAGGCTTGAGGGTTCTGTGGATGGATTGCGCAGAAAGCGGTCTTTCGAAGACAAACTGGGATTTCTTGCGGAGAGCCGATGTAACTTCTGCATCATTGTCTCCGATATCTTCGATTCCGAACGTGACCGCCGTCCCGTTCGATGGGGACAGACGCGCCTGGTCCAGAATGTGTCCGGACTGCCCTCCCAGTTGAAGATCAACAATCACGGCATCGAACTTCCGCTGCTTCAGCAGGAGCGCCGCGCTTGCCGCGTCCTGACATGCATCGGGCAAAATCGACAATTCTCGCAGGGCGAGGCTAAACTGCTGAATTGTAACTGGATCGGCGGACACCAAGAGTGCAAGTCCAATGGACATCAGTGAAATGCTCACCTCCTGAGATTTGCTGTCAGGATTGCCTGCCGCTGGCCTGCGTCCGGCTTGCATTTCGGCGACGTTGCCTCGCAGTTTGTCGGCAACTTTGTCAACTGCTAAAGGTCTGCAGAAGTAGTAGCCTTGAATTTCGTCACAATGATGTGCCCGCAGGAACGACATTTGGGCTTCGTCTTCGACACCTTCGGCAATCACTTTGAGCCGCAGGCTTTTGGCCATGCTGATAATTGCGGCGGTGATCGCCGCATCATCAGGATTCACTGCGACATCTCGGATAAAAGAGCGGTCGATTTTGAGCTTGCTGACCTGAAACTGTCTCAAGTAGCTGAAGCTGGAATAGCCAGTTCCAAAGTCGTCAATCGCTAGCGTCAACCCCATGGCTTTCAATTCCTGCACAACTGAAAGGGTCAGGTCGGCATTTTCCAGGAGCAAGCTTTCCGTTAGCTCCAGCTCGAGATGTTTTTTGGCGAGGCCAGTCTCATTTAGCACCCTTCGGACAAGGGCGCAGAAGTCCTCTTGACGAAACTGCACTGCCGATACATTCACCGCTACCGTCACCGCGGGAAGACCTTCATCTTGCCATTTCTGGGCTTGAGCACAGGCAGTCCTGAGCACCCATTCGCCAATCGGCACGATCAATCCGCTGTTCTCCGCAATCCGTATGAACTTATCGGGTGGCACAAGACCCAATTCCGGATGCTGCCAACGAAGGAGCGCCTCCAACCCCGTGATCCTCCCCGTGGCAATATCCATCTGTGGCTGATACATGAGAAAAAGCTCTTCTTTGGCAAGTGCCAGTCGCAAGCCCTTCTCCAAGTTCAATCGCTCTACGACCTGAGCATTCATGTCTTGGGTGAAGAACCGAAAGTTGTTACGGCCACTCTCTTTGGCGCTGTACATGGCGGCATCGGCATTCTTGATTAGGGTTTCGACATCCGCACCGTGTTCAGGAAAGAGGCTGACGCCGATGCTGCAACCAACATTGAGGGAGTGCCCTTGGACTACAAATGCAGCGGTCATTGCATCCATGAAGCGCTCGGTGGCGACCGCAGCGTCAGGTAGGTCCTTTACGTGAGTCAACGTGATTAGGAATTCATCGCCACCCAGACGGGCGACGGTGTCCTGCTGGCGTCCCGATGTCTTCAGTCGCTTCGCAACTTCTTGCAGGAGGAGGTCGCCGACGGAGTGTCCCAGTAAGTCGTTGATGTCTTTGAACCTATCGAGGTCGAGAAACAGAAGCGCGACCTTATATTTGTGCCGACGAGCTTCGGCAAGTGCATTCTGCAGTCGATCCTGAAGAAGAGTCCGATTAGGGAGTCCCGTCAGAGCATCGTAGTAGGCTAAGAATTGGACTCGTCCCTCGGCGAGTTTGCGGTCTGTAATGTCGCGAAAGTACCATACCCTGCCGCGATACCGGCTCTTGGAGTCAACGAGAGGCGCAGAGTATCGGTCGAAAACCTTCCCATTCTTGAGCCTGAGTTCATCACTGCTCTTTTCATCACGATGGCTATTGAGATACTTGATCGTCTCAACGAACGCGTCGGGGGCTTCGACTTTAGCCGTCACGTGCTTGCGCACCACAAGATCGTCTCGGGTGCTCAGCAGTTCATCCGGTATTTCGAAGTAAAGCCCAAACTGTTTGTTTGCCAAAACAATGTGATCGGATTCGTCCACAACGAAAATGCCATCAATTGTCGTCTCGGTTTGCGCCTCTAGCAGTGCAGTCTTGAACAATAGGGCTTCTTCAGCCTGTTTGCGCTCAGTGACGTTATCAAACGTAGCAACGAAGCATCTTTTGCCCGCACCATAGGCTGAGATGGAGAACCACATGCCCAAGGGTTTAACTTCGATCTCGAATCTCTCTGGCTTCCCGGTAAGTACCACTCGGCCATATCTCTCAAACAACTCGGGCTGCGAGTCTTTTCCTCCCGGAATAACCTCGGTAAATCTCTTGCCCACCACATCTGCCAAACCAGTCAAACTTCCAAATGAACTGTTGACCGCAAGATAGACAAAGTCTGTGGGGCGGCCATTGTCGTCAAACAGCATCTCGCAGTACGCGAACCCTTCCAACATGTTTTCAAACAGCGAGCGATAGCGGGTTTCGCTTTCTGCCATCGCATCTTGCACTCGACTGCGCCCACTGATCTCGTGTAAGTACCGGTCAGCGGCAGAGAATTGCTGCTCCTTACTTGGTTCGCGAGAGAATCCCACTGAGGTCAGAAGGAAAACAATGGTGGCGCAGGCCAAGATTGCCGCAAGATGCGATTGCCAAACGGCAAGATTTAGAAAAATGTGTTCGAGCGCCTCGAGTCCTGCCGCCATAAACAACGCAATCGTAGCGTAGCGGAGTGCTCGCGCGAGTCGGTGTTGCATGGACATAATTCAAGACCACAAACCGATACCGATCCCCAATGGCCACCACGCCGTCACGATCCTAACCGGACAGGGACTCTGATCAATAGCCATTTGCCCTAACTGTCGGCTGCCTTCTGTGTGGAGATGGACGGCAAGGTAGGTACTGCTTATGAGCGTACTACCGCAATTTGAGCGTACTCCTGCCGGGAAGGTCGCCCTAGTTACCAAAGGGGAAGTGCGCCGGGACGAGGTCTTCTGGTGCTAACCGCACTTCAGCCTGAGCCCCGCCTTCGCTGGGGTGGCTGGAATTGATGCTCGATCTGCGATTGTCTCCCGATGTGCGAGACGCTATCGACTTCGCTTTGGGTTTAACCGTCGCCGCATTGCCGGCCCGTCAGGCGACCGAAGAGCTAAGTTCGCGCTTTGATCTGTTCGAGCGTTCCTGCAACAATCGACTATGACCGAATGGTCGAGCACGGCGGCTAGATGAGGGCTTTAGGTAACACAAATCGCGTTACGACGGGTTGTTGTGCCCATGCAGAACAGCACGTAAGGTGGTTGAGAGCAGTTTTCGGGGGAGGATTGTTCGACAAGGGCGTCCCGTGACTTGAAAGAGTCTGGGGCGCCTTCGTTTTTGCGGGCGCAAGGTTTTCTAGCGGGGCTGTGTCGGAGAGTCATTTCGCGGGCAGTTCGTCCGAGGCTTAGAAAGATGAGCAAAGCCAGCCGATGCGCTCGAGCGGAGACGAAACAGAAAACTGGAGACCAGCGGCAGATGATGTTCGCAACGGCATCAGCCCGCAGGAAGATCGCCGCCGCTCAAAAGGCGCGCCGGGCGAAGCTGGAGGCGGGACAAGCAGAAGGCGGCGTAGATTTAGGGAGCCGACTGCGAGTTACGCGGCAGTCTTCAGGCACACCGCCCCAGCTGCGAACTACCAGTTTGAACTTGCAGCATGTTGGGAGAGCAGATATGTTGAAGTGGTTCTGCGCGTCTCAAGACACCATTTCCACCGGAGGCGACGATCATGTCAGTCCAACAAAACGTTGCATTCATGCGGCGCTGGTTCAAAGAAGTTTGGAATGAGGGTAGAAGGCAGACGGTTTACGATCTTCTTGCTCCCGATGCCGTCGCCATCGGCCAACTGGAGGATGGCAGCCCGCTTCGTGGACCGGCAGAGTTCGCTTCATTTGTGGAGCGCACTCGCGGCGCCTTTCCCGATATCAAGGTGGTGGTAGAGGATGTCTTCGGAGCAGATGATAAGGTCGTATTGCGCTGGTCGGCTACGATGACGCATCGCGGAGATCATCTGGGAATGCCCGCTACTGGCAAGTGCGTGCGATTATCAGGGATCACCATTGCACGCTTTGCCGACGAACGGATTGTCGAGGGATGGGACAACTGGGATCAGTTAGCAATGCTGAAGCAGATTGGGGTCTACCGCAGTCCGGAAGCCAGTCTGTTGAAGAGCGCGTAGAAAAGAGCGGGTTACTGTCGAGAGGTTGGGCTGAGATCAATCACAGCCCTTCCGACGCTCACTTGCAAATGACACTCGGATTATCCTTTGCCAATTCCAAACAGGCCGTGTGTTGCTTGGTGATCTGCGGCTGATTTGCGACCAACGCTGGAGTGGAAGCGGGAGCAACTGCCGGCGAGGCTGGGACCGGAGTCGGAGTCGGAATCTGCGCACTCGCAGTGGGTGCTTTGTCTAGCATCGCTTGAAATGCTGCAATCTCCTCTCGCTGGCTCCATATCAGCCCCTGAGTTTGGGTTTTGCAGTAATCGTCCGGATATTCCCAGTTAGGCTGCACGGTCACCTTGGTCATGCCATTAAGTTCCGCCAGCGTGTAGGACCACACCTTTTTGGTGGTCATGCCCGGACATGCACTTGAAGCCATGAAAAGCGCCTCTATGACGGGCATCTGCGCCGGCTTCGAGAACCGGAACTGGAGCGGGTCGTCGGAATCGAGGATGTACCCTTCTCGTAGAGCCGTTTGGACGATGATCACCTTGAGCGTTTGAGCAGAAGCTTTGCTGGTGAATATATACGGTCCCGGCTGAGCCTTTGGTTTCTTATCTCGTGCCGCAGCCAAGGTCGTTATCGCCAGAATTAGAATTAGAACTCGCTTCATACTTTTACCCCATTGTGAACTCTAGCTCGATAACCCCGCGGACCGCTAATTACCGGAGTCATCTCAACAATTCTGGGGGGAAGTCAAGTTGGCCGAGCGACTCGGAAGTCAGAAACCTGCTGGGCTACATACTCGGACAGGGGCCCTAAATTGGGGTCTTCATCCATTCCGCTTTCTTAACGGTATGATGTCGAGGCATAAATTTCGAGGACGAATCTGAAGCGGTACGTTTCCCAGGCTTCCCCCCTTCGGAATCTTCTCAGACATGTTCGCCACACTTGGCGCAAGAGCCCGCCACCACCTCGGAGACAGGTCAGACGACTCTCCCCCTTCCGGCAGCCAAATCCCCGCGGATCGCCTTCCTTTCGGATCACCTGCGCCGCAGCCGTTCGTAGGAAAAGAACCTTCGCTGGAATCACGTCTACTGCCCTCTGTAGAACACGTAAAAAAAAACAGCCACGCTGAAGCAACCAACCGCATAGATGAATGACTGGAACAGCGTCACCGCAGGAACCAAGTCCCGCAGGACATTGAGACAGGTGAAGACGAACGACCACAGCAAAAAAGCCGTCATCAGAATCGTGCCGATCAGAGCCAGCAACGCCGCATTCTTTAGGGTCATGGTCGGAGGATGAACGTTGCCAGTGGCGGCCGCAACTCTGGTCCCTCCCTTTTGGCTTCGAAAACGAACGAGTCGCTCTCTTTCCTGACGGAGCAGTCCTCAGGACGCTGATCTGCCGTTTGCCGAAGCAAAGTTAGAATGTCTGTATGAGACGAATCTGCGTTTTCTGCGGTTCCAGTGCGGGTAGCCGCCCTGAGTATGGCGCTGCCGCCGAGGAGATGGCTGCTGAATTGGTGCGAAGAAAAATTGGGCTGGTGTACGGCGGTGGCAAGGTGGGTCTGATGGGGAGTATCGCGGACGCTGTGTTGAGGGCGGGCGGGGAGGCGCAGGGAGTCATCCCGGAACATCTGATGGCGCGGGAGGTCGGACACAATGGGCTTACGAAACTCCATGTCGTCCGCTCCATGCACGAGCGCAAGGCCCTTATGGCCGACCTGTCGGATGCCTTCGTCGCTCTGCCGGGCGGATTCGGGACGCTGGAGGAGTTTTGCGAGGCGATCACTTGGACGCAGCTTGGCCTGCATGCGAAGCCCTGCGGCATCCTGAATACCTTGGGGTATTATTCGCCACTGCTCCAGATGTTCGACCATGCGGTGGAGGAGCGGTTCCTGAAGCCGGAGAACCGAGCATTGGTGCTCGCGCGCGTATCTCCCGGGGAACTGCTGCAAGCACTGGAGGAGTGGCGTCCGACGCATATTGAGAAATGGCTCAGCCGCGAGACGCGGTGAATCGGAAGTCGACAATCTTTGACCTCCGGATGCCTGTTAAGCGAGCCCAAGGTATGGCGTCGCCTCGGAGCAATGGTCAGCGGCGCACCGCCATCGATCATCGCTCCGGCTCAAGTGGTCTGCCGCCTACGCCAAGCTTCCAGAGATTGCTAAAGCCCTAAGAAGACTGTCGGAGCGGGAATAACTGAGGGAATGTCTGATAAGTGGAGGGCGCCCGGATTCGCGCCCGCGATTGGCGCTACGGCCCCTTTTCATTTGACACTCCCACTTCGGTTGCCGGAAACTTCTCTCAACTCTTACCGAGGATTTGGAACATGGCCGATAACTCTCAAGGTCCGGCACCCGCTCGCGCACAACTAACCGACCTGCAGAACCAGCATCCTCCGATTTATTCGCTCAACAGCATTGGCTCGGATCGTCCGCGTGCGCTGGCGGGCATTCTGCAAGAAGAATTCCCGCCTCGATTGCTGGAACTCCTCCACACAGACCAATTGGTCATCGGCGAGATTGGCCAGTTTACGCCGGATATCCGTACTCTGCCCGCTGGCCCGGACAATTTCATCATCGGAGTCAATAGCGGCTTAATGGACTTTTACTATGCCGTCGGTCGCGCCGCACATGGTCGTGCCATCATTTACGTGAAGTCGGCAATCCCCGAAAACGCTCCTGCCATCAACAAAAAAGACATGCAAGAGCTCATCGTGAAAGCTCTTACGAATTGGCGCTCGCTCTGCCAACCGGGCTTTTGGGAAAGCATTTTCGCCGCGGCGAAGCACGACACACGCATTGAGCACGCCAATTTCGGACTGACGGAAAACGTGAAAACTACAACGGAAATGCTGGTAACCAGTGCAGAACTTTTTATGGTCGCCCACGAACTGGGTCACGTCGCGCTGGATTCCGGGGCCTGCCCGCCGATCCATCACGAAGACGAAAGCGACGCCGATGCTTGGGGCTTGACCATGTACTTGCCCTGCGCGGAAAGGCGCTTCCGTCGGCGCATGGCTTTGGCCGGGATGGCATTCGCCGTTCGCATAACTTTCAGCCTCACAAGTATGGGTGTGAAGTTTTCGAAAATTTACCGCCCGCCCATGGAGCGTCTGCAACTTCTCCTCGACAAGGTTCGTGCGGAATCTCCCTGCGAGCAATACTTCGACGAATCTGCAACTGTAATGGTCAACTACCTCGATCTCATGGACAGCGTCGACGCGCAAATTACAGGCAAGCCGCCCGCGAATCCCATCGCTGAGTGGCAGGCTCGCGTCCGTCTGATTGCAGTGCTGGAAGCTGTAGCTGAGCAGATGAAGCCGGACAACGAATTCGAAATCATGTGGCGACTGACGGCCGCCAAGGCTCCACCAGAAGTCATGTCGCGCATCGCGCAAAAGCTCACTGACTACTACCTCCGTGATTCCAGGATCGAGCCCTATCAAGGCAAAGAAACCCGCGACAGAATGGCCAACGCCCTGCCGCGGTTGATCGCTCAATTTCCCGACACGCTGCAGACTTATTTCCCCGCCGCGAAGCCAACTAGCTGATCGACGGGACACCTGATAATGTAAGGTTCGATTTTGCGGGCATTCGCCATGATGAGGAGGAGGAGGAGAATATGCAGTACTTTGGCTATGTGCTTATGGGGTTGGGAATTATCCTCAACATGGTCGGAGTAGTCGGTGCCGCGTTTTCGGTCTCCGCATCACGTGGCAAGGGCTTTGCCGCACCGGTTCTGAACATTCCGGATGTCCTGAAAGCGATTCCAGACATCATCACTGCGATCCTTAAGGCGCCGCAGTGGCTGTTGATGGTCATCTTCGGCTGCGCGGTCTTCTGGTTCGGATTCCAAGCCACCCGAGGCGGCTGGCCCTTCGCCTAATCCGTCCACGCACGCTGCCACACTCATGCAAAGAGAACCAGACAAGCAGTCGTGGCCCAAAATCTGCAGCGATAGTGCAGCAACGATGGGTCGCCGGCCGTCGATAGGCAGAGAGCCCGGCTTTCGGTTGGACTCGGAGAAACTAGGGGAAGGGAACCCTGTCATGGTGCAAGAGAGAAATATCCCTGAACGTAAGAGCGTCCAGCCTGCTCCACGGTCTCCACGCCTATTCCTGCTCTATCGCGATAGAAATCAACACCCCAGTCTCTATCATTCGGACCGGGTGTATCGCTTCGACGGATCCGGGGGAACTTCGCTTGATCTTCACAAACAGATGTAGTAAACCATCGAAAAGCCAAGGAGGCATTATGGTGGAGAAGGCTGCACCCAAGCTCGATTTCCACGGGAAGCTGTTGCTCAGAATGGCGGGAATTGCGGCGATCGCGACAGTCCTTTTCAGCCTGATACACGTCACCCAGGTCCGCGCTCAATCCCCGGCGGAGAATCCGATTCAGAATATTGCCGACACCTGGCAGGGAACGCTGCACGCCGGCAGGGACCTACGGACGGTGGTCAAGATCTCAAAGGCGGACGGAGGAGGATACAAGGCGGTTTTCTACAGCATCGATCAAGGTGGCGACGGAATTCCAGTAACCAAAATTACGCTGGAGGGTACGACCGTGAAGATGTCGCTCACGGCAATCGGTGGCACGTATGAGGGCAAGTTGAGTTCGGATGGCAAGTCGATTGTGGGCAACTGGAGTCAAGGACCCAGCCCTCTTCCTCTTAATCTGGCGCGTGCTACTCCCGAAACGGAATGGACCATCCCGGCGCCGAACCCGAAGCTGCCGCCGATGGACGCCAATGCTTCACCCAGCTTCGAGGTCGCCACCATTAAGCCGAGCAAGCCGGATGAGCCAGGCAAAGCGTTTCTCGTCAGAGGCCGTCGCTTCCAGACGATCAATACCACGTTGAGTGAGATAATTTCGTTTGCCTACGGAGTCCATTCCAAACAAGTCCTTGGCGCTCCCGCATGGGCCGCCGCCGAAAAATTCGATATCGACGGGCAGCCCGACGGAGAAGGTGCGCCCAGCGACAAGCAATGGAAAGGCATGATGCAGAAGCTGCTGGCGGAGCGCTACAAGCTGACCCTTCACCACGACAAGAAAGAGCTTTCGGTTTATGTGCTGTCCATTGCCAAGAGCGGCCCAAAGCTTACCAAAAGTGAAGGCGATCCGAACGGCCTGCCGGGCTTGTTCTTCCGAGCCTTGGGTGCACTGAACGTTCGCAACGCCACTATGGCCGACTTCGCGGGGTTGATGCAGCAGGCTGTGCTCGACCGCCCCGTCCTCGATCAAACCGGACTCACGGGAAGATTCGATTTCACGCTCAACTGGACCCCCGACGATTCACAGTTCGGCGGCATGGGAGCCAAGATTCCTCCGCCAACAGACAGCGCCACCGCGCCGCCGAATCTGTACACCGCCATCCAGGAGCAGATCGGGCTCAAGCTTGACGCCACCAAGGCGCCGGCCGACGTGCTCGTCATCGACCATGTCGAGAAGCCTTCGGAAAATTAGCCGCGGAACAACACGCTCGATCTTTAGCTGCGGGCCAAGCCGCGCCGCAGCCGAGCGCATTCGATTTGTCGCGGTTACGCCGTTGCCATGGTTAACCTTTTTGTAGTAGCATTACCTACATCGGTAGTAGGAAATCCCATGCCGCGTCCTAAACTCACTCCGCTTGAATTTCAAATCATGAAGACTTTTTGGGACCGCGGGACGGCCTCCATCCGGGAAGTTCAGGAAGCTTTTCCGGAAGATGCCCGGCCGGCGTATACAACCGTGCAAACTACGATCTACCGCTTAGAAGCTAAGAACGCGGTCCGCCGGGTTAGAAAGATCAGCAACGCCCACATTTTCGAAGCAGTGATCTCGCGCACCGCGGAGCAAAATCGTCTGCTTGGCGAGCTGCTGAGTTTATTCGGAGGCCGCGCTAAGCTGGTAATGGCGCATCTGGTGGAGTCTGGGAAACTCACACTGGATGACGTGAAAGATGCCGAAAAAACGCTGCGAAAGCATTCGAGAAAGGAGAAAGAGCGATGATGCCCACGGGAATGGGTCTGACGGAGATTGCGCTTGGCGATCTCTCCCCCCTGGCGAACCATCTTTGGCAATCGACTCTCTGCGTCGTTGCGATCTGGTTGCTGACCGTCGTGTTGAGAAAGAACCACGCGGCGGTGCGGTATTGGCTTTGGCTGACTGCGTCGGTGAAGTTCCTGATTCCTTTTTCGCTGCTGGTCGGCATGGGCGGTCAAGTCCGATGGCGGACGGCTCCGGCAATTGCGACCGCCATCGCCGAGCCTCACTGGTCTACTGTCGTCGCGGATGTCGGTGGTCCCTTTACCGCTTCAGCTCCCGCGCATCAGGCTGTCGCATCGCCGGCTTTAAACTCACTTCCAGGCATTCTCTTCATGGTGTGGCTCTGCGGTTTTGCGGTAAGCGCCATTTTGTGGCTGCGCTGCTGGCGACGGATGCGAGCGGTTCGAAAAGGTGCGGTTCCACTGGCACTCGGCCTGCCGATTCCAGCGATGACGTCCTCTGCGCTGATGGAACCTGGAGTGTTCGGCGTCCGCCACCCCGTGCTGCTTCTGCCTGAGGGCATCGTGGACCGTTTGACGCCGGCTCAGTTGAATGCGGTTTTGGCGCACGAAATGTGTCACGTGCGGCGGCGCGATAATTTGACGGCTGCAATCCACATGGCAGTGGAGGCCACCTTCTGGTTCTATCCTCTGGCATGGTGGATCCGGGCGCGCCTGATCGAGGAACGGGAGCGGGCCTGCGACGAAGCCGTGCTGCAATTGGGCAGCGACGCTGAAGTCTATGCGGAAGGAATTCTGAACGTGTGCAAGTTCTACCTCGAATCTCCGGTGGCATGCGTGTCCGGAATCAGCGGCTCGGATCTCAAAAAACGGATTGTTCGCATCATGACGGGGCGGTTTGCGTACGAACTCACCTTCGGCAGAAAGCTGTTGTTGACTACTCTCGGCATAGCCGCCATCATCCTGCCGGCCGGGTTTGGGCTGCTGCATGTAACTCCAATCCGGGCTCAATCGCAGGCTCAAGATACGAGCACCACTGCGCCTGTCTACGAAGTCGCTTCCATCAAGTCGAACAAATCCGGCAACAACATAGTCAGGTTTCGTATCAAGCCGGACGGGCTTTCTTTGATCGGAGGGACGCTCCACATGCTCATTGAAAACGCTTACGACGTCCGATACTTTCAGATCACCGGAGCTCCGAGCTGGTTCAAATCTGAAAAGTACGATATCGAAGCGAAAATGGATGGTTCTTTAGCTGAGGAACTGCGGAAGATTCGCGACAATCAGCGCGAGGCTCAGACTCGGCGGATGCTTCAGGAGCTATTAGCTGATCGCTTCCAGCTAAAACTACACCGCGATACCAAGGAACTCCCTGTTTATGCGCTGGTCATCGCGACGACTGGTCTCAAACTTCATGAGGCAACACCCGGCGACACCTACCCCAACGGATTCAAAGGCCCCGATGGTGGCGGAGGAGCGGGCATGATGTCTATGGCAGGAAATGGAGGTCCGGTAAGGGGTCAAGGGATTCCGATGGCGTATTTGGTGCACTTCTTGTCGCAGCAACTGGGCCGCATCGTTGTCGATAAGACCGGCCTCACGGGCAAATACGATTTCACACTCCAATGGGCGCCCGATGAAAACCAAGGTCCGCCAAGCGGCCCCCCGGGGATTGATAACGCTCCTCCGCCCGACTCTTCGGAGCCTTCCATCTTCACCGCGATTCAGGAGCAGCTTGGGTTGAAACTGGAATCGCAAAAAGGTCCAGTGGAGATTCTCGTCATCGACCATGCCGAGAAGCCCTCCGCCAACTGACGCGAAGCGATCTTCGGGGGAAGCGAAAATGTGTTGGAGCGGTGAATGCATCGAAGCTTGCAGCTGGTTTGTGCCCTGCTTTGCACACTAGCAGCGCTGGCATTCCCCGCGGTGGCCGCGGCTTCGCAGTATCACGGCCAGATCACGTTCCAGGGCTGGCCCGTTCCCGGGGCTACCGTCACAGTGACACTCGGAACGAAGGGTGTCAGTACCGTCTCCGACCAGGCAGGACTCTACAAATTCGCGGATCTGCCGGATGGACCTGCAAAGATCAAGATCGAGATGCAGGGTTTCTCGACGATCGAGGCCGACCTGACAATCGCAGCGAATACTCCTGCGGGAAAATGGGAATTGACGCTGCTTCCGCTCGACCAGATCGTCGACCTGGCGCGCACCAAGCTCGCGCCTGGTCCGCTTCCTATCGTTAGTTCCGAAGCGGCTGCGAAGAAGCCCGCCGTCGCCGAATCTTCCAACAGCACCACCCCTGACATACCGAAGCCCGAGGACGAGTTGAGCCAGCAATCTTCGGACGGCTTCCTGGTCAATGGCAGCGTCAACAATGCAGCCACCTCAAGGTTCTCGCTCGATCAGGCCTTCGGCAACAGAAGGTCGAATAGCAAGAGCCTCTACACCGGTGGATTTGCCGCCATCCTCGACAACTCCGCCCTCGACGCCCGCCCTTATTCGCTCAGCGGATTCGAGTCGCCCAAGGCCTCGTACAATCGCATCACCGGAGTCTTCACCCTCGGAGGACCAATCAAGATTCCGCATCTGTGGCCACACGGTCCCAATTTCTTCGTTGCCTACCACTGGACGAGCGACCACATCGCCGAATCCGAGTCCGGCCTCGTCCCCACTGCGGAGGAGCGGTCGGGTAATCTCGCGGGCGTGCTCAATGCTCTCGGCCAACCAGTTCAGATCTTCAATCCGGCCACGGGCCTGCCCTTCGCTGGCAACATCGTTCCAGTCAGCCCCCAGGCACACGCCTTGTTACAGCTCTATCCTTTGCCTAACCTTGCGGGCGATTCGCTCTACAACTACCAGGTGCCGGTTCTAAACAGCAGCCATCAGGATGCCCTACAGTCGCGTCTGGACAAGACTCTCGGCCGCAAAGATGAACTCTATGGCAACTTTAACTTTCAGAGTACAAGAGCGAGCAACGCCAACCTGTTCGGTTTCACAGACAACACCCAAATCCTCGGCATCAACACCAACATCAACTGGGCGCACCGCTTCAGTCAGCGTCTTTTTGTCTACGGAAGCTATCATTTCAGCCGGCTCAGAACGGACATTGTTCCGTATTTTGCAAACCGCCAGAACATCTCGGGCACCGCCGGCATCTCGGGCAACGACCAGGACCCGACCAACTGGGGTCCGCCCACGCTCAACTTCTCCAGTGGCATCACTGCTCTCACCGATGGGCAAAGCTCCTTCAACCGCGCGCGCACCGACGGCTTTTCCGCGTCCACAGCCATCTATCATGGGCGGCACAACGTCGCCATCGGCGGCGACTTTCGCAAGCAGCAGTTCAACGATTTCTTCCAGCAAGATCCGCGCGGCATCTTCACCTTCACCGGCGCCGCAACCCAGGGCCCCGCTAGCGGCGTTCGAATAACGACCGGCGGCTCCGACCTCGCCGACTTCCTCATAGGCGTGCCTGACACCAGCGCGCTCGCCTTTGGCAACGCCGACAAATATCTTCGCGAGCCCGTCTACGACGGCTACCTGACCGACGATTGGCGCATCCTGCCGGACCTCACGATTAATGCTGGCCTGCGCTGGGAGTATGGCGCACCGATCACTGAGCTGCACGCACGCCTCGTCAATCTCGACGTGGCTCCCGACTTCACCGCCGCGGCTCCCGTTCTAGGCAGCGATCCGGTAGGCGCGCTAACCGGCACTCACTATCCCAGCTCGCTCATTCGTCCCGACAAGCGCGGCTTTGAACCACGCTTCGGCGTCTCGTGGCGTCCCATCCCCGCTTCGACCATCGTCGTCCGCGCCGGTTACGGCATCTATTACGACACCTCCGTCTATCAGACATCAGCACTCAATCTTGCCCAACAGGCGCCGCTTTCGAAGAGCTTGAGCGTGCAGAACGGCGCGGCCTGCCCACTCACGCTGGCCAACGGCTTCACGCCCTGTGCCTCCAGCACCAGCGACACTTTTGCAATCGATCCCAATTTTCGCGTGGGATACGCGCAGACCTGGCAGTTGGCCGCCCAGCGCGATCTCCCCGGCGCGCTTCAGCTCACCGCAACCTATCAGGGAGTAAAAGGCACGCGCGGCGTTCAACAGTTTCTGCCCAATACTTATCCGATCGGCGCAGCCAACCCCTGTCCCACTTGTCCGTCGGGATTCGTGTATCAAACATCGGGCGGAGATTCCACGCGCGAAGCGGGCCAGGTCCAACTGCGGCGCAGGCTTCGCAATGGCCTTACTGCCGCGCTCCTCTACACCTTTTCAAAGTCGATCGATGATGATGCCTTCTTGGGCGGGCTGGGTCACGTCAGCGCGACTACGCAAGGCCAGGGCTCGACTGATTCCACATCCGCCAGCGCTCCAACTCAGAGCGCGCCTCCGCCAACTCCGGCGGTTGCGCAGAACTGGCTCGATCTCCATGCCGAACGTTCGCTCTCCAGCTTCGATCAACGTCACCTGCTCAACCTGCAAATTCAATACACCAGCGGCGAGGGCCTAGGCGGCGGAACGCTCATGACCGGCTGGTCTGGCAGACTCTTCAAAGGCTGGACCTTTCTCACAAGAATGGTCGCCGGAACGGGGCTGCCAGAAACACCCGTCTACTTGGCGGCCGTGCCCGGAACCGGATCCGTCGGCACCATTCGGCCCGACCCGACTGGAGCTCCGCTCTACGCTTCGGAGGCCGGCTCGCATCTCAATGCCGCCGCCTACACCGCGCCCCTGCCCGGCCAATGGGGAACTGCAGGCCGAAACTCGATCGCCGGCCCCGACCAGTTCAGCCTCGACAGCTCGCTGGCGCGCACCTTCCGTCCGAGTTCACGCTTCTACTTCGACCTCCGCGTGGACGCAACCAACCTGCTCAACCACGGTGTGTTTACCGGCTGGAATACGATCGTAAACAGCACGCAATTCGGACTTCCGGTTGCAGCCAATCCAATGCGCAGCATCGAGACTACATTGCGCGTGAGGTTTTGAGATGAGGAAGCTGCTGAGCATTTTTCTTCTACTGGCTCTCGCTTCCGCATCCGCTCAGCAGACTGGTCAGAACAAATCTCCCAGCGAGCCGGGGAGGTTCACACTCACCGTCAAGTCCCAACTGGTGGTCGAAACCGTAGTTGTGAAAGACAAACAAGGCAAACTCATCCAGGGACTGACCGCCAAGGATTTCGCGATCACCGAAGACGGCGTCCCGCAACAAATAACTTTTTGCGAGCATCAGGCCCTCGCCGCCAACGCGTCGCTCTTGCCAGTCGCACCACCCGGCTCCGAAGAGATCAGGCTGTACAAGCGCCTCACCCGCACGCAGGTCTCGCCTGAAACTCCGGAGAAAGAACGCTACCAGAATCGCCGCCTGCTCGCTCTCTATTTCGACATGTCCGCCATGCGTCCGGCCGACCAACTGCGTGCCCTCTCGGCCGCTGAACAATTTCTTCGCACCCAGTTGACAACCGTCGATCTGGTAGCCATCCTCCGCTACCAGGGCGGATCCGTCGACATCCTTCAGGACTTCACCGCCGACCGTAATAAGCTGCTCAGCATCCTGCAGACACTCGTCGTGGGCGAGGGCCAGGGATCGGCCGAGACGATCGACGACGCCAGCAGCGCCGATACGGGGGCCGCGTTCGGCCAGGACGACAGCGAGTTCAACGTCTTCAACACCGATCGTCAGCTCTCAGCCTTGGAGACCGCAGCCAAAATGCTTGGCCAGTTGAATGAGAAGAAATCGCTTATCTACTTCGCCAGCGGCCTGCGCCTCAACGGCATCGACAACCAAGCCCAGCTTCGTGCCACCGTCGACGCCGCTATCAAAGCCGGCGTCTCGTTTTGGCCGGTCGACGCCCGCGGTCTCGTAGCAGAGGCTCCGCTGGGCGACGCGACTCAAGGCTCGCCTGGTAACTCGGGCGTATACACCGGTGCCGCCACTCTCGCCCACACCAACAACTTCCAGCAGTCGCAGGACACTCTCTATGCGCTGGCCAGCGACACTGGAGGGAAAGCACTCTTCGACAACAATGACCTTGCCCGCGGCATCGTCCAGGCCCAGGAGGCGATCTCCGACTACTACATCCTCGGTTACTACACGAGTAACACCGCCCAGAATGGCAGGTTCCGCCACGTCAAAGTCTCGCTTACAAGTGATTCCAGCGCGAATCTCACTTATCGCCAGGGCTACTATGCGGATAAGCAATTCAGCAAATTTACTGCTGTCGACAAAGAGCGACAGCTCGAAGATGCACTCATGCTCGAAAACCCGATTACTGAGCTCTCCATCGCCATGGAGATCGATCACTTCCAGCTCAACCGAGCCGAATACTTCGTCCCCATCGTGGTGAAGATTCCCGGGCGCGAACTGGCTCTCGCCAAGCGCGGCGGCGCCGAGCACACCCTGATTGACTTCGTCGGCGAAATCAAGGATCTCATCGGCGGCACCACGGTCACCAATGTACGCGACCATGTCAACATCAAGCTCTCCGACGCAACCGCTCTCGAGCTCGCGCATCGCCCCATCGAGTACGACACCGGATTCACCCTCCTGCCGGGAAAGTACATGATCAAATTCCTGGCGCGGGACGACGAGACCGGGAGAATCGGAACTTACCAAACCGTCTTTGTGATCCCAAACCTCAACAAAGAGGAGAAGCGCATTCCCATCAGCTCGGTCGTGCTAAGCAGCCAGCGCGTCGATCTGAAAGAAGCGTTGTATGACGTGGAGAAAGGCGCGCACAAGGAGAAGGAAGCCGCAGTCAATCCTCTGGTGCAGGACGGGAAAAAGCTTGTTCCCAGTGTGACTCGAGTTTTCAGTTCGAGTCACGACCTGTACGTCTACCTCCAGGCCTATAAGCACGGTCAGCAGGGCGGCCCGCCTGCGAGCCAGCCTCTTTTCGCCTTCGTCAGCCTTTACCTCGGAGACAACAAGGTCTTTGAAACCCCACCCGCCGCGGTCGTTCCCAGTGCGGCAAGTCGGCTTGGAACCATGCCTTTTAACTTCAGCCTTGGTATCAATCGCCTCATTGCCGGAAACTACGACTGCCAGATTACGATCCTTGATCCGACAACACAGAAGGCAACTTTCTGGAGAACTCCCATTCTGATTGTTCCTTAGCCCCGATTGTTCCTTAGCGGCCTGCTGAAATAGTCCCTTGAATCTGTTTGGCAGGGGGCCGCGCCGGAAGTCTCATCGCCAGAGAGTTTTTCAGATCTCGACTGGTCTCGATCAGGGGAGGGTGAAAGCGACGAGCGCATCACTCAACGATTCTTCCCTGATCTTGGGATGGCCGCCGGCCGCGATCACAATGTATTGTTTCCCGCCTGCTCCGAGTCGGTAGGTCATTGGCGTTGCGTTTCCGCTCGCGGGGAGCTCGGCCTTCCATAATTCCTTGCCGGTCTCGATATCAAAGGCGCGAATAAATGGATCAAAAGTGCCAGCAATAAAAACCAATCCTCCCGCTGTAACAATCGGGCCGCCTAAGCTGATTGATCCCGCAGGGACCGGCGGCTGTCGGCCGCCAAAGTCCTGCATGGAACCGAGCGGAACTTGCCAGCGAATCTTGCCTTCAGTCATTTCCACCGCGGTCAGCAGACCCCACGGCGGCGCAGTACACGGCAAGTCCGACGGAGATTGCAGGAAACGACGAAATAGTCCATATGGCGCTCCCGCCTGAGGCCCATACTCGCCATCTTCGGTGCGGACCTCGTCCCGCCAGAAATCCGCGCGGGGAATGAGCTTAATTTTGGCAACGAAATTGTTTGTGTTGACGACCAGGAGGCTGTGCTGCGGATCAAACGCATAGCCGCTCCATGTCATCCCGCCTATATTTCCAGGTACGGACAGAGTGCCTTGAAGACTTGGCGGGGTAAAAATACCCTCGTTGCGAAGTCCGCCAATCCAGTTGCGACAAGTCTCACGATCCTGCGCCGTCGGGCCCCAGGCGTCCTCCGCCGAGATTTGCTGCGGCGCAAGCGGTGGCGGAGCAACCGGAAAGGGTTGCGTAGGCGATGCCAGCTCGCCCGGCACATCGCTCTGCGGAACCCGGCGCTCTTCCACGGGAAACACAGGTTTGCCGGTATCGCGATTGAGCACGTATAGAAATCCAGTCTTGTTGCCCTGGATGACGACCGGAACGTCTTCTCCGTTGTGCCGCAAGGTGGTGAGCAGTGGAGGTGAAGCCGTGTCATAATCCCAGAGGTCATGATGTACGAGTTGGAAACCCCATGCGATTTCACCTGTTCTTGCGCGCAACGCCACCACCGCGTTCGCCCACTTGTTATCGCCGGGCCGAAGGCCGCCATAGTAGTCAGGGCTGGCGCTTCCGGTGGGAACGAAGATGAGATCGCGCTGCGGATCCACGGACATGATGGACCACGCATTGGCCGCGCCGGTTTGGCGCTCCGTATGATTACCAGCGGTGCCGTTGGTGGTCCCCGCCACAGGATTTGGAATCGGATCCCAACTCCAGCGCAGCGCGCCGGTGCGGGCATCAAAGGCGCGTACTACGCCGGCGGGCATGGCGACGCGCTGATTGTCATCAATCGCTGATCCTACGACGACAAGATCGTCGATCACCACCGGAGGCGACGTCATGTGGTACCACCCCGCGCGATAACCGGGCACATCGCGCAGATCGACCTGGCCGTAGTCGCCGAAGTCGAAACACGGCTTCCCCGTACGCGCGTCCAGCGAAATTAACCGAGCGTCCAGCGTCGCTTCGTAAATACGGCGGCGGCATGTCTGACTGGAAGATGGAATGGAGGATCGAACTGGATCGAGCCAAGTGGCCACGCCGCGATTCACCAGTCCATCGCCGTAATCAAGTGTCAGATCGATCTTGGGATCGTAGGCCCACCGCTGTTTTCCCGTTGCCGGGTCGAGAGCGATCACCCGATTGAAGGCTGTGGTGAGGTAGAGTGTCCCCTCGACCAGGATCGGCGTAGCCTCGAATCCGCTGCGCTTCCGGTCGTGGCTCCCATCAGAAACATCCCCGGTACGAAATATCCACGCGACCTTCAGATGCGAGACATTCTCGCGATTGATCTCGGAGAGAAGCGAATATCGCATTCCACCCGGATCGTTCCCATAGTTGGGCCATTCCGTGTCGCCGGAGGCTTGAGCGCGGGCGGCCGCGGCCGCAAGCGCCACGCAAATCACAAGAGAGAGTATGTTTTGCCAAGATCTGCCTCGGCCCATGGCCACATATATTCAATGAATTGTTTGTCGAAAGCAACTTGGCGCCCGGGCAGCC
>DATBYA010000031.1:0-3326 GCA_036514015.1 Candidatus Sulfotelmatobacter sp.
TTGAAAGCGCCCGAGCCCCCCGAGAATTCCAAGCGTCAGAAGACTTCGCGTTTTCTGATCAAGCCCGGAGCGACTCCACGCATAACCCCAAGCTAGTTCGGTGACGGCCCGCTGAAACGTCATCATGAATTCGTCAGAGCCTGCAAGATTTGCATTAACATACTTCTCGCCGAGCACCTGTTTCCGCTTCTTGAGACCTTTCTGAAACAAATCGCTTTCAGCCACTGCCTGCCTCCTACCTGACTGGTGAATTGACGAGCCAAGCCTAGCGATTTCTGGAGCAAGACCAAGCGACCTGACGACCGCCATGGGTCATTTTCGACCTAGGCAGCTAATTCTGCCGTGCCGCCCACGTCCGCTTCACCCCGAAAGCTGACGTCAGATTCTTACGGAGGATTGGTCGCGATGGGCCATTTGCAGACATGGCGCTGAAAGCTGCGGGCGCACGCGGTGGCGCGCTCGCAGGTCCCGTTTCGCTAATTCCCTTGATGGGCCTTAATCGCGTCTTCAACCTCAGCCTTGACGGCAACCCAGCCGTTAGATGGCACTCGGTCATTCGTGCCCAAGTCTCATCTCCTTGCAACCTCGGGCGCGCACGTGGAATCCCAAAAGAATAAGGTCTAGTGATAACCGCTACTGTTCGCTTCCTGCATTTGCCGCAGCACAGCATCCAGATTGAATGCCGCCGGCTTTTGCCGCGGTGGAAATTGCTTGAATGCCTCGATCTGCCGGGCGACAACCGCTTGCATGCCATAGAGAAGATAGGCATGCGAGATTACCCAATCCCAGTAGGTGTTGGAATTCTCATCCGCCCGCTCAAAAGGATCACGGCGCAGATTGAACATCTTCGGTGCCCGCAATTTTACGAACGGCTCGAACCAACACGCGAGTTGCTTCGCTCGCTGCTCCATGAGCACCATTTTCCAGTCGCTTACGCGAATCGCCAGGATGTCACCGTCGTCGCTGATGTAGAAGAAGAACTTTCTGGGACTTTCCTTCGTTTCACCGCTCAGGTACGGTAAAAGATCGTAGCCGTCGATGTGCACCTTGAACTTCCTATTGCCGACCTGATGCCCACCGAGCAGCTTGTCCTTGATATCCGGTTCTCCCGCGGCGGCAAGAAGCGTCGGCAGCCAGTCCTGATGTGACGCGAGATCGTTGAGCACCATGCCGGCTTTGATCCTGGCAGGCCACCGTACGAAGATGGGGACGCGCCAGCCGCCCTCCCAATTGGTATTCTTCTCGCTGCGATAAGGCGTGATCCCGGCATCCGGCCAACTGTTGTAGTGAGGACCGTTGTCGGTTGAGTACATGACGATCGTGTCATTGACGATGCCGAGTTCGTCAAGCTTACTCAACATGCGCCCGATGTTCTCATCGTGTGCGACCATGACGTCGTTGTAGTCCCCCTGCCCACTCTTGCCCTTATGTTTTTCCGCGCAGTGAGTGCGAAAGTGCATACCCGTGGTGTTGTACCAAATGAAAAATGGCTTTCCCTCCCTGTGGCATTTGTCGATGAACGCGAGTGCACGGTCGGTGACTTCGTCGTCAATCGTCTCCATCCGTTTCCTGGTGAGCGGACCGGTATCTTCGATCTTTTGTCCGCCCTTGCCGTCTGCCAGGCAGTGGAGAACGCCTCTGGGTCCGAACTGTTTCTTGAATGCCGGGTCCGTTGGGTAGTCAGGGTCTTCGGGTTCTTCCTCGGCATTGAGATGGTAGAGGTTGCCAAAGAACTCGTCGAAGCCGTGCACGGTCGGGAGAAATTCGTCCTTGTCCCCCAGATGGTTCTTGCCGAATTGACCCGTGGCGTAGCCGAGCGGCTTCAGGAGTTCCGCGATGGTTGGGTCTTCCGCACGAATACCGACGTCAGCACCGGGCATCCCCACCTTGGTCAAGCCGGTGCGAATCGGGTTCTGGCCGGTAATAAACGCGGCCCGACCGGCGGTACAGCTTTGCTGACCGTAATAGTCGGTGAAGGTCATACCTTCATTGCCGATCCTATCGATGTTCGGCGTGCGGTACCCCATCTGGCCGCGATTGTTGTAGCTGATATTCCACCAGCCGATGTCATCTCCCCAAAGGATGAGGATGTTAGGCTTGCCCGCCTTAGTCGGCATCTCGATCTCCCTTGTTTGATTAGGCGCGCCGGAGCCTCTGACGAGGCTGTTTCAGAGACCCGGCGTCTACACTTGACGCAGCAACACAGCAAAGAAAGCGAATAGGCCGATGAAAACGAGGAGGGCAGCGATGGCCATCACCGGCGAATGCATTTGCTCTCTGCTTACGCCCGACCTCATTCCAGCGACTTGCTCGAATGGCTCCGCCCACATGTAACGAATCGTCCATCGGTATTCCCAAATTGACACCAGAAGCGCCAACACTCCGCAGGAAATGAGCGCAAGGCCCAGATATTGCGGCGCTCGCGGGAAACTGGCAGGAGCGAGTCCCGGCATCTGCTGCAGACGTTCAAAAAACTGGACGATGGCGAAGCCGAAACCGATCAGCGAGACGGCGGTGCGTATCCACGACATCATCGTGCGCTCGACGCTGAGGCGGGTACGCAGCCAGCCGAAATGAGTATCGGCGGTTACTCTGACTTCGAACCTGCCCGTGCCTGGAGAGGAATGCAGATCCGTCATATCGGCTGCCCTTTCTGCTGAAACATACTTGTGTTCTTCTCATAAGACTCGGCTCGCCGCGCGAGCGTGCGACAAGCGCACGACGAGCCCACGAATGAGCAAGTAGGGCACGAATGCAAGGAGGATCGCAATGATCAGCGCTTCGACCGGATAGAACATCTTGAACACCATGACCTGATAGATCACGTCCATCGCGAGCCCGAGAAGTATAATCCTGGCGGTTGCATCTAAGCCTTCACGCAGTAGGGCGACCCGCTCCTCAGATTGGCGCACTATGGTCCAAAGATACGGCGAGCGCTCGGTCCGTGCATCACGCAAACCATCGCGGGTGGCAGTGATTGCCGCCATCAAAGGCTGCAGAATGAATCGGAATGCCATCGGCCCGCTCGGTCGATCGATCAAATCGCTCCACATGCGCTGAAAATTATCTAGAGCAACGCCGTGCCAGACTATGCCGGCTATCACGAGTGTCGCGGCAGCTGCGAGCACAAGTTTTGCCAACAAACCCAATCCTTGCGCGTGGGCGTCAGTCATCATCGCGGGCCGACGAACCCACGAACGACAGGGTTAAGCCGCTCAAATAACGGCATACAGACACAGCCACTCACGGCGCCTCCGCGACTAATCAACGGTAAACGAACTACAGCGCACGCCTATGGCGATCGTGCGGCAACACGGCGGCCCGGC
>DATBYA010000032.1:0-3398 GCA_036514015.1 Candidatus Sulfotelmatobacter sp.
CGCTCAGGTCGCCAAGACGCTGACATTGCGCGTCGGTGAGGACGCGATCATCGTCGTGACCTGCGGTGACTCGCGGCTCGACAACCGCAAAGTCAAGGAGGAGCTGGGCGGCAAAGGCCATATGATGCCGGGATCCGAGGCGTCTGAGCTTACAGGTCATCCAGTGGGCGCAATCACGCCGCTCTGCCTCGCTTCCGTACTGCCCGTATTCTTCGACATTCGACTAAAGCGTTTCGAGGAGGTCGTGACCGCTGGGGGCTCGACCCACGCAGCTATCCGAATCCCGCTCACTCGATTTGCCCAGCTCACCGGCGCCACGTGGGTCGATGTCTGCAAAGAGATGTAAGCCATTGGTGAACGGCTCCAACAACAGTTCAATCGCACATGTAGTTTGCCAACTATGAAATTCTTGGCAACGTCTAACACATGAGACCAATCGGCAAAGCGAGGCAGTGGAGGCAGCATGAACAGATCAGTGCGTAGAGTGACGGTGGGCGTTGCCGGCTTGGCGGTGCTCGGGATGACCGCAACGCTGGCCGGCGCACAAACCGACGCAGTGAAGGAAAAACCGCGGCTGTACAGGTACGACTCGTACTGGGTGTTTCCGCGGGCCCACTGGGGTGACGTAGACAAGGACAACGCCGCGGGTAACCAAAAGATCCTCGCCCCTGCACTCGCCGACGGCACCCTCGTCGGCTACGGCGACGCTGAGAATCTGATGCACTCCGCGGAAGGCTTCACCCACGCCAACTGATGGCAGGCCAGCTCGTGGGCGGGCGTGATGAAAGTGGTCGAGGGCTTCGACAAGGGCGCTGGAACTGGGATGGCGCAGGCGCCGGATGCCGCATGAGAACCCTAATCGTGGGTATTGGAGCATTGGGCGGACTGATTGCTGCCCGACTGCGGGCGGCCGGATCGCCCGTTTGGCTGGCGACCCGGAACGCCGAATCGGCAGCGAAGCTGAAGGCATCCGGGCTACGTGTGACTGGTGTGGGAGGCACAGTGTCGGTCGAGACCGTGGAGGTCGCCCCCTTAGACGAGTATCTTACCGGCAGCAGGTTTGACTTGATCGTTCTGGCTACCAAGGCTCACGACGCCATTGGGGTGGCGTCAAAGTTGTCTGGGCTGCTCGAACCAAGCGGCACCCTGCTGCCGATCCAGAACGGCGGTGTGCCCCAGATGCTCGGGGACCGGCTCGGGGAATGCGTGCTGGGAGGTCTGTCCAACCTTGGCGCGACCATGACTGAACCGGGTATTTACGAGCAGCGCAACGCAGGTCATCTACTGATCGGTGAACTTGCTGGTGGCGAAAGCGAGCGGGCGGAGCGAGTTCGTCGATGGCTTGGCCGCGCGGTGGAGCTAAGGGTCACGCCAAATCTTCGCGGGGCTGTCTGGTCGAAGCTCCTGCTGAACTGCTCGGTTACCACCCTCGGGGCAGTCGCAGGAGGCACGATGCGCGAGTACATCACCTCGTCAGAGGGTCGCGAGGTCTTCGAGCAAGCCTATGACGAGGCCCTATCGGTGGCCCTGGCAAGCGGCGCACGACCGGAACGGATGCTCGTCGAGCCGATTCCGCCAGCCCGGGCTGGGCGCAGCGTCCCGAGCGAAGAGTACGATGCCTGGCTTAATCAGATACTCAAAGGCTACGGTGATGTCAGACCCTCAATGTTGCAGGATATCGAGCGCGGGCGCATTACCGAAGATCGACTTCATCAACGGATACGTCGTAAGCATCGCTCCGCAATTCAGCGTTCACACTCCCGTAAACGCCGCGATCGTGGAGACGGTCCATGCGATCACGCGCGGGCAGTTGGCTCCGGACCCGTCGCTGCTGGAACTAATCCTGCAAGCCAGCCAATAAGCAATCGGGGAGACTCTGATCTTGCCGGCCGCTATTCAGGAATGTGAGTTCCGACTAAGAAGCCAAACAAGGCAAACCAAGAAGCTCGATTCGATCGATATCACCTCGCGCAAACTTGGCGTGTGTGCTCGCTAAACTAAGACTATGCAAGCGAATGGCTTCGTATTTTCGGCTTGATATGCCTCGACCTTTTTCAGGAAATGATCGGGGGCTTGGGACCACAAAGAGAGCTCCCGCCGCACGGCACCGAGTAGTCGCGTTCTAGCCGGAAAGGAACTAGATCTGTTCCGCTCCTGCATTTTTCAGCTACGCAGCAGACCAGAAGCGCGCTGGCACTCGGCCTGGATATCTTCGTCCGTAGGAGCAACCAATGGAAGCGTTAGCATCTACTGTTGCAGCGTGCCTGGTAGTGGTGATGCATGTTTAAAGTTTCTCAAGGATTCTTTCGCGCTGGGTCACAGGGCAAGGGCCATCTTGACAACTCAGAACATGTTGCAGAACGCGCAGGACATCTAATCGTCCCGCCTGTGTAGACGTTGGAGGACGCGACGATTCAGGGCGGTTCTCCGGCAATACTGAGGTTGAGTTTTCGCTAGCTGGTTGTCACGCAGGTCGAGAGCAATTCAATTGGTCAGTTAGCCAAGTCAAGTTCGACTACTGAGATTATGGGAAGTGTCACTCTCTAGCGATCAGCCCATCAGGCTGGCCCTAAAGAAGTTCATCCCCTGCTACGCTGCCGCTCTTCATAAAGACGCACTCTGCATCAGCGGTGTACCGCATAATGCCAATTCCCGTAACCTGCGGCATTTTCATTCCTTTCCGAACGCGGCTTGCAAAAGCTAAGCAATCCACAAAGGCGCGGCCATCAGAATTTTCATCTTAACTCCATCATCTCTGCCCGTTCCCGCGGGGAGAGTCAATGACCCGATCAATCCTTTTGAGTAGGCTGAAGAGCCGGTAGCGCTACCATTGCTGGAACCGGCGGTGACAGGTCTGGAAAGGCAAGGCCTACGACTCCGACGCGCTCGACCAACAACTCGCTGACGAATACGACATCAAACTGATCGCGCCGAACCGACAGCGCCGAAGTCAAACTCAGGACGGACGCAAGCTACGCCGCTATCGTCGGCGCTGGAGAGTGGAACGGCTCTTCGCTTGGATGCACCACTTCCGCCGCCTTGTCACCCGATGGGAGTACCACACCGAGAACTTCCTCGGCTTTGTTCAGCTCGCCTGCCTTCACATCTTGTTCAGGCATTTATTGAAACTGCATCCAGACCCGCTTCGTGGTACGCGATCCTAGAGTACCTACTCCGAAATCATCCCAATCGTCCTCAGCCACGTCTCCACCAACTGAGGCCATCCGGTTATCGGAGACTTCGTGCGCCGCAGCCCGAACGCATGCCCGCCCTGCGCGTACAAATGCATCTCCACGGTAACCCCTGCCTTCTTCAGCGCAATGTAGTACGCCAGCGAGTCGTTTACGTTGTCCACGTGGTCATCCTCCGCCTGCAGCAAGAACGTAGGCGGCGTCTGG
>DATBYA010000033.1:0-8001 GCA_036514015.1 Candidatus Sulfotelmatobacter sp.
ATAGGAGGCTGCAATGTTTGGATACGGACTGGTAGGGACCATAATTATTATCTGCCTGGTCGTTTGGCTACTTCGAAGAGCATAAGCGCGGAATGCTCATGAGGTCTGAAGATTGCGAGCGACTGTGCGACTTACGGGCCAAAACGCGCCGGTCATCGTCTGGAGCACATCGATAGAAGAGTGTGTGATGGAGTCGGCTGGCGATCCCGCGCGGCACTTTCCCGCAGCCAGCGATCTGATTCGATCAGTGTCCAAAGTCCCTTTGACGCCCCAGCGCGGCAAGACTACAAGTCTAATTGTTCATGCCTACCCGCTTCGCTGTATGGTTCACCACTCTCAAAACGCTGTTTATTGGTAGTGGGCTTTCGTCCGAATGATTAGTCCCATTCGATCTGTAAATGTTCCTGAACGGAAAAGGAGATTTAGATGCGATTGAAAAAGTATTTATGGTTAGTAGCCGCGACAACACTCTTCGTCGGTTCAGTTCTAGCGGGTCCGATTCAGCAGGATCAACCGCCGGCGCCAGACAATACCAAAACGAACCAAGGCGATGCCAACAAAGATGCTACTACCGCCGACCAGCAGAAGATGAACCCTGCCGATCGGACGACAACGAAGCAAATCCGCAGCGCCCTCATGAACGATAAAGCGCTATCGACGTATGCCCACAACATAAAGATCATTACTCAGGACGGGCATGTAACTCTAAAAGGACCTGTCCGCACTGAAGATGAAAAGACGGCCATCGGTGAAAAAGCTATTCAAGTTGCGGGCGCAGGAAACGTTACAAACCACTTGAAGATCGCGCCACCGACTCAATAGCAGTAATGCTCTGACCTCAAAATTGAAACGAACAGGAGATTCAAAATGGAAAATAAGAAAACGGCAGTGTTCGGGATTTTCACGACGGTAGCCGCTGCGGATCTAGCCACCGACAGCTTGGTAAGGAGTGGTTTTTCCGCTTCTGATATTTCCGCGCTCCTACCGGAGAATCTCGGCCCGAAACCCATCGCAACCGAAAAGGCAACTAAGGCTCCCGAAGGCGCGACAGCCGGCGCTAGCACAGGTGCGGTTCTTGGCGGGGCACTCGGATTGCTCGCGGGGGTAGGGCTGCTTGCGATCCCAGGGCTTGGGCCTTTCATAGCGGCTGGGCCAATCATGGCGGGACTCGCCGGGATCGGAGTAGGAGGAGCAGTTGGCGGAGTCACCGGTGCGCTGATCGGCCTGGGAATCCCGGAGTATGAAGCGAAGCGTTACGAAGGACGCCTGCAGAAGGGCGGCATTCTGCTTTCCGTCCACTGTGACACCTCGGACCAAATCAAGCGAGCGAAGGAAATTCTGAAAAACGCGAATGCGGAGGATATTTCCTCGACGGGTGAGTCTTCGGCGGACGTTAAGACAGATGATTCGCAGGTTCGCCATACGAGTTCCGGCGGCAGGATTTAGTTTCACGGGGAGGAAGCTCGCCTCGAGCTTCCTCTTCGACTTCATTCGGAAACGGAGGAGACAATGAACGGCAGAATTAGGTGGACCGAATCGATTTCAACGTTCGCTGTCGGGTTCGGCGTGGGGGCTGCCATTGGAATACTCTTTGCTCCTCGATCGGGTGACGACACACGCGAACATATTCTAGAGAGTGCGAAAGACGGTGTGGATGGGGCGGTCGCGGCCGGTCAGAAACTGATCCACCGCGCGCAGCAAGGTGTTGACGAAGCAAAAGGGCGAGTGCGCCACGCGAAGAAAGTTGGGGAAGACGCTTTTCGTGAAGCAAAGAACTCATCGTCTTAGTGACCCGCGCACCTACCCCATGAAACCCGCACGAATGACTCGCGCTTCCACTGCGCTTAGTCTTGTGCTTATCATATCGGTGATGTGCGGTTGCGCCCCGAACGAAACGGCCCAGCAGCGGAAAGAACGCGAGGACAAAACCCGGACCGAAGTTGCGAAGGCGACCGACCGAGCTAAGCCAGAAATCCAGGCAGCGGGACGCGAACTCGGTCGAGTAGCAGATGAAGCCGCAAGAGAAGCGCGTGCTTTCGCGGAAGGCGTGCGACAGGGGTGGGTTCAGGGCGGGCACCATGTCGTTAATCTAAATTCCGCGTCGGAGAGCGAACTCACGGAACTGCCAGACATTTCTAGTGTGACCGCTCGACGAATTATTCGAAACCGGCCTTATCGTGAGCCGGCTGAATTGATTTCAAAGCATGTCGTATCGAGCGAACAGTACGCGAAAATCAAAGATATCGTCACGACAGAATAAGAATCCAGGATTTATGGAAAAGGCCGCTGCCTGTCCTTCATTGTGGGGCGCAAAAAGGTGAAAAAACATAGCCACGAAAAAAGTCCGGAGTAATGGTCTAGCAAAGCCGTCAAGACTGAATCCCGTCGACGCGGATGACAAGGATACGATCCAAGTCATTATCGAAACGCCCAAAGGAAGCCGGAACAAGTACGCGTTCGATTCTGAGCAGAAGATTTTCCAGCTGATGAAAGTGTTGCCGGCCGGAATGGCGTTTCCCTATGATTTTGGTTTTATCCCCTCAACGCTCGCTGAAGATGGCGATCCGACAGACGTGCTCGTATTGATGGATGAACCGGCTTTTTCTGGATGTCTTTTGAAATGCCGCGTTGTGGGGGTGATTGAAGGCGTGCAAGGCAAGAAAAAGAAAGAAGAGCGGAATGACCGTATCGTTGCGGTGGAGCAAGAAAATCACAGCTAGGCATACGTGAAGCACGTGGACGACTTGGGAAAAAAGTTTGTTCGTGAGCTGGAAGAATTCTTTGTGAACTACCACAAGATGCTGGGCAAAACGTATTCGATCATCGCTGTGAAGGGCCCTGGCGAAGCGCGGCGGCGTATCAAAGATGGAATGCGAGCGAACACACGTAAGTAAGAATTAAGAACGTCGCCGAGAGCAGCAAACAATGACACGATGAGACCGCCTACGGCGAAACAGAAAATGAATTGCGTGATGAAGAATCTCGCTTCCATGCTTCGGGCATAGAAATCTGCCGCGGACCCCGCACTTCTCCGGTTTCCGCGGCAGTACGACTTGCTAGGGCGATCTGACCGGATTACGCCCGAGCAGCCTTGCCCTTAGCCTTTCGAGTCCCCGGCGTTCCTTCCCGTTCGTTTTCGCCGCCTTCTTCGATTGTCATCTTGTCCGCGGCTTTGGACAATTTTACGTCTGTATCTTTTTCTTCCTGCAGGGTCTGGCTGAGAAGGTTTACGGCTTTGCTTTCGCCAAGCTTCTCGGCCATAGCTCGTACGGTGCCGTACGCCGCGATTTCATAATGCTCTACTCGCTGCGCTGCGCCGATCAACGCTGCATCTTTCGCGTCGCCTTCGTAATCTTCCTCGGCAGCTTCGCCGCCTTCTTTGATTAGACCCTCCATCCCCTTACAGTGCTTGCCGGTTGGTGTTTCATCGAGGCCATCGAAAATCTGCTCCAGCCGCGAGACGTGATCCCTGGTTTGTTCCAGGTGCTGTACAAATCCATTGCGTAGCTCTGCAGAAACCGCAGCCTTCGCCATTTTCGGAAGGGCTTTCACCAACTGCGTTTCTGCGCTGTAGATGTCTTTCAACTCGTCAACATAAAGCTCTTTCAGTTCTGTTTGCTGCACGGTACACCTCCGGAGAGTTTTTGTATCGTAATAAGTATGGAAGAGTGAACCGCCGCCAGCTATACGGCTCAGACGGTATAGTCCGACCACGAACGCTGTACGGCGACGCCTTTAATGCTGGCATCCACGCCCACTCAACTGTTCCGCGAGACAATCATGCCGGGCTGCGTGGCGAAAGAGGACCCTGTTCCTTCGCTGCGGGTGTCTGTGCCGCAAAAATAGCAGTAATGGTTGTACCCAAAGAATTGGAATCCACACTCAATTCGCCATGAGCCTGCCGGACGCGCTCTCGCATTCCCCTGATCCCGACGCCCACCCCGGCCCCTGAGATTGAACCTCTGCGAATCGCTCCGGCGACATTCCCTTCCCGTGATCCTGAACCTCCGCATAAATCTTGTCGGGCTCACGAATGATGCGGATTACCGCAGTTTTGCTTCCTGAATGGCGATGGATGTTTGTCAGGCATTCCTGCACCAGACGAAATATCGCGAGTTCCACCTTCGGGGCAAGCCTTCCGAAATCGGCCGGAATATTCAGCTCAATACTAAGTCCGCTACGCTGCTTCAGGCCCTCGAGGTAGCAGCCAAGTGCGGACCTAAGTCCGAATTCGTCCAGCATCGGCGGGTGCAGAAGATAAGACGTCGTGCGTATCTCTTGGCTCAGCCCCTCAATCAAATCCCGGATTTCTTTGACCGTTTGAGACAATCGGGTAGGGTTGCGCGTCGCCTCGTCTTCAATTCGCGCAACCGTCATCGCCAGAGCAGCCAGATTCTGGCCGGCGCTGTCGTGCAAGTCACGGGCAATTCGCCGGCGCTCCTCATCCTGAGTAGACATCAATCTTCCTGAAAGCTCTCGAAGCTGATCCGACCGCTGCAGAATCTCAGTTTTTCGCCGCCGCAACTCTTGCGTCCGAAATTGCACTTGAGTTTCGAGCGCATCGGCGAGCGTGCGAAAACGTTGCTCGCTTTCACTCAATTCACGCTCGATCCGCTTGCGCGCACTGATATCGCGAGCTATTTTCGATGCACCGATGATTTTTCCTGCGGTGTCTCTGACGGGAGAAATTGTCAGTGATATCTCAAGCCTGGTGCCATCTTTTCGCAGGCGAACGGTGTCGAAATGATCGATACGTTTGCCTTCCCTTAGCCGCGAAAGGATTACTGTTTCCTCGCCTCGGCGATCAAGGGGAATGATCATCGTGATCGGCTGACCTACGGCTTATTTGGTTGTGTATCCAAAGAGTCGCTCGGCGCCTGCGTTCCAGCTGGTGATGACACCCTCTAAAGTTTTGCTGATAATCGCATCGTCCGAGGAAGCGACGATTGCTGCGAGCATTTCGGCATCGAGTCGCAGCTTGCGTTCGACTTCGCTCGCTTCTCCGCGAATTTGAGCTGTCGCTAAGTGAGATCTTACCCGTGCCATCAGTTCTCGGGCGGAGAACGGTTTAACTAAGTAATCATCAGCACCAGCATCCAAGCCTCCAATCCGCGATTCTTCGCCGGAACGGGCGGAGAGTAGAATTACAGGAATATTATTGAAAGCTTCGTTGGCTCGTATCTTTTGCAGTAACCCAAAGCCGTCGAGCCGCGGCATCATGATGTCGGTAAGGATTAGGTCTGGACGTCTACTCCTGATGCTTTCCAGAGCTGACTCGCCGTCCGCTAGGGCCGCTACGTCGTATCGTTCTTCGAGAAGACGTCAAACGTAGTTCCGCATGTCAGCATTGTCGTCCGCGAGCAGTATCCGAGGGCGTACATGTGGTTCCCCAACGAAACTTGGAAGTGTTTCAGGCGGACGACGCAAGTATGTATTACCATCCTCGATAAGATCCGAGGTATTGTCTGGAATCCACCCCAAAACTTCTTTTACGTACGCTCCGGCCACCACACCGGTTGACGCCAGAGTTCGGGCGCCACTTATACGATCTGGGGGCAAATGACCGCTGCCGAGCGGAATCGCGACTGTAAAGGTGGTCCCACGATCCACTTCGCTTTGAACTCGAACCTCACCGCTATGGAGTTTGACCAGTTCCTGGACTAACGCGAGTCCAATGCCGCTGCCTTCGTAGGAGCGTCCCCGAGCACCCTTGACCCGGTGGAAACGCTCGAATAGCTCAGGAATCTCACTAGGCGGAATGCCGGTTCCGGTATCTCGGACCGACATCTCCACTTTTGATCCGACGACTTGAACCGCGATCTCGATATCACCGCTAAACGTGTACTTAAACGCGTTGGACAACAGGTTGAATACGATCTTCTCCCACATCTCTCGATCCACGTAAACCGTCTGCGAAAGGTCCGGGCAAGTAACGATCAAACGCATGCCAGCTCGCTCAATCGCCGAACGGAACGCGCTCGCGAGTTCTCGCGTCATAAGAGCTCGATCGGTGGGTTCGTAAGAAGCTTGAATTCGCGCGGCCTCGATGCGTGAAAAGTCGAGCAGGGTGTTGACCAGTTTTAGCAATCGCAAGGAATTCCGATGTGCGAGTTCCAAACGCTCCCGGTTTGCGGTGGATGATCCATCCGATTCCGCGATCGCATCTTCGAGAGGCCCCATCATCAAAGTCAACGGCGTGCGAAACTCATGGCTAACATTCGCGAAAAATTGAGTCTTGAGTTCGTCGAGTTGTGCTAGCTCCTCACGTTGACGCGCGAGTTCGCGTTCGTGCGCTTTCTTTTCGGTGATATCACGCCCTTCAGCTGCGATAAACACGACTTTGCCTTCCTCATCCTTGACCGGCATGAGCGAGGCATCGATGATGATCGTCTCCTTGCCTCCGTAGCGTCCGTAGATTTCCGCATCCCAGCGAACGAATTCCCCTTGTGCGGCTCGTAGGATTGACTCCCGCAGGGTCGCGTTGATTTCTTCTGAGACCTGCACCAGAAGGTTGTCCAAAACGGCTTCCCTTCCACGTCGGACAGCTTGATGCCCACAGCGTCAAGCGCGACCTGATTGATTTCGAGCACCGTGCCCATTGCATCGAGAAGGCCGACAAACTGAACCATGGCATCGAGTGTGATTCGGGCCAGTTTCTGACGATACCGCTCGCGAGTATCGCTGGACGAAAGTGTAGTGCCGCGGACGTTTATTGGGCTGACGGACGTCGGAAGTTTTCTCGTCACTTTGGACCAAACCTTAGCACCACACTTGTTAGAATGCGCTTGAAAGTATTTGGCGAGCCGTGCTGAAGTTCGCTCCACTTGAAACCGAGCAGGACAAGAACTCGTGTCGTCCTATCAGTGGGGCGCCAGTGTGAATCATTGGCCCTAAGCCGGAATCAGCGAACGGATGTGCCCGATCAGTGAAATACCGTCATTTTTTGACACGACTCGGTCTACCGGCAAATTCCTAAACGCGGGTCCCGTCGCGATGTCGGCATATTGCGTAAAGAGAAAGATAGTGACACCCGGCAAAGCCTGCTTGATCTCGCGTGCCGCATCTATCCCGTTCATTATTGGCATCTCCAGATCGAGAATGAGCAGATCCGGGCGGTGTTCGATGGCCAGCGCGATAGCTTCTTGGCCGTTCTCTGCTTCGGCGCACAAATCATAAATCCGGTTGGGCTTCAAACATTCGGCAGAGCATCTTTCTGATGATTGCGTTGTCGTCCGCGACGATGATTTTCTTGGCCATTTCGTTCTCGGCAGATTTTTGAGCGTGGGCGTACCGACCTTGGCGCTAGCTGTTTTATAGCACCCTGACTACAGGCTGGCTATACGGCGAATGTTGTAGGGGGTTCTTGTCGCACCTGCTCGGTGACGCGACGCATTTTGGTGATAGAATCTCTGCCGTTTTCCAACACACCTTTCCTGGAGGTGCAACTTGGAAGAACTACTCAAAGAAGTCGTGTCATTTGTCGAAGGCGACGTTCGATGGTGGGACGAGGCAGCCCAACACGTGGAAGAACTTGCGAGTAGTCTACCCGAGGCGGAAAAGACGAAATGGCAGCTGTTAACCGCCGTCTATCGCGAACGAGCGCAAGCCCATACAGAGCTAGTAGGGAGTGTTCGGAAACGGTCTGGCGGCTGACTCAAACGGGGATCAGCGAGCGAATGTGATCTATGATGTGGAGCGCATCGGATTTTGGGACGATAAGATCAATTGGAGAATTTCGTCCAACGGCGAACTGCACTGTATCTGCGTGATTGGTAAACAGAATGATTGGAACGTTGGGCATAATCCGTTTTAATTCATACGCGGCCTCGATTCCGTTCATCCTCGGCATCTGAAAATCTAGAACAATTAGATCGGGTTTGTGTTGCATCGCGAGCGCGATTGCTTCCTCGCCATTGACGGCCTCTGCGCAAATGTCGTAGTCCTCTTCGGTTTCGAAGATCCTACAAAGGCATTTGCGAATCACAGCGCTGTCGTCAGCGA
>DATBYA010000034.1:0-23131 GCA_036514015.1 Candidatus Sulfotelmatobacter sp.
CTAGAGCCATAGCCTCGACGTGATTCTCGATTTACTCTGGGCTCCGGCGGCTTTCGCAATTCTCTAATTTTCAAGTAGTTGCTTAAATCGCTATATTTTGAAATAGTTCCTAATGATGAGACTTTGATTCTAGCTGATGAATGAATGCCGAATCAGCAATGCCGATGACGGGTACAGTTCAGCAACAATTCGAGAACGCCCGGCCATTACTGACGATCGCGATCCCCACATATAAACGGGCTCCATTCTTGAAAGAGCTACTCACCGCCCTCCTCGGGCAGCTTGAGCGCGAACCTCGTGTTGAACTCATCATCTCCGACAACGCATCTCCCGACGAGACGCCCCACGTAGTAGCGAGTTTTGTGAATCTCGGCTTGCGAGTCCGCTATCTGCGTAATGATATCAACATCGGCCCCGATGCTAACTTCAAGCAATGCTTTGAAGAGGCACGCGGGAAATATGTTTGGATTGTCGGGGACGACGATATTGTTGTTCCAGGCGGCTTGGCTAAGATACTGGCTTTCTTGACGACTGGAGATTATGCGCTTAGCTATTTAACACCGTATTGGTTTCGGCATGATTACCTGGCGGAAAGAACATCGGACAGACTAGGAAGAGTCGCGAGAATCTCAGATGAATTGCAGTTCGCAGGTGAAGCCGGTGCGATGATTGGGTTCCTTAGTTCCATGATCGTGAACAAGGATATTTATTGCACGATTCCGCATCGGCCTTTAAGCGGTTACGATGGCACCAATCTGATGCAATTAGGTTGGGTCTGCCCTCTTCTCGCGAGCAAATCAAAATATCTAATCGTATGGGAGAGACTGGTCGCCGGCCGAGTAGACAACACCAGCGGCTGGGGTATTTGCCAAGTCTTTGGAGTCAATTTTAAGCGAATCGTAGAGACAGCATTAAAGGACAGGGAAGACTTAGCCGGTGCGCTTGTGGCGAGTACACTGAAGTATTGGTTGCCAGGCACCATTATGCAGGTGAGGCTAGGGAAAGGTACGGGGGTCGCAGAAAATATGCGCTCGATACTAGAGCCAGTTTACAAGACAAATTGGCGTTATTGGGTATATGTTTATCCGTTAGTAACCATGCCTTTGTATTTAGCTAGTTTGTGGCATTCGATGATTCTATTTTCAAAACGGTTCGGGTCCCTCTTATCAGCGATCATAGCGCTCTCCAGAACTTTATTGGGCGAACTGCTCAAGACAACTATTAGCGCCTAACACTTATTGCCGTTTTAGACGAGTCTTGATGCTTAGCAATGTCGTAATTGAACCGTACTAGTCCAACAACTCTGAAAGACCCAGGTCTTTCTCATCCGGATTCTCAACCGACTGGATAAGGCCGCAGGATTCCCAATGCTTTATTGGGGTGTTTCGGGCGACGGTACGGATCGGTTAACTGGAAATCTTTAGTTCGGGTTATTGGCGCTCAATGCATGGGGCGATTATCTAGACATTGTCGGGGGATAGATCGCTCCGAAGAGAGTGTTGAGTTAATATGCGTTGCCGAATCGGGGGCTGCGTCCGAGCAGGCCCCGGATGAGGGTCGTTAAAGCATCAAATCGTTTCTCGCCCAAAAGATAGCATAAAACAAAATACAAATGGTAAAGGGGGAATCTGGCGAAGCCCATATGCCCATATGCGCGATACAACTCGTAGTAGTCCCGGATGGGTAGAGTCAGTTGATCCCTAATATAGGGGAAGAAATAGTTCGCGTAATCGTGCATTACATCTTCCACGACATCAATTCCCTTCGTCTGTTTCAAATTATGCAGAATTGATAGCGCTCCGGCGATCATGTTGAGACGAGCCTGCGGAGTGTAACTTCCGGGAACGTACTTCCCCTTTTCTTTTGCGCTGTTTCCAAACTCAGGTGGGTTTTGCCGGCAAAGCACAAGCAATTTTGGGGTGCAAACTGCGGTCTTGTGGATCAGCACATTCGCCGTAAGATGCATCTGGTAGTACAAAGTTCCGTCAAACTCCTCAGTTGCGGCTAGATTCGCACTGTCGCGGTGAACGATGTACCCGGAAATAACACCGGAACGGCGGAAGGCAAAGCGAATGGCGGGGATACCCGCTGGAAATTCCTTTTCTTCCCTAAACCACCGAATCTCCTGATTAACCTTATCCGGCGTTTCGTCAAACCAGCCATAGCTCTTCAGCACGAGTCCAACGTTGGGATAGCGACGGAGTATGCCGGCAGCGTTTTGGAGCGCGCCTTGGCACATAAGATCATCATTTCCCATGAAGAAACAAAATTCGCCCGATGCTCTCCGCACCAGGTTTCGTATGTTGGCGTCATACCCTAGGTTTTCTTCATTTTCAAAGTAGCGCAACACTTCCGGGTAACGTGACTGATATCCTTGGACAATCGCTGCGATGTGCTTGCGCTCTCGCGATAGGTCTTCGCAAATGACGACCTCAAAGTCTTGGAAGTCTTGTGCAAAAATCGAGTCTAGAAGAGCGGTGAGATGATGCGCCCGATTGTAAGCGGGAATGCAGACGGAAAAGAGCTTGCGAGTTTGGGTCACGCTTTATCCCACGAACCTGACTTGGAATTAAATATCTTGATGGGTTTCGCCGGCGCTCCAGCGACGATGGTATCGGATGGAACCATGCCATGAACTACAGAATTTGCACCGACAATCGCGCCGCGACCGATCGTCGCTGGACCTATGATAACTGAATTATCGCCAATCCACACATTCTCGCCGATAACCACAGGGCCCCCGCCACCTAACAAACGGTGGGCGGGCGCTTCCCCTGGGCTGCTCTGCTGTTCTCCCTTGTAAATCCCATGATTGTGGTCGGAAACATATATCTTGCTGCCGAAAAGACAATGGCTGCCGATTGCGATGCTCGTTATCGACGAAATGTGCACTCCATCAGAAAAACAAACGCAATCGCCGATCGCTATTTTCGGCTGGAATTGCTGCGCCCGATACGAAGTCACGGCCTCGAGCCAGAGATTGCGTTCTGCGTAAATGTTGCTGCCAAATGAGATGTGGCGCCCGCCGATGACCCGGCAACCCGGTCCAAGGCGCAAGCCGGGAGCCTTAAGCTGGAAGGCCATGACCGAGCTGCTCACCCTGCTCCAAGAACGACCAGCAATTAGCGACAACGCGATCCCGACAGGATTTGTCCTAAAGAGTCTCGATATGGCGCCCGGAATGTTCTTCATTCAGAGGCGGGTTCGCTTTGGATCTCCGCAAATCGTAGCATATGAGAGGGACGTGTGCCTATTTGTCAGCTCCGGTTCTCCCAAAGGCGACGAGAAAGACGAACAGAAAACATAGACCATTTACCGGAAATACCATAAGTTGCAGTTTCCGTACCGGTCTGAAAAGATGGCGCGATGCACTCAATACTTCTCCAAACATCTTCGCACTGTTGAAATGGTGTTTCCCCATGAGAATCGCGCAGCGCGGGTCGGGCCCTTCTCTCGAAGCCGCCTTCGTAATGAGGTGTCGGTGACGATTTGTTCCATCGCCAAAGATATCTGTTCCACTGAACTGGGATCCACCAGCAGGGCAGCGTCTCCAGCTACTTCCGGCATTGCGGTTCTGTCTGCGGTCACGACAGGTGTACCGCAAGCCATTGCTTCCAGTATAGGGAAACCAAATCCCTCGTAAAGGGATGGGAAAATCAAAGCTTCGGCGCCTCGATAGAGGGACGGCAACTTGGCTTCCGGGACGTCCCCTACAAAATCGATGCGTGAGCGCAGTTGATGCTGTTCTATACAGCCAACAAGGTCAGCGACCGGCTCACCGGTGAACACGAGGTGTATTTGGGGATTCAAATTGGCCCTGGCAAACGCCTCGACAATCCGGAATTCGTTCTTGTGCCGCTTGCGGTTGCTTACGCTTAAAAAATAGGAAAAAGGCAGTCCGTAGGAATCCCCGTAAGGCTGGTACTCAGGGCCAACCGCACAACCAACATTCAGGACCTTTTCCGGCGACACTCCGGACCAGTCTATGATCTGTCTCTTCGTAAACTCGGAAACGGTGAGAATCCTGGCTGCCCGGTGACAAGCTCGTTTCATAACTGTTGCGTAGTACAATCGCAGAAGCGGGCTGCTAATCTCAGGGCAATAAACGTGACTCAGATCATGGATTGTGAAGACGAATGGAGAACGACAAAAAAGGGGCGTGTTGTAGCCTGGCGAGAAAAACAAGTCGTCATGCCTCAATTCGCTCAGCGCTCGCGATAGAAACCAGCTATCAAGTGGCGCGGCAGGATTTGAAGACAGCGAGATTGGACGATAGTCCAGTCCGGCGAGCACATGCCGCGCAAAACGACCGATGCCATGGCGCCCAATCCATCGCTGATCGGCGTAAATCATGCCAGTTTGGCGGCGCTCCGGCCGCAGCGGAACGCGGCGTGGGTGTCCGGTCGGGATATTTTCATCCGCCAGTCCTTCATTCCTAGTGGACTACCGCCAGCGCTGCGGCGGTTATGGCCAACTGCGAAGAAATCTGCGACCACTGTTGCAGGCCGCGGACGAAGGCTCCGGTCGGGAGCTTGTAAGGCACAACGATCTGATCGCCTGGGTACAAGCGAATGCGGGTAAACTTCGTTCCAGTGAAAGGCCCGTTCACATTGTTGGCGGCAACCACTACTCCATTCGCACGCAACACAAAAGCGTGGTGCATATCGGATTGAGGCTTACCCTTGCCTGCGATCTCAAGATACGATCCGGCTGTGTTAGGAGTCGTGAAAATGAAAGATCCCGGGTTGTATACGTCTCCCACCACTGAGACGGTGGATGGAATATGAGGAATAGTGAGACGATCGCTGTCTTCCATTACCATGTTTGGGAAAGCGTTCACGTCTTTGTCTTTCGGTGTTACGTCGAGTGCGACGCGCCCGCTCGCGTGAGTATTGCGGAGTTGGGTGATGATCGCTTCCTGAGCCGAGAGTATCTGATTCAAATCCCCCGGGTTCGCGGAAGCTGCCGCTGACACCGCCTGCTGTCGGATTTGCACCTCCATTGTGTTCGCCAGTTCGTCAAGACTCTTTTGCTGGTCAATCCTTGCCGACTCGCGAGTCAGTAGCGATCCATAGATATACGCGTTGGGAGTCAGCCCGCCCGCCCGTTGTAAAACGGAGCGAAGCGTTTCGTTGGTTTCGAGCTTATAGACACCGGGACGCATCACCTCGCCCTCGACGATCACGTACTGCGAGCGGTCCGACTGCGGCACGCTAATGTCGCGCTGAGAAAAGATTGTGACAATATCTCCAGGCTGCAATTCGAGGTTGCTTTCCTCGTCCCCTTCGAGGATTGCCTTTCTGGGATTCAACCAAATAAGCTTTGAAGTCAGATCTTGGGGATTGACACGCTGAACGGTGGCGTAGTCCCAGTTGATTTCAGGAGCATACCGCCGGACATCTTCGGCGACATCCCGAACCGTGTTTGGGTTTGTGTTACCCGCCGACGCCTGAGAACCCTGTCGCGTAGCCAACGAGACATCGTTCGTTTCCGACGATGGACTAGCGGACTTCTGCTGATTCTCCGTCGAGTTAAGGGCATCTGCCGGACTTGATCCCATTCTCTCGCCCGGTGTACCCGAAGGATTTGCACTCGTAGCCCCGTTCCCGCCGGGGGACGCGCCCTCATTCTGTTGTTGATTGAGAACAGAACGATTGCGCTCCGGACTAATCGGATACTCGGTCGCGCGACCGTTGACGATTGAGGCGCGATTCCGCCAGTACCCGCGAGTGAGCAGCGCTTGAGCGTTAGGAATTAGATCACGAATCCGCATTCCCGGCTTCCAGGGATAACGGCCGGGGTTGGCGACACTGCCACGCAAAGTTACCGTGTCCTCGAAACGGGGAACCATGGAGAACACGCGAACGATGTCGCCATCTTTCAGCGGCAAAGGGCGGGATTGCTCATCGTAGGGAAACTCCAAGGTTTTTCGTGCCTGGTGGTCCACAAACCGATCGATCGTAACCTTGCTGGCATCGGCTACGGTGCTGAGGTCGCCAGCTACTTCAATCAGGTCGTTCAGGGTGGAACTGTCCTTCATTTCGTAAATTGCCGGCGTATTCACGGAACCGGAAATAGCCACCAAAGGACCAACGTGAGGAATGTAAAGAACATCGCCGGGCTGCAGACGCACATCTTTTGACTTGTCGCCCTTAACCAACAGATCGTAGAAGTCGAAATCCGTGATGATTGCGCCATCGCGCCGGACTTGGATGTGCCGTAGTGATCCCTGGGGGGTGGGACCGCCAGAAGCAAAAATGGCGTTGACCAGAGTGCTTAGGGAACTGATGGTGTATGTCCCCGGATAGCGGGCATTGCCAACCACCAGCACTTGTATAGAACGGATCCGACCGATGTTGACAGTGAGATTGAAGTTTTTAAACACTTTCGAAATCTCGCTTTTTAGATGCTCTTCCAGTTCTCCATAATGAATACCAGCGACTGATATCTGTCCCACTTGCGGAATATAGATCTGGCCAGCGCGGTCCACGGTTACTCGCAGGTCACCCGCAAGCTGGCCCCACACCCTGATTTGAAGTCCATCGCCTGGGCCGATGACGTAGTCGCTGGGAACCTCCATCAGGTCCATAGGAGCAAATGTGCTTGGAGGTTGGTCGAATAATGACTGTCCGAATAAGGGCAACGGGCGTCCGACGGAATCGGCGACCATCTGTTCAAATTCGGTTTCCGGCCAGACTGCCGATTTTGGCCGTTGAACCTGCGAGGGGTTCGGCGGAGCCGGGGCCGGGGGTTGGTTGCTTTCAAAAGGACTGCGCAACTGCGGTACCGTTACCGACGATGGTATATTCCCGCGCCCCTGAGTGCCACCAGATGTTTGGGCTTGCGCGACGCACTCCGGACTGTCAGCTTGCGACGGATCCGTGCAATCCACCGCTATGCTGGGAGACGTCGAGCTCTGTGGCGACGTTTCATTGGGGATTTGCGAAAAACACCCCCCGGCAGCAATAACCAAGAACAGTCCAAGCAGACGCAATTCTCTTATCATGGATTCAGGACACTGCGCGGCGCCTTAGAAACAACGCCCCGTTCAAGATTGTAATTCTACCAACAGTAGACGATGTTTGCGGTTTTGTTGGCTATTGGTGTGGTGCTTTTGTCACGACGGGAATGCCGGTTCCTGCAGAGTTTGCCAAAGTCTTCGGCATTTGCGGAATTGATTGTTCACACCGAATTCGACTACGTTGGATATTTGCATTGCGCGATGGCACCGGCTGCGAACTCATAGCCTCTCATACTCCAGGATCTGATGCTGGGTGAACTCCGCCATGTCCTCCCCTTGATTCCAAGCGCGATACCAGGCCATCGTCCACTCCAGCGCCTCTTCGATTCTGAACTTTGGTTTCCATCCCCCTTCCGCGCGGGCCTTGCTGGCGTCAAGCCTGAGAACATGATTCTCATGCACGCCGGGAACAATATCGCGAATCGAGGACGCGCCGTTACCCCACATGTCCACGAGTTTGGTCGCTATGCGCTCGACCGGCCAAGTGTCCTCATCGCTCGGTCCGAAGTTGTAGGCGGAGGCGAACTTCGCATCCTGCGCGAGGAGCTCCCCGGCCAGCATCAGGTATCCGTGCAGAGACTCGAGCACGTGTTGCCAGGGACGGATGGCATTGAGGCGCCGGATCAGAACCGGTTGCCAGGAAAGGAATCCGCGGACCAGATCCGGAATGAGCCGGTCCTCGGTCCAGTCACCGCCGCCAATAACATTGTCGGCGCGCGCGGTAGCCAGAGCCACATGATGTTCATGCAGTCGGTCGATAGGAAAAAATCAACTGCGGTATGCCGCGCTGACAATTTCGGCGCAGGCTTTGCTGGAAACGTAAGCGTCGTAACCGCCGAGCCGGTCGGTCTCACGATAAGGCCAGATCCATTCCTGATTCTGGTAACACTTATCAGTCGTGACGCACACAACGGCGCGCACGCTCGCTGTCTTGCGGATAGCCTCTAGCACATACACGGTGCCCATGACGTTCGTGGCGTATGTACCTATCGGGTCGGCATACGAGCGCCGAACGATCGGTTCTGCCGCCAGATGAAAGACGACTTCCGGCGCAAACTCGGTCATTGCGGCTTCGAGGCTGGCATAATCGCGCACCTCGCCGCGAACGTCATCAACGACCGCGCCCACGGACGCGAGATTGAACATGTTGGGTTCGGTGCAAGGGTCGAGGGCGTAGCCTCGAACCCTTCGCGCCTAATCGATTTAGCCAGAGCGCCAGCCAACTGCCCTTGAAACCGGTTTGGCCGGTTAGAAATACAGACGTTCCTGCCAGGCTTTCGCCACCTCTTTCAGAGTGCTCTCCTCTCCCGCCAGATCTGCTTTGGCCCCGCTTATTAACACAGAGTAACAATTGCCAGAATCAACCGTGCCGGAATGCATGCACCTGCCTCATAATAAGCGATCCGCACAGCAATCCAGCACTGCGCGAACAGCTTGAATGATATGATTTTGAAGACTCTCTCCCGAACCTATGACGGATACCGCGGCCCAGCTACGCAGGCAGATTCTGGACCTGACTGCTCAATATTGGTTGGAATCGTCCCCTCAGGGAGATTTTATCCCGGGAGTTTCGCCAGTGCCCGTGTCCGGCAAGGTGATCGACGCTTCCGACGTGAGCGCCGTGGTCGATTCAGCTCTAGACGCCTGGTTTACGACGGGCCGGTTCGCGGACACTTTCGAACGGAACCTGGCACGGTTTGTTGGCGTTCGTTCCGCATCGCTCGTCAACTCGGGCTCATCGGCCAATCTCGTTGCCCTCAGCACCCTGACTTCGCCAAAACTTGGTGACCGACGGCTGAACCCCGGCGATGAGGTTATTACGTTGGCCGCAGGGTTTCCGACTACAGTAAACCCGATTTTTCAGAATCGTCTCGTGCCAGTTTTCGTAGACGTCACGGTTCCGGAGTATGAGATCGATGTGCGCCAACTCGAGGCCGCCCGTAGCGACCGGACCAGGGCCGTGTTCCTCGCCCATACTCTGGGAAACGTCTTCGATCTCGATGCCGTCTGCGCCTTCACGCGCAAGCATAATCTCTGGCTGATCGAAGACTGCTGCGATGCGCTCGGTTCGACGTATAAGGGGCGGAACGTCGGAACCTTTGGCGATATCGCTACTTTGAGTTTCTATCCTGCGCACCACATCACCACCGGAGAAGGCGGAGCCGTACTTACCGATAAGCCAGCGTTACAGGTGCTGATTGAGTCCTTTCGCGACTGGGGTCGCGATTGCTGGTGCGATCCAGGAAAGGACAACACCTGTGGCAAGCGCTTTGAATGGCAATTGGGTTCGTTGCCGTGCGGCTACGACCACAAATACATCTACTCGCATATCGGATATAACTTGAAAGCGACGGATATGCAGGCCGCTCTGGGCGCGTCACAGCTCACTAAGCTGCCTGAATTCATCGCGCGGCGGAAGGCGAACTTTCATCATCTCAAGAGCGCGTTGGCCGGGCTTGAAGAGTACCTGATATTGCCAGAAGCGACAGCGCACTCCGACCCGTCATGGTTTGGCTTTCCGATTGGCGTTCGGGAGGATGCACCATTTCGGCGCGAAGATCTGACTCACGCGTTGGATGCGAACAAAATAGGGACGCGCCTTCTCTTCGGTGGCAATCTCCTGCGGCAGCCTGCCTACCAGGACTGCACGTATCGCGTGGCCGGAGAGCTGCGCAATACAGACTTTGTGATGAACAATGTATTTTGGGTTGGCGCATATCCGGGACTAACGCCGCCAATGCTCGACTTCGTGGCCAAGACAATTACGGGATTCATCGCGCAGGCCAAGTCTCGACGAGGAGACAAACAGCCCACACTCGCCCAGCTTGGCTGAGAGATAAAGAACGTGACTGGACCGGATGTCTCACGGACGTTCATTTAGACGCTAGTTACCGTAGCGCGCTCAGGAGTGTGCCAGAGTCGCCGGTACTTCCGGAATTTGTACGTTGCCCAGACGAGGCTGATAAGATTGCCGATGCAGCAACTGGCCGCGATTCCCGTCGCTCCGTAGTACCATCCAAAGAACAAGGTGAATGCCGTGACGGTAATCGCGCCAACCACCGAATTGATGAAAAACACCTCCTGTTTATGTGCACGAAGGTAAAGAGCCTCTGAAAAGACAATGACATTCACCATCATGTAAAGCAGCAGGAGGCCGAGGGAAACGGGGTCAAGCAGACGCTGGGCAAACCGCAAATGTTGGAAATTCAAGTAAATACATCCCAGCCATGCAGTCAGAGCCCCTGCCAGTGACACGGCGAAGGCTTGCCGGACGGCCTGAAAGAATGTGTGATCCAATTGTTTATACTGTTTGCGGGCGATCAGGGTTCCGAAGGGCGCGGATTTTGTGCTTACCCAGGAAACAGCAATGTTCTGAATCGCATTTACCAGGCTGAGAGACATTCCCATCTGGCCCGCCGCAACGGGACCGCGAAATGCAAACAAGACCGGATTGAAAAGAAAAAATATGAAGTAGCCACAGAACCAGCTTACGGCAATTCTCCACTGGAATGGCCAGACTTCCTCAGTCCAACGGATTCGATCGCTTCCGGTGTGATATCTCAGCAATCCGAGCAACAGTTTATGCCTGCGAGCCAGCCACACTAGTGCAGTAGAGGCCATTCCGAACAGCACCATCGAAGGCGCGAATAGGCCATGATGACTGGCCAGCGCGCACCACGCCAGCAGGCTTCCGCTGACGGACTGAATGAATCGAAGCCGCGCAACTTCCGGAACATATCCGCAGCCTTCCAGAAAAGATAGAAACGGGTCAATTTGAAAGTTGAGTGCCGCCATAAGTGTGGCGAAACACCAGGGAATACGCCAAAAAACAGTTGGTCCCGCATGCTGGTGCGTAGAAAAAAAATGAAAGCCGACAGGAAGCAATGTCGCGGCCATGAGCACCGCCGCCACCGAATACCAACGAACCGATTTCTGGATTACTGATGCCAGCCTGGCATGGGCTATCGGGTCTCCGGTGATTTCATAATCGGTTGAGATGGAGAGCCGGGCCCGCTCGTGACTCGCCAACTGCAGAATGACATAGGAAAAGCCCAGCTCAAAAATCATCTGCATGGCTACCAGGCTGCCAAATGTGTAGTAGTATCCCTGCTCGCCCGGGCTCAGGAATCGTGCGATCAGGAGAAGGGTTACAAGACCCGCGGCACTGCCCCAGAATCTGGCAAGCACGGTAAATCCCACGGCTCGGTCAAGCCCGAGCACGGTTCGTAGCCAGTAGCGAATACGGGCAGGAAAAGACGCATTCAAACGGAGCGGCGCCACTTCGGGGAGTCCCTTGGACATTCAGCGGACTCCCGCAACGGGGGCGGTCGCCCGGCCAAAAACGTGGCTGGTCAGAACGTGGCTGGTCAGTAGGTACAGGGCGGAAGGGAAGGCTCGCAGGTTAGCGGCGAGGACGACACTCTCTGGCACAATCTGCAAGGTGCTCTCGCCGGAGGACTCATTGTAGGCTTTGATTGGGTCCCCCTCCGGACAGTTGCATTCCGTTGTCAACTCTCATTCTATAGAACTTTGCAAGTTGTAGAATTGTACAAGGCCTCGATCAACTGAGTTGTTATCCGCGCGACCGCGGGCGTTCGCGGGCTGTCGGCTCGTTCCGTTCTCCAACATTTCTTCCTGCTTGGAGCGACCAGAGGTGATTGCATAGCCAGACGAGATCCGGTGTGGGGTACACCAGGCTAAACCGGGCTAAACCGCGAGCCGCCCGAGCGCACGTATATGCACAGACTTTGCCCAACCAACATCCACCGGCGTGCTCTCTATAGCAACAACCGTAAAGCCTGCAGCTTCGAGGAGGGCAGCAACAGCCGGCACGCAGTACGAGTTGATGTGTTCGTGGATTGCGATATCAAAGCGAGCAACGCCACTATGCAACTCAGCGCGTTGCTGATCTGATATCTCTTGGGGTGTCTCGATGTAGAGGTAACCCCCGGGTTCGACGTGTGCCCTGAGATTGCGAACCAGGTTCAACGGATGCGTTACGTGCTCGGTAATATGTGCAAGCAGGACAATGGAATAAGTGCCCAGCTCCGATTCCGACTTGATCCGAGTAACCCCAGGAACTGGATCCATATTTGAGATCTCGTAGACAAATTTTGATCCGGGAATATCCGGTATGAATTTTCCGTCAGCTCCTCCGTAGTCAAGTATGGTGTGCGCCTCAGATGTTTGCAGTCCCTTGCGAAGAAATGTGCTGAGAGCCGATCGTCGGGTACCCAGCTCCCTCTGATCTTGGCCAATGGCCGCAGCAATCTGGGCATATTCGGGTTCGTAATGAATTCGTTCTCGGTTGTATGCGGTCGATCGATAATCGCGATACAAGCGCATGACGTCCTCATCATGAAACGGTATCTTCGTTTGGATGAAGAAACAGTGCGTGCAGAGTTGCATCTCCACAAATGCAAACGCAGTGGTTACACGTGAAAAGAACGACATGGAAAGAGTCACAAGATCGCGAATCTTTTGTTTCACCGCATTCGGCGATCGGGGTACGCGAAGCTCCATTCCGAACACTCGCTTCAGAAAGAAGGGCTGGATCATGCCAATCGGTCCAAGATCGTGCAGTTCGCTCCTGCCACAGTTCCTGCATTCGCTCACCCAATTTCCTCCAGAGTACCGGGAACTTGTCGTTACCTCTATGGCCATTAGAGTCGTCTGAATCGCACCGGGAGAGCGCTATTTGTGCAAAGAGGCTGACCCACGCGATCAATTCCTTCTCCGGCTCCGGCAGTAGCCCGTCCCAGCGTCTTCGCGTTGCTAAAGGAAGAACACCTGCCTGGAAGGATCAATTTCTTTCACCTGCTGGCAGATCGCATTCCTTCCCACTGACACGGTAATGAGTACGGGCCAACGGTAGCGGCGAATGCCCTCGGCGGGAATTCCCGTTATCCATCTTCGGTCGCCGATGATAATTACCTGCGGGTGCTGGTCCAGTACGACCATGTTCGTCAGGTTGGAGAGAGGTCCCCCGTTTTCGCTGCATCGGTGGAAGTTATCGCCAGCGCCCCAAACCAGTACACCCTCGAACGTCTTCAACCGCTCGGTGAGCGCCTTAGCCCTGAGCCTTTCTTGTGAAATATAGAGCATCCCTGTTTGCTGGATGCTCGGAGACCAGATCGTGACCGCCTCTTGACCCTTTTTGAATAACATTCCTAGTGCTGGATATTCACCGCCATCGCGATAGGAAAACTTGTATTCAAAATGTCTAACATAACCGAACCCATGCGCCGCCAGGAGCCGAACCAACGACTGGGGAGTAAAGTGGTTGACATGAATCCGATCGAAATAGTACAGGAACTCCCGACGCTCATGGGTTGCATACTGGAGAGCATTGGGAACTTCAACATAGAGAAGCCCGTTTTCAGCTAAAAGAGAATTCCAGGAGTGAAGCAGATCGAAATTGAGCAAATGCTCTACCACATGCGAGGCAATAATCAGGTCGTAGGGAGCATCGCTGGGCTCTTGATCGGAAATGGTCAGGTTTTTCAGGCCCAACTTCTGCGCTTTAAGCGATCCTATCTGCGCACCCGGGCTGGGATCGAACCCCTGAAAGATCGATGACGGGAATTCCCTTGCAAGCTCTACCAGGAGCCAACCTTCCCCGCATCCGAAATCCAGCACTCTTTTGGATTGACAGAAGAACCCGTCAAGCAGACTCGCGAGCTGGTCCCGTTGCAGCTTCGAAATGGGCGAATGAAGATCGGCGCCTGCCAGTTCCCCATGGTAGGAATCGTTTGCCAGAGATTTGTAGTACTCGTCGTAGCGGTTCTGATCACCGCATGCCACGAAAAGGAAATTGTCCGATGGGCAATGTCGGATCGTCACTTCGGTCGGCAGGTTCATCTTCACTTTGAAGTGAAGTTGCAGAACCGCAGCCGATTCCGATCCGCAGATCGGACATCGATCGTTTCGCATCCGCTCCCAATTCCAAGGCAAGACCGGGGTCCATGTTCTGGAACAGGCCATAAACCAACGGTAAAACTCGACAGACCCAGCATCAAAAGGTTCGGCAATTGTACTTCAAATGGCTGTTTATCGGCCATGGATGACGATGCCTCAGATGCCCGCACCCTCATAAGGCTCGGCAAGCTTGACGAATCGGAAGCCAAGAATAGGAACGCCCAGCGAACTCGTGCGGCTGGCCTACTGTTCGGTGCAGGCAAAACCATTTCAGGCGTTCCCAAAAAGCCCTATCATGGTGACCGGGAGCTGCAGCAAGATCTTCGGCATTCGAAAACCGCAGAGAGAATAGCATTTGCCGGAATGCCGCCCGGTCCTTCAGGCCGAACTCGCATGGCCTCTCTCATTCGAGCAACGGGGTCTACGATCTTAGGTGCGAGAAGCTCCTGGCGAGGCGAGAGGGAATCGATCTTCCGAAGGCTTCGAAACCAATGAGCCATCCCGTTTTTGGTAGGACTGCACACGTGGCACCCGCAAACTCATCTGGCAGCGCGTTGACGTTGCGGGGTACCGGCCCCTTTGCCTGTCCAGAACCCGGCGAATCGACTGCGTCCGCTACTGCACTCCGTAGTAAGGCCACTCGCGAGAGCAGACGGTCTATAGTCCACGATTTGCCCCGGTGCACTCTAAGACTTGTTCGGGCAGAGGCTTCGCCAGAATACGCGGAGGCGAGAACGTTGGCTAACCCCAAGCGCAAGGGCGCGTTTTTCTCTTTTTTAAACGGCTGTCCATCCCCCATCGATGACAATGGCCTGCCCGGTCATAAAACTTGACGCATCGGAAGCTAAGAACAGCAGTGCTCCTGCCAGTTCGTGCGGTTTGCCAATTCTTCCCATGCAGGTGAATCCTCGTAGTCGCTCCAGGAACGGGCTGTCCTGCTGAACTGCATTGGCTGCGCCCATGTCCTCGGTATTTGAAAACGGACCGGGAAGAATTGCATTTGCTCGAATGCCGTGAAGCCCCCAAAACGACGCTACATATCGTGTGAAACTGAGTAGTCCCGCTTTTGCGGCGGAGTATCCGGGTGGATTAACGAATTCCGTGCCTTCATAGAGTTGAGGTCTCGGAGCGACCAACGCATACATCGTCGAAACGTTGATGATGCTGCCCGCCCGTTGTTGCTTCATCTGGGCTCCGAGTTTTTGCGTAGTTAGAGCGGCCCAGTAAACACCTCCGGTCAGATTACGCATCCAGGTGTCGAGAGTCGCTTCATCCAGGGAACCTTCCGGTACGTTGAAGCCAGTGCCGGGTCCCAATTCATGAGCGTTGTTCACCAACACGTCAATGGAACGCTCTTGGTCAACGATTCGGTCCAGAGTTTGACTCAGCGCCCGCGTATTATACATATCCACGCGGTGAGCCGAGACGCGGTCGGCGCCAAATTCTCCCGACCATTCCTCGGCTTCATGCTGCAGTCGTTCGGAACGACCGAGCGCGACCACCCGGGCGCCGTTGGCAAGCAGGGCGCGAACGAAGGTGCGGCCCAAGAAACCCGAAGCTCCGGTGAGCACAACCGTTTTCCCCGCAACCGAAAATAGCTCAGAATTCTTCAATTGAGCTGAAGCTAGAGACAACTACGACCTCCATCGATCACAAGATTCGCGCCGGTCATGTAGGAAGACGCATCGGAGCAGAGAAAAAGGATCGCTCCCTCGTATTCATCCTGATTGGCCATGCGCTCCATGGGGATGAGCTGTTTCAATCGGGTCAGGAAAGCTTCCGATTGGCCGTTGAAAACTCCTCCTGGTGAAATCGCATTTACGCGGATATTTGCGCTACTCCAATAGGTTGCCAGATAACGCGTAAGCCCGAGCAGAGCAGTCTTAACCACGGAGTAGGTGACCGGCTTGACGGGTTGCTGATCATCAGGAAGGCCTTCTACGCGATAGAGTCGCTGGTCCGGCGCAATCAACGCGAGGTCTGACGCCACGTTCAAAATGACTCCCGATTTGCGCTTCGCCATTTCTGCGCCGAAGAGGCGAGAGCAGAGGAACGCCCCGGTCAGACCGACACGGAGATCGGCCTCCCAAACGTCGAGCGGGAAATTTTCCAGCCTTGACCATGTGGTCTTGCCGTCTTCCACTTTCGGATTATTGGCAGCGTTGTTGATGAGGATGTCGATGCGGCCAAATTTTTCAAGAATCCGTGCTCGAGCGCTCTCCAGAGAAGACTCGCTGGTAATATCGCTTGCCATACCCAGCGCTTCCGCACCATACTCGGTTGCCAGCTGGCTTGCCCGGGCCAGAGGATTTGCGGCTGGGAGATCGAGCAATACGACGCGCGCCCCTGCGGCTGCAAGAATCGCTCCATGATGGTAGCCCAGTAGACCCGCTCCCCCGGTAATGATCGCTACCCGGTTCCGCAGATCGAACAGGGTTGCAATTCGATTGCTTCTTGCGTCGGTCATAGAATCGTGCTCCATTCGCCTCAGACTCTCCGTGTCTGGCCGCCATCCATGATGTAGCATCCCCCGGTGGCAAATCCTGAGATGGGGGAAACCAGGTACGCGGCAAACTTGGCGATTTCCTCGGGAGTGCCAAAACGCTTCTGCGGTACTTCGGTCGAGATATAACGCTCAACTTCCTCCCGGCGCTCTCTGCGATGGTAGTCCCAGGAACCTCCATCAAATAACACGTTGCCGGGTGCAAGGCAGTTTACTCGAATTCCGTCGGCGGCTACAGTTCGCGACAGGTTCTTGCTGTAATTGACCAGCGCAGCCTTGGCAGCACTGTACGGCAGCGGAGCCGGGGTGGCCTCTACTGCAACGATGGACGCGATAAACAGAATGCTGCCGCCTCGGGGTTGAAGATAGGGAATGACGGCTTGTGCGAGCCGCACGCTGCCAAAGAAATTCAGACTAAACAGCCGCTCCCATTCAACATTCTCTTGTTGCCAGCCTGGCTTGCCCCTGCCGCTACCAACGTTGGCTATGAGTATGTCCGGCCCCCCCCACCTGCGATTAACAGCGGCCAATGCAGCATCAATAACCGATGAATCCGTCAAGTCTCCTGGAATGCCAAAAACGTTATTCCCGAACTCTGCACTCAAATGTTGGGTTGTCTTACCCAGGGCGGCGCTGTCGCGTCCGGTGACGCAGACGCGGCATCCCTCGCCCAACAATGTGGATGCAATAGCCATGCCGATCCCACTTGAGGAACCGGCAACGAACGCAACTTGATCGGTGAGTTGAAGGTCCATTCTCTACATCACATAGCGGCGGACGAAGGCAACCTGCTGTTTGATCCAGTTCACCTCGTCGCCGTCTGCGTCGCGCGCGACCTGCAGCGTGAATCCACCGCGATAGCCGATCCTGCGAATGCAGGCGAACACGTCATCGAAATCAGCGCTGCCTTGACCCAACGGCTTGCTCGCGACTTTTCCATTGGGGAGGCGCAGACGATCTTTGATATGGATACTGCCAATGCGATCGCCATAGGCAGCAAACTCTTCGCTCGCGACATAGCCCAATCCTGAGCTGTTTCCCGTATCGTAGTTTATTTTGATGCTGGGATGGGGAATGCGCGCAAGAAAAGATGCGAAGTCTGCAGGCCCAAAATCCGTCTCCAGATGTATTTCGACGCCAACTTCTTCAGACAGTGGGAGAGCGCGTTCGAGAATCTGAATCACGATGTTCTTCTCGTCCTCGGCTCGAATCGATGAGGCATCCACAAAGGGGAGCACCAGGCGCGAAGCACCGATCTTTTTCCCCCAGCGAAGCAAGTCATGCACCACGCGCTCTCGTTGGGCACGTTGTACTTCGGAGCAGTTCACGAGCGGATAATCCATGAACCAGTCCCCGCAGATCGCGGGTGTCTCAATACCGTTCTCCTCTTTAAGCGCGTTCAACTCCGCGACGCCCCGTTCCGTGACAATCGGGTTGACGGACGCGCCATAGTCGTCGTAAATCCATTCCATATAGCTGACCCCTGCTTCGCGGGCCCGAATGATCTCCTGACGCCAGGAATTTCGCGGAAAAGACTGTAAGCGGCCACCTTCGGGCGGGCTCAGACGCCCTTGCATGATTCCAAGCACGGCAGGCACGGTCCCTCCTATTCGGGCAGAGGCTCTACGATCATGTTTGACAGAAACTCTGCCCGGGGAAGAAACGGGAATAAATCCTCCAGAGGTTTCGAAACGAATGAGCCATCCGCTTTTTGATACGACTGCAGACGTGGCGCGCGCACCTCATCTGGCAGCACATTGACGTCGCACACTACCGGCCCTTTCATCTGCAAAACCCGCCGAATGTCAGCCCGAAGATTCTCCTGATTTTTAATCACAGTGGAACTCAAGCCAAATGCCGCACCCACTTGACTCAGATCGGGGACGGTGAGGCCGTTGCTTCTGTCGGAACCCAACTTGGCTTCCCCAAAATAGGCCTTTTGCGATGCTCGAATCGAAGCATAACCATCGTTATTCAGAACAAAGAATTTGATCGGCAACTGCAGGCGACGGATGGTCTCCAATTCCTGGATGTTGAACATGAATCCACCGTCGCCATCCACCGCGATGACTTCACGGCCTGGATTCGCGGTCGCTACGGCGATCGCCATGGGGATGGCGAAGCCCATGGCACCTAGCCCTGCCGTATGAAAAAGGCGCTGGGAATGCAATGTAGGAAAGGCAAGCAGATAAATCTCGATGGCGGATCCGGAGTTTCCAACCACCAGTCTATTTTCCGGTTTGACTTCGGTGCCGATCACCTCGGCAAGGTGAAATACCGAAACGAGTCCTTCTGGCTTTCGATGCTCGTCTGTGACCACTGGATACCGATTCTTCCAATCGGCGCAACGGGCATCCCAGGTAGAATGGTCCCTGAGCCGAATCGAGTCTGTTTGACCCAGAAGCTCCATCAGGAATCTCTTCGCGTCGGCATGAATCGGCTGCTGCAGGTGGGGATGGAGCTTGCTCAGTTCCGCCTGGTCAATATCCACAACTGCCTTATGTGCTTCGCGAGCCAAGTTCTGAGGTGCGTATCCAGTGATCGCGAAATCCAGCCGTACTCCGATAGCAAGAAGCAGATCGGAGTTTTGCAGGGCAAAGTTCGCGCCGCGCGCCGCGACCGAACCAGGTCGGCCAACATACAGGGGATCACTGCTCGGAACCAAATCGGCTGCGCACCAAGTCGCCACCGTCGGGATTCCAAGCCGCGTCCGGACTTGTTCAAATTCCTTCTCTGCGTGCGCCAGGCGTATACCGTTACCCGCGAAAAGCAAGGGGCGTTCAGCGCGGTTCAGCTTTTCAAGCAGGCGCCTGACTTCGTTCTTCAGCGACCCATCGGCGGAAGGCTCCTCCAGCTCCGCGGGATCAAAGCAGCGCAGAGCAGATGGCTCTCCAATCGGCGAAGCCTGGACATCGAGCGGGATATCGATCCACACCGGACCGGGGCGGCCGTGGAAGGCAAGATAGACAGCCATTTCCAAATGGTAGCGAATGTCGTTGGGATCGAGAACCGTGACCGCGTACTTCGTAATCGGCTTCACGATCGAGACTATGTCTACTTCCTGCACGCCAAGTTGACGCATGCCCAGCGGCCGACCGTCGCTGTCAAACATGCGATCCGGCCTCTTAACCTGCCCAGAGAGAAACAGCGTCGGCGTCGAATCCAACCATGCCCCCGCAACTCCGGTAACGGCGTTGGTGCCACCCGGCCCGGTTGTAACCATACAAACCCCCAGATGATTGGTGGCTTTGGCATACCCCTCGGCGCAAATCGCACTGGCCTGCTCATGTGAATTGCAGACGGGTTCGATCGCAGCTTCACAGGCGAGAGAGTGATTCAGGTGCATTGCGCCTCCACCGGTCACCAGGAAGACGTGCTTCACCCCTTGCTCCGCCACAAAGCGGACTACGTAGTCGGAAAGTTTCATCGGTCCAATCTTAAATGGGATTCGGGAAAGATCATGGAACGCCGAAAGCTTCATTCCCTGGTGAAGACTTCCTGACCGGTGAGACCTCGCGCGGCCAGCAGCGCGTCCATCAACTCGCGCACCGCCCCATTACCCCCGGGAGCTCTGGCAATAAAGTTTGCGCGCGCCAATACCACCGAGGCTGCGGTCGCAGGAGCAGCAGATAGACCCGCAATTGCCATTGCCGGCAGATCGTTAACGTCATCGCCCATGAAGCAGATTTCTGTGAGCTTCACTCCAGCGGCAGCGGCGAATTCGCGGAGCGCCGCAGCCTTATCGCGGCATCCCTTGACCACATGTCGTATGAGCATTTTCTCCGCGTAGCGATCCACTAACGGGCTGTTTTCGCCTGAGATTAGGGCCAAGATCAGTCCGGCGCGACGCGCCAGCGACACTCCCATGATGTCGGCGAAGCAAAAGCGCTTCCACTCTTCGCCACCCGGTCCCCACCAAAGCCCGCCGTCACTGAGTACGCCGTCGACATCGATGGCCACTGCCCGAATCTTTTCCAGCGCAACCGCTGCGGAATTTTCCTGGACCATGCAGTTAGACCATGGCGCCCACGCGGCGGAGTTTCTTGATGATCGGGAACTCGCGCTCATAGACGCGTTTGATCCCATCGCCTTTTGCCTGCTCCCAGAGCCGGATGTCGCGTACGAGCCGCGAGATGCCGTTTGGCTCCAGGGAGGCGGCATGATCAGAACCCCACATGGCGCGATCCATCGTGATGTGGCGCTCCACAGAACAGGCGCCCAGTGCAGTGGCGCAGACGCTGGTCGGAATTCCGGTCTCATGTCCCGAGTAGCCAATGGGCACGCCGTATCGTGCGGCCATCGTCGGTATCGCGCGCAGATTCAATTCGTTGTAGGTTGCGGGGTACGTACTCGTGGCGTGCATTAGAACGAGAAGTTCTTTGCCCAGAACCTCAACTGCGTGGTCAATCTCAGCGTAGGTACTCATTCCCGTGGAGAGAATAATCGGCTTTCCTGTCGCACGGATGTGCCGAAGCAGCCGATCGTCCGTCAGCGATGCGGAAGCAACTTTGTAAACCGGAACCTCAAAACGCTCCAGGAAATCCACCGACGCCTCGTCCCAGGGAGAGGCGAACCAGAGCATCTTGACCGACTTGCAGAAAGCGCTGATCTCTTCGTACTCTTCCTCCTCGAATTCGAGGCCGTACTTCAGGTCTCCATTGGTAGGGCCAAAGGGATTCTCGCGGGGCTTGGCCAACTCTTCCGCCGTATAAACTACATCAACAGTCCGCTTCTGGAACTTAACCGCGTCGCAGCCGGCAGCCAAGGCCACGCTGATGAGTCGCTTGGCAAGATCAACATCTCCGTTGTGGTTAATACCGATTTCCGCAACGATGAAGCAGGGTTGATCGCCTCCGATCAGCCGATTGCCAATCCGGATAGTACTCATGGGAAAACTCCTCGGATACTGCGCCTGACAGGTCGCGCCACTTGGCGCCCCGCAGTTGAATATTACATCTGTCGCCGCCTGAATGGCCAGACCTCTGAGGTATTGATGCATCAAGTTAACGCATTCGCTTAGCCGACGACACCCTTCGTCAATTCGGGCTGCTGCTCGCAGACGGATCGTTCCACTCAATCCCAGATCAGGTGTCCGCAGAGGATATGGGCCTCCTGGATGGGAGCCGTATCTTTCGAAGGGATACGAAGAGCAACATCAGCCACGGCGGCTATTTCCCCGCCGCCCTGTCCTGTAAAAGCAACTGTGAATGCACCGATCTGCCGCGCCCTTTCGAGGGCAGCAACGACATTCTTGCTGGAGCCAGAAGTTGAAATGCCTACCAGCACGTCGCCCCTGCTGCAGAGTGCCTCCACTTGACGCTGGAAGACTCTTTCGTACCCGTAGTCGTTCGCGATCGCGGTCAAGATTGACGTGTCGGTCGTTGGCGCGACTGAGGGAAAGGCGCAGCGCTCCCGCCGGAATCGGCCCATCAACTCGGCAGCAAGGTGCTGACAGTCCGCGGCGCTGCCCCCGTTTCCACAGCAGAATACCTTTTTGCCGGCGAGAATGGCACTGGTCATTTCCCCGGCTATCCGCTGCAGCAGGGATTGCATGTCGCGCAACGAATCGATAATCGCGAGATGATCCTCAATGGCTTGAAAAAAACGAAGATGGATCGAAAGCAAGCGACATGTCTTCTCCTAGCTTAGTACTCAACAACGTAAATAAAGTGACGTATATTATTATGGAATATGACGCCGAACGCATGTAGGCTTTTCCTCAGGAGGGGACTGCCTTGTCGCGTTCAAGCCCATTCCGCATTGTGCTTACATCCAAAGAGCAAGAGAAACTGGAAATACGAACCCGAAGATATACGTCACCGTATCGAGACGTTATTCGAGCTAAGATCATTCTTTTCGCGGCCCAGGGATTGTCCAACGATGTCATTGCGACGCGCTTGGACACGCCCCGGCAGATCGTGAGCAAGTGGCGCAAACGATTTGCCTTGATGCGTCTGCCCGGCCTGGAGGAGCAACCTCGGGGCGGCCGTCCCGCCCTCTTTTCCCCCCAGCGTCGTCGTTCAAGTAAAGGCCCTCGCCTGTGAGCTTCCTCATCGTCTGGGACTCCCCCTCTCGCGACTCTCCATCGCCGATACCAACAGGAGGTAGTGGCGCAAGGCTTGGTGGCTGAAATCAGCGGCACTACCCTGTGGCGCTGGCTGAATGCCGACGCCCTTCGGCCTTGGCAGCATCGCAGTTGGATCTTTCCCCGCGATCCAGATTTCGCAGCCAAGGCGGGACGAATTCTGGACCTCTATGAACGCCTGTGGGAGGGAGTTCCTCTCCTCCCTACCGACTTTGTCATTTCCGCCGACGAAAAGAGCAGCGTGCAAGCTCGCCGTCGCAAGCAACCCACTCTACCTCTGGCTTCCGGCCGTCCGACTCGCGTAGAGCATGAGTACTTCCGAGAAGGCGCCTGGACCTATCTGGCGGCTTGGGACGTCCATCGCGCCAAATTATTCGGTCGCTGTGAAAAGAAAAACGGGATCGCCCCTACCGATCGCCTCATGGCTGAGGTCATGACCCAAGAGCCTTACCAGTCTGCCCACCGCGTCTTTTGGATCATGGACAACTGCTCGGCTCATCGCGGCCAGAAAGCCGTACAGCGCATTCGCTCGCAATGGCCCAATGCCATCCTGGTGCACACCCCCATCCACGCCAGTTGGCTCAACCAAATCGAAATCTACTTC
>DATBYA010000035.1:0-3404 GCA_036514015.1 Candidatus Sulfotelmatobacter sp.
GGGCCGTTCCCAGATTCTGGGCCATCAAACCCGCTTGAACCACCAGGACGAACGCCGCAAGCGCGATCGCGACACTGGACTTCCGCCACCGAGAATTTTGCGTCATCGGGATTATTTGCTCCTTTCTTCCCCGCTTGGGGACGAAAGAAAAATAGCTCGATTCGAAAACTCGCGCAAACGAATGCCACTCCGGCATCGTCACCGAACGCTGGGGAGAAGATTGCAAGCGGGCGAGAAAGCAATACAGCGGCGATGTTTCTGGGGAGCTATCGCCGTAGCAGCCTAAATCTGGACAGCGTTAGCTTACTTGCGCATGAAAAGATAGAAAAGAGCGAGGTCTGTCAACGAAAGGCGTCGCCGCGCATTTTCCTGTGGCGGTACGTGATTCTCAAGCCCACGGAAAACGCCAAGGAGAGCAGGGAAACGGGAACCCAGAAGGAGGATTCGCAATGTCGCAATGATCCAAACGAGCGTCGATATCAGGATCAGAAAACCTTCCGTCTTGTTGCGGCTCTCGAAGCCCACCGACAGCATCCACTTCCAGAATGGATTCCATTTCAAGAGGTATAGGAAGCCGGAGTAGAGGAAAAACGCCAGCGCGACGCGGCAGGCTCTTTGAACCCAGGATGGTGTCCTCGCTGCCGGTCCCTTCAGGACGAGCCATATCGCAAGGGCAGCAGCAAAGAGCGCAGGCCAAGAAGACATCCAACTCTCCTCAGCACTACTTTAACCCGATCCGGAAGGATCCGCCAAATGAGTCGGTGGCGCCGTTCCGCCTCCAATGTGAACCTACTGTTGGTCAGGTGGGGTCTGCGCAATTTGGGTCTTCTGTTGCTGCTGATACATCTGCGTTAGCTCTTGCTTCAGTTCCAGCAGCTCCCGCAGTTCCTGCGCACTCGGGGTGGAGGCGTTAGCGTAGCTCGGATTACTGGAGGGAAGCTGACCGCCTGGCGAGGCGCCGGCGCTACCGCCGCTGGCGGGCTTCGCCAGTACGATAAAGAAGCGCGTGTTGCCTGGTACCGTCACGACGATGTTCTGGCGATAGGCCAGTTCGTTCAGTTGCTGTTGTCCCGCGTTCGCTACATTGTTTGCGACCTGCCCCCGCAGCAGAACGTTATTCGAGAACGTGTCAGTGATCCCGGTGCCGGTTTGAACGCCAACCGTTGCGGCCAGAATTGTGCCCACGCCAGTCAGGCTTCGAACCAGAAATTTCTTGCCCGTATTACGGCCGGTAACCTCGCCCCGGAGCGGCTGATACTGCAATCCGACCGCGTGCCCCTCAATTTTCTGTGTGGTTTCATCTGGCAACTGGATCGAATGGAACTGGATTCCGACGTAGCCTTGCTCGTTAACCTGGCTAAGCTCTCCAAATGCCTTTGATCCCGCCGGAATAACAGTCTCGCCGTCGCGCTCATAGTTGTATTCGATGGCGGCAACGACGGGTGTCTTGACCGCGGAACTCACTGGCGTCTGCAACCGAGCGACAAGCCGAGTCCCAGCCGGAAGTGCCATAAACTCCGAGTTCCGTTCAAGCACTGCTGGTTGGACATTGCTCACCGCGGGAGCAGATCCGCGCGTCCCCGACGTCGCGCTGACAAACACCAGCGACGCCTTTGTGAGCTTCTCGATATTCGGAACTGGTGGAGGTGGTGTCTGTTCTGGAGTCTCCGAAGGAAACTGAATCCTATTCAAAGCGTAATCTTTCGGCTCCGGACGGGGAACCTCGGGCGGCGGCTCCGGGGCAGTTCCAAAAGAAGGACTTGCCTGCGCTAACATGCGCTGCTTCGCCGTATTGCGGATGTCCTCCGGACTCAGGCTACCGGCGTTGTCGTCCGGGCGCCGAGTGTCGGCGCTCAGTAGCGGCGTCACCGAGTGGCTTGTATCCGGGTTCTCTGCGCCTCGCCCGCGGCCGAGATTGGGATGGTCCGCCCTGCCGATGTCCTTTCGGCTGTTCGGTGTCGAGAACATTGCAAAGAACGCGAGTGAAAGCACGACCGTGAGCCCGGCCAGCAATAGAAAGCTTTTCGTTCGGTCTTCTTTGAGCTGTTGCCGTTTGACGTTAGTCTTGGGCTCCCCCTGCGTAGACCGCTGCATGATTTGTCGCAGCTGCGCCGCCCATCCGGTTGGCTGGGGCTCATGCGCCTCTGCCGCCTCGTTTTCAACCTCGTGCTCGACGTGGATATTATCGTCGCGGTCCTCTGCCGGTTCGATTCGCCTGGTTGTATCATCGGACTTCATGCGCTGAACCTCCTCGAAAACTGCTGATTCCGAAACCGATGGGCGCGAGCGCCGGAAGATCAACCGCGCCCGAATCGGCGACTTGCAAGAAGAGCGTCTCGTTCGATTCCTTGAAACTTGGCCTTTCAAAAACCACAACTCCATCCGCCCGCTGTCCGGCGCCCAAACGCCTCGTGCTCAATCGGAAATCGATTACGCGCAACTGCTCCGCCGTTGTCCACTTTTTCTTGACCTTGCCTCCAAGCTGAACTTGTGGCGGCAGAATCTCGATCGCATGGTTCGCCGGGTTCACTACGGAAAACAGAACAACGACATCCTGTCCCTGGTCGAGCACCTCGCTGACGCCCACTTTGATTCGCGGTCCGGCATCGATCTGGCCTGGATGCTGCGCATACAAGACCGGAAGCGACGCCCGTTTCTGGCGGTCGAGTAATTTGTCCAATACCGCGCCTGATTTCTCGTCGACAGTGCTCGAAGTATCGACAGGCGCTGCCTTTATCAGCCCGGCTAGTGACGTCGCCTGTGGACCAATCGACGCCAACTCGGGCGGCTTGCCTGAGATATCAAGCTTCTGCGTTTCAGCGACCAGTGATGCAGAAAGAGGACTATCCTCGACGAGGAAGCTTCCTCCCGTGGGCTTGCCGTACTTCAACAACACATCTACCGTCTGCGTTCCGCCGCTCTGCTGACCGGAGCTGATCAGCAAGAGATTCAGTTGGTGCCCCAGAGTCGTCGTGATCAACAGGTTCGTCTGCGCCGGTGCGGCGGAAACTGGCTTTACGGTCACGAGTTCCGGCTCATGTTCCGAATGCTCAGCCTGGAAGCGTTCTGGATCCCCAATGACAACCGAATTAACGGGCTCTGGCATCCGAATCGAGGTAGCTACTCGCGGACTCAGCCGAAGCGTGATCACCTTCTCATCAAGGCTGGCGCGCGTCAGGGTCACCGGATCGAGCTTTGCCCCGCTGCCTACGGGCGCGATGACTACCGCTGGTGTTGGCCTCGTCGGACTCTGCTTCGTTTGTCCCGAAGCGCTTCCCAGCAAGATCAACATGCAGATGCAGGCCGTTAGATGGCGCATACTATTTCCCTCCTGTGCGCCTCAATTCGGCGCGATACTGTTGTCCGATCCGTTGAACGTAGGTGTAAACCTCTTCCGACGAATA
>DATBYA010000036.1:0-3499 GCA_036514015.1 Candidatus Sulfotelmatobacter sp.
CTGTAATTCCCAACAGGCTCCGCAACTGGTCCGCCGGTACCTTCATGGGACCTGGCGAATCGGCTTTTCCAGGCTGAGGTTGCGGAAAAGAAGTGGACGCGGCCGTGTGAAACGTCACGTTTCCTTCGATTTTTTGCATGGTCTGGTGTATGTGCCCGTTCAGCACCGTCACCGAACCGAACTTCTTCAGATAAGCCAACGCCTGCGCGCTGTCTTCCGTGCCCCAGCCCCATTCCGGATATACCGACCACAACGGAATGTGCGCGAACACCACGATGGGCGTGCTCGATTTCAGATGCGCGACGTCGTCTTCCATCCACTCCAGTTGTTCGTGGCCCAGCGTACCCAGGCCCCCGGCCTTGAGGTTCAGCACGTTCACCAGCCCGATGAAGTGCACGCCTTTCTTGTCAAAGCTGTACCAGCCTGCTCCCTTGGTCCCTTTTCCGTAGCGTTCCCGGTACTGCTTGCCATCATCGTTCAGCACATCGTGCTCGCCCGGCACGTAGAAGACATCTTTGGCGCTCGCGCCTTTTAGAATCTGCTCCACGGTGTCGAATTCTTCGGGTTTCGAAAGGTGGCTGATGTCGCCGGTGTGCAGCATGAACTCCGGCGCCGTCGCCAGACCATTAATCTTGTCTATGGCCGCTTTCAGCGTTCCGGCCACATCGGGATTGGCCGGCTTGTTGAATCCCATATGGCTGTCGCTGATCTGCACAAAGCTGAGCTCGCCCGCAATTTTCTTGGCTTCCAATTCTCCAATTCGGCTCATGCTGTAAGACTGCAGTACGCCGCCCTGCATCACGCAGAGTGCGCCCGTCCCAGCCCAGGCCATGCATTTCAAGAAACCACGCCGGTCCACGCCATCATTATTGTGATCGTGCAATATCTCGTCTTTTGGCTTCTCGCCCATAGGTCCTCCGTGATTTCAATCTGTTTCCCAGTTACCGCTACATTCGCGCAGATGCGTTTGAGTACGAGCGGCGCGGTGCGGGAACCGGAGGGTAACCGCGCCGCTCTTGGCCTTGCTCCGTCTTGCTATACCGAGATCCCGCGCTTTTTATTCCCGGACAATCAACGCTGCGTGTTTTTTTTCTCATCAAAACAACGAGCAAGAGGCAGGAATTAAATCACGCCTCGGACGGTTACTACAGATGTGGCCGTGTTCAGTTGAATAGCCCTGTCGAAGAGGAAGGTTCCAACGTGCTGGACTCGCAGGAGCAGGCGCGGTTCGAGACTCTCGTGCTGCCCCATCTCGACGCCGCCTATAACCTCGCCCGCTGGCTCCTGCACGGAGGCGCCGACGCCGAAGACGCCGCACAGGAGGCGATGTTACGCGCCTATCGTTTCTTCAGCGGTTTTCGTGGCGGCGATGTGCGCGCCTGGTTGCTGCAGATCGTACGCAATACCTGTTTCACCTGGATGCAGAAAAATCGTCACGGGAAAGAGACGGACGAGTTCGATGAAGAAGTCCACGGACCCCCAGGCCCCACGCCCGAAACCCTTGCTATTGCAGAGGATAGTCGCGGGCACCTTACCCGGGCGCTGGAGTCACTGCCATCCCGCTCCCGGGAGATTATCGTCCTCCGCGAGCTGGAAGGGTGTTCTTACAAGGAGATTGCCATCATTACTTCCATACCCATTGGCACGGTCATGTCCACGCTTTCCCGTGCCCGCCGACAGCTTCAACTGGCACTGACTGGCCCTGCTGACAAGGAGTCTATCCATGATCTGTGACCGCGCCGGCGCTGTTGTGCATGGCTACTTCGACAACGAACTGGATGCCGCGGGCGCCGCGGAATTCGAATTCCATCTGGAACACTGCTCCGAGTGTGTATACGCACTCGAGGACCTGGAGTCTTTGCACTCGTCCATGGGCCTGGCGCAACTCTATGAGCGAGCGCCAGGCACACTTCGCAAAAGGATCCTTGCCAGTCTCGGTCCTGAGGTCCCCGTAGCTGCCTTCCCATCGCGCACCGTCTGGCGTTGGCTCGCATTCGCAGCGGCGATTCTTCTGGCTACCTATGCTAGCTGGCGAGTTACTTCCTTGGGCCGCAGTGGCAGCTATGACGGCGTGCTTGCCGCGGAGATTGTTGACGCGCACTTGCGATCGCTGCAACCCGGGCATCTCACCGATGTTATCTCTACCGATCAACACACCGTGAAGCCCTGGTTCGACGGTAAGCTGGATTTCTCTCCTCCTGTCCAGGATTTTGGCGATCAAGGATTCCCGCTGCAGGGCGGCCGCATTGACGTCGTGCACGGCCAAACGGTCGCCGCTCTGGTCTATGTCCGCCGCAAACATTTCGTGAATGTCTTCATCTGGCCTGCGGACGAAAAGGACCGCGCTCCCAGTTCCGGCTCCCAACAGGGATATCAATGGTTGGAGTGGCGCAAGGCAGGAATGGAATTCTGCGCCGTATCCGATGCGCCGAAGCCGGCCCTGGAGCAGCTGCAAACTCTCCTCGCGAGCAACTAGCCACGGATTGCTGCGGCGCGGTTTCAAGTCCGCAAATCATCCGGCGGTAGCGCACGCTTCACCGGCTCCCAGTTGAACGCGCAATTCTAACGGTCAGATTCTTCGGTTCAACGAGGGAAACCGATACGGTGTACCAGGTCCTGAAAGCGCGGGTCCGAACGCAGCGGATCGAACCCCGGCCGCAGCAGGACGCCCGGATTAAATCGCTGTTCGTAACCTATTTCCAGCCAATGCATGGCTTGATCTTTATCGCCCAGGGCCGCATAAACCATGGAAACCTCCGCAGCATCCGAATAGCCGCCGTTCGAATGCTTCTTCAAATCGCTCAGCAGCTTTTCGGCTTCGCTGGTCCTGCCGGATGCGGCGTAGGCGCGTGCTAGATTCGCAATGCACGTGGGGCAACTCGCGGAAAGCTCCACAGCTTTTTGCAGTTCCGCGATCGCTTCCGCATTCATTTGTTCTTGCAGGTACGCCTGGGCGAGCTGATTATGTGCGAGAGCAAAGTTCGGATCCATTTCGATCGTCTTGCGGCTCTGGATTATCGATTCGTCATAGAAATGCGCGATGACAAGAAGCTCCGCCAAATCTGCGTTAATGATTAGCGACAGCGGATCCAAGCTTTTCGCTTTTTTCATTTCCTCGATCGCTTGGTCATACCGGCCCAATAGGCTTAAATGCCAGGCATACCAATGGTGCGCGGTGGCATAGCCGGGGTTCAATTCGATCGCTCGCTGGAATTCCTTCCCGGCGGATTCCAAATCCCAGTCGAAGGCATCGAAGCAGAATGCCAGCGAGTTGTGAGCTTCGCTGAGCGTCCCATCCAGCTCCAGTGCTTTCGTCGCCGCTGCCTTCGCCTTGGGGAGCGCTTCCTTGGGGGTCATCACCCCGTACTGCCAATCTCCCAGCAAGGCGTAAGTGTCGGCTAAGCCAGAATAAGCCTGGGCGTACGTCGGGTCCTCGTCGATGGCCTGATTGAAGTAAGCCAGAGCAACTTTCAAACTATCCGGCGTTCGCTTATTCCAG
>DATBYA010000037.1:0-5244 GCA_036514015.1 Candidatus Sulfotelmatobacter sp.
CGTTCGTCTTCGTGAAGTCGATGACCTTAGAGCCTGGGTACAAAGCCACCACAAGCTTACGTGCTTGGTCAATTGACGGACTCGATGATGATGACCCGCAGCCGGTCAGCCCCAAAATGGCCGCCAGAGCCAGGAGCGCCAAGAACAGCACTCGTTTGCCCATTATTACCCCTCCTCGGAGAACGCTTCAATCCTACCGTATTAGCCGGAATTAGTTTTTTGGCCCTCCGGCGATTGCGAATATACCCCGTATTTCCGTTTTGGCTCCCGACAGCCCCATGTAGCATAGACGCTTCACCGGGGTTCCAGCGTCCTATTTCTTCGTTGACTGGGTCCCGTTGCTCGGGACAGGGCCGGAACTGCCGACGCAACCGTGGGCGGCCCCCTTCAAGCCGCTGTATCAAAAACGCGCCAGAGCACCTTGCTCTCTTCCTCATTCTTCCGTTGATGCGCGCTTCCGATACAGCACTAAGGCTTCTCAGGACTTGGCAAGCGTGTTCAACTACTTCTCCGGGGGCCCGAAGAAGGATATGAAGGCTATGGTAAGTTCCTTTTGGGGAATAAAATTTGTTTTATGGGCGACCAAGTGATCCGCATCCGGCTTGTTGATTGGTCCGTCCCAGCACAAGCTGACATATTGTGTTCCAACTCCGCTGACATGGGAGCTTCTTGTCCGATCAATGACTAACGTGAAATCCTTGATTGGAGTTTTCCAGGTGTTTGCCGTCGTCAAAATATAGTCTACCCAGGCCATCCCCATTCCCCGGTCCGCCACTCCCTTCTGCAACGATGGATCAACGCAAACGTGCTCAACTTCACCTTGCGGATCATTGGGGTGCGGCTTGTTGGATGCCAAATCTTCCGGATGAATCAACTCGTATCCAAACATGGGTGTGTATTCATGTCGAACGTGCAGTACCTTGTGAGCGGGGAAGGTCTGCGTCCAATAGTACGTCTTCACAACTTCCCAGAGGGGCGTGCCGATAGCCGAATCGACAAGACCTAAACTGGAGAGTTGTTGTACCTGTTTCTTAGGGAGCTTTGTGATGGCTCCCTTCGGCGGATCCCCCATGAGGTTATAGTCCCCGTCGAATGACGCAATGTCTACTCCCAGGGTTTTGAGAAGATCGGTGTAATCCTTGCCATTCAGTTTCGCCCGAACGTCAATGTTGTACTTCAATTCCTTGCCGTCCACCCACAGATGAAAGTCATTGAAACTGGGAATCCCGCCAGGATTGTCAGCTTTATTATCGTAAGGCGGAATCGGAAACGCCACTTCGGTCGTGATGTCCTTATCCGTATCGTTTAGGAATTCGTATTCGACCGTTACCTTGGACTCACTGATTGTCAGGCGCTCCTTCTCCATGGAGATGTTCGCCTCATGACGCAACTGGATCCCTCCAGCGCTGCTTGACGCTGCGCCATCATTACCAAGAGCAAGAGCGCCGTTGACCAACATGAGCGTTGCCGCCAAGAATGCGTGGTTGCGAACTTGGTTCATCGAATTGAGTCGCCCGACTTTCGCTCGACTAGAACTGCGTTGGGCCGGCTAGACTACTCCAGCCGGAATTTCCGATTTGGACTCCTGGCTCGCGTATCCTAATGCTCGTTCGACCCTCGACGCAAGAAACGTGTGACCACAGCAGCCCCATCGAGACTGCTTGTTGCCGACGGCTCGTTTTTGCCCATACCACAAGGAAAGCACCGCCACCCGGCTCAGCCGTCGAGCGGACAGGGATGCGCGTGCCCTTTGGCGTGTTGCCGGATGTAGCGCGGCCACAGAATACCTGCGTGGGTAACCGCATCAGCGGTCTGCGTGGCTTCCGGGTGCGTTGCTTCGCTCTTCGGAGTCAGCTTCGCCAAACCAAAATCGAGAATCTTCGCGTGGCCTCGCTCGGTGACGAAGATATTCGCAGGCTTGATGTCGCGGTGAACAATGCCTTTCGCGTGAGCGGCATCTAGAGCATCACCAATCTCAATCGCCAAACCGAGCAGAACTTCCGTCTCGAAAGGCTTCGCCGATAAGATGCTTCAGTGTCACGCCATCCAGAGACTCCATGGCGATGAATGCTTGCCCGTTATGCTCATCAATTTCATAAATCGTGCAGATCTTCGGATGATTCAGCGCAGGAGCGGTCTGCGCTTCGCGTCGGAAGCGTTCCAGGGCCTGATGGTCTCTGGCTACATCGCCCGGCAGGAATTTCAGAGCTACGAAGCGGTGCAGTCTGGTGTCTTCGGCCTTATAAACGACACCCATGCCGCCACCGCCGAGTTTTTCGACGTTGCGGTAATGCGAGATGGTTTGCCCGATCATTGCAGAGATGCCGCCGTTGGCGACGCATGTTAGGCTGGGCTCCAGGGCAAAGTCAACGTGGGCGTATTAGAAGAACTTTTCCTTCGCACTTAATCCCGATCAGTAATGATAAACGCGCTTGTGGTCATTAATTGACCCACTCCCGGGATTGTCAGCAACTCGGAAGTATTCGTGGGGCAGATACAGAACCTGTCTCAGTTTAGGGGTCCACTCCAGGACGCCCCTGCTTTTGCAGCAGTAAGTAAAGACAACCTGACTTGGGACACTGCTCTTCGTTCCCGGCCAAAATTCGCAAGTGGCTGTAACCGTGTTCTACCGAGAAGTCCATTACTTCCGAGCAGCCCGTTATTCGAACAAGACTTCGGAAGGCGAGTTGCGGCACCCCTGACCTAACCGTTCTACATACGAAGGCCTTAATGTGCCTTCTTCGAGACACGAGCGACCAACTCGTCCAATCTCGAAAGCAAAAGCTTTAGGATGGGAGACGCGTTCGACTTTTTGTAGCCGAGGACAAGCTCGACAGTCGGCGTGTCTCCCTTGAGAGGACGGCTCGTTACAGACCGGGTGAGAAAGTTCTTGGCGTAAGCAGGTAAGAGCCCTACGCCGCCCGTCGACGCTATTAAGGACACTCCCATGACGACGTGCTCCGTCTCGTGATCTGGCGTGATATTGATTCCGGCCCGCTTCAAGTAATCGTCGATGACCGCACGCAGCACAGGAGCCGTGTGCGACACGCCCACGAATGTCTCGCCCAGTAGATCCCCAGGACTGATGGCTTTGCGCTTAGCCAGACGGTGGTCACTAGGCAAAACCACCACCAAGGGCTCCTTGACGAGAGGACGGAATGCCAACTCTGGCACGCCTTGCTCACGCCGAAGAAAAGCTGCATCGACGTTTCCCTTCACAATAGCATCGGCGAGCTGTGGCGAGTATTGACTCGATATCATCACGTCGATGTTGGGCAGTTCGTCGCGCAAGATCCGCAACGCTTCGGGCATCCACGTCAATTCGTGTCCGGTGAGAAAGCCTATCGAGAAGCACGGCTTGGCGGGATGAGCGACTCGGCGAGCAGCTCCGGTTGCCGCTTCAACCTGCGATAGCGCCGAGCGGGCGTGTTCGAGAAACGCTCGACCCGCGGGTGTCAGTTCGATACCGCGAGCGCGGCGCGTCAGGAGTTGCGCGCCTACCTCGTCCTCAAGGTCCCGAATTTGCCTACTCAACGAAGGTTGTGACGTGTGCAGCGTTTGCTGTGCTGCCACCGTCAGACTTCCGGCTTCGGCAACCGCGATGAAGTAGCGTAGATGTCGTAATTCCATTCCCCACTCCCATGCTTGTAGAGCATCCCTCCCATCTTAACAAGGTATGCTCCAAGCTGCGACTAACGGCTAACATTCTAATCTAACGAGGTGATTGGGATTCGTTGAGCGAGCAATGAGATTTCGGCTCATGCCTGATGAGCATACGTCTAATTCTAGGAGGAGCCACATGTCAAAGAAATTGGAAGGAAAGATTGCACTCGTTACGGGCGGCTCGCGCGGCATTGGTGCCGCAATCGCCAAGCGTCTGGCCGCGGACGGAGCGGACGTGGCCATCACCTACACGAAAGGTGCCGATGCGGCCGCGTCAGTCGTCAAGGAGATTGAACGCGCAGGCCGAAGGGCGATCGCAATTCAGGCGGACGCCGCGGACGCCGAAGCCGTTAAAGCCGCGGTCGAAAAGACGTTTGCCACCTTCGGTCGACTGGATGTGCTGGTGAACAATGCCGGCACGGCCATTCCGAAACCGTTCGAAGAGGCGACGCTAGAGGAGATGGATCGTGTGCTCGACATCAATGTCCGTGGCGTGTACGTCGCGACTCAGGCGGCGCTGAAGCACATGAAGAGCGGCGGTCGCGTCATCACGATCGGTTCGGCCGTCGGCGAACGTGTTGCGGCACCCGGGCTTGTGCCATACGCGGGCACGAAGGGGGCCGTCAAGATGTTCACTCAGGCGCTGGCCAGAGAGATCGGGAGCCGGGGCATCACGGTCAACAACGTGCAGCCGGGTCCGATCGATACGGATTTAAATCCCGCCTCGGGTGATTGGGCGGTGCCGCAGAAGGCCGCCACAGCGCTCGATCGTTACGGGCGTGTGGATGAGATCGCTGCGATGGTGGCGTTTGTCGCCGGTCCGGAGTCCTCGTACATTACCGGGGCGAATCTTACCGTGGATGGCGGAATGAACGCCTGAAGCAACGCCCTCGAAGTCACGTTGCGAATGGAGGCATTGAAGTGAATAGGCAGGTCCGAAGACACGCATATATCACGTGGAGGAAGGTGACCAATGGCTAATGTGGTGAAGAAATACAGCATCTCTTATGAGCTAGCACAGAAAATGGTAGATGCAGCGGTGGCGAAAGCCAGAGAACTTGGCGTTAGCGAGAACGTAGCGATTCTCGACGACGGCGGAAATCTCAAGGCCTTTGGCAGGATGGATGGCGCCCCGATCCCTACCACTGAGATGGCCCAGAACAAAGCATACACAGCTCTGTTCGGCGTCTCCACACAGGAGTTTTTCAAGTTTATCCAGAGCGACCCGTCGCTTTTGGCCGGCATCCCCACGCTCGCGCGTATGGCGGCGTGGGGAGGAGGGTTTCCCATTAAGGTGAACGGAGAAGTTGTCGGGGCGATCGGGCTGAGCGGTGCGCCCACAGTGCAGAACGACATCGACTGCGCGAAAGCAGCTCTAGCGCTCGTATCCGATGCGGTGCCGACCAAATGACAAAGGGAGCGACCATAATGATTCATACTCACCAGACCGCACCGACACAGTTCGTAGAGACCAACAGCATCCGCTTCGCCTATCGCCGCTTCGGCAAGACCGGCGGTGTGCCTATCGTCTTCAACCAGCACTACATCGGCACCATGGATTATTGGGACCCGACTGTGACG
>DATBYA010000038.1:0-29832 GCA_036514015.1 Candidatus Sulfotelmatobacter sp.
AACGCAGCTCGACTGCATAGTTCAGGCGCAGGATGACGACTCGCGTGTGCCATCGCAGCGATCCATATTCGAACATACGCTCGCGTCCCAGAGCTGACTGCGCATACTCACCGACTGGACCTACCGGTGTTGTTTCCACTGCCCCACCATCTGCCAGCGGCCGAAGCGGGTAAACATTTCCGGTTGAAAAGGCCACGATTCTGGAATTGCGGTAGCGTTCGGCGACCAATCCAGGCAAATATGTATTCATAGCCCACGTCAGATGTTCTTCGCCAGAGGTGCCGAATTTTCGGGCAGCCATGAAGATGACGTTGGGAATATCGGGAAGCTTGTCGAGCGAACCACGGTTGAGCAGATCGCAGGCGATGGTTTCGATCCCCTGCGCGGCGAACTCGGAGAGCAGTTTGTCATTCGTGAACCGGGCGACTGCGATCACCCGCTTCTTGACGCCCGCCTGGTCGATAGCGCGGCGCGCAAGACGGGCTAGGCTGGGGCCCATCTTGCCACTGGCGCCGAGGATCAGAAGGTCGCCGTCCAGCGCCGCCATCGCTGACGCAGTGGCTTCGTCGGGGCGCGAGAGCAATTCTTCCAATTCTGATTCTGTTTTGATCTTCACGATTAACCCAGTTCAAATCCTGCGATCGCATAGATCGAATTTTCTTTTTCGCGCAGTTCCTTGCCACGAGCCATGCGCACGAGACGCCGTTTTGCAGAAAATCCCAGATCGCGAGCCAGCGCCACCGCCTGCTGATTCCGCGGGAACAGGTCCCATGACCAGGCACACTCGGCATTCCGTACGCACTGCTCGATCAAGTGCCGAGCCTGGCTTGGATCGTTGCTGACCAACGGTCCCAGGTATGCAGTCACGCGGCCGGGCCTGGTAAACAAATACGACTGCGAAATTGATGTCGGAGGATTGAGCCGCGCCAGTCTTTCGAGAAGTTGTGAACGGTCAGTTCCGAACACCAGCGAATCTAACTCGCGACACGGTTCCTCCCCAGAGGCTCGGCTGGCTGGCAGTTGTGCGGCATTTCCGCCCGGACGCGACCAGCGCTCAATTTCCTGCTCGCTTCGAAATCCGAGACTCTCGTAGAGCGGTTGGCCCTGGTCGGTGGCGTCAAGTTTTATCGTTGCGATTCCCATCGTATCTGCATTCTCTAACACGCGCGCCAGCAGCCTTCCGGCAAAGCCGCGTCGTTGATATTCTGCCTTGGTCAGAACCATCCCGATCCACGCCAGCCTGCGCCCATAACAAAGCAGAGTCGTGGTCGCAGCCAGATGGCCATCCACCTCTATTGCCAGGCAGCCTTCCGGACTAAGCTCCAGTAGCGTGCGCCAGTCCTCCTCCGTCTGGTTCCATCCCGCTCGTGCTGACAGCTGAGCCGCAGCCGGAATGTCTTCGGCACGCAACCTGCGCATCTTCTCGCCGCCAGTTCGGGTCATGCGTAGTTCTTCCGGAACCAGCGCGCGAAATGAGGGAGGGCAATCTCAGCGTCTGCAATTTCTGGATGCCACTTCTTTTCCCACTCGAAAGAAAGGAATCGGTCGTATTGGAGATCTTGCAGAGCCGCTTTCAAGTCAAGCAAGGGGAAAGCGCCCTCGCCAGGCAGGACACACTTCCAGCTATCTCCGTCTGGCCGCAAATCCTTGATGTGAACATGTCGAATGACCGCTCTCAATCGGGCCGCACCGTCCGCGGGCTGCTCCTTTGTTGCCGTGAAACTGTTCGCCGGGTCCCAGACCACTCCGGCTTTTGGAGAGGCCGCTTGCTGAAGGATCGCCGCGGTGTCAGCCGCGCCCGCAAAGTCGCCATGATTCTCGATCCAGACCTCGATTCCTCTCTCTGCGGTGATCTCCGCCAATTCCCGAATGGACTCTGAGATCCAGCTTTGCGTGGAGGCTCGGTCTGCTCCAGGCTGGATCGTGTCACCGAAGACTCGCAGGCCCGGAGCACCCAGTTCCGCTGCCAGATCCGCCATTCGTTTTCCTTCGGTGATCCAGCGTCCCCGCTCGGCTGCATCGGGCGAATGAAATCGGCAACTCGTATCCAGGCACGAGATGTTCAAAGCGCAATCTTCTAGTGTGCGCTTGGTGGATGCCAATTCGTTTCCTGAAAACATCGGCAACTTCCACAACGAGTCCTCGCCTTGCACAAAACGCAACTCAATGCCGTCATAGCCCTCACGTACGGCCATCGCGATGATTTGTCGCATCGTCCAGTCTGGGCAGGCAAGCGTTGAGAACGAAACCCTCATGCTCATGTCATCCGATCCAGCATGGAAGTTGTCACTCGATTTTCAACTCTCTTGCCGCTGAAAAATCTTTCCAGGTCATCCAATACCACGCGCGCGATGCCTTCCCGAACTCGACGTCCGCTCCCCGCGACATGCGGGGTAACAATTGCTCCTCGCATGGTCCTCAACGGATCACCAACCAGGAGCGGTTCCTGCGGATCGGTCACGTCGAGAGCACAACGCAGCCGCCCCCGCTGCACCGCTTGCCTGAGAGCGTCCAGATTGATCAGGCCACCACGGGCAATGTTGATGACACAAGCGCCGTCCGGAAGGTAAGACAGATTCTGCCGATCCAGCAAGCCCCGGGTTTGTTCGGTCAACGCTGCAGCTAGCACTAGCAACTGAGCCTGGGGCAGCAACTTCTGTATGCCGACGAAACGCACGGGATACTGCCGCGATAGAGAGCGCGGGGCGTATGGGTCATGAACCAACCATTGGATGTCGAAGCCTCGCAGCAAGTCCACCAGCGCGCGACCGATCCGGCCAAACCCGATCATGGCTACCGTCTGCCCGATCAGTGATTCAGAATTACCGTGGAGGTGTACCTCGTCATAGATCCGGTTCGACCGCTTTCGCAACTCGGAACGATAGAAGTCTACATTGCGTGCGCAATACAGCAGCAGAGCAGCACCCAGTTCAGCGGTGGCGCGTGCCATGGGAGTGGGGGCGTTGGTGACGGTCAGGCGTTTGAACAGGGATTGCGAAAAGCGTGATTTCACTTCTCCTCCGCAGTGCGCAATCATGCGCAGTTGCGGGGCTAGAAGCGGCAAGTCGTCGCCGAAGTGAGGGCTGTCCCAGGTAGTCACCAGCGCCTGTGTTGTACTCAAGGACTGCCTGAAACCCGGCGTGAATTTGCTGGTTCCTTGCCGTTTCCACTGGAATAGCTGGCTCAAGCGCTGTCGCTCTTGCCGCGAGAAAAATGACGCAAACAGTTCTTCTCCAGCACTGATCAGAAGGGAAGGACGGCGCATGGCGGCACCGAGTATAGCATTCGCATAGCGACCATTTCTTTCTTTTATTGTTTCTTGGCTTCTATTTCAGTGAAAAACAAAGTATAAGGAAGCCTAGTTTCTCTATGGCGGGCGCAAACTTCGTGGACTACACGGTCATTGCCCTCTACGCGCTGCTGATGGTGCGGGTGGCCTTCTATGTTTTGCGCTTCAACCGGGGTGCGGCGGAGTATTTTCGGGGCGGGAGCCGCATTCCCTGGCTGGTGGCCGGCCTGAGTTGTTTCATGGCCGGCTTCAGTGCCTGGACCTTCACCGGGGCAGCTGGCGTCGCTTATCGCTCGGGCGTCGCAGCCATCGGGCTCTACATCGGAAACGCCTCAAGTTTTCTGCTCGGCTACTTCATCTTCGCCAAGCGCTGGCGGCGCAGCCGCATCACGACCGTGATGGAATATCTCTCGGGGCGCTTCAACCCGGCTACGCATCAAGTCTTTTCTTGGACCACAATCGTGTTCCAGCTGTTTACCAGCGCCAGCACTCTGTTTGGTCTGAGCCTCTTCGTATCTTCTGCCTGCGGCTTTCCGGTGACCTGGACTATTCTCGGTGCGGGCGCCCTCATTGTTTTCTATTGCGTGCTGGGCGGCTTGTGGGCCGTGGTCGTCACCGATTTTCTGCAAGCCTCCATCCTCATGCCGTTTTGCATGGTTCTAGTCGTCATGTCTCTCATGCGGGTGGGTGGAGTGAGCGGTCTGGTGCATTCGCTGCCGCCAGAAATGAAGACGCTTCATGTTTCCGGAGAGTTTGGCTGGCTCTACATCGCCTCATGGACGATCATGGTCGCGTTCGGCTACAACACCAGCGCCATGGCTCAGCGCTACTTCAGCGTGGACGACGAGCGTTCGGCGCGCAAAATCGCATTGCTGTGCTGCGGATTGTTTTTCGTCGGGGCTTTCTTGTGGTTCATTCCGCCTATGGCGATGCGCGTGGTTTATCCGGAACTCCCCCGCATGGGCCTGCCCGATGCCAGCGAAGCGGCTTACGCGGTCGCCAGCCTGACGTTGCTGCCGCATGGACTGATCGGAATCATGTTGGCGGCCATGTTCAGCGCCACCATGGCCAATCTTTCGGCCCAGTTCAATGTAAAATCTGCGATTCTCACTAAGGATATATATCAGTCGCTGTTCCGCAAGAGCGCTGGAGAACACGAACTGCTTGTCGTCGGTTGGGTCACGACATTTTTGATCGGGGGGGCGACGACTGTGATTGCCGTGAGTATGGCTGCCAGTGGGCAGAGCGTCTTCCAGATCATGCTCACATTTAACACTCTGATGTCGCTGGCGTACGGGCCTCCTGCGTTGCTGGGGCTGGTGGTGCGACGCACGCCTCCATGGTCTGGGCTGGCTTCATTCGCCACCGGATTGATTCTGGGCATGCTCGGCGCCTTCGTCTATCACTGGTCGCTCATTCAGCAAGTCGCGATCATTATCCCTGCGTCCTTCGGAGTTTTTTTCCTGACCATGCTGTTCGACCGGGGAGATACACCTGGGCGGGCGCTGTTGTTCAGGAACCTGAATACGCCCGTCGACGTGGCCAAGGAATTGAAGGACTCCGCGGATTTCACCGCACCTGTATTCCGCTTTCTTAGCCGCACGATTTCCTTCATTGGATTGTTGAGTCTAGTGTTGCTCATCGCCGCGCCGGCCAATCAGCGGATCACGGTTGTTTGGTTTGCTGGGCTCACGGTTGCGGTGGGAGGATCCTTATGGTTCGTGCGCGGGACCGCGAACGCCGCAAAACCAACGCCGGATAACAATGGATCACCCATTCCGGCGCCGCTTGAGTAAAACTCGAACTATGATTCGTCTTGGATTGATCGGCTGCGGAGCACATTCAGAGAGCGGGCATGCGATTCCACTCGCTCGATATAAAGCCGCGCACCCCGACGAACTCCTGCTGGCTGCGGTGTGCGACCTTGAGATCGAGCGGGCCCGGGAGTTCAGCAGAAAGTACGGTTTTCTGGCGGCTTATCGACACGTCGACGATATGTTGAGGCAAGAGAACCTCAACGGCTGCATCGCCGTCGTGCCGCCGGAAAGCATTTCTGAACTGGGAATCAAACTCCTAAGCCTGGGTATTCCCTGCGTGGTGGAAAAGCCTCTCGGCGCATCATTGACCGAAGCGCAGGCGCTGCGGGATTCCGCTGCTGCAACGAAGACTTCGAACATGGTTTCCGTGAACCGGCGGTTCATGCCGCTTCTCAACCGGGCGATCGAGTGGACCAGCCGTGCCAGCCCTCTTCGCTACATACACTGCACTTTCGCCAGGCACGACCGTCAGGAGCCCGAGTTCCTCTGGGCCACAGCGGTCCACGCGGTAGATACTTTGCGTTACATCGCGGGCCAGGTTGTCGCATTTGACCTATGCACTTTGAAGGCGCCCGCCGGAGCAACAGCGTGGTATGCCTTGGACCTGCAATTCGAGAACGGAATTTGTGGACGTGTCGATGTGCTGCCGACAGCGGGAATGGTGGAAGAAACCTATGACCTGTTCGGCGACGGCTTCCACGCGTCGGTCACTTGCCCCTTCGGTCCGCAACTCGGGTGGCGCTGCTTCCGGGACGGCCGACTTGTGGAAGGCGAAAATGTACCCGCTGATACGCCTGAAGACATTGTGAATGGTTGCTATGACGAAGCCGCAGCGTTTCTTGAAGCCCTAAGCGGAGGGACGGCAAAGCCCTCGATTGTCGAAGTGTTTCCCTCGGTCGAACTCTGCTTCGCGATCGCTCGGATTGCGAACCAGGGCGCAACCGATAAGGGAAGTCTGCGCTGAAATCGATTCCTAAGCGAAAGCATCAAACGCCTTTTCGCCAGCCACGATCGTTCTCTCCTTTGAGTTCCACGGTGATGGAGCCGTCCGGATTGACCGGCTGCTCACAGGCCCAGGCGATCGGCTTTCTTACACCGCTGCGAATCTCCAGCTGGGCAGAAAGATTGACCTTGCCGCTGTAACTTTTAGGAAGCAGAAGGGACGCCTGCCGAAGGCCGCCGCCGCGAGGATGTCCTGCGTCGAGTGCTCCCCTCAAACGGATTGTTCCGTCGGGACTCTCCAAGTACAACCACAGCACCCCCGGAACCCCAGCTACTCCACGGTTGCTGACGCATACGATCACTTCGAAAGTGTCATATCTCTTTCGTTGCCACACCCAGGAAGGCCGCAGACGGTATCCCAGACCGGTGCGGAGACGTTCGAACCCGCGAGGGTACATCTCGTTATAGCGCGCCAGATGGTCCGCTTCGGTCCACAGGGACCAGTAATTCCCCCGCAAATCCAGAACGTGAAGCATGTAATTTTCCATTACGTTGATTCCAGCCGCGTCCTTTTTGAGTGTCTGTGCGTCGTACTGACGGAAGTAACCATCCTCGAGGACGGCTGCCGTCCAGGGCGGGCGGTGGGCTAGTTCTTGGATTTGAATCGGCTCCTCGACGATAATGCTGTCCGATCGCATCCACGCACCTGCCCGCACGGCCATGTCAATTACGGTGCGGTTGCCGACGTTGCTGATATCCGGCTGCGTATTGACCGCGAGAGGCGTTTTCTTCCAGGTGTCGAGTTGACGCGCCGTCATGTTCACGAAAGTTCGCTCCGCTGTGACATAGTCCGGGAAAGGACTCGGAAAGTTGCTGGTGTGTCCTTCGCCCCAGAACCCGTACTGCATCAGATCCATCCATTCGATCAGGGGATTGCCCTCAAACTCTGCCGCCAATAAATCATTCAACTCCGCGAATGCTTTCTGAAATTCGGGATGGTCATAGCGCGGCTCTCGATATTCGCCATCGCCCTTGTCTGGAATGCGCCCGATTTTCACCAGCGGAATGCGCTCGCGCAGAAATGGGGGAAGGGCCACTTGTTGCGGTTGAAAGGAAGTGTTCGATAACTGAATTCGAAACGCGACGCGAAGTCCCTTGCGCTTGGCCGCGTCCAGCGTCAGGGCCCAAACCGGATCGAGGTCGAGCCGTCCAGGGCGAGATTGCACGTTGCGCCAATCGCAGCGAATGTAGAGAACATCCACGAACGGCAGGCTCGAGATCTTCTCCACGTGCTGCTCCAGTGTTTCCCGGCCCGCCCGCGCGGCCAGCGACGGCCCACTCTCCTCCCAGCTGTAGCCGACCAGTCCAAGTCCAGGATTCCGGATAGGCCGCTCGGATGGCGTCGTAAACAGCACTGTTTGCCAGCCCTGATCCTGGTCGATCTCAAACGGCCCCTGATTCAGGCGTGGTGTGGCGGCCGGACCAAAGTTGAGGTCGCAGCCTTGACCAGGGTCAGTTGAACCGCCGGCTCGGGCTAACGCCGGCAACAGTACTGCACCTTTCAGCAGATCTCTGCGACGCATTTCCGGGGTTTCCTTTTGGGGCGGAATTTTGTCAAAAGGCGAGGACGAAATTTTACGACAAACTGTAGAGCAACCGACCTCTTTAATTTTAATTTTCTACGTGCGTGCCGTTGAGAATTAAGGTTAACCCGCCGGAGTTGTGCGCGACGCCGACATCGGTGCAGTTATTCAAGATAAAATCGGCACCCGCGCGCCGTAGCTCCGCCTCTTCGACGGTGGTACGGAAAGCGATGACTCTCGCCCCAGCCGCCTTGCCGGCGTGGATGCCCGCGGGAACATCTTCCACGACAACGCACTCAGGGGCGGTGAAGCCCAACTTTGCAGCGGCCTTCAGAAATGGTTCTGGATGCGGCTTGCCCAGCGTCACATCGGTAGAGGTCACGATCCGCTCCGGAACCGGTAAACCCGCCGCGCGCAGTCGGACTTCGGCCAGCGGTCGCGTGCAGGAAGTCGCGATCGTCCAGCGTTTCGCCGGAAGCTGCAGCAACAATTCGCGCGCTCCGGGAAGGGTTATGATTCCATCCGCGTCCTGCATCTCGCGACGCTCAATCTCGCGGTTTTCCGCCGCGTGATCAGCATTCGGTAAATACTCCCGTACCGTGGCTAGACTGGGCCGGCCGTGGACGCGCGCAACAACCTCCTCGGGATCAAAGCCGTGTTCCAGGGCCCATTGCCGCCAAACTCGTGTAACCGCAGGGGTCGAATCGATCAAGACGCCGTCCAAGTCAAACAGAACACCGCTGCAACGAATTTCACGCATTTCCGGCCTTGTGTGCGGGTAATGAACCACGTAAATCCTGATAAGCAAGCATTTGATTGTCACTTTACTTTCGTTCACTGTATCATGCGTTTCTAATTCTTTCTTATTTGCATCGAGAGAGGCTGGCACCGTCTGATGTCGGCTACTTCCGTCCCTCCCGGTGTCATTGCCGGGCAACTCCTGGCCTGCTTTCGCTGTCTTGGCGAGGGATTGCGTCTCGATTCGCCTTCCGAAGACAGGGTCATCAGGAGGGTGGTTCAGACCTTCGCTCTATACTGTCCTGAAGACTGAGGGGCAACGTCCGAGTTCGTGTAGTTCGGCGGAGGGAACGGTCCCCGCACCCCTTGCTTTTGTTTCTTCATTTTTCTTCATTTACTATTCTTTGTTTACTTTTGGTATTCCGTGTGATAGAAAGCTCCCCGATAGAAACTCACCGCAATTCTTGGGGGATGACTATGAAGTCGGTGAAGTGCTTTACCTTATTTCTCACCCTGTTAACAGTTTTGGGCGCCGCCCAGTTGGTGTTCGCGCAAGGAACTGACTTGGGCACAATCCAAGGCACCGTGAAGGACTCAACCGGCGCGGTCGTTGCCAACGCGAAAGTGACCGCCACCGACCTCGATACCAACGCTTCGCGGCAGAGCAACACGAACGGAGCGGGCGATTTTGAGATCTTCGGTTTGAAGTCCGGCCGCTACAAGGTATCGGTCGCTGCCGGCGGGATGAGCGCAGAAGAGATTAACGATGTGGTTGTGAACGGAAGCGCGACCGTTGCGGTCAACGCAACCCTGCGTGTGTCCAAAGTCGGGGAAACGATTGAGGTCTCGGCGGCGGATGTGACCATCGATACCGAGAATCCAACCATCGGCGACACCATCGGTCATCAGGCGGTGATTGACCTGCCACGCGACAGTCGCGATATCTATTCGTTCTTGTATTTGAACCCGAATATCACGGGAGCGGACGAACCGGGAGATTTCAAGTTCATCGGCGGACAAAGTTATGGTGGCAGCTTCTCAGTCGACGGCCAGCGCTCGAACGGAGGCATATTCGGTTCGCAAACCGACAGCAAGCCTTCGCTCGAAGCGGTCGACGAGCTGACCGTTCTCTCTAACAGCTTTAGCGCCGAATATGCGGGCACGGCGAACATCCGTATTACCACCAAACGTGGGCAAAATCAGTTTCACGGTTCGGCGTTCTACAACAATGCCAATTCGGCGTTAGCCGCTCTCTCGCTGCAGGATCTTGCCGGAATCGCCGATTTTCAGCCGAATGCATTTGCCTCGAAATATCCCACGCCCTATTTCAATATCAACGATCTCGGAGGATCCATAGGTGGTCCGGTTAAAGGACTCAAACGTACGTGGTTTTTTGCGGCCTATGAGCGGGACTACGACGTTTCGCCGGTGGACATCTCGACGACAACGCTTGCTCATCCGTCGCTTTGGACAGGGAATTTTTCCGGGATGACGGACAATACTGGGTCAACGCCAGTGTATAACGAACCCGACGTGCCCGCCGGCGTCGTGCTCACACCACAAGAGATTGCTGACGATACGGTTGCTGGCGCCGGCCAGCAGTTTTTGCAAATACCGTCGCGCCTCTTGAACCCGTCGGTTCAAAGTCTGATTACCAATTACTTTCCGCACATCGGCGTAACCGCGCCCATTGATCCGACGACCGGGAGGATTTCTCCGAGCTACCAAACCCAGATGCCGGGACGGGACACGCTAGACACCGGTTCTCTGCGGCTCGACCATGACTTCAGCGAAAAAGATCATGTTTATGCCAGCTATAATACGTCAGCGGAAACCAGCGCGACGAGTCCGGTTGTTTCCCCGTATACGGGGCTTGGTCTGACGCAAAACAATCGTCAAAACCAAACCGTGCAACTTTCTTACACCCGTGTCTTTAAGCCGACTCTCGTCAACGAAGCGCGCGGGGGATTCAACAAGCAGAATTTGCTGGAACACAGCAACACCACGCTCGAAGGTTTCCTTTCCAGCATCGGTTTTGACGCAGCTGATATCAGTGCTTATGGTTCGGTGGTAGGTCAGTTTGCGCTCAGCACCTTCGGGCATCCGGCCATCAGTTTCAACAACACGTTTGCCACTTTCACCAATGGCGGGCGCAACACATATCGGCCGCAGAATCAGGATCTGATCACTTTCGGAGACACTCTGACATGGGCACGGGGAAAGCATAATCTGCGGATGGGAGCGGATTTTGTTCGCAATCAGGCAGTCGACGGATTTGCTCTGAACCGCGGAAACCCCCGAGGCTCAATGACCTACACGGATCCCGCTACTTGCGTCGCCGATCCCTGTTTTGACTCTAATGCGGACCCATTTGCCGAGTTTCTACTGGGCCTACCCCCGACGAGCGCGAGCTATGTGCTGCAGGCGCGGCCTCCCATGAATGTCTATAACTGGGAGCAAGGATACTTCGCTCAGGACGACTGGAAAGTTTCATCCAAGCTCACGTTGAACCTCGGTCTTCGCTATGACTTAGCCACTCCTTTTGTCGAGAAGAATGATCTGCTGATCAACTTCGACCCAACGGGCGTAAATCCAATGGGAAATCCGGGAGTGTTCATCATTCCCTCATCGAAAACTCTACCCTATGTGGACACGCGGATCGTCAGCTATGGATATGTCACTGCTTCGCAGGCCGGTGTGGGCCGCGGTCTTGTTCATACCGACGATAATAATTTCGCTCCTCGCCTGGGTTTGGCCTACAAACTGGGGAACAAATCGGTGGTGCGGGGGGGCTGGGGAGTCTTCTATATGACTTCCGCGGCGCAGGGAATCCGTGACGCCATCGGAACCAATCCCTTCAACCAAGGAGTTACCTCGAGAACTACGCTCGAGGGATGGCCAACCGCTTCGCAGGATGGGATCAGTCCGATCACCGGTGGAACAGTACAAGGATTTGGCAATTCTGTTACCGCGAACGCCATACCGCTAAACATTCAAACGCCCCGAATCCAGCAATACAACGCCACGTTTGAACGGGAGATTGTTCGCGATGGAACTCTGCGGGTGTCTTACCTCGGGACACACATGAGCGGCTTGATCGCCGGCAAAGACCTGGATGAACTCCCTCCGAACACGACTCCTTTCGGCACCACCCAAGGGGACGGCGTCACGATTTGTGATCCTACGCAGGGAGACTGTGCCTACTCGCCAGCCGACTTGGCTCGACTGCCCTTCCCGCTGGTGGGAGAGTTTCTTCTGACTTATGGAAACTTCGGGCATGCAAACTCCAACTCCTTCCAAACCGAATTTACTCGGCGTTACAAACGCGGCCTCATGCTGGATGTGTCCTACACGTATCTCGATCAGAAGAGCACCGCATTGGACACCGCCAATTCCAGCCTGGGGGGAATCGCCTACAACCCATTTAGTCCCAACTCGGATTACGGCACCGATGGCTACATCTCCAGGCACCGGTTCATTGCCTATGGACTTTACGATCTGCCCATCGGAAGGAACCATAGCATTGGCCATTCATTCTCCCGGCTGGCTGACACCCTAATTGGCGGCTGGCAGACGACTTTCAACATGTTTGCCAAGTCCGGACAAGGTTTTACCCCGTTCTGGATCTGCGATGACTGTGATCCGGTAGAGCCGGGGAACATCGCGGTTTCATCGATCGATGCAGTGGGTGATTTCAACGCCGAGCCCTCATTCCGGCCGCTGGTGTTGAACAACCACATCAATACCGGGAAAAAAGGGAGTAACGCCATCATTTGGAATGCCAGTTCGTTTGGGCTGCCCTCGGTCGGAGCTGACCTGTTAAGCAATCCGGCCGTTGCCAAGAGAAATTCGCTTATCGGACCAGGCGCCTGGGGCGTGAATTTGGGTATTCACAAGGCGTTTCCGATAGGGGAGCGCGTGGTTGCGACCCTCGGAGCGGATTTCGACAATATTTTCAATCACCCGCTGCTTGCGCCGGATGCCAACTTCGGGGGCGGCGGGGGTACATTCGCACAACTGGGCGACTTTAACATCAGGGTCGATCCAAACACCGGTGTGGTGCTGCCGATTGCAACTTCCGACACCAACTTCAATCCTCTTTTTGGCCAGTTGACAAATAGTTTTCCCCAGGAAGGCGTGCTCAGCCAGCGGACCATTCGTCTGCGGCTGCGAGTCACTTTCTAGCCCGCTGGCGCCGGGCAGCATGCAGTTGAGAAAACGGAGGGTTGCGCGCACCGCAGTCAATGCTTGCGCAACCGCCTCAGGAACCGATGAAACTCCATATCCTGCGCGCATTGTTCGTGGTGGTGTGCTTGACCGGAGTTTTCGCTGACCGGTCGGGTGGGTTTCGCGTCATCGGACCGGGCGGCGGCGGGGCTATGTTCAATCCCACCATCAGTCCCCACGACGCGAAAACGGTGCTGGTCTCCTGCGACATGACCGGCTCCTATATCACCCATGATGGAGGAAGCACTTGGCGCATGTTTAACTTGCGCGGTGTCGTGAATTTCTTTGTCTTCGACCCGCTAGATCCGAAGACGATATATGCCCACGCGACGGGATTGTGGCGCAGTACGGATGGCGGCGAACGGTGGGATCTGGTCTATCCCAGTCCTTCCGCGGTCCAGGGCGTGAAGATGAGTTCGGATCACGCCGACGAGCAGATTCTTGCCGATCCGGATCCATTGAGCGAGATCGCAGCCCTGGCGGTTGATCCCTCCGACTCCAAGACCCTTTACGCCGCCGCTGGGACGAAGCAGACTCCCGCACTCTTTGTTTCGCGTGACTACGGCAAGAGTTGGCAAAAGCAAGTGGCCTTGCCCGATGTTCCGCGCGGTCTTTGGGTGGACCCGAATTCCGCGGCCGATGGCCGTAACTTGTTTCTAGCAAGCGCACACGCAATCACGGAGATCGGTCCCGGAGGAGTGCGCCGCTTCCCGGTTCCCACTCCTGTCAGTGACATTTCGATGGGATTTGATTCGGGCCCGCAGCCGACTATCTATGCCACTTCGGAGCAGGGCATCTACGTTTCGAATGATGCAGGGGCGACTTGGCGCAACAGTGACCTGCCCGGCGCGGGAGCGAAAGTGCGTGCCATCGCCACCAGCCTGCATCATCCGGAGACGGCATACGTCTCCTACGATCAGCTGAGAGCCGATGGAGAGTCCTGGATGGGCGTGGCCAAGACCACCAACTCGGGTTCCGACTGGAAGTTGGTGTGGAAAGAATCAGCGGTGGCGGCGAAAAACGTGAACGACGCGTGGATCACCGAGCGCTTTGGGCCCGCTTGGGGAGAAAATCCTCTAACCCTTACGGTAGCTCAACAGGATGCAAATCTGGCGTATGGTACGGACCTCGGAAGAACCATGCGAACAGTTGACGGAGGCGCAACGTGGGCAGCGGTCTATTCACGCAAAGTAGATGACACCGGCTGGACCAGCCTCGGTCTTGACGTCACCACCAGCTACGGAATTCATTTCGACCCGTTTGATCCAAAGCGCCAGTTCATTACCTACACCGATATCGGACTGTTCCGCAGTGAAGACGGCGGCGTCTCGTGGACCAGTTCAACGGCCGGAGTGCCCAGAGATTGGATGAACACGACCTATTGGGTCGTCTTCGACCCCAAGGTGCGCGGCCGGATGTGGAGCGTTAACAGCTATACCCATGATCTTCCTCGCCCCAAGATGTGGCGGCACAACTCGGTGCTGCATTACAAGGGTGGCGTTTGCCGCAGTGATGACGGCGGAAAGCACTGGACCAAGTCCAACGCTGGGATGGACGAGACCGGTGCGACCCATATCCTGCTCGATCCCACCAGCCCAATGGATGCACGAGTACTGTACGTAGCCGGTTTTGGCCGAGGAGTCTACAAAAGTTCAGATGGTGGACGCAGCTGGGTCCTGAAGAATAGCGGGATCACACAAGAACACCCGTTCGCGTGGCGGTTGGCGAGAAACTCAAATGGAACGCTCTACGCGGTGATCGCGCGGCGGTCGGAGGATGGAAGCATCGGCAATGCGGGCGATGGTGCCCTGTATCGATCGACTGACGGAGCGGAGCATTGGCTGCCGGTTTCGTTGCCTGAGGGAACGAATGGACCGAACGGCATCGCCATCGATCCAGAGTCGCCAGATCGCCTTTACCTCGCCGCCTGGGCTCGAGCGAACGGTGAACACGGAGATGGCGGAGGGATTTTTCTCTCAGAAAATGGGGGCAAGAGGTGGAAGCAAGTGCTGGACAAGGACCGCCACATCTACGATGTCACCATTGATCCGCTGGACCCCAATGTCATCTACGCGGCCGGCTTTGAATCGTCGGCCTGGCGATCGGCAGACCGCGGGCTGCACTGGGTCCGTATTCCCGGGTTTAACTTCAAGTGGGGACACAGGGTGATTCCCGATCCGGTGCACCACGATGAGGTCTACATCACGACGTTCGGCGGGAGCGTGTGGCATGGTGCGATCCATGGGCAACAGCGGAGCGCGGACATCGCCACTCCAGTGCTCGATCCGGGGCAGTAGACGGAGGGGTAGGTGATCAATCGGCGCCAGTGGTTGTATGGAATGGGTCTGGTGGCAGGGTCTGGAATGCAAGTAGGCAGGGCCGCCAGCGTTCCGGCTGAGAACGCACCGCAGCCCGTGCCATTGGAACTTTCGCAGTACGAGCCAAGAAGCATGCTCCACGTGCACGAGTCCGGCGTCGAGCGTTCGAGATTTCCACTCATCGATTTCCATACCCATATCTCCGGCTCGACAAAATCGGAGAACGGTGTGGAACTCTCGCCCGATCGCGAATACTTGGGCACTCCCCAAGAACTGCTTGCGGTGATGGACGGCAAGAACATTCGGGCGATGGTCAACTTGACTGGCGGCTACGATCGTGGTCTTGCCGAAGCCGTAGCCAAATACGACCGGACGTATCCGGGTCGTTTTTACACTTTCACCGAGCCCTCTTATTCCCGCTTCAAAGAACCGGATTACCCGACCCTGCAGGCACAGGCCATCGAGCGAGCGCATCGCGACGGCGGGCGAGGCCTGAAGATTCTTAAAACGTTGGGACTCTATCTCCGCGAAAACATAACCTCGGGTTCGCTGGTGAAAATTGATGACGCGCGTTTTGATCCCATGTGGGACGCCTGTCGCCAGTTTAGTCTTCCGGTGGCGATTCACATTTCGGATCCGATCGCATTCTTTACACCCACGGATCGCTTCAACGAACGTTACGAGGAACTGAACAATCACCCGGACTGGTCGTTCCATGGCGGGGACTTTCCCAGTAACGACGAGTTGATCGCCGCTCGCAATCGCGTCATCGCCCGACATCCCAAGACGCAGTTCGTTGTCGTGCACGTAGGCAACTTCGCGGAAGATTTGCAAAATGTGTCGGAGAACCTCGATCGCTATCCGAACATGTTCGTTGACCTCGCGGCGCGCATCGGAGAACTCGGCCGCCAGCCGCGAACTGCCAGTAAGTTCTTCGACAAATATCAGGACCGGATTCTCTTTGGCACAGATTCGACTCCGCATGGTGACGAGTTCCCGCAGCAGGTCTTCAACGACAAGCTGTATGAAATCTACTTTCGTTTTCTCGAAACCGAAGATGAATATTTCGACTACGCTCCAGCTAAAATCCCGCCGCAGGGGCGCTGGAGAATTTACGGGATTGGACTGCCGGAGACGATCCTCAAAAAGGTGTACTACGAGAACTCCGCCCGGATATTAAGAATTTAGATGCGACGCTATCTCAATGTGTTTATCGTTCTGACCCTGGCAACTCTGTCACGGGCGCAGGTGCGCGTCTGGGAAGGAACGCTCGTCCTGCCTACCTATGAAGAGGGGATGCCCGATCCTAATCCTCCCTTCGACCAATTCACGAACAACAAGTTCAACTATCCGTATGTCCTGCGGGAAAATCTGACGAGCCGCCGCGTGAATCACGACTGGCGTGCCATTTATTTGGAAAATGAATACCTGAAATGCTCCGTGCTGCCTGACATTGGCGGGCACCTTTATACCTGCGTTGACAAAATCTCGGGGCAGTCGATGTTCTACGCCAACACCTCCATTAAGAAGGCGGCTGTGGGCTATCGTGGGGCCTGGGCGGCTTTCGGCATCGAGTTTAACTTTCCTGTTTCCCACAACTGGGTGAGCATGTCGCCGGTCGATTTTGCCTTCCGTAAAAATGCGGACGGCAGCGCCTCTGTGATCGTGGGGAACGTGGATCGCGTTTACGGAATGGAGTGGACTGTCGAGTTGATGCTTCGGCCCAAGTCAACGCTCCTGGAGGAGCGTGTGACGCTCAGCAACCGCAGCGACGTCAGGCATCGTTTCTACTGGTGGAACAATGCAGCGGCGCGGGTTTCGGACGATTCGCAGATTGTCTACCCGATGCGCTTCGCCGCAAGCCATGGTTTTACGGAAGTTGTTCGCTGGCCCGTCGATGAGGACGGCCACGACTTGAGCGTCATCCGCAATCATGTTCACGGCGCGGTATCACTTTTTGCGCACGGAAGCCGTGAGGGCTTTATGGGGGTTTGGCAGCCCGCGACCAGAACCGGAACGGTGCACTTTGCCCAGTACGAAGATCTACCCGCCAAGAAAATCTGGTCGTGGGGCGTGGACGAAGAGGGCATGGACTGGCGCAAGGCCCTCTCCGACGACGACAGTGGATACGTCGAAATCCAGGCTGGCTTGTTTCGCAATCAGGAGACGTATGCGTTCCTCGAACCGCGGCAGTCTATTCACTTTTCGGAGTATTGGATGCCGGTTCGGGAGATTGGCGGCATCTCGCGTGCCAACCTTTCGGGAGTGCTCAGTCTAGCGCGCCATGGCAACGCGCTGGTTGTCGGATTCAACGCCAATCATGCCTTCTCTAAGGCTACGGTTTCCATCTTGAACGGTAGTAGGCTCTTATTCAGCGAGAAAGCTGATCTCGTCCCCGAACGTAGTTGGAACCACAACCTTTCCGTCCCTGACTCGCAGACTAAGTACACGGTCGAGATTCGGGACGCACGGGGAGTGGTACGGATCCGCCATACGGAAGGCGAATATGACTGGACTCCGGAGTCTGAAATTCAGGTTGGGCCTCAGCCTTCCTACCTTATACCCGACCCGGAACACAGAACCTGCGATGACTGGGTGCGGCTCGGGAATGAGCTGGAACTGAACGGGCAAAATCTTCAAGCGCTCGATACGTACGAGGAAACGCTTCGCAGATTTCCCGGCAGCTTCGGTGCCCTGAAATCGGCTGGGCGCCTGACCGCGAGCCTGCTGCGATTTGACGAAGCCAGAAGCTTCCTTGAGCAGGTACACGCGCGCGATACTTCTGATCCGGAAATCTCGTATTACCTTGGGATTGCATACGATGGGCTTGGCGAAATGCAGAAGGCGCGGATGTCATACGAGGACGCCCAACGATTTGCCTCGTTTCGCGCCGCCGCTGCCCTGCGTCTCGGAGAAATGCTGGCGCGGGACGGCGATCTGGATGAAGCCGAGCGTCATCTCAGCGAAGCGATTCGAGCCGCACCTGACGACGTGCGTGCAATCGAGGAGTTGGTTGCGGTAAAAGTCGCGTCCGGCAAGGTGGAAGAAGGGAAGTTGCTGGCGCGTCAGGGAATTGTCTTTTTTCCGCTAAGCTATCTTTTCAGCGAGGAACTCGGGGAACCCAATCTTAAACAGCTCGCAAATGACACAATTCGCGTGCTACGTCTTGCCGCTCAATACATGCGTCTCGGACTGTACCAGGGGGCGCTTACTGTGCTCTCGCGGGATTATCCTTCGCCCCAGCTTGATCAGACTGAACCGGGCGCGCTGCCGCCCGGCAATCACCCGATGATTGCATACTTCCGCGGCTATTGCCGCGAGCGTCTCGGACAATCCGGAGTATCCGACTACAAGATCGCGTCCAAACTCTCGACTTCCTACGTTTTTCCCAACTCGGCCGAAGAACTCACCGTCCTGAGTACTGTGGTGCGCACAAACCCTCAGGATGCTACCGCACAATATCTGTTGGGCACGTTACATTTCTCCCGCGGATTGACGGACTCAGCGGTGGAAGAGTGGTTGCTGTCCCGCAAGTCGAACCCGCAAATCCCCGTCCTCGATGCCAGCCTCGGTCTGGCTCTGCTGCACGAGAAGCATGACGCTGAGCAAGCCCTCTCGACGTTTCGGGACGGACTGCAGAGCGACGCCACTAATGTCACGATTTACCTGGGTGCGGACCAGGCGCTCAGCCTATTGTCGAAACCCGCCAGGGAACGAGTGCAAGTTCTCGAGAAATATCCGAATCTCACGGATGCGCCTTCTAGTCTGATCTTCGAACTGATTCTCAATCTGGCCGAGGCCGGCGATTTTCAACGCGCCGAGAGTCTGTTCCGTAACCGATTCTTTCCACGCGAAGAAGGCGGGACCAACGTCCGCCAGGTTTGGGTTGAAGTCGAACTGCAAAAGATGCTCGCATCGGCAAGGGACGGTCACTGCGCGGACGCTCTCGTTGTAGCAGAGCACTTGGGGGCGCCGGTACCCGATCTTCCATTTACACATGACGGGCTGGAACCCACTCTGCAATCCGCACGCACGAACTATCAATTGGGCGCTGCCTACGCTAGCTGCGCAAAGCCCGAGGAGGCGGCAGAGAAATTCCAGCTGGCTTCTGCGGCTTCCGCCCCCGATCAGATGGTGTGGGCCTGGCGGGCAGCGCAGAAACTACCCGGTTTTGACGGGAAGCAATGGCAGGAGCGCCTGCAAACTGTTCTCGCCCAAGCAAAGAGTCGTAGCGAAACCAGCAGCTATACCAGCTGGTGGGACTACACTGCTGGTGCGCTCGCGGGCGCGCTAGGCAGTCAGCAAGAAGCGGACCAGAGGTTTCAGAAGGCGCTGTTGCTCCCTGACCGGATGCTGTCGTACCACTTCACGCGCACGGCCCGCGCCGAAGCTGCGCCATAGTTCCATGCGATCGGCGAGAAGCAATCAATGGATCCAACCTAACATTCGAATTGCAGTTAAGCATGAACTAGGGAGTGACGAGGTTAAATGAATAAGGTGTTGCAATCTAAAATAGAAATTCTTGCAGACAAGTACTCTTTAGGGCAGGTGGCAGCCGACCATGCCGCATGCTCTCTTCGGCGGACGCTGAGCAATCAGGGAAGCGCCCGCCTGGTAGCCGCAACCGGGGCATCTCAGTTTGAATTCCTGGATGCGCTGACTAGGGCGCCCAACATCGACTGGAGCCGGGTCGAGCTTTTTCACTTGGACGAATACGTCGGCCTGCCTTCCACCCATCCAGCCAGTTTTCGCAAATATCTCTTCGAGAGATTGATTCACAAAACCGGAATCACAAGGTATCACCTGCTGGACGGTGATGGCGATCCCCACGGGGCGGTTATAAAAATTGGGACCGAACTCCAGTCGAAACCGGTGGATATTCTCTTTGCCGGAATCGGAGAGAATGGGCACCTCGCGTTTAACGATCCGCCGGCGGATTTTCAAGAGGCTGACCCGTACCTCATCGTTGATCTCGACGAAGCATGCCGCCAACAGCAGGTGAATGAAGGTTGGTTTTCGAAGCTGGCGGACGTGCCTGAGAAAGCGATTTCAATGTCCGTGCGGCAAATCTTGCGCTCCAAGGAGATCATCGTGGTAGTACCGGATACGCGGAAAGCTCGTGCGGTGAAGGCGTGCCTTGAAGGCGACATTAGTCCCATGATGCCGGCATCGATTCTGCGCATCCACCCCAATGCCACCATTTACCTCGATACGGATTCGGCTGCGCTCTTAAGTCCGGGAGTTTACACCGCGTCATAATTTGGCAAATATGTCTGCATCTGCGCAAGCCACTGAGCCGAACCTGCGGTCCATCCGCAACTTGCGCTGGTGGATTGGTGCCCTTTTGTTTGCGTCGACGGTCATCAACTACATCGACCGTCAGACCCTGTCCCTGCTCTCGCCGTACCTTAAAGAGCTTTACCGTTGGACGAATTCGGACTATGCGAATCTACTCATCGGATTTCGCATTGCGTACTCGATTGGCCAATGCGTATGTGGAAGGCTGATGGATCGCGTCGGCACCCGGCGAGGGCTGACACTTTCCGTGCTCTGGTACTCGATCGTGTCTATGGCTACTGCATTGGCTGGCGGGTTCTATAGTTTTGCGACGTTCAGATTTCTTCTGGGAGCCGGCGAATCTGCCAATTGGCCGGGCGCGACAAAGGCCGTTTCGGAGTGGTTCCCGAAGCGCGAGCGAGCTCTCGCCACAGCGCTGTTCGACAGCGGTTCATCGATTGGAGGAGCGGTTGCACCCTTCATCGTATTCGCAATCTACAACCATTGGGGCTGGCGTCCGGCGTTTGCAATTCCCGGAGTGCTGGGTTTCGTTTGGCTGCTGATCTGGCGTCGCGCATACCACCTGCCCAAGGATCATCCACGCGTGAGCGACGAAGAGCGACAAATGATTCTCGCGGATGCGGCCGTTACCGATGCCCCGCTCGAAAAGCCTCGTTCCAGATGGATCGACCTTTTGAAGCTTCCGCAGACGTGGGGAGTGATTGTTGCGAGATCGTTCACCGACCCCGTTTGGTTCTTCATTGCAGACTGGTTTCCGATCTATCTGGTGGCGAAAGGGATTCCGCTCAAGAGCGGATTGATTGCAATCTGGATCCCCTTCATCGCCGCCGATCTCGGCAATTTCTTTGGGGGAGTGACCTCCGGATATCTCATCCGGCGCGGCTGGACACTGGGCGCAGCCCGTAAGGCTCTGGTGGTTTTCGGTGGGTTTGGAGTGACTTTGCTAATCCCGACGGTTCTTACCGTCAATCTTGCGCTGATCACGGTTCTTTTTGCGCTGGCGACATTTTGCTATGCCGCGTTCTCGACGATTGCCAACGTGTTGCCTTCCGACCTCTACCGGAGCGACTCCGTAGCCTCGGTCAGTGGACTTAGCGGCATGAGCGCGGGCATCGGGACCATCATTGCATTCAAATTAGTCGGTTACTTCTCCGATGCGAACCAATCGCTGGCCACGCACTCCTTCGACACGATCATTCTCGTGGCGGGACTTGTGCCGTTCATCGGAATGATTCTCGTGCTGTTTCTCGTTCGCAACACGCGGGCAACGAAACTTGGGCTAGTACGCCCGATATAGCCGAAGATGAAGTCGTAGGCCGCTAATGAATGTATGCCCCGCCCGGCAGCAGATACTGAATGGGCCACTGTTCCCGCCTCTGGACTACAAGGTCTGACCACTTCATGATCGGCGCGCCGGGGTACGGAATCTGTTTGACCGCGGGCAGGGTTTCTGCAATTGCGTTTGCCAGCGTGAATCCTTCCTCATCACTGGCCACGGAAAACTGTCCCGCATGCAGTTTTAAACGCGAGAAACGGACCGCGATCTCAGCGTCTTCGATCATCTGCAAGAAATAGGGTCTGCCTGTCAACAGCGAATTGTAAACGTAACCCGCTAACACGCTGGAGAGCGGATTGACGTAGGCGCGGTCGAAATCGAGCTGAGCAAAAGAGGGATCGTCTTCGGAAACCGCCTTGTAGGGCATGCGCGTCTCGCCAAGCCCGCGAAAATCGAAAGTGACGATATCGAAGCCGGCGTCCAGGTACTTCCTGATCTCGGGCCAGTCGTCTACGCCCGCCTTGCCGTTCTTGCTGAACCACAGCAACCAGCGGCGATTTTGGTTCGCTGTCCTGTGGATGTGCAACAGGGGCATAACAAGGTTACGGCTGTGACGCAAAACGTAGCGATCGATGGAAGTGTCTTCGAATATCGAAGCTCCTGCGCTCTCCCACGCGACCTCGCTCTCAGCCGGAGCTATGCCGCTATATTGGCTGATGTTCCAGGCCGCGATGCCAGGATAGTTGCCACCCAGATAGAGTTGCCGGATAGATTGAACCGATCTTGTTTGGTGCTCTGTGTAGTAGTCCCGGATGAGATCCGTCAGCGGCCGTGCATCTTCGAAGTCCAGCATCACCTGGCCAGTGCGCGTGCACTGCACGGTTTTCTCATCCAAGTCTTTGGCCGAAGCGAGCGCGTGTCTCTCCGGCAGCTGATTGAAATGATCCAGAAACTCAAATGCTGCCTGCTGATTTTCATCGGAGTACTGATGGCCGTGATAACTCTCCGCCATCGCGATTCGATCAGCATGACCAAAACGGCTATACAACCCTGACACTTCCTGGAAACTCTTGTGCGTGCCCTCAATGGGAAAGAAATCGAGCGTCGCCGCGGCAACGAAGACCGGGCGCGGATACACCAGCAGCAAAAGTCCCGCATGGTCGACACCGTTCGATATCATGCCGTACAAGTCCTGTTCAGGATCGCTGTCCGGATCTTTAAAAATCCGATTGTGCATTCGCATGGGCATTGAGGTGATGTAGCAGGAGACGGCGGCTGCCCTTATCCGAGGTTCGAGCGCTGCGATGTGGATCGCTTGAAAGCCGCCTCCGCTGGTGCCTGTAATATTGATACGTTCGGGGTCGACTTCTGGACGCGTAAGCAGGTAATCAAAGGCGCGTAGGCCATCCCAGATTTCCCAACGTGCCAGGTTTGTGGCAGCGAGATAAGCCAGATTGCCGAGTACTGCGTGTTCCGCGCAAATCCGGTTATAACGGCTCTTGCCTGCCTTCGCATCCCAGAACTGGCTGCGCTCCCCCTGACCCACGGGATCCCAGCTGATGACCACATAGCCGCGCTGCACCAGTCTCTGGCAAAGCGCCTGATAGTGTGCCTTCCCGTTCTCCGCGTGGCCGGCCGGGACTAGGATGGCAGGGTGCTTCGAATGCTCACCCCTGTTGGGGTCGTCAGGCACGTAAAGAAGGGCCGTCACGTATACGCCCGGGAGGCTCTCGAAGATCAGCTTTTCAATGTGAAAGCCGTCCATCGCAATGCGTCCGGTGACGTGGGGTTGTAGCGGAGTTCTTGGCCGGGGCAGTCCTCCGAGCATGGTCAGAAGCTTTTGATGTATTTCCTTCTGCACGCGCAGTAGATCCTGCTCAGTGCGAATCCTGTCCCAGCCCCTCATCCGCTCTCCATCTTCGCGCCAGGCCAACTCAGTTTGATACTGGAGATAGGGAGTGATCTGCGGACCACTCGGAGGCAATTGCAATACCGAGAACGCCTCCGGCGGGGGAGTCGATCCGCCTAGTGCGCTAGTGGCTGTCCAGACGACCGCCATGAGGCAAAGAAATATTCTGCTTTGTCGCCTTGACAGGCCCCGAAGAAACGTTCTGGTGCCGTGTCTCACAGGACGTTTTCGTGAAGATGAACAGAAGTCAGCAACGTATGGCCGGATGAAATGTGGCGCACGCTTTCCCGACGAATCAGTTCGGTCGGCATCACGAGTTGCTGGGGGGGGAGGTCTGGTTCATGAATCCGCCGCAGCGCGAATTCGGCTAGATGGCCGCCGAGCTCTTTAGGAAATTCGCGCACCGTTGTAAGCCCCGGATGCAGCACTTCGCCGATGGTGTCATTGAAGCCAGAAACACTGATGTCATCGGGAATTCGGATTCCAGATTCCTGCAACGCCTGGTACACGCCAGAAGCGGCCTGATCCGTGCCTGCAAAAAGCGCGGTGGGCCTCTCTCCGCTGGCCAGTAGGGCTTTCACTGCCAGGTACCCGAGTTCGCGATCCTCGGAACTGATCTCGCTGAAACGGGGTTCAAGGTCGGCCTCCTTCATAGCCTGGCGGTAGCCCGCGGCACAGCGCGCGAACCATGGAAGACGCTGATTGCCGATATACCAGATGTTTCGGTGTCCTTGGGCGATAAGATAACGGGTGATCTCTGTGGAACCCCGCACGTCGTCCGTGAAAACGCAGTCGTACTGTTCCGGTCGCCACTCGCCGACAATGTTGTTTCCCACGAGAGAGAACGGAATCTTCTTCTCCGAAAGCGCCGCGAGAAAACTGACGGAGTGGGTGCCCGTGAGAATGACGCCACTGGGTCGATTGGATCGCATCAGCGCCTCGGGAAGACGCAGGCTTCCCAAGGGGGCATTAAGGTCACAACGAAAACTGATGAAGTGCAAATCCCAGTCATGCTGGGCGCAGTACACCTCCGCCCCCAGCAGCACTTTCGACTGGAACTCGTTAACCGTGTCGCGGTTTCCGAGTATGAACGTGATCGTGCGATTCCTTTTCCCTGCCGCCAGAGTTACACCCAGTTTTCGAGCAGCGGACAGGACGGTTGCCTGAACGGAGGGCGCGACATGGGAACTTCCGCTGGCAATGCGCGAAACCGTCGTCAAGCTGACCTTCGCGAGCCGGGCCACCTCGGCGTAACGCAGTGTTTCCTTCGAGTGGGAGGCCGAATCTGGACTCACTTCCAAGCTACGAACCGCGCCGCCGTGAGATCTAACCGCCATGCCCTGTGAGCACAGGGCATCCAAGTCCCCCCGCGCCGTGACCGACGAAACGGCAAACCGCTCGACCAGTTCGCGTACGGTGATCTGCCCTTTTTGTTCGATTAGATCGAGCATCTTGCGGCGTCGTTGCTCTGCCAAGAGACGGGAGTCTCTTCCGGTCATCATTAAAGTAGGATCCCTCGCAGAAGCAGTGCTTTCCTCTGGGCTTGCATTACCGTATTTTATACGCCTCATTCAAGGAAAATAAAAGAAAGCGACAAAGAATGCGGGATTTACTGCCCGAGTTGGGCGAAACGCAGCCACTGAAGCGGGTCGGAGCGCCGCCGCGTGGCCTTGCCGCCACTGGCTGAATATCCCTCGATAAACTTTTGCTTGCGACTGCTTGTGTTTACTTGCGTCACCGTGTAAAAGGGAACCAATCTCCGCCTGAAACTGCATACGGGCACAACTCTGCGCTTCAAGGAGCGATTCACGAATGAAGCGGCGCGACTTCATGGCCGGTGTGGCGGCATCAATTCTTCTCGCAGCGACGAAGGGCAACACTGAAGTCCTGGCCCCGCGCCCTCGACTGCTGATCTCCAATACCGATGCTTTTACCGGTTTGCCTCTGCTAAGAACCAGGTACGCGAAGGGGATGCGCCCATCCGACGATATGGAGGGGTGGGCTCTTTCGTGGCAGCTCACCCGGCACGAGGGTTTTGCGGAGAAGGCCTTGGCCGCGATGCGCGCTGGCCACATCATCAAAGGGGTAAAGCCTTCGCGTTCCTGGGTTGACTACGCCCGCTGGTCGCTGGCGTTCGATTGGCTTTCTGGATATCCCGGCTTCGAGCCTACCTTACAGAATCGGATTGCGGATGAATTGATGGAAGGGGCCTCGGCGATGCTTGCGAGCCCTGACTTCGCCGATCCAGGCAACTACTCGTACCACAATTATGCCCTGCGTTATCTCTCATTAGCTGCATTCGTCTCCGCTGCACTCGAAGGCTTCGCAGGCTGCAACGATCGTTGCAGTGCGTGGCGTGCGCAGGTAGCAAAGTGCCTGGCCAACGTTCTCGAAACCACAAATGTGGTCTCTCCCGAGGGCAGCTATCACGAATCTATGGACTACATGCGGATCACATGGGCCAGCCTGACCTTGCTCGCTGAATTACAGCGCACGACGACCGGTGTAGATCCCGCGCACCACTACTCCCTGTTTCGCAATATTGGAAACACCTACCTTTACAAGCTGCTCCCGGATGGCACTCCCTCGCGGGAAGGTGATAACGAATATCCAATTCTGGATTTGCGCGATACTTCCGTTCTCGGTTACGCCGTCAATCGCTTTAAGGAACCGTACAGCGCTTGGCTCCTGCGCCAGAGTGGCTTCTTCCCAAAACAATGGACCCTTCCCGTTCTCGAGTTCCTTTGGGACGACCCCGAAGTCACGCCGCGTGATCCATCACTCGCCAGCGAGAATGAGCTGGCGCGGCAGCACTATTTTCCAGGCGTAGGACATCTGGTCATGCGCAGTGGATGGAAGCCGGACTCGACCTGGATTGAATTCGACTGCGGGCCTTACTTGGCGAAACATCAGCATCTCGATCAGAACCAAATCACGATCTTTCACAGTGGATATTTGGCAATTGACAGTGGGGCTGACTATACCGACAGCGAAAGCCCACACTATATCAATTATTACCGCCGCACGGTCGCTCACAATTCGATATTGATCTACGATCCGTCAGAAAAATTCTTTTGGTCGCAGAATCTTCTGATGGCCGCCAACGACGGCGGGCAGCGCATGGATTCCTCCCGCTTCTGGAACACGATCCGCAGCCCTGAGGATTTCCAGAGTACTCGCGATCTCTGGAATCTTGGCTCGATGCGCGTTGTGGATCATGTGCCCGGCCAATACCACTACGCGATGGGTGATGCCAGCAACGCATATTCGTGCGAAAAGCTGAAGAAATTCACACGCGAAGTTCTCTATGTACCTGCGCGGGATCTGCTCTTCGTCTTCGATCGTGTCGTCAGCGCACACCCATCTTTCAAAAAGGCGTGGCTGTTGCATGGGGTCAATGAGCCGAGCGTAGACCAGGACGCGGCGCAGGGAGCGCCGGAAGCGAAAGAATTCAAGAAGGCTTCGACTTTTCGCTTCCGGGAGGGCTCGGGAGAGTTGCTGGTGTATTCTCTACTGCCGCGCGAGCGGGTGATCGCACGCCGCGGCGGTCCGGGTCATGATTTCTACACTCCGGGCGATGACCACGGCGGTTCCTGGGGAACCGGCGAGAATTGGCCCCTTGAGCCGCAGGAGGGCGGACCGTTGCCACAAGACCCGAAGCTCCAGCACATGTGGAAGACTTTTTGGGGCGACGACTTCTCCAGAATTTCCGCTTCGAACCGGAAAAACGTCGTGCCGGGTGCCTGGCGCATCGAAGTGTCGCCGTCCATCCCCGCCGTAGAAGATTTCTTTCTTCACGTTTTCGAGATCGGCAATACTGGCGCTACTGGCAAAAGGCGCACCGAACTGATCGATGGAGTTGATTTTCTGGGAGCCGCCTCGGAGGCTGGCCCCTTCGTGTTGTTCAGTACATCGGACACTGCTTCTCAGGGAGGAGAAGTCTCGTTGCCGGATGTGGCGTGCGATTCGCTCATCGCGTCCGGCCTGCTGCCGGATACGGTCTACGAGCTTAGTCTCACCGGCCCAAATGTTTCGTCGTCGCCCGCGGCTGTATTGCCAGGCGTTCTAGGCGATATGCTCCGCTTGCGCACCAACGGTAAGGGTGTGCTGCGACTGGAGAAGACGAATCTCGGGAATCTGCGTCTTCGGATTGCACGAATTTGAGATTCGGGTCCGCCTGAATTGGAACCAGGAATTACTTATAGGATTACCAAGCGAATGTCCACCCTTGAGGTTCCGAGGCGGGACCATCCCTAAAACGAAGTTGACCTGCACCTTTCTGGCAAGCCACGCATTCGGGCGCCACCAATGTAGAATCTACAACCTGTGGAAGTGATTGGGCGTTGCAGGGTTCGAATCCCACTCTCTCCGACAACTTATTTATTATCAATAAGTTATAGGGAGTTTATCGTCAACCCATGCCCGCCCTCGCCATTAGTTTTTATCGTTAGAATGAGCGACATGCCAACTTGCATAAGTCAAACACAGGTCCAATAATTGCTCGTTAGGCACGCAAGCAGGGATAGCTTAGAAATGCAGGAGCTCGAAGTTTATTCGATGATTGGCACGGAAGGTTTCACACGCTTGGTCGCCGCCTTCTATCGACGAGTACCGCAAGACGACCTTTTGGGCCCCATGTACCCGGCGCAGGATCTCTCGGGTGCTGAGCAGCGCCTCCGAGATTTCCTGATCGGACGGCTCGGAGGACCGCAGACCTACATCGAACAAAGAGGCCATCCACGCCTCCGCGCGCGGCATTCTCCGTTCTACATAAATCAGGCTGCCCGCGACCGATGGATGCGCCTGATGAATAGTGCTCTTGAGGAAGCTGCACTGCCGGCAGAGGCCGAGCAAGTCCTTCGGAAATTCCTCGACGGAATGTCGAGCTTTATGATCAACCGAGGAGAGCCTTGAGTGCGATGGTGCAAACCGACGCGCTCGTCTGCCCAGGTGCAGAGGGATCTCGTAAAACCTCAGGGATTTCTTTCATTTCAGCCTGCACAAACAACAAAGAAACTGCTGGATTGTATCGAAGGGTGTGCGATGAAGTTCCTGGCAGCGTCCCGACAGGCGGAAACCCACGTCAAACGACGCCGACTTCCTTAACGTGAGTGACCAACTGAGCGATCTGAATAGAAACCCATAGGCAGAGCGCCCTGCAAAGCTGCCGAGTCCGTTTTATTACACCCCGTAGTTCACTTTGCAGTCGGCTCTTGTGGAATCGCTTCGCCGTCGGAACGGGGATCTGCGCCGGCAAAGTTCACATTTCGCTTTATGTCTCTCACCACCGCTTCCCCTTGCCCCACCGTGAACGAAAATGGCTCAAGCAGTTCGATCTGGTGCCCGCGTTTTGTTAATTCATCTCGAACGGATTGCGGAATCGTGTTTTCCATCTGCACATCGCAGCCGTCGAAAGTTCCTTTCGTGAACCTTGGCTGCTCCAGCGCCGCTTGCACGTTCATTCCGTAATCTACGACGTTCGCAACAAACTGCGCGTGTGCCTGAGCCTGGTTCCACCCTCCCATGATGCCGAACCCGATGTGAATGTCGTCCTTCTCCATGAACGCCGGAATAATCGTGTGCAGCGGGCGCTTGCGTCCAGCCAGCGAATTCGGCAGCCCCGGTGCCAACTGAAATCCCGCGCCGCGGTTTTGAAAGGAAAAACCGACGCCGGGAGCAACCATTCCCGTGCCATAGCCCGCGAAGTTACTCTGGATCAGCGAAACGATATTTCCATCCTTGTCTATCGCCGAAAGGTAGATCGTCGAATTGCCGTGAGCGTCGAGCATCTTCTCGATGTCGGAAGGAACCACCTCACACGCGGCCTTATCCATCTTGATGAGCGCCGCACGCTTCTTCGCCAGGTTCTTCGAAAGCATCTCCTTCACCGGAACCGGAGTGAATCGAGGATCGCCGACATATTTATGCATATCCGCGTAGGCCAGCTTTTTCGCCTCGATCATGACGTGCAGAGTATCTGCGGAGTTGTGGGCATACTGTCCAAGCGGAAACTGCTCCATGATGTTCAACATCGTTAATGCGGCAATTCCTTGTCCATTCGGTGGAAGTTCGTAGATGGTCCATCCGCGATATGTCGTGGAGATTGGCTCGACCCACTCCGGTTGAAAATCGCGGAAATCTTCGAGCGTATGCGTGCCCCCCTGTGCCTGCAAGAATTTCAACATCGTTTCCGTCATCGGGCCGTTGTAGAACGCATCCCGGCCATGCTCTGCCACTTGCCGAAGCGACTTGGCGAGCGCAGGATTCTTGAATTCATCGCCCACCTTCGGAGCGACGCCGTTGGGCATATACGTCTCTTTGTAGCCCGGCTGCTGCATCAAACTCTTCGCGACCCAATAGCGCGCGTTTCTCTCGGCCAGCGGAAATCCATTCTGTGCGTAGTAAATCGCGGGCGCCAGGATTTCCGAGAAAGGC
>DATBYA010000039.1:0-84334 GCA_036514015.1 Candidatus Sulfotelmatobacter sp.
CTACGGCCAGGGAGTCGCCGCCGGGGATTTCGACAATGACGGATACCCAGACCTTTATGTGACCGGCTATGGCCGCGCCATCCTGTACCACAACAACCGGGATGGAACGTTCACCGATGTGACTGCGACGGCGGGTGTAGCTGACGAAGGAAGTTGGTCGACCAGCGCCGGCTGGTTCGACTACGACAAAGACGGCTGGCTCGATCTCGTGGTCACCAATTACATCGACTGGAGTCCGAAGAACAACATGTGGTGCGGCGAGCGCCGACCCGGTTACCGCTCGTACTGCCATCCGGGCAACTACAAGGGCCAGCGCATCAAGCTCTACCACAACAATCACGACGGAACGTTCAGCGACGTGAGCGACGCATCGGGAGTCGGCAAGCCCGAAGCGAAAGGCATGGGCGTAGTGTTGGCCGACTTCAATAACGACGGATGGCCTGATATCGCAATCGCCAATGACTCGTGGCCGAACTTTCTCTTCCTCAACAAGCACAACGGAACGTTTGAGGATGTTGCCCTGATTTCCGGAATCGCCGCCAGCGAGGATGGGCGCTACGAGGCCGGCATGGGCATTGATGCGGCCGACGTGGACGGCGACGGATGGCAGGATGTTTACATCACTCATCTCGACTTCGAACTGAATCGGCTCTATCACAACAACCACGATGGAACATTCACCGATGACACATTCAACTCGGGCATCGGAAATAAAGCGGTGCTGATGAGTGGCGTATCCATGAAGTTTCTGGATTACGACAACGACGGTTGGAACGATATCCTGCAACTCAACGGCGCCATGCTCGACAATGTTTCCCTCTATCATGCCGAAGTGTCCTACCAGGAGCCGTTGCTCATGTTCCGCAATCTCGGCAAAGGCCGGTTCGACAAAGTCTCAGAGTCCCTCGGCCCTGATTTCGTGCATCCGATCGTCGGACGCGGCCTGGCAACTGCGGATTACGATAACGACGGTGATATCGACATCGTCACCAACAATCGCGGCGACTATCCCTCGCTTCTGCGCAATGACGGAGGAAACGCCAATCACTGGCTGACCGTCCAGTTAATCGGAACAAAATCGAATCGCGACGGCATCGGCGCCTCCCTCAAGCTCACCTCGCAGGGCTTCGTGCACATCGAACAGGCCAAAGGCGGCATGAGTTACATGTCCGCCAGCGATCCTCGGATTCACTTCGGCTTAGGCAAACGCACCACCATCGATTCGCTCGAAATTACCTGGCCGAGTGGGCAGGTGGATCGATTGACAAACCTTTCTATCGATCAGATCATCGCAGTAAAAGAAGGCGTAGGCGTGATCCCGCGGCAGTTTCCAAGGATTCCGAGCCCGAAATGAATGGTCCCCGGCGACGTTTTCTCGGCTCTTCTCTTGTCGTTCTCGCCGACACGCTCGTCGACGCACTCACCACGCCACTGTGGAAGTGGAAGCACAGCCTCACGGTTCAATCCGCCCCGTCCACCAATGCGACGTCTCCGGTGCAATTCGTAGACGTCGCCCGCGAAGCCGGACTCAACCTTGCCAATGTCTGGGGCGCGGTCGATCACAAGCGCTACATCATCGAAGCCAAGGGCAGCGGGATCGCGTTCTTCGATTACGACCACGACGGCTGGCTCGATGTTTATTTGACCAATGGAACGCGCCTCGGCGAAAACTGGCCCGCCGGCGGGGCCCCCAGGTCGCATCTGTACAAGAACAACCGCGACGGAACCTTCACCGACGTAACCGACAAATCCGGACTTGCCCGCACCGGCTGGCAAACCGGCGTCTGCATTGGAGACTACGACAACGATGGATGGGACGACCTGTTCTGTTGCTTCTGGGGACACAACATTCTTTTTCACAACAACGGCGACGGCACTTTCACCGATGTCACTCACCAGTCCGGCCTTCACGACGAGCGCGTCCGCTGGGGCGCGGGCTGCACTTTCCTCGATTATGACCGCGACGGCCACCTGGATCTTTTCGTATGCAACTACATCCAGCTGGACCCTGCGAAGACCGCCGCGCCGGGCGATCCCGCGGCTTGTCAGTGGAAAGGGATCCCGGTGATGTGCGGCCCGCGCGGCCTTACCGGGGACACCAACGTCCTTTTCCACAACAATGGCGACGGCACTTTTACCGACGTCTCGGCGAAGGCTGGCATCCTCAAACCGGGTCCGCGATATTCCATCACTGCCGTTGCCAGTGATTTTGATAACGATGGCTGGCCCGATATTTATGTGGCCGTGGACTCCGAACCCAGCATTCTGTATCGCAACAACCACGACGGTACATTCACCGACGTGGCGGTGATGGCCGGGTGCGCTTACAGCGAGAATGGCCATGAACAAGCCGGGATGGGGGTCGCGGTCGGCGATTACGACTGCGATGGATGGTTGGACATCTTCAAAACGAATTTTGCCGACGATACTTGCAACCTCTATCACAACAACGGAGATGGCACATTCAGTGACGTGACTTTCGCCTCAGGAATTGGCATCAACAACCAGTACGTCGCGTGGGGATGCGGATTCGTCGACTATGACAACGACGGGTGGCCGGACCTCCTCCAGGTCAACGGACATGTTTATCCGGAGATCGGTGGCCACGAGATTGGCCAGACTTTCAAGAATCCCAGACTTGTGTATAAGAATCTGGGCAACGGGCAATTCAAGGATGTTTCCGCCGCGATGGGCCCCGGTATCAACGAGCGCTTTTCCAGTCGAGGCGCTGCTTTTGGCGACTACGATAACGATGGCGACGTCGACGCATTGATTTTGAACATGAACGATCTGCCCTCCCTGCTGCGCAACGATGGCGGCAACAAGCAGAATTGGATCAAGATTAAACTGATCGGAGCCAAGTGCAATCGCACCGCAATCGGCGCTCGGGTACGGGTCGTCACGGGCAATCACGCCCAGATGGACGAAGTCCGCAGCGGATCCAGCGTGATGTCGCAAAGTGACCTGCGCCTGCACTTCGGGTTGGGCAAGGCACTCACCATCGATCTGATCGAGGTGAAATGGCCGACGACCCAGAAGATCGAGCGGTTCACTCAGGTAAAGGCGAACCGGATTCTCACAATCCGCGAGGGCAGCGGGATTGTCGAGCCCGAGTCTCGACAATCGGCGAGATGACCTCGAGACCGCGCGCTGGGGGAGACGACGAAATTCCCGCCGGCCCACCCCTTGCGTTGCTCCGGGCCGGCTGACTTACTGATGGATTCTTGCAGCCCAGCCCCCGCCGCTTACCAGCTGCAGTTTCACCTTGGTGGTTCTGTTTACCGGAGTGGTTGTCTTTTTGTAATCGCTCGCATTGCGCTCAGCGTTCACCCCGTCCTGGTATGCATCCATGGAGAAGTTTCCTTCCGGCAAGAAGGACAGATCAATTTCGAGGTTGCGGGGCGTCCAATCGGTCATAGCCCCCACATACCAGTCGCGGCCGTTTCTTCGGGCGACAATCACGTAGTCGGCGATGCGCCCATCGAGCACCTTGGTTTCATCCCACACCGTTGGAACGGGTGCGAGAAACTCCATGATTTCTGGCTCGCGCATGTAGTTTGAGGGGCTGTCGGACAACATCTGCAGCGGACTTTCGAAAACTACATACATGGCCAGCTGGTGGCAGCGCGTTCCCAACGCCATAGGCTGGCTAGAAATAGGCGCGAAGGTCGCTTTGGTTGCGTTGCGCATTGCCCCCGGCGTGTAATCCATCGGGCCGAGAAACATTCGCGTGAAGGGGAGCGTCACATTGTGCTTGGGTTCACTTTCGGCGCTCCATTTGCTCCACTCCATCCCCCGCACCCCCTCCGTGCTGATCAGGTTGGGCCAGGTGCGAGTCATGGTCGCCGGTTTCTGGTCTCCGTGGAAGTCGACGAGCATTTTGCGCTTGGCGCACTCCCTGCTGACTCGGTGGTAATAGTCGATCAGGATCTGATCGCTGCGCTGCATGAAATCAACTTTGATTCCTTTCACACCCCACTTTTGAAATTGATCGAGAGCGGGAACCAGTTGGTCGTCCAACGTTTTCCACACTACCCAGAGAATGATCCCGACATTTTTCTGTTTCGCGTAGGCGGTCAGTTTCTCCATATTGATTTCTGGGACGACCTCGAGCACGTTCCCCAGCTTGTACCAGCCTTCGTCCAGAATGATGTAAGCAATACCGTACTTCGCGGCAAAGTCGATGTAGTACTTATACGTTTCCGTGTTGATTCCCGCTTTGAAGTCCACCCCGTAAACATTGTTGGCGTTCCACCAGTCCCAAGCCACTTTCCCGGGTTTGATCCACGAAGTGTCCTGGACCTGCGAGGGTTTTTCCAGAAGATAGACAATTTGGTTGGTGAGCAGGTCGCCGTCCCGGTCGGCGATGCCAATCACGCGCCAGGGAAAACTGCGTGTCCCGGCAGTGAGGGCAATGTAGTCGGCGCTTTCCACCACTTTATAGTCACGATCTCCCGTCAGACTTTGCTTGAGCGGGTAGGGTGGAAACGTCGCCGCCAGGCCATGTCCGCCAGTCCCTTTCAACCAGAGGCCGGGGTAAGACTCCAGATCTGATTCCGCGATCGCGACCTTTGCGCCGCCCCCTACATCCACGACGGCGGGCAGCGTCGCCAGGAATTCCGGCGCAATTTCGCTCAAATGCTGAGGAACGTATTTGCGCTCATTGTGGGAGAAGAAGCTATCTTCCTGCGGATAATAAACCATGAAATTCGAGGGGAAATTAAACGCCGACTCTTCCCCATAGATCCTTACTTGCTGCTGCGGCATCGAGGTCTCGAACCGATACGCGGCACCTTCGTTGTAGGCACGGAACACGACGTCATATCCGCCATCCATGTTCATTTTCAGTTCGTTGTAGTTCTCGCGGATCCTCGCGAACTTCTGGCGCACCACAGGTTCCACGATCTGATCGAAAGAACGCTGTTTGGCATCAATTAACTTCGGCTGCAGCCCAAGTTTCTTGTGCTCCACGTCAAGAGAAATCGTGCAATTCTCCAACACCGCCCGGCCTTTCAGCAGGACGTCGTAGCGGAGCTGTTCGGCGGAGCGAATTCTGATTTCGATTCGTCCGTCGGGCGAGCGCAGGTCGTAGCTGGATTGTGCGGCCACATTTTCTTGGAAAACGGCGTTGAACATCAGGGATAGCAGCAAGAGGGCGAGGGTCTTCATCGTGTCACCTTTCCGGACTGGCACATTTCGGTACGGGAAAGACGAATCTTACTCGCGGGTGCGGCGGCAATTCAAATCCTTACGATAGAAACGGATTCAGCCGATCACATCTTTTCCAATAACCTTTGCCCGTAACGGTGAACAGCGCTACTTTGAAACCGGACGGCGGCAGCGATCCGGACACCGAGCGGTGGCACTCCCCTTCACCATTCCAGCGTGCCGATTGCAGACCGTATCGAACAGGCCCGAGGAAAATCGTTTTCACGATGTCGCGAACCGGCGAACAGGGTGTATACTCGCGGGTCGTTTTCGCGCTATTTTAGGGGTTAAGAAGGGGATTCGGAATGACACGACGAGGCTGGGGGTTTGCCGTGCGACGCTTTGCCCAATGCGGCTTTTCTGGGGTGGCCATCTTTGCATTTCTTCTTCCCTTCGCACTTCCGGCCCGTGCCCAGTCCGCCGAGGAATCCGCGCGCGCGGCAAGCTCGCTCTCCAGCCCGTCCCAGGCGGCAATCCAGCGACTGTCGGCCCTCGATGCCCTGCCGGCAGAGGCATGGAAGACCCATGAGGGGGATCTTGCGCATGGCGAGGCCCTCGACCTGGATGACTCAAGTTGGCCCACCGTCCATGCTAACGCCGAGGCGGGAACCAATGCAGTCTGGTATCGCCGCTCCATCAGCGTGCCCCCCACCCTCAAAGGATACGATCTGACGGGCAGCAGAATCTGGTTCAGCTTTCACGCCTCGGCGAACGGGCCCATGCCGGAGATCATCTACTTGAATGGCCGTCGCGTGGCCATGGGCGACGATCTTGAGCCCATCGTTCTGTTCGATCACGCAAGGCCGGGCGACCAGGTGCTAGTCGCGGTCAAACTGCTTCCCACGGTCGACAAAAAGGTCTTTGGGGGCACGGAGCAGAAAATCGAGTTTTCCGAGAGCCGGCCCAATCCTCGCGATCTGCGAATTGAATTTCTCGCCTCCGCCATCCTGCTTCCGAGTCTGTCCGGGAATGTCTCGGCCGATGTTGCCGCGCTCGAAAATGCCATTGGGGCAGTAAATCTTAAAGCGCTCGACGCGGCCGACCAACCCGCCTTTGACACCTCGTTGCGACGGGCACGGGAACTGCTCGAGACGCTGAAGCCAACGCTCCAGCGAGCCACCATGCACCTGACCGGCAACGCGCATATCGATGCTGCGTGGCTCTGGCCGTGGACCGAAACTGTCGACGTCGTCAGGCGAACATTCGGCACGGCCCTGCAACTGATGAACGAGTATCCCGACTATACCTACACGCAGTCGGCTGCTGCTTACAACGAATGGATCGCCGAAAAATATCCCGAGATGAATGCTGATATCAAACGGCGGATCAAAGAAGGGCGCTGGGAGATTGTCGGCGGGATGTGGGTTGAGCCCGACTTGAATATCCCTGACGATGAGTCCACGGCGCGTTCGTTGTTGATCGGCAAGCGCTGGTTCAAGCAAGAGTACGGGGTGGATGTCCACATTGGCTGGAACCCAGACTCGTTTGGCTATAACTGGCAACTGCCCCAGATCTATAAGAAATCCGGCATCGATTATTTTGTCACCCAGAAGATGACCTGGAATGACACCAATCCTCTGCCCTTCAAGCTGTTCTGGTGGGAATCGCCAGACGGCAGCAAGGTCCTCACCTACTTTCCCCATGACTATGTTCACACCGATCTGAATCCTGTCCGCTTGGCGAATGATCTGGCCATTGCGCGCAAGCAGGCCCCCGGATTGGCCGAGATGATGGACCTCTACGGCATCGGCGACCACGGTGGTGGACCGACCCGCGCCATCCTAGACGAAGGTGTTCACTGGATGCAGCCTGACCAAATTGTGCCGCCCATGCGGTTCGGCACGGCTGCGGCCTACTTTCATGATGTCGCCGGCAAGGTCGATAGCAACTCCCCGGAGTGGGATTATGCGTCGATCGCGAAGGGCTATACCCAACCGCCTGCGCCCACGGCCGGAATGATCAGCATTCCCACGTGGAAGAGCGAACTTTATTTCGAATACCACCGCGGTGTAATGACCACGCAAGCCAATCACAAACGCAACATGCGCCAGAGTTCCATGTGGGCCCTCAATGCCGAGAAATACGCCTCCCTGGCATGGCTGGATGGAAAGCGCTACCCCGCCGATGAATTGACCGAGGCATGGAAGAAGATCACCTTCAACGATTTTCACGACTTGGCCGCGGGATCGGGCATTGGCGTCATTTACAAAGATGCGCAGCGCGATTATGACCAGGTGCGATGGGCGACGAATGAAATCTCCATCAGCGCACTGAATACCCTGGCAGCCCACGTGAATACCAGCGCGGCTGGAGGGATTCCGGTGTTCGTGGTGAATCCTCTGCCGTGGCGGCGCTCGGGCTTGGCCACGTTCGAAGTCGAGATGCCTTCCGCGATAGCGGTTGCACCCTCGGTGGTCGATGCCCAGGGCCATGTACTTCCCTCCGAGGTTCTTGGCACCGACCTGGCAACCCATACCTACCGAATGCTGGTTGACGTTAAGAACGTGCCTTCCATGGGATACACGATCCTTCATGTCATTGCCGAGGCGAAGCCGGCAGTCACCGATCTGAAAGTCAGCGGACTGACCATGGAGAATTCGAATCTCCGGGTCACAATCGATCCGAAAACGGGCTGTATTACCAGTCTGTTCGACAAGCGCTCCAACTTCGAATCGCTGGCCAGCGGCGCCTGCGGGAATCAACTGCAGACTTTTAAGGACACTCCCAAAGATTACGACGCGTGGAACATCGATCCGGGCACGCTCGATCACATGACTCCGATCGACGCCGTGAATTCGGTGGAGCTGATCGAAAAGGGTCCGTTACGTGCCTTGATTCGGGTATCGCGCGCCTGGCAAAACTCAAAGTTTGTGCAGGATATCGCGCTGTATGCCGGAGCCGATCAAGTTGATGTGGTGAACGACATCGACTGGCATGAGACGCACGTTTTGCTGAAGGCCGCCTTCCCGCTGGCCGCAACCAACAGCCATGCCACCTATGAGATTCCTTTCGGCAGCATTGAACGTGCCACGACGCGGAACAACAGTTGGGAACGGGCACAGTTCGAGGTTCCCGCCCAGCGCTGGGCAGACCTGGGTGACGGACAGCACGGATTCAGCTTGATCAATGAGTCCAAGTTTGGATACGACGATCAGGGCAATGTGCTGCGTCTCACGCTGCTGCGTTCGCCGGTCTGGCCGGATCCGGAAGCCGATCGCGGGCATCAGCACTTCAGCTATGCCCTCTACCCACACGCGGGCGACTGGAAGCAGGCTCTCACCGTGCAGCATGGCTATGAGTACAACTATCAGTTGCAAGCCATGCAAGTTGGAGCGCACGGCGGTTCGCAGCCTCTGGAACAGTCCTTCGCTTCGGTTCAAGCAGAGAATGTTGTACTGACGGCGATGAAGAAGGCAGAGGACAGCGACAGTCTCATCTTTCACGCCTATGAGTGGGCGGGCAAGGCGGGCCAGGTCACGTTCACGGTACCTGAGGGGGCCACCGGCGCGGTTCTCACCAACCTTCTCGAGCAGGCGCAGGGGTCCCCGCTGACCGTCACCGGCAATCAACTCACCGTGCCCGTTCATCCCTTCGAGATCCTCGCCTTTCGCGTCGATTACCGGCGCGAGCGCTAGTTGTTTTCCTATTCTCGCCAGGCCCCAGGCAGGCGCGTCAGCGTCCGCCATTTATGCCACGGTGGCCATTGATCTCCGACTCCGGCACCCGCTGCATCGAAGCCAAAATCCCCGAATCCCGGCCCCGGTCCTTCACGGATTCGCGGCTGCGCTTCGTTTGGAATCACTCCTCTTGTCGTTCTCGGCCCTGGGGCACCAGAAACAGGTCTCCGGGCCGGCAGCGAGTGGCGAATGAACGATTCAGTGATTTAGCAATATGGTTAATTCTGATCAGTATTCCCAAGCCCAAACTCTGATACTGGTATCAGCCAGGTCTTAACAACAGCACCAAAACAACCAGGGAAGATCCGAGAACGGCGATGATTCATTACCCTGGGACCTAAAGCCGAAGATCGATCGGAACATTCATAGGACGACGAAGATTGGTGCAGCCATTGGGAATCGCGCGCTGCCGCCATCACGCCGCACGAACTTTGGCAAAGAAAAAAGGAAAAGTTGGAAAAGGAGAACCCTAATGAAGACGAATGAGAAGGCCAAGTGTGCCCATCTACCATGCCGGTGCTCGGTCGAAGCGGGTGACAAGTACTGCTCACCGGCTTGTAAGGAAGCCGGATCCAAGGACGTAGAGATTGCGTGCCAGTGTGATCACGGACCGTGTCCGCTTACGGTGTAAGAAACGCTACCTTTGGTTGGGAGCCGCCAGCTTGACCAGGGAGATTCTCGTTCTATCTATGAAGATGCGCGGGATCGGGCTCTTGATGATCGCGGTTTTTACAGCTCTGCCGGTTCTTGCAACCGCACAAACCATGGTCGATGCGAAAGAGTCCGCAGGCACAATTGCCACCACAAGCCCGGCGCACGTGGACGTAACCTACACCCGTCCAACGCAAAAGACGAGACTTCGCAATTATGTTTTCGACGCATTTGGCCCTTATCCCCTCGTTGCCGCGGCGGCTGCAGCCGGCATCGGCCAAGCGTACAACTCTCCGCCGGAATGGCGGCAAGGTGCGGCAGGCTATGGCCAGCGAATCGGGTCCGCCTTCGGCATCGCAGCCGTCAGCACTACCACGCTCTACGGCTTGGCCGATGCCTTCAAGGAAGACACTCTGTACTACCGCTGTGAGTGCCGAGGTCTAGGTCCGCGATTGGGTCATGCCGTGATCTCGACTCTTACCGCACGTCGGGGCGAGGATGGCCACCGCATCTTTTCGTTTCCCGCGCTCATTGCGCCGTATGCGGGTACCTTCACTGCCGTCTATGCGTGGTATCCCGGCAGGTACAACGGCAAGGACGCACTCCGGATGGGCAACTACACCATGCTGGGATATCTGGGCGAGAGCATCGCGATGGAATTTCTTTACCGAGGTCCGAACTCTTTGCTTCGTCGCATGCACCTTAATAACGGCCGCGAGGCGCCGAGTTCAGGATCGAACCGATGATCGCCCCTAGACTGAGTGCGGCCGCAGCTAGGGCCAACGCCCTGCCGGCGCCTTCAACGCTGCCTGGATCTTCCACCGTTTCGACGAAGGGCCCGATCCATCACTTTCTGGAATGGTTTGGGGATCTAGGAATATTTTTCTGGCGCGTAGCGCGCGCCGCGGCGACGCCGCCATTTGAATTCCGCGAACTGTTTCGCCAACTCGACGAAATCGGTTCAAAGTCGCTGCCGTTGGTCGCCCTGGCGGGGGCGGCGACCGGAGTTGTTCTTTCTCTAGAAGCCCGTTATAGCCTGACGCGATTCGGCGCCAAGTCGCTGTTGCCTGCCGCGATCGTGTTCTCCGTGATTCACGAAACCGGACCGATCATTACCGGTCTGGTGGTAAGCGGCCGAGTGGGCGCTGGCATTGGCGCAGAGTTAGCGTCGATGAAAGTGACCGAGCAGATTGACGCCATTGAGGCCTCCGCGGTGAACCCCTACCGACTGCTGGCGGCGACCCGCATACTGGCATGCATTCTCATGATGCCTTTGCTGACCCTCGCATCGGACGCTTGCGGCCTGCTCATGGGATGGGTTACGCAAGCCCTGGTTGAGCCCGTGTCGCTGCACCAGTTCATCAATAGCGGCTTCAACGGTGCCGACTTCAATGATTTTCTGCCACCCACTTTTAAGACCGCAGTGTTTGGGCTGATCATCGGGTTGATCGCGTGTTTCCAGGGAATGAGGACGCAGGGAGGCGCAGCCGGCGTCGGCCGTGCGGCCACCAGTTCGGTGGTCTTGTCTTCGCTGTTCGTGATCCTGGCCGATGTCGTGCTCGTGAAACTCATCATCATATTTTTCCCGTGACGATCGTTTAGGTTTTCGTGGGGACGGAAAAACAACCACATGACTCCCGAAATAGAGATCAACAGCATCGATCAGATTCCGACGCAAATCGCGATCGAGCAGACCGAGGCCGAGCAAGACGGCAGCGCCGCCGTCATCGCCGTCGAGGGCTTGCATAAGTCTTTCGGCAGCCAAAAGGTTCTGAACGGGATCAGCCTGAAGGTGAAGCGCGGCGAGACCCTGGCAGTCTTGGGACGCAGCGGCACGGGTAAGAGCGTCTTGCTGCGGCTCATCATCGGATTGACGAAACCGGACTCGGGATCGGTTTGTATTCATGGAGTTGACATTGCCGGCTTAGCCCTGGACCAGATGGGCGAAATCAGAAAGAAGATGGGCTTTCTGTTCCAGCACGCCGCGCTCTACGATTCGCTGACCGTCGAACAGAACGTAGCTTTTCCGCTGCAACATCACCAGAAGACGATGTCGAAGTCTGAGCGGGCCGACCGCGTCAGGGGACTGCTTGCGGAAGTGGGCATGGAAGACGCTCTTGCCAAGATGCCTTCCGACATTTCCGGGGGCATGCAGAAAAGAGTGGGGCTGGCGCGCGCGCTGGCTTTGGAGCCGGATATTCTGCTCCTCGACGAGCCTACCGCTGGTCTTGACCCGATCAGTTCCGGCGAGATCGATGATTTGGTCCTCAAGCTCCAGGAGGAACATCACATGGCATCCATCGTCGTGACCCACGATCTGCACAGCGCGAAGACAATTGCCGACCATCTAGCTCTGCTCAATGAGGGCGAAGTGGTAGTGCAAGGCGATTTTGAAGAATTGCAAAACAGTAACATCGAGTTTGTTCAGGAATTTCTGAAGCATTCGTAGGAGAACATCATGTCGAGAGTGGCGCGGTTAGGAGCTTTCATCGTTGTGACCCTGGCAATCCTGGTGGCTGGCATCTTCGTGATCGGTGGCAAGCAGTATCTTTTCAGTTCTACCTATCAACTAAGATCGCAATTCGATAACGTGGAGGGCCTGGATGCCGGCGCCGATGTGCGGCTGGGAGGAGTCCACAGCGGAACGGTCCGCGACATCGTGTTGCCCCATAAGCCGGGCGAAAAGGTGACGGTCGTCATGGATCTCGGCAAGTCGACCCACGAGATCATCAAAAAAGACTCGCTGGTTACGATCGAAACCGAGGGTTTGCTGGGCAATCAATATCTGGCGATCTCATTTGGCTCCGCCACATCGTCGAATGTGCAGGATGGGGATACGCTCGGCAGCCAGCCACCGCTTGAAATGGCGGACCTGCTCGAAAAGACCAGCGACATCCTCGATAGCAGTCAGCAGGCAATTCAGAACGCCACGCGCGCCACCGCAAATCTGAACTCAATCAGCGCCAAAATCAATGGTGGAGAGGGAACGGCAGGAGCCCTGGTCAACGACAAACAGCTCTATACCAACCTCGCACAGACTGCGAACGCGATGCACGAAACCATGGTCCAGGCGGAAGCCGGAGCAACCGACTTCCAGGAAAACATGGAAGCTCTGAAGCACAGCTTCTTCGTGCGCGGGTATTACAAAAGTCGCGGCTACGAGGATTCGGCCGAGCTGGCCAAGAACGAAATTGAACGATTGCCACCAAGCGCACCGACCAAGGAGTTTAGCTACCCGGCGAAGACGCTTTTCGATAAGCAGGACTCGGCCAAGCTGAAGAACCAGAAATCTCTCAACAGTGGCGGCGAGTTCCTAGCGAATAACCAGTTCGCATTTGCGGTGATCGTTGCATCCACGGGAATGGAGGGCGATACCCAAAAGGATCTAGTGCTGACGGAAGCCCGCGCGATGGTGGTACGGGAGTACCTCGTAGAGAACTTCGGATTTGAGGATAGTCAACTGAAAACCTTGGGGATGGGCAAGCAGGAAGACTCGAGTTCGAATGGCGCCTGGGGTACGTTGCGGATCCTCATCTACCCCGCCGGGACGGAAATCCCTCCGAATAAGCAAGGACAAGCGAGTGTGTCTCCTGAAACACCGTCGGTCCAGCCGATTCAGGCCGCAACGACCGCAACCCCGAAGCCGCAGTAGCGATTTCTACAGCGGCGAAAGCAGGCCGGAGTGCCTTGGAGCGCTTGTTTTCGCCAAGCGCCGTTCGACTCTACCCATTCTGCAGTGCATCAATCTCTCTCTCCGTGTCAACATGAATGAGACACCTTCCCGCCGGTAATTGCTGTCGAGGGCGGAGAAGGAATTCATGTTCATGCTCAAGCGGAATCTCAAGCAGTTGCATTCCGGACACGCCAAGCGCTCCATTCTGGACCAGACGGGGGCCTGTCGAGAGGAAGCCGCTATCGGCGTACTGCTCCGCCGCGATGGACTCGACTCGTCCCATCGGACGACATGGCGCCGCCAGCGCGCGCAGGCCGAGAGCGAGGCCCTGGCCCCAAGAAGCGCGGCTGCCAGTCCAGGGCCAACCCGCTGCTGGAGGAAGTTCAGCGGTTGCGTGCGGATCATGCGCGCTTGAGGCGCCTCGAACCGGCTGAGCTCATCATTGACGCGCAAACCCCGCCGCCCGTGCGGGCGGCGAGTGAGTAGAAGCAGCGCGAATTTATGCCGGCAGGTGTCTCAACGTCGTGCACAAATTCCGAATTGTGAAAGGAGGGGAACGTATGAGTTCCTATGTGCTTGGTTTTCGGGACATCGACAAGACAAACATCATGATGGTTGGTGGTAAAGGCGCGAACCTGGGGGAAATCTCCAAGCTTGAAGGAATACGCGTTCCAGACGGCTTTTGTATTTCCACCGAAGCCTTCAAGAGAATTATTGGGGAAACGCCGAAGATTAACGAACTACTTGATCAGTTATCGCTTCTGAAGGTGGAAGACCGGAATAAACTCAGTGAGCGCAGCGGTGAGATTCGCAGGCTCATCGAAGGGATAGCCATCCCTGAAGACATTCATGAAGAGCTCGCCCACCATCTCTCCAGGCTTGGAGAAGAAAATGCCTATGCAGTACGATCCAGCGCAACTGCTGAGGATTTACCGACGGCCTCCTTTGCGGGCCAGCAGGATACGTATTTGAACATTATGGGGAAGGAAGTCATCCTAAAGCACATCAGCAAGTGCTGGGCATCGTTGTATACCGAGAGGGCGGTTACCTACCGCATTCAAAACGGCTTCGATCACCGCAAAGTCCACCTGGCTGTGGTGGTGCAGAAGATGATCTTCCCCGAGGCGGCAGGAATTTTGTTTACGGCCGATCCCGTCACCTCCAACCGGAAGATGTTGTCCATTGACGCCAGCTTCGGTCTTGGGGAGGCCTTGGTCTCCGGGCTAGTGAATGCTGATGTCTATAAAGTGCGTGACGGCAAGGTGATCGCTAAGAAGATATCCACCAAGAAGCTGGCTGTATTTGCCTCACAAGATGGCGGCACGAAAGAACAGGAGATTGAGCCGGAGCGGCAGAATAGGCAAGCGCTCACGGAGGAGCAGATTTTGCAGCTCGAGCACATGGGCAGAAAGATCGAAGAACATTTCGGCTACCCCCAGGACATCGAATGGTGCTTGATGGAGGGCACGTTTTATATTGTCCAGAGTCGGCCGATCACCACTTTGTTCCCAATCCCTGAAGCCAACCATCAAGAAAACCACGTTTATGTATCTGTCGGCCATCAACAGATGATGACCGACCCCTTGAAACCATTGGGATTGTCGTTCTTCCAGTTAACAGCCGCCCGCCCCATGGATAAAGCTGGTGGAAGGTTGTTTGTTGATATTACGAAAGATCTGGCCTCACCTGCGAAACGAGACATCATCGTCAATGTCTTGGGAAAATCCGATCCGCTCATCAAAGACGCACTGATGACCATCCTGAAGCGAGGAGATTTTATAAACTCGCTACCGAATGACATAAGAGAACCGAGTTCCAGCAAACGCCATCAAGGCGCATCCCCTGCTGGTTTTCAAACACTAAACGACTACGATCCCCAAATCGTTTCCGATTTGATCAAGAGCAGTCAAAACTCGATAGACGAGTTAAAGCGTGACATCCAAACAACATCAGGACCGGTTCTCTTTGACTTTATCCTGGAAGACATCCAGAAATTCAGGAAGAGCATATCTGACTCACAAAGTTTTGGCGTGATTATGACTGCTATGAATGCTTCATCATGGATCAATGAAACAATGATGGATTGGTTAGGGGAAACAAATGTGGCAGACGCGCTTTCTCAATCTGTACCCAACAACATCACTTCGGAAATGGGTCTAGAGTTATTGGATGTCGCAGATGTGATTCGTCCTCATCCAGACGTGATTGATTACTTGCAACATGTAAAGGATGACAGCTTTTTGGATGAATTGGTTCAGTTTGATGGTGGACAGCAATCCCGAGACGCCATCTATGCTTTTCTCAACAAATACGGAATGCGATGTGCCGGAGAAATCGATATTACCAAACCTCGTTGGAGCGAAAACCCAACGACACTTGTCCCGATGATTCTTGGCAATATCAAAAACATTGAGCCGAATGCCAGCCATCGAAAATTCGAGCAAGGACGACAGCAGGCTTGGAACAAAGAGCAAGAGTTATTAGAACGATTGAAGCAATTGCCGGATGGTGAACAAAAAGCCAAAGAAACAAAACGAATGATCAGCCTGGTCCGGAATCTCAGCGGTTATCGTGAATATCCAAAATACGGTATTGTCAGTCGCTACTTCGTTTATAAGCAGGCTTTATTGAAAGAAGCCGAACGACTCGTACAAGCCGACGTGATTCATGAAAAAGAAGATATATACTACCTCGCCTTTGAGGAACTTCACGAAGTCGTACTCACCCATGAACTGGACTGCCAGATCATCAGCCAGCGAAAAGACGAGTACAAATCGTATGAAAAACTAACTCCGCCACGTGTCATGACCTCGGATGGTGAAATCGTCGCCGGTGAGTACAGACGAGAAAATCTCCCAGCCGACGCCATCGTTGGTCTTGCTGTTTCCTCCGGAGTGATCGAGGGACGCGCGCGTGTCATCTTGAAACTGGAAGATGCTGTTCTAGAGGATGGCGATATCCTGGTCACCTCCTTTACGGACCCTAGCTGGACACCGTTGTTTGTCTCCATCAAAGGCCTGGTGACCGAAGTTGGTGGCCTCATGACGCATGGAGCAGTCATCGCACGTGAATATGGCTTACCAGCCGTTGTCGGAGTAGAAAATGCTACCAAGCTGATTCGGGATGGGCAACGAATTCGCGTGCATGGAACAGAAGGGTATGTAGAGATCCTTTGATGTAAGAATTCAGGGATACCGAATCATGTTCCAGCTGCAGGCACTTGCAGGGTTCCGGCCGCGGCCGGCAAAGTGAAATGGAACGTTGCACCCCGTCCGTTGTTTGCAGTGGCCCACAACAGGCCGCCATGTGACTCGACAATGGAGCGGCTGATCGCCAGACCCATACCCGACCCCTGCGCTTTGGTGGTAAAGAAGGCGTTGTAGATCTGGTCGGCCTGTTCCGCCGGCAGTCCCACGCCGGTGTCGCTCACCGAGATTAGCACTCGGCCCTCCGGATCGAGTTCCGACTTCACCGCAAGGACTCCGCCAGTCTCCTTCATCGCCTCAATGGCGTTAATCATGAGGTTCATGAGCACCTGCTGCAGTTGCACACGGTCTGCCGTAAATTTGGGAAGGTCGGCCGCCAGATCCGTGCGTATCGAGACTCCATAGCCTGTGCCCTCTCCCCGCAATAGCGCGAGTATTTCGTGAACGATTCCGTTCACATCCACCAACTCACGTTGTGGAGCCGACTTCTTGTAGAAGGAACGTATACGGTCGATGATCTCGGCCGCACGATTCCCATACTTATCGATTCGGGCTGCTGCCGCACGGGCCCGATCAAGGTTGGGCGGCTCATGCGAAAGCCATTCAATGCAGCTGTTGGCGCTGGTGATGGCGGCCGCGATGGGCTGCTTGATTTCGTGTGCCAGCGACGCCGCCATTTCCCCCAACGTGCTCACGCGGTTGACGTGGGCTAGATCCGCCTCGATCTGTCGCAGCTTTTCACGCTCGTTCTCGGCGCGCCTGCGATCTTCAATGTCGGTCGAGATGCCATACCACTTGACGATCTTGCCTCCCGAGTCCCGCAGCGGCACAACTCGGCTCAAGAACCAGCGATACTCACCGTCCGCCGCACACCGGAAACGCACCTCATGCTCGAAGGGCTCCCCCAACGCCAACGAGGCGCGCCGTCTCTCCACATAGCGCGGCAAGTCTGCTGGATGAACGGCGGCTTCCCATCCTGAGCCCATCGTCTTCTCCGTGGACAAGCCGGTATATTCCACCCAGTAATGATTGATGAAGTCCACTGCGCCGTCGGGCAAAGCGGTCCAGGCGAATGTTGGAATGGTTTCAACCACATCCCGCAGCTTCTTTTCCTGACGCCGCAGTTGCCGAACGCGAAATCGATAAGCCCCATAAACCAAGGCCAGGAACGCCACCACACACAGTGCGCGGAACCAACTCGTCTGCGAGTATGCCGGAGCAATCGCGAAGTCCAGGGCTGCGCCTGCCTCGTTCCAGACGCCGTTGTTATTGCACGCGATGACACGAAACCGATATTTCCCTGGACCCAATTCCGTATAAAAAGCTTCGCGACGAGTGCCCGCGTCCTGCCAATCCCGATCATGCCCGTCAAGTCTGTAGCGAAACTTCACCTTTTGGGGAATGAGAAAACTCGGCGATGTGTAGCCAATTTGGAGATCACGAGTCAAAGGCGGAAGTCGAAGACTTTCTTGTGGTTGATATTGCTTTCGGTCAGCAACAACGGTCTCGACGTAGACCGGCGGGACAGTCCCGTCACCCGAGAGATGGGACGGGTCGATCATCTGAAGAACCACATTGTTTACAAACCACAGGCGCCCGTCGGGAGATTTCGCGGCCGGATTGAAAGACGTGGCACCTGGTAAGGCTCCGTCCAGCGTACCGAATACTCGTGCCAGAACGATGGTATCTGGATGAATCCACCATCGTTGGACGTCCGAGGCTGCAATCTCTATATAGCCACAGGGCGTATTGAGCCATAGGTCTTTGTTGTCGTCCACCACGAAACCATTGACCCCGTCGCAAGGAAGTCCGTTTTCTTTGCCGAGGTGTTGAACTTTCCCCGCGCGGAGCATCACTAGCCCGTCATCAGATGCGGTAATCACCGACCCATCGGGATCAACCGCAATCTGATAGAACCACGGTTTGCCCTTCAGCTTCAAGGGAGATGTATGGGCAATACCTTCCCGGAAAAACGTCAAATCACCTGAGAATGCGCCTAGCCAAATTCCGCCCTTGGGGTCTGCCGCAATGGCCTTTGCCTTCGGAACTTGAGGCTCAGAGAACTCCTCCCGCACCTTGAAATCGCGGATGCGGATGAGTCTTCTTTGGGCACCTTTGCATTCCGCCCAAATATTGCCGTCGACATCCTCGGTGATACTGACTACCAAACCCAGTGGCTGATGGTCAGGTTCCGGGATACGCCGGAAGCGGCCATCTTTGTAAATGAAGAGCCCGTCGTCAACGCCAACCCACATGTTGCCTGCGCGGTCTTCAAGCAATGAACTCACTTGGTGTCCGGGCGTGCGAACTGGGGAAACGACTCCGTTTCGAATGAAATCGAGAGTGCCGAGATTTCCCACCCAGACCGTCCCGTCTTTAGTGGTCATAACCGAAACGGCCATGTCTTGTCTTAGCCCCTCTAAGGTCGAAAAAGTAGTGACCGGAAGGTCGCGAAAATTGTCAATCCCATCGGACGTGGCCGCCCATACTATACCGTCGTCGCCTTCGTACAGATCAAAGACGGAGTCGCTGGATAAGCCGTCCGCTCGCCCAAAATGGTCGACTGTTTGGCCGTGAATGCGGTAGATGCCATTGCCACCCGTTGCAATCCAGAGGTTCTTATCGGAATCCTCCATGATCTTTTCGACGTTGAGCTTACTTCCGTCGAAGTTTGGCAGAACTACCGGCGTCAGAACACCATTGCGGAGTCTTTCCAGCCCAAGTCCCGGCCCCGGCGCCTCGATTCCGACCAATAGGGAGCCGTCGGAATCCTCAAAAAGATTGTGGATGCCGACTTGCCCCACGTTGGATTGAAGATGCTGAGGGCTGTAGATCTCAGGGGCTGCACCCATTTTCCAATGGAGCAAGGACGTGTCGCCTCCGATCCAAAATCCTCCTTTCCCATCAGGGATGAATGACATCGGAACGTGAATCGTTATACCCTCTGCCTTCCCGAAGCAGCGGATTTTCGTATCCGTTGCCTGGCACAGGACTTGGTCCGGATTCCACAGAGAAAGGGCCCACACCGATCCATCAGAATCTTTGTAGATGGCCGAAATTCCCCGAAGATCGTAATGGGAAATCACGACATTGTCCCTGAGGTGAACGAGCCCGATTCCAGTGGCAATCCAAAATTCTCCCCCCCGAACGCTGACAAGTTCGCGAATTGTTGTAGAAGCGATCGGAGCCGACCAGGGAGTAAAACGGACGCCGTCAAAACGCAACGCGCCGCTGTTGCCGCCCACCCAGAGATATCCGTCTTTTGTTTGTGAAATCCAAAACGGAGCGTTCGGCAAGAATCCGTCTTGTATTCGCCACGCCGTATGCCCGTATTGGGTAAGGCGTTTGTTCGGATCCAATGCGTGAGCCGCACTTAACGTGAGCCATAGCGATAACACGCAAAGCAGAAATAATCGCGGAACATGGAAGTCCCGGGCTCTCGAGGTGCGCATGGCGCGGGGCAACGTGGAATCGGCATGGGCAACCATGGTGCTCAGAATCCTACCTCCAGGGCTGGGTTGGCATACACGCAATGACCCTGAGTGGTCGCCAACCACGCGCGCTGTGGAGAACTTTGAATGAACGTGACGATGTTCCTGATGTCAGCCATCAGCCGCCGCGAAATTCAAGGGGCCTTCCGGCGTGGGGTCATGCTAATGTCATTGCTTCCCTTCTAGCAATCAAGCTTTAGGCTGGCTGAACCAGACTTTAGGAGGTCGGATTCTTACTATCGATAATCCTGCGAGGAAAACATCGATTCGCGGGAGGAACGGATAAAGTGGATTATTACTTCCGGATAGCGACCATCAACTTAGGTCACAGTCAATCTGCTGTATTCTCTGGGTTCGAGTTGCCCCTTGATATGAAACGTATTGCCATGGCCGTCCTGGGGATTTTATTCGGGCTCGGGGGCGGTACGGTTTTCGGGCAAACACTTCGCGTCCCTTTTGACTTCTCTCAATCCGAGATCGGCATCGAAGCCACGGTGAATGGCGAGCCGCTCTTCATTCTGCTCGATACCGGTGTCGACCCTTCCACAATCGACCTCCAGCGTGCCGAGGCCCTGCACTTGAAGATCGACCGCAACGCTGGCGGCCAGGTGTCTGGCTTCGGCAATACCGAGCAGCCCACGGCCTTTCCAACAACCATCCAGGGCTTCGCCATCGCCGGACAAAAATTCGGGAGCTTTGACGCGCTCGCCAGCGACTTGAGCGCTATTTCCGCCAAGTACGGACGCCAGGTGGACGCCTTCATTGGTTACAGCTTCCTGCAAGACAAAATCATCCTGATCGACTATCCCGGGCGAACGCTCCACCTGCTCGATCGCCCCTCGGCGGCGGCGACGTCTGCGAGCAAATCTTGCCGTACGAAATGGAGCGCGCCCATGCAACTCCTGGAAGGTGAGAATTGGCCGCTGATCCCGCAGTTGCGTCTGGGTGACGCTGTCATCTCCGCAACTCTGGACACCGGCTCGAGCGGCTTGATTACCCTCTACCATGGCGCTCTGGATATGCCTGGCGTGCGCTCGGCCCTGGTCCAAAAAGGCGAAATCAAGTCCGGCGGATTCCAGGGGGAGGAGAAGTTGAACGGGTATGTCTTCAACAAGCCGATCGGTTTCGGTCACTTTGAACTTCCGCCCGGGATAGCCGTGACTCTGCGCAATGTGAAAGGATCCTCATCCAATTTGGCGAATGTCGGCAACAAGCTTTTTGCGTCCATGAGCTTGAAAATGATGCTGGATTATCGCCACCGCACGATGACCTTCTTTGGCGATTGCCGCTGACCATCGTATCGTGAAGGATTGAATAGGTTTTGCAACGAACGGCCTGAACCGGAAGCGCCAAGACTTAATTGACTGCGCAATAATTCAGGCTGAACCAACACACCGTGACAAAATGAGGGTCGAGAGCAGTCGGCGGGTTCATTTTTCATCGCCGGCCGAGCGCGTGGCGTCAAAGGGGTTCACGCTGCTGGAGTGAATCGTTGCGGTAACCAAGCGATTCAGCCACACTTAAGCAAGCTTTGAGACAATATTCTTGAGGCTATAGTGTGCGCGTACTCCTGATCGAAGACGAGCAGCGACTTGCTGAGAACATGGTTGCTGCTTTGCGCGAATCCGGACTGGCAGTGGATCATGCGGCCGACGGAGAAGCAGGCTCGCACTTCGCTGAGCAGGGCGTTTATGACGCAATCGTGCTCGACCTGATGCTTCCTCGCAAGAGCGGGCTGCGGGTTCTCCAGGACCTGCGTAGAGACAAATTTCACACTCCTGTGCTCATTCTCACGGCCCAAGAAGGCAAAGAGTCGGTCGTAAACCTGCTGAACGCAGGAGCGGATGACTATCTCGGCAAACCGTTCGACCTGGGAGAACTGCTCGCCAGGATCAAAGCTCTCATACGGCGCGCGAAGGGTGTCTCCACTCCAGTGTTCGCCGTATCGGATCTGGAACTGGATACGGTCCAGCAAACTGTCCGCCGCCGCGGCCAGTTTGTCGATCTTTCCCCCACCGAATACCGGATTCTTGAATACCTCATCCATCGGCCTCGTGCGGTGGTTTCACAGCAGGAGTTGCTGGAACATCTCTACGATTTCGATTGGGAACATCATTCCAACGTGATCGAAGCGCATATCTCGAATCTGCGAAGAAAGCTGAACGTCGCTGGTGCGGAGCCGCTGATTGAGACCTTACGTCATCGGGGATACCGGCTTCGGAAGGATCTCCCCGCCTCATGACCGGATCGGTTTCCATCACGCGGCGACTGGTCGTGACCGTGCTGGTTCTTGAACTGATCTCCGCGGTCGCTCTGATTGTCGCCATCACCGTTCACGAGCGGCACGTGCAGTTGAAAGCTTTCGATGCATCTCTGGTAGCCACGGCTGAGTCGCTGATGGGCGCGGTGCAGGATACCGAGGATGAAGGTGACAACGTAATGCTCGACATGCGCGGAGTGCGGGTTGCCCAGGATGCCGCCTTTCGCGTCGAGGATGAGCGCGGCACACTTCTGGGTTCGGCGGGTGAGCCGCCACGTTTTGCAATGCCGTCGTCTGAAGCCCCGACCTTCCACGAGGTAGATGTGGGTGGTCGCCATTATCGATTTCTCGTCCTCCAGGCCCTTCGCATCGTTGATCCCGGCCAACCGAACGGCGGAATTCGCCACCGCATCACGCTCGTCTACGGAATTCCCGATGGTCATGTCTGGCACGAGGTCTTTGAGGCGGTTCGCTTCTTCGCGATGGCGACCGCCATCCTTCTGGGTATCACCGCGGCAGTCATGGCGTGGCTGGTGCGGAAGGGATTGTCGCCGGTCTATGAACTCGCTCGCCAAGCGGAACTCATCAGTCCGAGCGACTGGCATTTCGAAGCTCCGATCAGCGCCAAAAAGACGGCAGAATTGCGCCCGCTGGCCATCGCCCTGGAGGCGGCGCTCGCACGTCTCGAACGCTCGTTTGAGCAACAAAAGCGCTTCACCAACGATGCTGCTCACGAACTGAAAACGGATGTGGCAATCGTCAAGTCCTCACTGCAATTACTGTCGATGCGCCAGCGTACCGTGGAGGAGTATATTCGCGGCTTAGTAGTCAGCCTGGAAGACTTCACTCGCTTGGAATCCACCGTGCAGAAAATGCTCACCTTGGCGCGGCTGGAACAACCAACCTCTGACGACCGAGAAAAACTGCTAGAGTCCTGTTCTCTCCGCGAGGTTATCGAGGATGCGGTTCATCAGAGCAAGCATTTGGCGGAGTTGAAAGCGATTGCTGTGAGCTTCGACTGCAACGCCGAGGCCAGGGTACCGATCAATAGCCACGATGCGCTCCTGTTGTGCTCGAACATCCTGCTGAATGCTCTTCAACATAGTCCAAACGGAGCTACGGTCCGGATCGCTATGGAAGGTACGCAAGAAACTGCTCGGCTTAAGGTGGAGGACCAGGGAGAGGGCATCTCGGAAGAAGACCGAGCTTACCTCTTTGCACCGTTCTATCGCGGTGACCCATCGCGCAGCCGAAAGAGCGGCGGCACCGGCTTAGGCCTTTCCATTTGCAAAGCAATCTGTGAGAAGGCTGGGGGGTCGATCGAGATGGTGAACAACCCCGCCGGCGGAGCTTTGGTTACCGTGAATCTCCCTGCCGAACGGCTGGAACCTGTTTCAACATCTTCAGCTTCGGTTAAGGTACGGTAGCTACGATCCGAAGGCCGGCAGAACTGCCGAGTCTCTCCTGCAGGAGTTTTCACCATGCGCATTTATCCAGCCGCAGTCGCTGCGGCTGTTCTCTCCCTTGCAGCGACGTCCGCTGCGCAGAACTATCACGTCGCTGACCACTGGAAAATTGGGGGGCAGGGTGGTTGGGACTACCTGCTGAGCGACGATCGAGCCCACCGGCTCTACCTCACGCACAACTCACGAGTCGAAGTCGTGGACAGCTCTACCGGTAAGCCCGTGGGCGCCGTGACCGGCCTGAAGAGCACGCATGGTGTGGCGCTCAATACCGACGGGAAGACAGGCTACATCAGCGACGGCGCGGGAAATGCAATCGTCGTATTCGACCGTGCCGACCTCTCGGTCCAGGCTACGGTTGCGGCTGGCACGAATCCCGACGGCATCACCTTCGAGCCGGCGACGAAAACGGTTTGGGCGTTCAACGGACGCAGCAACAATATCTCGGTGCTGGACAGTGCGTCGAACACCATCGTTGCCACTGTGCCGCTACCCGGCAAGCCGGAGTTTCCCCAGGCAGACGGACAGGGATCGGTGTTCGTAAACATCGAGGACAAGAATGAAATCGTGAAACTGGATGCGGCAAGTCGCAAAGCCACCGCCACTTGGCCGCTGCCCGGCTGCGAATCGCCTTCCGGTATGGCGATGGACCGGGACAAACATCGGATTTTCTCAGTCTGTGACGGGGGAAAGATGGCCATTGTCGACGATCAGTCAGGCAAAGTTCTAGGCCTGGCTTCCATCGGCGACTCGCCCGATGCGGCTGGCTTCGATCCGAAACATGGACTGGCCTTCTCCTCGAATGGAGGTGACGGCACGCTCACCATTGTGGACGCCGAAAAGCCCGGCTTTCCCGTGCTTCAAACGGTGAAGACGGAAACGGGCGCACGAACCATGACACTGGACGCTTCGACAGGGCGCATTTACTTGGTGACCGCGCAGTTCGGAGCGGCACCGGCAGCCACCGATGCCATGCCACATCCGCGCCGCAGTGTGGTGCCCGATAGTTTCGAGATCATCGTGGTCGAGCGATAGCGGCGGTAAGCAACCGGATGAGCGGTGAGCGTTCCCCATTCCAACCTTGGATCCAACATAGGCCTGCGATCACCATCGCGGGCCTTTCCTAGGTCACCGCCTGAGAGTGCGATCGTGTCAGCAGGTAGTAAACCACGGGCGTTACCATCAGGCTTAACACCATCGAGATCACCAGCCCTCCGATGACGGCGATGGCTAGCGGTTGAAGCATCTGCGATCCAGAGCCGAGCGCAAACGCGAGCGGCAGCATGCCGCAGATGGCAGCCGATGCCGTCATGAGAATGGGTCGCAGACGGCGTTGTGCGGCGTGAACCATGGCTTCGCGCGCCGGCACTCCTTCGCCACGATAGCGTTCATCTGCATCGAGAAGCAGGATGCCGTTCTTCGCCACAATGCCGATGACCATGATAAGGCCCATAAACGACGCCACGTTGAAGGACGTGTGCGTGACGAGCAAAGCCAGCACTACGCCGGCAAGGGAAAATACCGACGAAGTGAGGATCGCTATTGGCGCAGAAAAATTGCGGAACTCGGCCAGCAAGACCCCGAACACGAGCGCCAACGATAGGACCAGAACACGTACCAGTTCGTGGAACGATTGTTGTTGTTCCTGATAGGTTCCGCCGTATTCAACGCGCACCGTTCGAGGCAGGTGCATCGCGTGAACCGTGCTCTGAACTTTGGCAATCGCGGTTCCCAGATCGGAGCCCTCCAGCCGGGCGGTCACGTTGATGAGCTGCTGCAGGTTCTCCCGTTTAATTTCGTTTTGCGGAGGCAGTTGTGTCACCTGAGCCAGCGATCCCAGAGTCGCTAATTTGGCCGTCGCACTGTTGAAGATCGTATTCTCGATGGTGTCCAGCGATTGACGTGTCTCATCTCCCAAGCGCACACGAACCGTGTAAGGCTTTCCGTTCGCAATCAGGGGATCGGACGTGGTCACGCCGTCCAGGATAGAAGTCGCGTCTTCGGCTATTTCCACCGGCGTGAAGCCCATTCGCGCGGCAACCGTAGGATCGATTTGGAAGTTCGTCGCGGGACCGCTGATGGTATTGTCGATTCCATTCTGGACGTCCACGACGCCGCCAATCTTGCCGATGGCATCACCGATGCGAGGGCCCAGATTCGCCAGCAGCGCGGGATCGCTGGCGAAGACCTTGATCTGGATGGGCTCCGGCGCGTTCGATAGATCGCCGATCATGTCCTGTAGAACCTGGGTAAACTCCACATCCAGCTCCGGCTCGGTCTGCTTGATCTGAGCGCGCGCATCCGCGATCACCTCGTCGATTCCGCGGTCGCGCTTGCTCTTTAGCTTCACCGTGATGTCGCCGGTATTGGCCTCCGTGACCGCGGCCAGCCCCATCTGCAGGCCGGTGCGCCGCGATGTGCTTTCGACCTCCGGCATGGCGTGCACAATTCGATCCACATGCTCCAATACTCGGTTGGTCTCGGAAAGCGAGCTGCCTGCGGGCATGATGTAGTCAAGAATGAATCCGCCTTCATCCATCTCAGGCAACAGATCGGACCCCAGGGCTCGATAGCAAAAGAAACTGCCGACGGCCAGAATCGCGCACAGTCCAAGAAGCGTGAATGGACGGCGGAGTGACCACCCCAGTCCGCGCGCATGCCATTCGAGAATTCTGCGCATCCTGCGGCCGTGCTCATCGTCGGTCTGATCACCGCCCACTCGCCGCTCCCGCAGGAATACAAGGCTGAGTGCGGGAGTCCAGCTAACCGCCAGAAGCAGCGACGTAAGCAGCGCCACCGTCATGGTGATCGCCAGCGCCCGGAAGAAGCTTCCGGTCACGCCTGTGACCGAAACCAGCGGCAGGAAGACGACAACTGGCGTGATCGTCGATCCCACCAGCGGAACAGCGATCTCGTGTAGCGCCAGGCGAGCTGCGTCGGCGCGGGTCTCACCGCGGTCTCGATGCGACACGATATTCTCGACGACCACAATCGCGTCGTCGATCACCAATCCAATCGCAGCCGCCAGTCCGCCGAGCGTCATCAGATTGAAGCTTTCCCCGATGGCCCACATGAAAAGGATGGTGATCGCAACGGTTACGGGAATGACCAGGCCGGCAACCAGGGACGAAGTCCAGTCGCTGAGGAAAAGAAACAGAATGATGCATGCCAAAACCAGCCCGATCAGGATCGCGTCACGAACGCTGCGAATGCTTTCGCGCACCAGCTCGGATTGATCGTAATAGGGTTCGAGCTGTACGCCGGCAGGCAAGGTCTTTCGGAGTTGCTGAATTTGCGTGGCGACAGCATCGGCGACGGCTACGGTATTGCTGGAAGGCTGGCGGGCAACGTTCAGCAGAACCGCCGCATGATCATTTGCGGTGACCGCCGTGTAGACGGGCAACACACCGGTCTGTACCTCGGCTACATCGGAGACACGAACCGCCACTCCGCCCGTTGTTGTCTTCACCACCAGATGGCCAAGCTGATCGGCATCATGCGCCTGCGCCCCCACGAGACCGAGAATCAACTGATGATTTGCTTCGTAGAGCCCCGGCGAATCGATGATGTTCGACGCCTGTACGGCGTTGACGAGGTCGAGTATGGTCACGCCCGCGGTTTGCATCCGCGCCATGTTCGGAACAACATGGAACTCCGGCACTTTGCCACCCTGCACGGTTACCGTGCTTACGCCCGCTACCCGGTTTAGCGGCGGCCTCAGTTGGTACGTCGCCAACTCCCAAAGTTGAGTCTGAGAAAGCCGGTCGGAGGTGAGGCTGTAGCCGAGAATGGGAAAAGTGGCAAACGTCAGTCGATTTGTAGTGATGACCGCGGTGTTCGGAAGTGCCTGTCGTGCCTGGCTAATCGCCGCGTCCACCAATTGAAGCGTTCGGTACATATCGACGCTCCAGTCGAAGAACAGGCTGACTTCGGCCGAGCCCCGGCTCGTCGTGGAACGGACCGTCACCAAACCCGGAACCGAGTTGACCGCATCTTCGATCGGCTTGGTGATGGTCACCTGCATCTGCTCGACCGGCATCACACCGTTGTCGACGCCGATCACCACGCGGGGAAAATTGGTCTCGGGGAAGACTGAGATGGGAACCTGCTCGGCCGCATAAATCCCCGCCAGCGAGAACACAATCAGAAAGAAGAAGATTGGACCTCGATAGCGGACCAGCCAAAAGGTATCCTCGGTGCCAGACGGGAAAGACCGCTCCATCACTTCGCCTCTCCGCCCGTTGGTTTCTCCTCTTCGCCAGGCTTGCCGATTTTCACCTTCGTGCCATCATCCAGGCCGTAGGCTCCAGTGGTGATCACGGTCTCAGAGGCGTCGAGTCCTTTCCTTACCTGAACGTCTTCGCCGTCATTAATACCCAGTTCCACCGCGGTCTTGTGAGCAACCCCATCCGCACCCACCACCATGACGGACTTCGAGTCGTCCTGGCCGGTCAGCACCGCGGACAGCGGCACTTTGACCGCCTTGGCAACCGTCCTTCCCACCATGGAAGTTCGTACCGGCGTCCCAGCTTTGTACTTCCCAGCCCGGTTATCCAACCGAAGCCACACTTCCACGGTGGTGCTGCCAGGATCCAGTGCGGGACTCACCAGAAAAATCTTCGCCGGCACCGGCTTATCCACGCCGGGAGCCACCACCGAAGCATCATCGCCCACCTTCAACCGCTGTGCCGCCGTCTGCGACAGATGCACTTTGGCGAAGAGCCGTGACGTGTCCATCACGGTGATCAGCGTACTTCCAGAGTTCGCGGTCTCGCCCGGGAACAGAGGACGGTCCGTCACGATTCCAGAGATCGGACTTCGAATCTCCGAGTACGAGACCTGGGCCGCGGCCGCGAGGTATTTCCCTTTGGCGGAGGAGAGCTGTCCCTGTGCTTGCTGGATCGAGGCTGCCCGACTCACATCCTTCAGCGCATCCAGGTGGTTTCGCGCCACGTCATACGCGGCCTGCGCCTGCACCAGAGCGGCGGCCGCCGTGTCGTAGTCTCTTCCGGGAATTGCGCCCTGCGTGAGCAGCTTCTGCCGCGCGGCAACAATCTGCTGCTGCAACTCAAACTGCGCCTTTGCCTGCGCCACATCCAACTCGGCCTTATGGTAGTCTTCCGCCACCTGCGCCTTCGTTTGCATGTCAAAGGAAGCCTGCGCCGCCGTGTACTGACCCTGGTTATCGAGCGCCTGGGCGCTGAGGTCGCGGTTCTCAAGCTGCGCCAGAAGCTGGCCCGCCTTCACCTTCGAGCCTCGCTGTACATAGAAAACACGAACCGGAGCTGTGATCTTTGGAGAAATCGCGGCCTGGGCAACCGGAGTGAGCGTCGCATCCGCTAGGATGTGTTCCGCAATCTCCCCCACCTCGGGATGCTCCGCCTCGACCGTCACGATCGCAGAGGTGTCGTCGTTTGCTTTCTTGCAAGCCTGCAGAAGCCCGAAGCAGAGAAGCATCATGGCCAGGCGAAGGCCTGCCCGGCTAGGGCTAGCCAGGCGCATGCTGGGGTCGCGGCTTGCTTGTCGAACCAAGTTCAGGTTTGCCCTCACAACGTTCCCGTCAATATCTGCAAGCCTGCCAACGCGGCCTGATAGCGTACCCCTCCATCCACCTGCGCGGTTTCTGCCGAAAGATAGGCAGTCTGCGCGTCCACCACTTCAAGCACCGTGCCTTCACCAGCCGAGTAGCGTAGCTTTGTCAAGCGTAGGCTCTCCTCTGCCGTGCGGACGCTTTGATCGAGCAGGTCCATCTGGTCTCGCGCCGCCGACGCCTCTCGATACCCCTCCTCCAAGGATGCGATGAGTCTCCTCTGAGCGGCCGTCAGCGATACTTTTGCCGCATCGCGCCGGATCTCGCTCTGCTTGACTCGCTTCTGGGTTGAGAACCAGTCCCACACTGGAATGTCGAGCGTTCCGCTGATGGAGTATCCCAGATTGCGCACGTCGTCGGGTCCGCGCTTGGCAAACTGGGGCGCGTCGATACCGTAGTTGAAGTTCAATGCGAGATCAGGTAGATAGGCGGCCCGGGCTGAGGCAACTTCTGCGTTGTTGGCCCGGACTTCGGCCAACGCGCTCCGTATCTCGGGATTTTTCGTTGCCGCGAGTCTGTCTACCTCCTCTCGCGTCGGGAGCGCCTTTGGCGATGCTACTGCTTCGGTGGAGTAGGGGGTCCGCGGATCAGCAAAGAGGAGCACGGCGAGTTCCAGCCGCGCCTTATCGGCCGCCAGCGTTCCATCGCTCAGGTCCCGTTGACGCTGCTGCTGCTGCAGTTGGGCCTTCACCATATCGGCGTGAGCGACTTCCCGGGCCTGCTCGCGCTTCTGTGTCAGATCGGTGAACGTCTGCGCCTCACGAAAGGCCTGCTCGAGAAGATGCTGCTTGGTCTCCAAGGCTGAGATCGAGTAGTACAGGCTTACTACGGTCGAGACCAGTCCCCGTCGCGCGACCTCCAACTCCGCTGAGAGACGGGCTGCATTGGCGGCGGCAACTTGCGCATCCGCGAACTGCTTCAAGCCGACCGTCTCATTGATCGAGGCTTGACTGACGTACTCGTGAACGGCATTGTTGGCGATAAAGATTGGCGACGCCTGCGCCCCAACCTGGAGGTTGCGGTTCATCTGTCCGTTGGGTTGCGTGTACAGCATCTGATTGTGAGCGACCACCGAAGGCAGCAGGGCCGCTTTGGCGAGGTAGCGATCGATGGCAGCCGATTTCTCCGCGGCCAGGGCGCTCGCGAAGCTGGGCTCGTTTTGCTGCGCCCGATGAATGGCGTCGGAAAGAGAGATGACTACAGCACCGTTCGGCTGAGCTTGCTGAGCGACGGATGGGCCAGCGAAGCCGGAGGCAATAAGGAATGCAAATATACCTCCAGCAAAGCTAACCGGATTTCGGTACATCCAGCCCATGGCGGGAGACTAGATGACGAACCTTAAGGCTCACTGAAGCGTCGCCACTAGAACTGCAAACCGAACTGACGCAGTGACGTACGGTCGAGACAGTGGAAGCGCGCATTCTCGCCTGCAACAGCATCGCTGTAACCTCTAACGGTGAAGCGGGAAGCCGGCCCGGAACCTGCGCCGCGACCATCGGCAACTCCACCTCGAAAACGGCACAGGTGCCGGCTGCGGTGCTCGAGGACAATGCGCTCGGCAAATGGCAAGACTCAGGTCCGCGCCTCCTGCCCGCGCTCCCCGCGCGATTTGTCGATGCGTGCGCTCCTGATCCAGCGATAAGAGCGGCCCGCCGCTTTACCCGTTGGGCGTCTTCGCCGGCAGCAACCTCAGAATCAGGTTCGCGATCACCATAGGCTGGTGCTCTCCCGCACTTCCCACCAATGTGTATGACCTCTCAAACCCATTCGGCCCCCAGACCTTCATTTCCCAGCCATCATTCTCGCGAGAACCAACGATCGACACGCGCCAATCTCCCGGCCTGTCGCTCAGGTAGTGCTCAACCAGCGCCTGAATTTCGGACCCGATGCTTGGATCACCGGTATTATGCAGTTCGATTGAGACAGCCATTTCAGTCTATTCTACCGATCGCTACGAACGGGTCGTCCATTCTTCACCTTCCTTCACAACCATGATGGGCTTGGCTTCGATCACGGTCGCAATCCCCGCGACTCGCCGATACGAGGGGTTGCATTCAAGGCAATACCAACACTGGCGGAAACAAACACGTCCTGGCCAGGTAAGCTGAAGGGGATCGCAATTACGCTTTGAATCCGATTCGCAGCTCAGATTGCGTCGACGTCAGAACTTGATCTCCACGATCATGTCTGATTCTTGGTTGGCGGGTGTGTATCTCCAATTCTTGACTGCTCTTAACGCCGATTCCGTCAGAAGTGGATGACCACCGATATACTCCACCCTGCGCACGGAGCCGTCCGGTTTAATCCAGATCCTCAGCTTCACAGTTCCGTGCAGAGCCATCTTCTTCGCGATCTCGGGATATTGCGGATCTTCGCTATACACAATCTGACGCGGCCGTTCAGCGGCGTATACGGTGCTGGCCAGCAGTGCTATCCAAAAGACGATGTCCTTGATTTTCGTCAATGTTCTTGCATCCTAAAAGATCAGCCGCAATGCAAGCTGGATCAGTCTTGGGTCTCGCTCGCTCGTAACCAGGCCGAAGGAAGTGCCGTCCGAGAAATTTCCATCGGGGTTGAGGAATTGCGTGTGATTGAACAAGTTAAAGAATTCCGCGCGGAACTCCAACTTCTTGTTCTCGGCAACCGGAATGTCCTTGTGGACAGCAAAATCAACTTCGGCGATACCCGGTCCGCAGCATACCGCGCGCGGAGCATTGCCAATTTGCCCCAGCGGCCCACTGGCAAAGGACGACGGATCGAAGTAATACCCCCCAGAGTTTTTTGGATTGAGCAAACGGAGCGGAGCAATCATGTTTGGTTCGCCGGGAGTCTCGAAGTCGAAACTTCCCATCAATTCCAGGTCGTTGGCGGAAGTAATGTGGATCGGGAAGCCCGATTGTAGGGTCGTGATGCCCGATATGGCCCATCCCTTGACCAAATAGCGGCTCCAGTTGGAGACCGAAAGGTCAGGTATACGCCAGTATTCGCTAAGCACAAACCGGTTCCGCGCATCGAACAATGATAGGGACCGCGATTTTGCGAGGTTGAGCGGGTCGAGGGAGTCTTCGAAACTCGAAGCGTTGTCGATTGACTTACTCCAAGTATAGGACGCCAACAGTTGTAATCCGTGCGCGAATCGCCGATTCACTTCAGCTTGGAAAGAGTTGTAGGCAGAGTTTGCGAGCGGCGCCATGGCGAACAGGCTGCTGAACACGGGCACACCATCGGGCGGACAGCCCACACCCGTGGCGGGCTGGCACAAGGGAGAAGAATACTTGCGCAATCCCACCAGCGTAATGGGATTCGGGTTCGGCCCGGTTACGCTCGGTACCGCGCCGTAAGGCAGATGCAGAGTTACTCCCGGGGGAATGGCGTTTGCTGGGATTTGGTAAGCGCTGTCTTCCCCGAATGGCCCGCAGGACATGCCAGGAATGTTGTTCAGGTCAAGGCAGGTCTGTGCGTTTCCAAAGTTCTGGTCCACGCTGGAGAGCAGGCGATGGCCTTGACTGCCCACATACCCGAACTGCAGCATCGTGTCTTTGATCAATTCACGTTGGATCGTCAGATGGTACTGTTCCGAATACTGGGCTCGCAGGGTGGTTGGATAATTGCCAAACAGCTCGATCGGCCGGAAGCGCGCGAAATCTACCGGCGACCCTGGGCTGGGACTCTGAAATCCATTGAACGGATTGGGTGTGATGGTTCCATTTTGCGAGAGAAATGGTGTGTTGAAAAGAGGATTGGTGATGGAGGTGCTTCCACCAAACGGGGGTTGGGCGGCAAACGAGGAAAAGATCAACTCCTCATTGCCATCGTAGAAAATTCCCCAACCCATCCGGACACTCGATTTGCCCGGACCGCCCGACAATTTCGACAGCCAGCCCGTGCTGTCATTTGGTGACCAAGCCAAACCTAGCCGGGGAGCGAAAGCGTGCAGATAAGTGTTGGTCAAGCCATTCGGAACGCCGGGGTCGCCCGGGAAAACCAATCCCAGCGGAAACACCGACGCCGCGGGGCCGGTCGGCGAACAGTCGGTCGACCCGAAGGTTCCGACGAGTGGATCCGAAGCGCTTAGCTGGCATGGGTAAATACGAGTTGCCTCGCCGGGACGAAATGCCTGAACCCGCTTCCCCGCATCCTCTTGCGGGGTGTTCAGCTCCCACCGCAGTCCTGAGTAAAATGTGAGATTGCTCTTTAGCTTCCAGGCGTCCCCAGCGAATAACCCAAGCTCGAGAGCGCGAACATCCAAGGCGTTCGCGGAACCCTGGGAGTATGTATCGGGAAGACCCAGCAAGTAGTTCGGCAAAAGATCCGAATACCCCACATCATTTGGACCGCCACCGGTAAACTGGAAATTGCCATTGATGTTGTAGTAGTAAGTCTGATGAAAACGCTGGTCGCGGGCGTCTGCTCCAAAGTTCAGCGTGTGCTTGCCGTAGGTCTTGCTGACTCCGTCGAATGCCTGGTAGGCATTGCCGGTCTGAGCAAAAGATCCGTTCGCGTTGTTGCCGAAACTGAATCCACCGGCCACGGATACAAAAGGCACTCCTTCCCATTGCGGTCCATATCCCGGGGTTATTCCCAAGGCCGGGTTCGCAGGATCAGAAAAACATTGCGCCGAGGAGACCGTGCTGCAGGAATCTTGCACTAGCCCGGTCCGTTCTGGCGAAAGAAATCGACCCTCTCCCTCGCGGTAGTAGACGAAACGAGCTTCGTTCGTGGTCTTGGAGCTGATCATCCAGTTATGCGAGATGTTGAGTTGCTGGAACCGGGATTGAGTCAGGTTGCCGAAGCCCGGCAGATTTGCACCCGCAGCCTGGAACTGAGAGAACGGTTCGGTGTCAGAGCCGTTGGTAAAGTATTCATAAAAACTAAGCTGTTGCTGACTGGTGAGGTTGTGATCGAGACGCATCGTGAACTGGTCTTGCGGAACTGCCGCATCGGGGATGGCCTGGAACACATTCGCCCCGATGTTCGGGTTAGGCACAAAGCGGCTCAGCAAATCGGCTGCCGTGGGATCGAAGCAGGGCTGGGGAATGATGTTGCCAGGGAAGATCGCGGCGTAGGCAGTACCGGGCGCTATGGCAACTCCGCCATTGGCGGACACGGCTGAGGTGCATCCAGCGCGATTGTTGAGCTCGGTCGCCACAGTCGGATTGGTCAGTGTTCCCGTGAAAGCCGGTCCTCCGGAGAGGTCTCCACTACGTTCGGCGAGGGTGGGCACGACGACCGGAGCAGAAGTGATGCCGTTCCGCACGCGCTGTCCTTCGTAAGAGGAGAAGAAGAAGGTTTTGTCGCGGCGGATCGACCCACCCAAGGTTCCGCCAAATTCGTTCTGCTTGAAATCGGGCTTTTCCGGATCAAGATAGCCCTTGGAGTTCAGGACGTTGTTGCGGAAAAACTCATACACACTTCCGTGGAACCGATTGCTGCCGGATTTCGTTACCACGTTGATCACCGAGCCGGAATTACGACCGAGATCCGCGTCGTAGTCATGCGAAATAACGCGAAACTCGCTGATGGAGTCCGGTGAAGGCTGCAACGAGGGCGCGTTCACGAATATGTCGCCCGCTTGACCGCCGTTCACGTTGTAATTGTTAGAACGGGCACGGCCTCCGTTGACAGACACCACTCCCGGCTGATTGCTGCCAAAGTAAAGGTCTGCCCCCAACGTACTTTGCACTCCCGGCTGGAGCTGTAGCAGTTCGAAGGCGTCGCGTGACTTCAGCGGAAGCTGCGTAACTTCGAGGCCGTCCATGACCACACCGAGTTGCGTGTTCGAGGGTTCAATCATGGAGGGAGCGACGGTATGTGGTTCCGAGTGCCCGCCGAGTGCGCTCAATCTGACGTCGAGCCTGACTACCTGACCGATGTTGGCCCGCAGTTCATCGGTCTGCCAGCTAGCAAAACCATCCGCTTTTACCTCGATCTTGTAGCGCCCAACCGGCAGCGCACTGAACTTGAACTCGCCTGCGTCATTGGTCGTAGCGGCGCGCATCAGCGCTGTGTTCTCGCTGGTAATGATCACGAAAGCGCTTACTACGGGACGCCCATTCGGCTCAACGATTGTCCCCTGAACTTCAGCCGTATTCTGTGCTGGGGCCACAAGGCAAGAAATAAAGAAGAGTGCAACGAGCTGAATCGCGGCATTGACGCGCGGTCTCATCGCAGACTACTCCTGTGTGGGTTACGACGGTTTGCGAAAACAAGGGTAGGCGACCGACAGGGAGGTCGCAAGGTAACCACAGTAATGCGGCGACAAAGAGGCTTTCCGTTATTCTGCTATTCGTCTGGGAAGCGATGGTGAAACGTTGGCAACACACACAGCCGTTCTAGCTGGGCAAATGGCTTCCGGTAAGGGGGAAGGTTACCATCTCCGGCTGGCCGGGCTGGAGATCGATTCCAAGCTGCTCCTGAAATTTGCCGAGGCCTTCAAGGCATTCAACCTTGATGTCCGTCCGGTTGAGATGCAATCACCGGACACCGGTCATGAGAGAGCAATCACCGCATGTGTGCTGCCGTTGAACCAATCTGCAGTCTCCTCTTTACGGAGATCTGCGTGGTTCTTGCCACGTCGCACGCTGATTTACGGGATCGGCGATTGGAACGAAGCCGCTCGGTTCGGTGATATCGGAATCAATGCATTGCTCGAGAGCACGACCGACCTTAGCTTTCGAGCGGCCGTTTTCGCCACGCGGTCAGTAATCGCCCGCGGTATCGGCGTTTATGCCCGCGTGCCCATGGTCACAGATGTCAGGATTAAGGCCGAGGGCATGGCGGCAAAGGGAATTACGATCAACGTTGGCCAGGGGGGAATGGCAGTGAAGCTCTCGCGAAGTGTCAGTCTGCCAGAGGAGATCAGTCTAGACTTTTCACTACCGGGTGTCCGCCATGTTTCGCTGAACGCATGCCCGCGTTGGTACTCCGGACCGCTGGTCGGATTGCGCTTCCAACCCTCAAAAAGCGAGAAAATTCTCAAGAAATGGATCAGCGAGTACTCACGCTTGGGGAAACACGACTGAGCCGGGGCCGGCCGAATTCCGCAACCCGCGATCTAACGCGTCTACATACCTCATTCTAAAGCCCTTCGTTCTCGAACGAGACGTTCCCGGACCCTTCCGAAGTGACTTATCGTTAGTTACATCTCTCCGGTGACGAGGGTGACTTTCTCGACCATGATTGCTTTCTTAGAATGCAATGACAGCCCATGGGAACCGACTTGCTAACCTCGGACGAAATCCAGCTCGAAGTCTTCTCGGAGACTGCTGAAGCCTTGGGCCCCAGACAAATCGCTGTCTTTCAGCCATCAGCATTTCCCCTGAAATATCCGGCCGACATCGATCTAGACCCGGTCGCCGCGCCTCCGGACCGGCGGCAAACCCAAACTCCGCCGCTCTTCTCGGCGGTGAAGCGGACGCTGATGACCAAGTGGTTCTGGTACGCGATGGCTTCCTCGCTGTGCTGGACGGGTTGGGCCTTGACGGCGAAGATAGGATCCAGGGAGATCCCCCCGACTACGATGGAATTCATCTCTGCATTCGGATTTTTGCTGGTGAGCCTCGGAGTCCGGGGACGAAAAACAGGCAAAACTGAGAAAAGCCAAGCGGGCAAATGCTACGCGCTCGTCAGTGGCGTGCTGTTGGCCCTCGGCGGTATCTGCCTTTATGGGGTATACCGCACGGGCTACAACGCCTCGCTCATTACCGCGACCACTTCCCTATATCCGATGGTTACGGTTCTGTTTGCGGTTGCGTTTTTGCGGGAAAAGCTGAACAAGTTGCAAGTTGTGGGTTTGTTTTTCGCTGCCGCTGCCATGTTCATACTTTCGCTCTGAGTACTCTATGAACGGTTCACTATGGATGTCGCTCTCTGTCGTCCTGCTTTCCTGGGGGGTCGTCGGAGTGTTGCAAAAAATGTCCGTCGACCGCATTGGGGCGCGCACCGCGCTGGTCTGGGCGGCGGCCGGTTTCATGCTGTTGCAAGCAGTGGTTTTGCCCACGATTTCGGTCCTGAACTACTCCTCCAAAAGCTTGCTCTGCGCTGTGTTGAACGGCGTCTGCAACGGGCTGGGAATATTGTGCCTCATGGAGGCGATGCGCCACGGCGGCAAGGCTTCGATCGTCGAATCGTTGGCAGCACTCTACCCTGTGTTTCTCGTCATGCTGGCTCCAGCCCTTTTGCACGAACGGCTGAGTGCATTCCATCTTCTGGGGGTAGGCTGCGCAGCTCTTGCAGGAGTTCTGCTGTCCGCCGAAAGTCCAGCGTCCCGCTAAGTCACAAATACCGAGCGCTATCTTCAAGCCCGCAGGTTTTGATCCAGCATTGCTGAAGGACAAGCCCCACAGAACGAGGCGGGGCCTTCGCCTTTGCCCTCCTTGAGTAGTCTTCGCCGGGCAAGGTCGGAACGTTCCGTACGTTCCGACACTCGCTTGCACCTCCGACCAGCCTGGAGGAGAATGTCGCTGTCCTTTTTTCATCGTCCACGCGCGTTCCCGATGTCACCGGAAAGGAAGTGCGATATGAAACTCCGATTCCTCTGGGTGTCTATTTTCTTGCTCGCGTCTCTCGCCCCTGCAAAGGCAGATAAAACGACTGGCCCGCCGCAGCTCATTGATCGCGATGTAATCTTCGGCAACCCAGAAATTGCAGCCGCGCAGCTTTCTCCCGATGGCCGGTACATCGCTTTTCTAAAACCTTGGAAAGACACTCGCAATGTTTATGTGAAGGCAGTGGATGAGCCGTTCGGCGCTGCGCGCCTGCTTACCACGGAGAGCAAACGGCCGGTCGCGGGATATTTCTGGACGCGAGACAGCAAGTATGTCCTTTATGCGAAGGATAACGACGGAGATGAGAACTTCAATGTTTATGCGGTCGATCCTTCCGCGAAGCCCGCCGCAGGAGCGGAAGCGCCGCCCTCGCGTGATCTGACCGGACTGAAAGGTGTACGGGTGGAGATATTCGAGGTGCCGAAGAATAATCCCGACGTGGTCTACATCGGGCTGAATGATCGCGACAAGGCTTGGCATGATCTTTACCGTCTGAAGATTTCCACGGGAACCAAAGAACTGGTCCGCAAAAACACCGAGCGCATTACCGGCTGGGTGTTCGACCTCAAGGGACAGTTGCGCATGGCGACGCGCAGCGCGGAAAACGGCGACACGGAAGTGCTCCGGGTCGATGCGGATGCGTTCACTAAGATTTATTCCTGCTCGGTGTTTGAGTCATGCAACCCTCTGCAATTTCAGCCCGGAGACCAGCGCGTCTACATCGAAACCAACAAGGGCACCGATTTGACCTCGCTGGAATTGTTGGACCCGCAGACTGGCAAAACGGAGATGGTGGAATCGGATCCGCTGGGGAAAGTCGATTTCGGCGGAGCGCTGTTCTCCGAAGCGACCGACGAACTGGTGGAAACCTGGTACATCGCTGCCCGCGCAAAGACCTACTACAAAAACAAGGCGTTCGGCGATGACGTGCACTGGATTGAGCACCAGTTCCCGGAACATGAAATCTTGGTGGTTTCGCGCACTAAGGACGAGCAGGTCTGGCTGGTCACGGCAGTAAGCGACATCGAGCCCGGCGAGACAATGCTGTTCGACCGTAAGACGCATGTCCTCACGCCGCAATATAAGGTCCGCGAGAAACTCCCGCGTGCGGACCTGGCCCAGATGAAGCCCGTCACCTACACCTCTTCCGACGGTTTGGAGATCCCGGCCTATCTCACGGTTCCGAAAGGGGTCGCGGCAAAGAATCTGCCCACTCTTATCCTGCCCCACGGCGGCCCGTGGGGTCGCGACCAGTGGGGATACAGCTCGTTGACGCAGTTCTTCGCCAATCGAGGCTACGCCGTACTGCAACCCAACTTCCGCGGATCAACCGGTTACGGCAGGAAGTTTCTGGACGCCGGCAACCGGGAGTGGGGCCGCAAAATGCAGGACGATTTGACCTGGGGTGTGAAGTATGTGGTTGCAGAGGGCATCGCCGATCCCAAACGGGTGGGCATTATCGGCGGTTCGTATGGCGGCTACGCCACCTTGGCGGGCGTCGCCTTCACTCCCGATCTATATGGCGCGGCGGTCGACATCGTGGGACCTTCGAATCTGATCACGCTACTGGATTCGATTCCGCCTTATTGGGAATCCATTCGCAAGATGTTTTATCAACGCATGGGCGACCCGAGCACGCCGCAAGGCAAAGCGCTGCTGATGGAAGAATCGCCCTTGAACTCCGCCGACAAGATCAAGACCCCTCTGCTTGTGGCCCAGGGAGCCAATGATCCCCGAGTGAACCGGCGTGAGGCTGAACAGATCGTGATTGCGTTGCGCGACCGCGGTTTCCCGGTGGAGTACATCCTCGCACCGGACGAAGGGCACGGTTTTGCCCGGCCCATCAATAATCTCGCGCTGTTCATGGCGTCGGAAAAATTCTTTGCCCAGCACCTGGGAGGAAAGTATCAAGAGGGCGGCACCAGCGAGGAGGTAGCGCGCCTGAAGGAAATTACCGTGGATCCGAAGACGGTCGTCCTGGTGAGAAAGATCGATGCCGGGAGCATCAGCGCTCCTAAGCCCGCCATGGATTTGCAGGCAGGCACTTACCACTATCAGGTAAAGATCGAAATGGGCGGCCAGCAGATGAATATGAAACTCTCCACTACCGTCGAGGACGGCGCTGGCTCCTGGACCGCAATCGATCAGATGGATACGCCACAAGGCGCCGCCACCGACACTTCGACGCTGGAGAAAGGAAGTTTGCTGCTGCTGAAACGAAGCGTTAAGCAGGGCCCGGTCGCCTTCGATCTCAATTTTGCAGGGAATAAAGCGGCGGGCAAGATGAGCATGAACGGCCAAGACCGTCCTGTAGCGGTGGATCTGGGCGGCCCACTTTTTGCGGATGCTGCCGGTTCGGATCAAGTCATTGCCTGCCTGCCACTGTCGCAGGGCTACAGTACGACCTTCCGCAACTTCGATGTCCAAACGCAGAAGGTGAAATTGCTGCAGCTGTCCGTCGCCGGAAAGGAAAAGGTTCAAGTTCCTGCCGGCACGTTCAATGCATTTCGGGTCGAGATCTCCTCGGCGGATGGAGGCGCGGATAAAAAGACTGTCTGGATTGCCGACGACAACCACAAAGTAGTGAAGGCCACCTCGGTTCTGGCTTCCATGGGCGGAGCTGTCATGACGGAAGAGCTGGTGCAGTAGGCAAATTCGTGAGAGGTCTCGTACTGCTAGGGAAGCTTAACTGGTCTCGGGCGGAACGAAGCGGGCAGCTTCGAGAAGTCAGGGGCGAGGCTGAGGTCAGTTCAAAACTGGCAAATAGCCTCGGTCGCGTGGTGGGACGATCTAGCAGGACAATCTAGCGTACAAGTGATGCGACTCCAATCGCAGAGAGACGGTTCTGGTATCTAAAGCCGTCCGCTTTCGGACACAGCCCTCCATGAGCGGACAGCCGCTGCGGCTTTCGCCTTCTGCATTCTCTTCGCGATCAATAGCTTAGGGTGTTGCAGAAGGGTACAGCGATTGCATCTTGACGAGCAGAGCTTGTGGTGTGCTTCTCTAGGAGGTCGCTGATTGAGTGGGCTAGCTCAAGATCTTCGTTATGCGCTTCGGCAGTTGCGCAAATCTCCTGGTTTCACCATTGCAGCCGTTTTGACCCTGGCCCTGGGCATCGGCGCAAACGCTGTCGTGTTCAGCCTGCTGAATGAGCTAGTGCTGCGACCTCTGAACGTTCCGGGCGGGCAGAACCTTTATCAGATTGAAGGCGCAAAGGGAGGTGACCCGTCGGAGTCCTATCCTGACTACGTGGATCTGCGTGATCGAAACCGCTCCTTCGATGGTCTGATTGCCTACGAGATGGCGACAGCTGGGCTCGACTCAGATGGCAGAACTGCTCCAATCTGGCTATCTACGGCAAGCGGGAACTACTTCGACGTTCTTGGAATTCAACCCTACCTGGGCCGATTCTTCCACGGCAGCGACGAGCACGGGCCGAACAGCGCTCCTTATGTCGTTCTGAGCTATGCCTATTGGCAGAGCCATTTCCAAGGGGATCATGGAGTGGTGGGACGCGCGGTCCGTGTCAACAAGTACAGCTATACGATTCTAGGCGTGGCTCCCGCAGGGTTCCGCGGCACGGAATTGTTCTATGCACCGGATCTTTGGGCACCCATCGTCAACCAGCAGCAGATTGAGGGCTGGAGCAATCTGGATTCGCGCAGCAATCGCGGGAGGTGGGTGATTGGCCGATTGAGGAGCGGCATAACTCCGGCGCAGGCCAGGGCCGAGCTGAACAGCATCGCGGCGTATCTGGCTAAGAGCTATCCCAAGGAAGACGACGGCATAGCGTTTGGGCTGGCGCGTCCCGGCCTAGCGGGCGACATGCTAGGAGGCCCGATCCACGCCTTTGTAGCCGGCCTAATGCTGCTTGCTGGACTGATCCTGCTAGCAGCGTGCGCGAATCTCGGCGGTTTGTTCGCTGCTCGCGCCGCGGATCGCACGCGCGAAGTCGCCCTGCGTCTGGCGCTTGGTTCCAGCCGCGGACGCATTGTGCGGCAACTGCTCACCGAAGCAGTTCTGGTTTCGATTGCCGGCGGCGCGCTGGGCATGGCTGGAAGCGTTGTGTTGCTGCGCATGTTAAGCGCCTGGCGTCCTGATCCCATTTTTCCCATTTATCTTGACATTCATCCCGACCTGCTGACCTATGCGGTAGCGCTGCTGCTGGCGCTGGCTAGTGGATTCCTGTTCGGCATGGTGCCGGTACGCCAGGTGTTGAAGACCGATCCTTTCCAGGGGATCAAGAGTGGAAGCAGCGGATGGACGAACTCACGGCGCGTCACATTGCGCGACTTGCTGCTGGGCGCGCAGATTGCGGTGTGCGCGGTACTGGTCACCTCGTCGCTGGTCGCGGTTCGGGGAATGATTCGCTCCTTGCATAGCGACTTCGGGTTTGTGCCTCAGAACGTGTTGCAGGTGAATACAGAACTGGATATGGCCGGCTACAAAGGCGAGCAGGCCGCGGCTATGCAAAAACGTATGCTTGCCGCAGTCGAGAACATTGCTGGGGTAACCGCGGCTGCCTACGCCGGCAGAATCCCGTTAAACCTGGGTTGGAGCCAGAACACGGTCTTCAAGGACAGCACAACGGACTACCGTAGTTCGAATGCGGCGGCGCATCCCGTGGAGTACTCCGTGTCGCCCGGGTACTTTCACGCCGCTGGCACAACCCTGTTGCAAGGACGAGTGTTCACATGGGATGACAAACAAGGCGCTCCGAGAGTAGCCGTGGTGAACCGGGAGTTTGCGCGCGTGCTCTTCGGCGCAGAAACGAATGCGATCGACAATTCGTTCAAGTTCGGCGACGGGACGCGGGTGCGGGTCGTCGGCATCGTTGAAAATGGAAAGTATAAAACTCTAAGCGAAGAACCCCAGCCGGCCATGTTCCTTTCGATGTTGCAATCACCGTCGACCTGGACCTGGATGATCGTGCGCACAGATCACAACGCGCAGGATCTGGCACCGGTTCTGGAGCAGACGCTTCGCAGCCTGGATGAAGGGCTCCCGCTTACGATCAACACGTGGGACAACGAGCTGGGAAGTGCACTGCTACCTGCGCGGGCGGCATCGATTGCGCTGGGAGTTCTGGGCGGGCTGGGCGCGATGCTCTCCATCACAGGCATTTTTGGAATGGCCGCATACTCGGTCAGCAAGCGCTTACGCGAGTTGGGAATCCGCGTTGCCCTAGGCGCGCCGCGCCGGGAAGTGTTAATGGCAGCCTTAGGACGCGCCTTCAAGTTGCTGGCTTTTGGTTCGGCAGCGGGACTCCTCGGGGGGATTCTGGCCAGCAGAGTACTGGCTTTCATCGTGTACGAGGCAACTCCTCGCGATCCGGTGGTATTGGCTGGTGTTGTCTTCTCTATGGCGCTCCTGGGCTTACTGGCAACGTGGATTCCAGCGCGACGCGCGATGTCTATTGATCCTGTGATATTACTTCGCGAGGAGTGAACTGCCCGCCATCTGGGATTGAACCGACCTCCAATGGCCAGCGGTTCCATAGTTTGCTTGTTTCGACGCGCCGAATCAGCGCGTGTCAACGCTCGCTCCGGGCACGGAGATCAATCCATGGGGAAGTGCGCAGGGTTGACCTCTTCCCCGCCATAAAGAGCGGGGATTCCTTCTCAGGCTATGCATGGTGCTGGCGAAGGCAAATTGTAGTCAGCCAGGCCGGGGGGCGATTTCTTCAATCGCCGTCGCCCGTGACTACCTCCACTGCCGGTTTGCTGTGTTTTCTCAGAATCTCACCCAGCAGAAATAGGTCGGTGAGGAGCGCTCGCAGGTGGATGGAAGCGTTCAGATTGTCAATCAACTGGGAACTGATCACGGGTTGAGCGAGAACCACTTCGATGGCAGCAAGAGAGTCGCGAGAGTCGCGATCGAGTACCGCAACGAACGCCAGGTATTTGCCGGCGGGCTCAAGGCCTTCCTGTTTGACTCCCATCGCACAAGCTTCCGGCAGCCCCGTCAAGGCTTCGACGGCGCGATGCAGAAACTCGCGGACTTGTCCACCCGACTTGCTGCCCTGGTCACTCGGTAGCCCCTGGGCTGCGTATGCCAGCAGGAACTCGTAGCATTCTTCGACTGCTTCACAACGATCGCAGATCTCAGCCAGCATCCGTTAGTCCTCGACCTTCAGCCCGCTTGGATGTCGGTGAGGAAGAAGGCGTCTCGACCCTCCATCGCTCGGGATCGTGCTCTTCCAGATAGAAGTCGCGGTCCATCCAGCCGAAGATCATCGATTTCGTGATCGCGCGTTTCTCCGGCCGGAGCCCGAAGTAGACGTGCATCATGACTAGCGCAATCAGCCCCACGCCTGCCAATCCGTGCAGCACGTACATCAGGCCCCAGGTCATGTCGCTGAATAGATACGGATTCCGGTGGAAAAAGATCGTGCGCACCCGAGACATCATGAAAACGCCGGTAAGGATTACCGACAGACCGCACAGGATAATGACACCGTGGAAGAGCTTGTTTTCCAGGGGATACTTGGCAAACTTTCGCGGCGGCGGCGCCGGCATTCCGAGAAACCGGCGAATTCTTTTCCCGGCATCATCCAGATCGACTCGGTCGGGCCAAATCGACCAGAAATCCAGCCAGAAGGAGGCATGAATGATGTGAAAAACGACGGAAGCGGTTAACACGGTGCCGGCGATCCAGTGATAGGTCACCCAGGGAAACTGGACGCCTACCTTCGGAAGGAAGGCGGTAAACAGCAGCGTGAACATGGAGGCTGCCATGATCCAGTGAAACATCCGAGCGACCAGCGAGTGCCGGGGAACGCGCTTGGGTATCCGGGCAACGACTTGGGAAGAGGCATCGCCGGCAAACTCTCTTGCCTTGGCGAAATACATGACGTAGATGGCGTGAACGATCAGGAAGAGTAACCCGGCGATCACCGCAACCCAGATCAGGAACCAAGCAATATGGATGGGGACGCTCTGCCCCCACGGACTCGTGGCCCACTCTACGAAGCCCATGTGGCCTCCTCGACTCCACTGATGGCGCGTTTCACCAGATTTCTCATCAGCGGAATCTTGTAGGTATTGAACTGCAATGGAACCGCTCCTTCGACGGAGAGCTTTCCCGCCATCTCGCCCGTCGCCGGGTTCCGCGGCTGGCCCCGAACCGCATCTTCGACTGCCTTCAGCCTTAACGGTCTGGCGGCGGCGCCGTTCACCGCGATTCGCATGCGCCCGATCACGCTGCCGGATAGGACCATGGCCGAGGCAACGTTCAGCAGCGGGAAGTCCCAAACGTTGCGGTCCCGCACTTTTTCAAAATAGAATTGCGCGCCCGCCCAGGTGGACGGGATACGGATGGCAGTAAGCAGATCGCCGGGCTGCAAGATGTGCAGCCGGGTAATATCGATCTCAGGACCGATGAAGTAATCCTCGGCATCCACCACCCGCTCACCCTTGGGCGTGCGCAGGACGAACTTGGCGTCCAGCGCAATCAGGGCCGGGGCCGTGTCGGAGGGATTCACCGCCACGCAGCGGTCCGCATGCAGAATGGCATGCTCCCGGTTGCGGCCCTCCGGCGTATCGGCATAGCACAGGTTGCCGCCGGCACGATAGCAGGGCCAACCGCCGCGGTAATACCAGCAACGCGTATCCTGGGAAACATTCCCGCCGATGGTTCCCTGGTTGCGGATCTGCGGTGAGGCCACCAATTCCGCAGCCTGCGCCAGCAGATCATACTTCTGCTTGATGATGGGATGATTCACTACTTCGGTGAGCGTGGTCATCGCGCCGATTTCGATACCATCGCCGCTCGTGCGAACTCCTCGCAGTTCCTCGATTCCGCTCAGATCGACCACCACCTTCGGCTTTTTGATTCGATCCTTCAGCCAGTCGAAGCTGTCGAGCCCTCCTGCCAGCACCCAGGCGTCTCCTCCGTGCTGTGCGAGAAGCTTCTGCGCCTCCTCGACGGAAGTGGGCTGAAACAGTTCGAACGCGGCCATTACGTCTCGTATGACAGCCATAACTCTCCTTCAAAATCCATATCAAATATGGGCCATGAGCGGATGCTGCATCGGTCTGCCCGCTTCGAGCGACGTCAGAATAGTGTCGGCGTTCACCGGCGCCCGCTGGAAAATCTCGTCCCCCAATGCATCCGAGAGCGCGTTCAGGATGGAAGCACACCCACCTCCAACCGGTGGCTCGCCGACACCGCGAGCGCCCACCGGCGTCTCCGGGTCCGGAATGTCCAACGCCGTCCATTGCATATTGACGGGAACATCCAGAATCGTGGGCGGTTTGCTGTGGTAGAAACGCTTGGAAAGCATCTCGCCGTAGCGCGGATCGAACACCCATTTCTGGCTAATCGCATGTCCGATGCCGAGCGTCGAACGGCCGAGCACCTGGCCGCCAAGCGCTCGGGGATGGATCACGGTACCGACATCGGCGGAGGCGAGGAAATCCACGATGTAGTACTTGCCGGTTTCGACATCGACTTCAACTTCGGCGAAACTGGCGACATAGGAAAACGTGGAGCCGTCGCGAGGATAAGTGTCCTTGGCCGCCGCCACCAAGCCCTGGCCCGCCAATGCCGCGACCGACGCCTGCGTCAATTTGTGGAGATTGGGGGACACCTCGTGGCCATCGTAAATGCCGCCCAGTTCGATGGCGTGTTGCGCGGCCCGCGCCAACGTCATGCCGGCTCCGCCGCCCTTGCGGAAAACACGTTCGTTGCTGACCTCGTATTGCTCGGGTTTGCCGCCGAGTTTCTTGGAGGCGATTTCCTGAAGCTTCTTCTTTGCGTCCATTGCGGTGGCATACGCCGCCCGCGTCATCGCGTGCGTTGTCTGGCTACCGCCGGAGACGCAGGTGAAAGGAAGATTCTGCGCCGTGTTGCCCCACGTTACGTCACATTTTTCCCACGGCACGCCCAGAACCTCCGCCCCCGCGCGATGTACGTCGATCACCGACTCGGTTCCCAGGTTGCCGATTCCAGACTGGAAGTTGATCCGGCCATCGGGCTTGATGACGAGAAGCCCGTCGAACCCGATGGTGCCGCCGACGTAACAGCTTAGCGAGACGCCGACGCCGCGCACTTTCGTGCCGATCCTCTTCGGAGTGCGCGCCACCCGCTCGCTCCATCTGAATTGCTCCGCACCGCGGTCGAGCGCCTCTTTGAGGAATGCGCTTGTGGCGTACTGCATTTTCCCCTGTGCCAGCGGTCCGAATGGGGCTTTCCCCTCGGGGCAGTTGATGCGGCGGATCGCCACTTGGTCGATTCCGAGCTTACGCGCCGCTTTCGCGATGATCGGCTCGATAATGACAATCCCCTGCAGCCCGCCCGGGGAACTCTGCGCACTGCGGGGCGGCGTGTTGGTCAACACCGTTAACCCACGCCAGTGCATGGCTTGTGGCTGGTACAACAGAGACACGATGCGTCCCGATGAAGGGGAATCACCCACAGCGTCGTAGGGACCGTTGTCGCAGATAACGAACATGTCGAGGGCTGTAATCCGTCCTTCTTTGGAGAAGCCGACTTTCATTCGTCCCTGAAAACTGGGACGCCCGCGTCCGATGAAGGTCTCCTCCTCGCGGCTGATGCGCATCATCACCGGAGCATTCGTTTTTTTCGCCAGAAGCGCAGGGATGATCATCGTCACCCCGCCGGTGATCTTGCTGCCGAACCCGCCTCCAGTGTATTCGCTGACGAAAACAACTTTGTCCGGATCGATGTTCAACCAACGCGCGATCGCGGGCAGTGTTTGCGCGGTGCTTTGAGTACCCGTGTAGATGTAGACTTTGCCGTTCTGCCAGTAAGCCATTGCGCTGCGGGTCTCCAGGGTCTGATGGCTTGTGTCCGGAGTGACGAAGGTCTCGTCAAGAACGAGTGCCGCATTCTTGAAACCTGAATCGAGATCGCCATACGTCCATTCGTCGGGAGTCTTGCCCCTCGGAAGACGGCCGTGCTTTTCCTCTTCGAAGTCCGTCTTGGTCCACTTGAGTTCGGTGACCACAGGCGGAGCCGGGCCTTGGGGCGAGCCAGGTTTCGAGCCGGTTGTCGCAGGCCGGGTCCAGACGTTGCCATCGGTTCGCGGATTAGGACCGCCCGGTCGCAGGGTGTCGAGCGGATCGACCGCGAACGGAAGCGGTTCAAAATCGATTTGAATTTTCTCAATGGCTTCCGCGGCGGTGAGTTCGTCGACGGCGGCCACCGCAAGAATCGGTTCGCCCTGATAAACCGGCTCCATGGTGAGACCGCGTTCCCCCCACTTGCTGGCCTTGATCACGGTTCCATTGTCGGTCAGGGTATCGGCCGGGGCGGGAAGGTCGTCCGCTGTGAGAATGGCTTTGACGCCTGGCAGGGCGAGCGCCGCCTTGGCATCGATGCGCGTTACCCGCGCATGCGGCATGGGGCTCAGTAGAAGTTTGCAGAACAGCATGCCGTCCGCGCGAAAATCCTCAGCGTACTTTGCCTGGCCCGTGACCTTTGCATAGAGATCGGCGGTTTGGTAGTTTTTGCCGATCAGCTTGTACCCGACTCCGTACTCGCGCTCAGCAGCCTTGCTGGTATCAACAACCTTTTTGTTATCCAAGCGTAGACCTCCGCATATGGTCGGCGCCGCGCATCAACGCGGTCAAAATCTTGTCATAATCCTGGCAGCGGCACAGATTTCCCGAGATCCCGTGCGCCAGTTCCTGGCGCGTGGGATTGGGATTGGTTTTCAGGTATCCCACGGTGGTCATAATGAAGCCGGACATGCAGAACGCGCACTGAAATCCCTGCTCGTCGATGACACCCTGTTGTACGGGGTGCAAGGTTCCGTCGGCGCTTGCCAGGCCTTCGATGGTCATCACTTTCCGGCCACGCACCCTGTGGGTAAGCACCGAACACGAATAGAGGGGAATGTCGTCTACAAGGACGGTGCAAGATCCGCATTCAGCCCGGTCGCATCCCAGTTTGGTGCCAGTTAAGCCCAGTTTATAGCGGAGCGTCCAAGCCAACGTCTCTTGCTTCATGACATCGACGCGCCGCTGCTGACCGTTGACGTTCAGCGTAATCAGCCGCTCCCCTACACCCGCCACCGACTGCTGGCCAGGCAGAACAGAGGAGGCGCGAAACAAATAGCTCGCCGAAGACACTGCCACACCGCTGGTGATGACGCCCTTGATGAAGTTGCGCCTAGAGACGGCCGGGAGAACGTCTTGTTGAGGAAGGTCGTGGATTGCCTTGGAACTTGCCTTTTCGGTCATACTGGGTCACCTCCTACCGCGTGCTGCCGCTGTAGAATCTTGCCGGAAGAAAGGCATGTGAGGTTTCACATCTTAACAGTTGGATTAGAGAAAGAATGCCCAGATTCGGAAATTTACGAATTGTCCAAGTCAGCGGAAATGGGACAAACGTAAGGCCAAGAGCCAAGCCAGGGGATCTCGGTCCAAGTCACGATGCCAACACTCTTGAAGCGGGCGGCAAGCCGGAAGTGGCCCGGTCCCGCCATAAGGAGATTAGTAATAAGAAGTCTTAGGGCTGCCTCTGGGGCGCCCGCTTCACAACCGGTCGTCAGGTGCATGACTTCGGGCGGACGCTTCAGAAACAGCGACTTGAAGGAAGCCTCCCCGACTAGTGTCTACGGGATTTGAATGGAGCGATCGGGTCCACTGAACCGTTTGCAAGATGAGAAGATGAGATCGAGGGGGAAGCGTCGCGCTGCGGTGTCGGGCAGAGACTGAGAAGCTGGCTGACCGGCATTGCCGGCCCAATCAGACAAGAACTCTCCCTGGGTGCCGTACTTCTGAAGACTGGCCCATGGATCGTCCCAAAGCTAAAAGTCGCCGACGTGTTCACGGCGAAGCCTATCGCGAACAGCGTGCGCTTCTCTGTCCACGAGGCAGCGCCGGCTCCTGCCAGCCAATAGCCCTCCAATTCGGACCACTCCTCCGAATTAGCCAAACTCTCGACGCGACCACCGGAATTCAGGCGAAGCTTCGGGCCTGGTTTGCAGAACTAGTCGTGGAGGACGATGTTGAGAAGGGAGCTATGAATCTGCAATGCATCGCCAACGCGATAATCGATAAACCCCAATTTCCTAAACCGATTCATGAATAAATTGACTCGTCCGCGAGTGGTACCCACCATCTCTGCAAGCATTTCTTGACTGATATTGGAAATCTCAACTTCGGGTCTTCCATCCTCGCCGAAGTGAGCCAGCAGGAGGAGTATACGAGCCAGCCGTTTCTCACTGGAATTGAAAAGCTGGTCAACCAAATCCGCTTCGTGGCGGATGTTCCGTTTCAGCAAATATGCCACGAACATGTCGGAAAATGCATGTTCCCGGTGGATCACTTCGGTCATGGATTTCTTATCGATGCGCATCGCGGTGCAATCGGTCATTGCGGTTGCCGAGCACATCCGGAGGGGCTGTCCCGTAAGGCAGCCTTCTCCAAAGAAGTCGCCCTCGTTTAGAATCCCTAGCGTGGCTTCCTTCCCGCCCTTCGACACGACACTCAGTTTTATTCTTCCTCTCAATATGTAGAAAACAGCATCGGAAGGGTTGCCCTGAGAGAAGATCGTCTGTTTCTTGGGGAAAACTGCGATTGTCCTGCCAACGCTAACATTCCAAAGGAATGTCTGAGGATCGAATTTGCGGCGTTCCTTAAATTCTGCCACGAACGCAGTCCGGGAGACAAAAGTTCATTCGCAAGTTGTCCAATCCGCAATCGCAGCGTCGGTTCAGAACGCGCCGCATCCTTTCTTAACTGGGTGCATGTACTGGTCCATCTCCGGGCAGCAGGTAAGTCATAGAAAACACGGCCTCGGTATCTCAGTGGCAGAGTGTCGACAGTGTCGACGACAGACGTTCGTCACGTCAGGTCTCAGTTCCCTGCTTTAAAGCCACGTTCGTCACTTCAAGGTTCGTCACTTCAAGGCAACAGCAAGCCCAAACGGATCAGAAAGCCGGGGACATTGGCAGACAGTGATCCCGGTCCGTGGTTCGCATCCAGTACATTTCCGGGGGGCGCATTCCCCACACACAAAGTACGCGCATCTGCGTTTTGGAGGATGGGCTCTCGATGGAGGCTCCACAGGCTAATCCAGTGATCCAGCACTCCTGCCTTCGGGGACCTCAGCCAATCGCCCGCCGTTTGATGTCGACTTCTGAGTCTTAGCAAATACGGTCCAGCCTTTATCGGTGGCCCGCCCCCCCGGGTGGCGTTGACTGCCGACCCAGTTTCCGGACTCGACACGTTTGCGCCTTTCCATCTACCCCGAAGAGTCTGCCAATGCCCAAAGATGTCCGACATTCGCGCACACAGTTGGCTGCTAGTCCTCGGACTCATTGGGACGAATGTTCAGCCTTTTGATCTTCGAGTAGAGGGTCGTACGCTTCATTCCCAGTCGATTGGCTGCACCCGATGCGCCACCGATCACTCCTCCCGACTCCTCCAGAGCTTGAAGGATGAGCTCGCGCTCGACCTCTAGGGGCAGCTTGCCAGAAGATGGCTTCGCGTTGCTTCTTAGTTCTCCAAGGGGAACCCTCAGGACTGGTGAGTTCGTCAAAATCACGCATCGCTGAATCAGGTTTTGCAATTCTCTGATGTTCCCCGGCCAGCTCCAATTCAGAAGGGCATCCATCGCCTTGGCAGGGATAGTCGTTATCGACTTCTTCCTTTCACTTGCGTATCTGGACACGAAGTAACGCACAAGGGCAGGAATGTCACTTTTTCTCTCTCGCAGAGGGGGAACGTAAATCGGAAAGACATTCAGTCTGTAAAATAAGTCCTCCCGGAAGCGACCCTCGGCGATGCTCCGACGCAAGTCCTGATTTGTGGCAGCGATTAACCGAACGTCGACTCTTACAGTCCGGTTACTGCCGAGCCTTTCGAATTCCTTGTCCTGCAGTACCCGTAGCAGCTTGGGCTGAATGATGCTTGGAAGATCTCCTACCTCGTCCAATAGCAAAGTGCCTCCGTCAGCCAGTTCCAATCGACCTACATACCGATTGATGGCCCCGGTGAATGCCCCCTTTTCGTGTCCGAATAACTCGCTTTCCAACAAATCTGTCGGAATCGCAGTACAGTTGACGCTAACGAACTTGCTGTCGGCCCGCGGGCTGAGCTGATGAACTGCGCGTGCGACTAGCTCCTTACCGGTACCGGTTTCGCCCAGTAGGAGCACGGTGGCGTCCGTTGTAGCTACCATCCTCACCTGTCGTAAAACTTCTTGCAGAGGCGCGCTATTCCCTATCATTTCCTGGAGAGCTTCGTCGCGATGCGGGTTATCCCCTAGGTCAAAATCCTGGAGTTCTGGTTCGAGCCTGGGTACCGCGGCCGTCGGGGTTGGGGAGTAATCCGTCGGCGCTGAAAGCCCATCGGAGGAAGGCGCGGTGTCCAGAAGCTGAGCGATGATCGCCGCGGCACGGCGCAAGAACTCAATCGTCGCATTCGTCTTAGGCGTGACCAGCAAACTGCCAAACCCTATGGCTCCCAGCTTGCGACGACTTGTGGTCAGGGGAAAGACATAGTAAGTACGAACACCGAGTCGGCGAAGCGACTGTAGGAAAACGGGTAACTTGGGTTCGGCATCCAAATCCTGGACAAGTACGGATCGTTGATTTTTCCACACACGACCGATTGCACAGGCGTCCGCGGGAAGGGATTCGCATTTGCTCTCCGCCTCCCCCGCCTTGCAAATGCTCAGATGGATGCTTTCCGCACTTGAGTCATAAAGACCCAATGTGACAACGTCAAAACTCGAGGCATGATGCAGGCGGAGTGCCAGCCCGGGCAGAAGAACCCCTATCGTGCGCTGACTAAGTCCAATCTGTACCAGATCCAGTAAATTGAGATGCTGGCCGACGGTCAGATCTGAGGAATCAGGGGAATCGGCGGAATCAAGCGCAAGTCCAAGCTCCGGCATACTCTCTCACACATCCTAAATGGTTTAGCTCTTCGGAGCGGACTATGTTTTACGGTATGACCTTTCAGGACCGACGAAACCACAACACCTTTGACCGAAGAATCTTCCTGATTGGTCGATCTTGACAACGATCTGGTTTTAGTGCTAACTGTGCTCATAGAGGGTAACAATTTGGATCATAATGGTCCAGTCACTATGTGGGAACATTACGACGAGCGCCGCATGAAGCGAGGATTCGAATGACAGAGCAGTGCCGGAACATTGGCACCGGTGCATGCGGACGGCACCTTTCCGCCGTGCTCTCAATGGCGCGGCTGGTTTTGTCGAGTGGCCCTTGTGCGCATTGTTACTTACTAACATCAGTGAGCTGGACAGAGAGTAGCGACCTACCGCACTAAACCTTCGTATAGCTTCGCTGCGCGAATAGTCATTTGCTTTCGTGGCACGCTGCTAAAGTTCGCAACCGATATTACGGCGGCCTGAGGGGGCACCGCTTCTCATGCGTTGTTCTGGGGCGTGAGTGCAACTACCTCTACCACAAAACGAAAGTTCCCGTCTCGAAAGTCTTCGTGGCCTTCGAATTCTTGGGACTTCTCGCGAGCAAGTGTTCGACGACATTGCCCGTCTGGCCGCTCTGATCTGCGATACGCCAGTCGCCGTCATCGCTTTCATCGATGAGCAAAGGGTATGGTTTAAGGCATCCATCGGCCTTGAGTCGCATGAGATTCCGCGAGAGGGCGCGTTCTGTGCCTATGCAATCTTGCAACCCGACGTCCTGATCGTCCCGGATCCGCTCTCGGACGAAAGATTCGCGAGCAGTTTCTTGGTGAAGCAAATCGGGATTCAATTCTACGCCGGGATACCGTTAGTTATCGATGACTCCCACCCTCTGGGTACGCTGGCCGTGATGGACCGAGTGGCACACCTCCTGACAGAGGAGCAGCGCGATTCGTTACGCATACTCGCTCGACGGATGACGCGTGAGCTAGAACTACGCCGCACGGGAGGAGCTCAATCGCCGCACAGGCAGCCTCACCTCGCAATGCCTGACCAGCGTTCCATCACCATCTTGATCGTCGAAGACAACGACAACCTTCGAAACCTTCTCTATCGGGCGCTCGAAGGCAATGGGTTTTCCGTCCTTCCCGCCGCCGATGGTGCAGAGGCACTCCGCTTGTGCGAGCAACACGATGGCACAATAGATCTTGTCGTGAGTGATATTGTCATGCCCCGTCTCAACGGACTTGAGCTCGAAAAGCGAATTCGCGCGGCTCGTCCCGAGACGAAGTTTTTGTTTATTACCGGCTTTGGTGACCAGTTTCCCGAATCGCGCGAACGGATCAAGTACGGCGCAAACATCCTGGAGAAACCCTTCCTTCCTTCCGAACTTCTGCGTAAAGTGGAAGAGACGCTCAACCAGGGGACGGCAGCAACAGGTACCGACGGATAAGCCGTTCTCCATTCAGATTCGCCTGATTGGCTGCGCTGCGATCTGTTGCCGGACTCGCGGAAGGCAGAACGGGAGACGCAGGCGCGACGCCAGCAGGCACGGTTGCGGGCAACGCTCGGTGCGGCAGCATCGGACGCGGCTGAAGAAGCGGCCCAGCAGGCCAGTCCTTTCCCATGAATTGGAGTCGTTCCGCTCGTTCTGCATGCCTTTCCCTCGGCTTTGCTGCAACCTGCCGAAGCCTCTGTTGAAATGTCCTATAAGTGCTTATTCTAGCCGTTTGACGATACATCTGCATCGATATATGCTTCAATTCGAGATTTGAGCGCCCAAATACCTCCAACTTGCATGTGCGCGAGGCGCGGACCTCGACGGCGGAGCTCGAAGAAGGACACGATCCGCAGCCGTCAGGTTGGAGTTCAACACGGGTTGTGAGGACCAGCGTCAACCATGCCGGGTGAACTCTTCGATAAAGTCATCGTACTGACGGGCGGTGGCGAGGGAATTGGGGCGGAATGCGCGCTGGCGTATGCGCGCGAAGGCGCCACCGTAGCGATTCTCGATCACCACATCGAAGCCGCGGAGCGCACCGCGGCAAAAGCCGGCGCGGGATCGATCGCGCTCCATGCCGATGTAGCCGAAGGCGCGATGGTCGAGTCCGCCATGGCGGAGGTGCAGAGGCGCTTCGGCCGAATTGATGCGTTGCATAACAACGCGGGAATCGCCATGCCCTCTCTACCTCTACATGAGACCAGTGAGGCGCAATGGGATGTGCTGCAACACGTCAACGTGAAGTCGATCTACTGGACGACCCGCTATGCCTTCCCCGCGCTCGCCGCATCCAAGGGGGCCATTCTCAACACCGCCAGTATGGTGGGTCTGATTGGTCAGCAAGATCATGCCGCCTATGTCGCCAGCAAGGGCGCGGTCGTTTCGCTCACCAAAGCGATGGCGGTCGACTATGCCCGGCGGTCGATTCGTGTGAATGCGATCTGCCCGGCCGCTGTCTGGACGCCCATGCTGGAGCGCTGGTGTGCCGAACAGCCGGACCCGTCCGCCATACGCCGGTCTTTAGATGAGGTCCACCTTCTGGGACCATGCCCGCACGGCGACGTGATCGCGGACGTCGCCGTTTTCCTGCTTTCGCAGCGGGCGCGTTTTATGACTGGATGCATTGTGCCGGTCAGCGGTGGCGCGGAACTGGGCTATCGACGTTAGCTGCAGGAGTCATCATGCCAATGTGGGTCATCGACCGCATCACCGCATTTGATATGAAATACCCCCTTCCACCGGGTGCGGGGACGGATGCGGTTCATACCCGGCCCGAATACAGTCTTGCCGTCACTTGTCTGCACACCCCCTGCGGCAACTCCGCAACCGGCATTACCCTCACGCTGGGAGATGGAAACCGGCTGGTTTGCGATGCGATTGAACTCCTTGCCCGGCCGCTGCTCGGGATGGCCATCGATGACATGATGGCGGAGTTCGGCAGCATTTCGAGGTCTCTCGCCGACGATCCGGCAATGCGGTGGCTTGGACCGCACAAAGGCGTGGTTCACCTGGCGCTCTCTTCGATCACGAACGCCTGCTTTGATCTTTGGGCAAAGAGCCGTGGCCTTCCTCTTTGGAAGCTGTTGCTCGATCTCACACCCGAACAGCTGGTCTCGGTTCTCGATCTTAGTTATCTGGAAGATATTCTCTCAGCGCAGGAAGCTCTCGACCTGTTGCGCACGCATTGGTCCACCCGCCAGGACCGGGAACCGATCCTTTACAGCGGCTATCCCGGATACGATACCTCCATCGGCTGGATGGCGTATGACGACCAGAAGGTCCGCGAATTGACGCAGCGCGCCATGAGCAATGGGTTTACCGCCTTCAAGCTCAAGGTGGGATCGGCCGACGAAAGCCGTGACCTGCGCCGCGCTGCCATGCTGCGAAAATGCGCCGGAGAGGGCAGCACCGTCATGTTCGACGCCAATCAGCAATGGGACCTGCCCACCGCCTCGCGCATGGTCCGGCAACTCGCGTCTTTCAAGCCCCTGTGGATTGAGGAGCCCACGCACCCCGACGATCTGCTGGGCCACGCCGAATTAGCGCGTGAGATTGCACCGCTAAAACTTGCTGCCGGCGAACACATCCCCAACCGGGTTGTGTTCAAAAACTTTCTTCAGGCACGCGCCATACACTACATCCAGGCGGACGTCACCCGGCTCGCCGGGGTCAGTGAGTTTCTTACCGTAAGCCTGCTTGCCCGGAAGTTCAACTTGCCTCTTGTTCCCCATGTCGGAGATATGGGACAGATTCATCAACATCTTGTGTTGTTCAACCGGGTCGCGCTGGGCCACGAGGTCCTGTTCCTCGAATACATTCCTCATCTGCGCCCCCACTTTGTGTTCCCCGCGCAGGTGGAGGCAGGGGTTTACAAAACACCACAGGAACCGGGCGCCTCCTCCGACCTCACCGAACTCACGGGCATGCATTCTGCATGACTTCGTCCACAGCAGCAGGTCTGGTGCTCACCATCCTCGCGGGCGTCATGTCCGGCAACTGCATGCTCCCCGTCAAGTTTCTCCGATCCTGGAGATGGGAGAACATGTGGTGGGTCTTCAGCTTGTTGTCTCTCGTGGTCTTTCCCTGGGGCCTGGCGCTTCTTCTCGTCCACCATCTTGGCGGCGTGTACGCAGCGCTCCGTCCCTCGCAACTGCTAGCGCCGATCGCCTTCGGAGCGGGCTGGGGTATCGCGCAAATCCTTTTCGGGATCTCGGTGGCGCGCCTGGGCCTCGGCATAGCGTACGCCATCATCGTGGGCATCGGTGCGGTGCTGGGAACGCTCGTGCCCCTGTTCGCCGCACAGTACAGCGCCGTGAACTCGAGAGCCCTTTCTCTGGTGCTGGCCGGGGTTTCGGCGATGGTTCTCGGCATTGCGATCACTGCCTGGGGAGGACATCTCAAGGATCAACCTTCGAAGGCAGGCAGTTCGCCTTTCCAACGCAGCAGTTACCCAGCAGCGATTTTGCTTGCGGTGCTCTGCGGATTCATGGCTCCTATGCTGAACTATTCTTTCGCCTTCGGTCAGGACATCGCGCTGCAAGCGGTGGCGCGCGGAAATTCGCCCTACCTGGCTGGGTATTCCGTGTGGCCGGTGGGGCTGGCCGGTGGATTTCTTCCCAATGCCGCATATTCCGTGTATCTGCTATCGCGCGGCCGCAGCTGGTCGGCATTTCGAGCGCCGTTCCCCGATATGCTCTGGTCGTCTCTTATGGCACTGCTCTGGATGGGCGCGTTTGCTCTGTATGGCATGAGCACAGCATTCCTCGGCACGCTGGGAACCTCCGTAGGCTGGGGACTTTTCCAGATATTCATGATCATGACCGCGACCCTATCCGGCATCCTCACAGGAGAATGGAGAAAAGCTCCAGGGCGAGCCAAATTATTTCTGAGTACAGGACTGGGGCTGCTGATCATTGCGACGCTGTTCTTTACATCCGGCAACGCGCACTAAGATCGCCCCCAAAGCTTCCCCTGCAAGCCAGTGCTCGGCGCTGCTCGCCTGGCCACGAATCAACACCTTCCCTCCTTCGCTCATTCGCAAGTTGGAACCAGGTTCGATCCGCTGCTGTGGAAGGGAGATGATTGCTGGCCAGGTGCGGATCCATGGCTGCCAAGCGGACGAGCCCATGAAGCTCACCGCCGATTACGTTTGGGCACAGCCGGCTTCTTTTCCCAATTATCGTAGGCTGTCGCCGCAAAGCGAGCCATCGCGCGCTGGATGTACTGCTCCGCCACCTCTCCCTGGCCCTCTTTCAACAGGTCCAGAATCCGTTGATGCGCCTCCAGATCCTTCCCCCACACCGACGTATCCTGCCCGCTCGACAGCACGAGGATGCGCACAAAGGCGAACAGAGGCAACAGCACCTTGCGGGCATGCTCGTACACATAGGCGTTCTCTGAGAGCCGGCAGAGCTCCAGGTGAAACTTCAGATCCCCATCAATCAGCTCCTGCGGAGAGTCATTCTTCATCGCCCTGCGCATCATCTCGAGCCCTTGCTCCAGGGGTGTCAGGTCCCGGGCTTTCTGCGCCAGCAGGCGTGCAGCCAGTCCTTCCAGAGCACCGCGTATCTCGTACATCTGCAGCACGTCGTTCTCGCTCAGAGTGACCACGCGGGCGCTGCGCCCCGATGCCTTGGTAACAAATCCCTCCTGGGCAAGCAGGTTGATGGCTTCACGAATGGAGCCCTGCGCCACTCCAATTCTCCGCGCCCAAGTTCCCTCTACGATTCGCGCGCCCGGCCGCAAACTTCCGCTGGCAATCTCGGCCCGCAGGCGATCCGCCACCGTGTGCTTCACCAACGCTTCGCTCCCGTTGTTTGTCGGAACGGCTCCCCGAACAGACACGATTATTTCTCCCCTCTCAAATCATAACCCCGTCGGCCTCTTGCACTGGCATTTAAGCACTCAAAGCATGGGATGCAATGCTAGATTGCAGCGGGAACGGCCTGCGCGTTCGACGCCGAAGACCCTGAAAGGGCTGCAACTGGGATTGCTCCGTCTTTGTTCATTGGTTCGCGGGTCGCCCCGGCTGCAAAATGCATCGCCTCGCAAGACCCGGCACGGTTTCGCCGCGCTAGAGTTGTTCGACGCGCGACCCTACTGAAATGCCGCCCAGGAGCCCGTAGAAACGCGGCGAAAAAGAGGCCTCGATCGGAACTTTGTAAACCCTCAAAACCGCGCCAAGTGCATCTTCAGTGATGGCGTTCACTGACCTCATGCATGGAGCATGGCGCCGCCTATCCCGAATGGTCTCGCCAAAAAACAACCCCTCGGCCGATTCCGTTTCCATTTGCGAAATCACTGATTTAACGATTTAACTATTCATTCATCAGAAAAAACCAAAAGAGCCCGAAGCGGAATTCCCACTAGATTGTACTTTATTTTTCATGTTTTCAATTACTTACATGGAAACTATTGACAGATGTCCATTTGAGCGCTTAATTTAGGCACCGCAGGATAAGCGCTTAATCTCGCAGGCGCCCGTGGATCCGAAACGTGTCGCATACGCTCAAAAGCGATCCCTTCTACATCCCTTTTGCCCACGTTATCGCTGCCATTTCCGAGCGCCTTCAGAGCACCCCGCTGACCTCAGCAACCGAACTGCAAATGGAGGCAGAACAATGTGTAGCAAATTCACCCGTAAATATCTTCGACTCGTCGGGCTCGCTTCATGGAGAGTGTCTTGCCTGCTTCTTTTTCTGTTTCTCGGGTTTCTGGCGCCTGCGGCAAAAGCGCAGGTGGATCAGGGAACCATTACCGGTTCGGTGCAGGACTCCTCGGGTGCAGTTCTTGCGAATGCCCACGTTACGCTTACCAATGCTGATACCGGGTTGGTCCTCGACCGGGACACCAATGCCAGCGGCGTTTATGTTTTCTCTCCGGTAAAGATTGGGAATTACAAGCTCAGTGCCACCGCCGCCGGATTCCAAACGACCTCGCAGGAAAACCTTCATCTCGATATTCAACAGCGTCTCAATGTCGTTCTCTCGCTGCAGCCAGGGTCGGTATCGGAGACCATAACGGTGTCGACTGCGCCAGCGGTGCTACAAACGGAAGAGGCCACGGTGGGACAGGTGATCAGCACCGATACCATCAATAACACGCCCCTCAACGGACGCAACTGGGTGTACATCGCCCAGCTGACTGCAGGCGTCGCACCTCCATTCGGGAATACGCGCGGCAGTGGAACGGGCGACTTTGTGGCCAATGGCCAAAGGGCCGAACAGAACAACTTCATTCTTGACGGCGTGGACAACAATACCAACCTCGTCGACTTCCTGAACGGCTCCAGCTTCGTGATGCGTCCTCCACCCGACGCGCTGGCTGAATTCAGTCTGCAGACCAGCAACTACAGCGCTGAATTCGGACACTCCGCCGGCGCAGTCATGAATGCCAGCATCAAGTCCGGCACCCAGCAAATTCACGGTGACCTGTGGGAATATCTTCGCAACACAAGTCTTGATGCCAAAAGCTGGGATGCTACAACCATCCCTCCCTACCATCAGAACCAATTCGGCGGGACGATCGGCTTTCCGATCTGGAAGAACAAACTCTTCTACTTCGGAGATATTGAGGCGAACCGCATCTCGATCGCCAATCCCACTACGATCACGGTTCCGACGGCGTTAATGCGTACCGGTGACTTTTCCGAGATGCTGAACCCGAGCCTCAATAATTTCGGATATGGAGTTCAGCTTTATGAGCCCAACTCAGGCGGCGCCGAGACCCTCTCGTGCAACGGAGCCAACAATGTCTTCTGCCCAAGCCAGATCAACCCGATCGCGCAGAACATTCTTAAGTTATACCCGCAGCCCAATATTGGGATCGCCGGGCAAACCTATCTAAATTACCGTACCAACGTAGGACGGGCGGATAACACGGTCCAATGGGATCAGCGGCTTGACTGGAACGCAAGCCAGAAGGACCAAGCTTATGTGCGCTACAGTTACGCACACGAAATCATCACCCACGGCCTTCCCCTGGGGCCTATTCTCGACGGCAGCGGCTTTGGTGGTGAACGTGACACGAATCTGGCCGAAAACTTAATGTTGAGTGAAACTCACGTCTTTACTCCTACTCTCGCCAATGAATTTCGTTTCGGCTACAACTGGATTGCGTCCCGATATCTTCAGCCGAACGCAGGCAACACCGGACTGGCGGCGACCCTCGGCCTGGGCGGTGTTCCGAATCTGGGTCCCGGTCTGGGCGGTCTGCCCCTCGGCTATTTCGACGGGACCATTGGTATCAATCAGTGGGGATCGGTTGGTACGCAGGATGAAGCGCAGAACGTCTATCAGATTCTGGATAATGTCACCAAGATCATCGCTGATCATTCGCTCAAGGCCGGCGTATCGTTTCAGTCGATCCGTGTCTTCGACCGCTATGCCGCGGCCCCGCTGGGTCAATACTTTTTCAACGGTCAGTTCACATCACAGGTCGGAAGTTCTATAACCACCGGATCGGGAACGGCAGACTTTCTCGTCGACCAAATGCATCAGGCCGACATCTATACCACCCCCAGCATCAACGACGCCCAGTGGTATGACTCGGCTTATGTTCAGGACGATTGGAAGATCAAGCATAACCTGACCCTGAATCTTGGCGTGCGCTATGACTACTACCAGCCGTACAAGGAGAATGCTGGAAACCAGGCAAACTTCATTCCCACTGGGAATCTTGGCATCGGCACCGGAACCGGTACTTACGAGCTTCCCAGCCGGTCGCAGGGTCAAGACCTGGGCGCACCCTTCCTGGCTGCGCTCGCGACTGACCATGTGACGGTCCAGTATGTAGGCAACGATCGGCTGGCAAATGGGCAAAGGACCAACTTTGCGCCGCGTATCGGTTTCGCGTACCGAGCTACCCCCCAAACCGTATTGCGCGGCGGCTTCGGTATTTTTTACGGTGGGTTGCAGAGCCAGGGCAACACGAACCTTGGCACGAACTTCCCCTGGTCCAATAACGTCTATCTATACGCGCCGGATTGCGGGAGTGGCAATTGCCCCTCCCTGGCCTCGGAGGGCATCAATCTGGAGAATGGACTGACCGCGAAAACCGGGATCGGCTTACAGAACTTCGTGTCAGACCCCGGCCTTCATGGAATTGACGCCAACGTCAAGACTCCATACACCATGAGCTACAACCTGTCGGTGCAACGGGCGATTACTAACAATCTGGCGGCAACGCTCGGCTATGTGGGCAACGAGTCGCGCCATCTGTCGCTGTATTACGATCCCAATACCCTGCGTGGCCTATTCGCCCCCGGCGTTTCCACCCAGCAGTTCATGCCATTTCCGGACCTTGGCGGCATCGGCATCATTCACTTTGGAGGCGTCAGCAACTACAACTCGCTGCAAGCCAAGCTCGAAAAACGGACCTCTCATGGTCTGGGATTTCTTGCAACCTACACCTGGGCACATGCGCTTGACGACACCAGCGATGCGGGAGGCCTGTCAACCGCGATCGGCGACCGCAACATGGCGCTGATTCCCTACACTCAGGAATATACCAACTCCCCCTACGACGTTCGCCACCGCGTCACTCTGAATGGCAACTATCAGCTGCCTTTTGGAAGGGGACGTTCGTTCTTGAACACATCCCGCTGGGCGGATGAGGCCTTCGGAGGTTGGTCCACAAGCCTTACCTTCGCAGCGCAGACGGGCATCCCATTCACGGTGTCTCCGAGCATCAGCACGGCAAATGGTGGTAGTGCGAGAGCGATCCTCGTGGGTGATCCGTTTGCTTCCGGCGGAACACCGGACACCGCGAACAACCCAAGTCTCACGTCGTGTCCCACCCAAGTCAGGACGAGAGACAACTGGTACAACCCCTGCGCCTTCATGAACCCCCTCGCGGGGAACCTGATCACGGGTACGAATGTCGTGACCGATGAGCAGACGGCAATTGCTTATCTTGGCGGGCGTTCAAATCTGATCTACGGTCCCGGGTACTACTCTGTGAATATGTCCTTGTTCAAGAACTTCACCATCTGGCGTGAGCAGTATCTGCAGTTCCGCGCGGATGCTTTCAACTTGTTGAACCATCCAACCTGGGCTAATCCTTCCAACCAGGGCATTGGTCCACAAGGGGGTCAAATCACAAGTGAGAAGTTCTTCCAGAACAACACTCCTGACGCGCGCTTCCTTCAATTGTCCTTGAAGTACGCTTTCTAGAGGGTCCTGACCGGGACCGGAGGGAGTAGACTCTCTTCATTCTGCTCCGGCGTTACTGCGACGAAGAACGATTCTGTGAACGACAACTCGTCCCGGCCTGGTTCTGTTTCGAATAGGCAACGAGCGCTCCGTGGTCCTTTACACCTGCATCTGAAAGGACAAGATCGTGCCTGCAACCAGACGTAGCTTTCTCAAGGCGGGGTTCGCTCTTGGCGTCCTGTCGCCCTTCGCACGGGCGCAGCCGGAGCAAGTCAGGGAGCAAAGTGCGGGCGAGGAACTCTGGTATAGCAAGCCGGCCGAGCGCTGGCTCGAGGCGCTTCCCGTGGGCAACGGGAGACTTGGCGGTATGGTTTACGGCGGCATACAACAGGAGCGCATTGCGCTTTCAGAGTCGACAGCGTGGTCCGGGGCACCGGCAACAGGCGAAATCAACCCCGGTGCCTTGTCTCATTTACACGAGATTCGGCAGCTCTTCTTCTCCGGGAAATACGAGGAAGCACAGGCGCTTTGCGGCAAATATCTTCCCGGTCATGCCAAGAATTTCGGAACGAACCTTCCGCTGCCGGAGTTACGGCTATGCTTCGACCGCGTAGGCGAAGCGAAAGACTATCGGCGCTGGCTCAACATCGAGGAAGCGATCGCGCACGTGAGCTTACGAAGCGACGGTGTGCTGTTCCGCAGAGAGGTTCTGGCCTCACATCCGGACCGCGTGCTGGCCATTCGTCTCACGTCGAGTCATCCGGGGAATATCGCATTTCGCATGGAATTCGGCAAGAGCATCCTCCCGTCTACGGTGAGCACGAGCGGTCGCGACAATCTCATCTTTGACGGCCATGCCTGGGAGCACATGCACAGCACGGGCCATGACGGAGTCGCGCTGCAGATCCGCGCACGGGTCATCGCCGAGAGTGGGATGGTCACATCGGCGGAACAAGCGATCGAGGTGCGGGATGCAAACGCGGCCACCGTCCTGGTGGCCATCGGGACCAGCTTTCATGGAGCCAATCCGGAACAACTGTGCACGCAGGCTCTCGAGGGGGCCGCCGGCAAGACCTTCGCACAAATACGGCGAAGCCATATCGCAGATTACCAGCCACTCTACCGGCGTACCGCAATCAATCTGGGCGAAACTCCATCCGAGATGCGGCAGCAACCCACCGACATACGGCGCAAAGCCCTCGAAAATGGCGCGGCCGATCCCGAGTTGCTGGCGTTGTTTTTCCAGTACGGACGATACCTCACCATCTCCGGCTCACGTGCCGATTCCCCACTCCCCCTCGCAGTGCAAGGCATCTGGAACGATGGTCTGGCGAGCAGCATGGCATGGACGGACGACTTTCATCTCGACATTAATACCCAGCAAAACTACTGGCCGGCCGAGGTGTGCAATCTCGCAGAGTGTCAGATGCCGCTTTTCCAATTGATCGATCTGCTGCGAGCGAGGGGCCGCGAAACCGCGAAAGACATGTATGGCGCTCCGGGATGGGTCGTTCATACCGTCACAAACCCATGGGGCTTCACGGCTCCGAGCAGTCCGGGCTGGGGAATATTTGTAACCGCTGGCGTCTGGATTGCGCTGCAGCTATGGGAGCATTGGACGTTCCATGGCAATCTCGAATTCCTGCGCACACGCGCCTATCCGGTGCTTCGCGAAGCGGCCGAATTCTTCCTTGCTTATATGGTTCCCGAGCCGAAGCATGGATGGCTGGTTACCGGGCCCTCCGATTCTCCGGAAAATTGGTATGTCGCCCCATCGGGCGCGCACGCAACCGAATCCATGGGCGACACCTGCGACCGTACCCTGGTGTACGCACTCTACACCATGTGCATCGAGGCATCGAAGGCACTCTCTGTCGATCCGGAATTCCGCAGGCGCATTGAGCGGGCACGGGCCAAGCTGCCGCCGTTCCAGATCGGCCGGCATGGCCAGCTACAGGAGTGGCTGGAGGATTTCGAAGACGCAGAGCCGAATCATCGGCACACGGCGCATCTGGTCGCACTCTTTCCCGAGCATCAGATTGCACCCAGAACAACTCCGGAGCTGGCCCGCGCAGCCGAAGTCACGATTCAGCGGCGGATGAACGCGCCTCATTGGGAGCAGAGCGAGTGGGGTCGCGCCAACTTAGTGGTGTACTACGCAAGACTGCTCAAGGGCGACCAGGCGCATCAGTATCTTGTAAGTCTCGTCGCCCAGGCTGCCGACGACAACCTACTCACGTTTTCCAGCGGAGGCATCGCCGGAGCCGAACAGAATATCTTCGCGATCGACGGCAATACAGCCGCCACGGCGGGGATCGCCGAAATGCTGCTTCAGTCGCAGGGTGGCGAGATCGAACTTCTGCCGGCCCTCCCCGCCGCATGGCCGAACGGCTCTATTCGCGGCCTTTGTGCACGTGGCGGGTATGAAGTTGATATTGCGTGGAGCCACGGCCGCCTCGTCTCGGCGACAATCTTCAGTCGGCTCGGTGGCATTACGCCTGCCCGGTATGGCGATGGTCTTATCACGGTTCGCTTTCAGCCAGGACAAAGGCAGCGACTGCGCCCAGAGAACTTCAGGCACAATGATCAAGATTCGGGCCCCGGTAGGATGCGCTGAAACTCGGGTATCCCATGAGAACCTATTCGGCCAATTCAGCCGTATCTTCGACCACGGCTTTTCTGAGTTCCCGGGCTCCGCGAATGCTGTTCACTCTTCTGCTCGTAGCGGCGATTCCGGTGCCTTGCCGCGCGCAGAAGCCCGTGTCCACTCCCGAGGATATTGAATGGACATGGGAAGTTCGGCCGCCGCATCCCAATCCCCAACTGCCGAATGTTCTGCTGCTTGGCGACTCAATTTCGCGCAATTATTTTCCGCAGGCCACAAAGGATCTGGCAGGCATGGCGAACGTCTACTTGATGGCCTCATCCACATCGGTCGGCGATCCTCGCTTGCCGCATCAGATCGCAGAGTTTTCGGCGCTGGAAAAGGTACGGTTTCGCGTCGTGCATTTCAATAACGGTATGCATGGCTGGGGTTATAGCGAAGCGCAATATCAGGCTGCATTCCCTTCCTTTCTGAGTACCCTTCGCCATCTGGTAGGCAAGCACGGAACTCTGATATGGGCAACCATCACTCCGGCGAGGCCGGACGCCAGCAATGGCGCAACCAATCCTCGCATCGAACGGAGAAATGCGATTGCCCTATCGTTGGTGAATGCTGCGGGAATCGCTGTCGACGATCAGCACGCGCTCATGATGCAGCATCGCGACCTCTATGAGGACTCCACACACTTCAGCCCCGCTGGAGCGAGCATCCAAGGCGATCAGGCAGCTGCCACGATCCGCCATGCTCTGAGTGCCGCATCCCAAAACGAATAGCAGCCAGACTCACGGGTCGGACATTGCCCGTACTCGGTCCATCCATCGGTTGAAGCAGTGGGTCTGTGGCAAGGGATCAGAGAGAGGACGCTTGCCTGGTCGCTGCTGCAGAAGGTGAGCGATACGCACCTAATTAAGGGTCGACGCTGAAATAGCTTCACAGATTGGGTGAGATGGTGTAGTTCCACTAAACGACAGTGATCGGAGGCGCCCCAATCTTTTTGAGCGACGGCTGGTGCAGTCTCATGCGACCGTCGTCATCCCACTTGACCACAGCGTCCTCTTCGTTCGTCCGCTCAACTGTGCCGAATTCTCCAGTCGGCCTTCCGAAGTTGCCCAAACCCTCGACCCGATCTCCGGGAGTCAACTCCTGGCCGGTGGCAGCGGGTTCGGAGAGGGGTGGCCTCTTGGCACGATCCGCGTCGGGGACCGCCCCAGCGTGTGACAGGGGTGGTTGGGGTGCTTTCCGCAGTTTCGGTATCGGCTTATTGGTGCTGTGGACCATGTTCATTTTTCTTTCCCATGAGAGCTAGAGAAGTGCCCTCGCTGGAACGGTTTAGCCTCATGACGTTGGACTCTAGATTGGCGTAGATAAAATCAGGGCTCCATTCAGAGAAACAGTAAAAATCTGAACTTCACTGCCTTGTACCCTCCGCCGATCTTCTGACACTGTTCGTCTTCGATAGTCCAACCCTCAGACCCTGTGAAAGGGACACGCTTGCCTAACACTTTCAGACTACGTTTCGAAGGCTGGTACCGTCTGTTCAAAACTGCTCGGTATGACGACAATTTTCAACTTCTCAAACTGCCATTCTTGTTCCAAATAGACGGTTGTCCCATTCAGAGAATCAGTACGGCTTGAACAGAGCAAGGTAGGTGAGAATGGGCAGGTCACACACGAAGCCGGGAGGGACTGCCGGCTGGACTGAACCCTTCCCTTCCCTTGAGACAATCGGATAAGGCGGCGCACCTTGCAAGGGAAGGAAACTGCAAGTGGCAAAGAGACCAAAGGGACCGTATCCGAACGAGACTCCGTCGAATGGGGCCAAGCGACGAAAACGTTTTGCGGGCATCGTAGCGCTGCGGAGGAGTTGGGCATACATCGGCGGTTGTTTGTGAGCAATCTTGCTCAGACGCTGAGCGAGCCAACGCGTTAACGTTGTTGAGTTAGGTAAATCGCGGCTTCGCCCCACCTTAAGCCAGGAAGCTGCCCTCGTCGTTCCCAATTCTCTTTGTCGGCAAGTTAACCGCCGACGTCGCCTCAAACATTGTCAACAGCACGATTCGGGAGTGTGTAATGAAACTCAATGTATTAAATGCAATATGGATATCGGCCCTTACAGTCGGGTTTATCGCGTTCGTCACACCGCAGCCCGCCGCGGCTCATCAATCGCAAGAAAACCAGAACCCCAACCACGTCGACAGTAAGGACAACGCGAACAACCTGATGTATCAGCAGGGCCTTAGCCACGGACAGGCTGACCGCACCAATAGTCAGCCTCACCAGTATCGCTTGCAGCCAAATGATTCGGCCGACCGCCGTGCTTATGAGTCAGGATACGATCAAGGCTATCAAGGTAATCGCAGTGCCAACAGCGATTCCAGCCTGCAGAATAGCCAGTCCGCTCCTGGGTCTGAAGCCAATGGCAACGTGGCAACCCAGAACGGTTTTCAGGATGGCGCAAACGACGGTTTGCAGGATCGGCAGTCAGGCCACAGCTCTCGTGCCACGAAACATCGCACCTATGAGCGTGGAAACCGTGGCTATGAAGCCACCCTCGGTACCAAGGACCAGTTCAAGGCCACGTACCGTCAAGCCTACATTCAAGGATACGAGAAGGGCTATAACGGCGTAGGCACTGATAACCGGTAACCCGGTAGTCCCCCCCCCCTCGAATTTGCGACCGAGATTCTTGGTGGATTGAGGTTGGTCACACCCCCGAGCGAGCCGAGTGAGTGAGGCGGAAAAGGGAGCTGCAACTCACTCGGTCTTTTTTAAGACCGACATGGTAGGACGCTGCACTTATGACAAGCTCTGAAGAGCGGATTTGGGGCTTGCGTTAGGCGTGCAAGACGCCTGGCCGCGAGGCTGCCTGGCTACTCGATCGCAGGCAATTGGTTGGTGCGGAGACTTACATCCCGCGAGATTCGGTCGGGGTAGGCATGCCGATTACTCAGCACTCCCCCGCAGAGACTGGCGCTACTCGACACCCATCAGAGCCTTGCTTTGTCACTGCAGGAAACTCGAAAATGGCAAAGAAAGCTCCCGGCAAACATGGATTTTCCCAGTAGGTAAGGATACGGTCACGCTCCCGGCATTCATTCCACATTGACTGTCGTCTGGTATGTTCTGTTCGGTGCAACTTCTATGCTCGGAATACGGTCCAGACGGGCCTTGAACCGCGACATATCGGCCCACTCCACATCCCAGCCGTCTTCGATCGTAAGAATCTTGTAGCGACCCGGCAGCACATCGTGCAATGTGAATGTGCCATCGCTATCGCTTTGGTCCCGCCTGAACAGTGGCAGATTCTTTTCCGGACTTTGAGGCACCAAAACGATCATTACTCCGGCAAATGGTTCATCGTTGCGCCGCGCGATTCCGTTGATTGTGGATAAACTCTTGGACAATTCGATCCGCAACTGGATCGGATTGGAAGCAGTGACCCGAATCGTCTGGCCTTCGACCTGCGCGCCCGTGGCGGATAAACTGCCAATGGTCGAATTCAGCCCACTCGCTACGAACACGGAATAATTTCCCGGCACGAGAAGATCGGGGCTGAATTCGAATTGGCCCTTATTGTCAATGGGCGCCTCTAATGCCTCATTCCTCCTGAGGTTCCAAAGCAGTACAAACGCTCGCGGCGTCAGGTTCAGACCGCCATCCTTTTGAACGACGCCGCGGATGGACGGCGCAGGCAATGCGGCGTCCACATCGAACTCCATATCGGCGGTGACATTAACGGCTGTTGAGTGCTTCTCCCGGACGGCTCCATAGGACTCGATATTGATCACGTACTGACCTGGAGCCAAGCCTGCTATTTCGCGAGAGTTTTCGTCAGCTTGCGTCTCTCTCTGTCCGGGCAGATAAATCTCTGTTCCAAACCATCTCGTGCTTAATCTCGCATTCCTTGGTTGCCCAGGAGAGTTGTTGAAGTGGTTGAGCCGGAGATGAAGACTGGGAATCGCATTCAAAGCAAAGTCTGCGGTGAATTCCTGGCCTTCTTCCAACACAAACGAAGATGCCGATCCGATGTCGGTGACTCCGGGATAGAGAGTGACGGGGAACGTCACGTCGAAAGCCGCCTTGTCCGCCCCGGACTGGTTGCCGTTCGCACTTACCTGCGCGAATGGGCCAAACCACGGTTGCGCCGAGACCAGCACATAGTACCTGCCGGACTCGATATGCGGCAGACGGTAGTACCCACGATCATCCGTGGAAGTCTCGGCTCTCTGAAAGATTTGCTTGAATCCTCCGCTCGGATCACTGCGAAACAAATAGACCGTCGCGTTCGGCACGGGTTCCTGGTTTTCATCGACGACCTTGCCCACGATTCGGCCATCTGGACGAAGCCGAAAAACCAGACTCTCGGAGACGAGGCCCGGGCCCACCACGACCGCGCTCGAGAAGGCGCCGTGCTGTTCGTAACTTTGCCGGCTGAAACCGTTCCTTTGCCCAATCAGCAGATACTTCCCTGGCTCTAAGCCCGCAAAGGAGAAGCCCCCGTCATCTGTAGTGAGCATTTTTTGCAGGACCGAGTCCCGTTGCTCGACTTTACTGATCGAAACCTCAGCCCCAGCCAGCACTTGACCGGTTACGGCACTCACTGTCTTTCCACTGATGCGGAATTTGCCGGGCGGGTTTTGCGCCGCTAACCGACACGCACCGGCAAGGACTAGGACCAGGGAAAACAGAATCGTCCGACGAAGCATTTTTACCTTCCTGTGGGGAAGAGACTGAGGTTGACGTTCGCGATCCCATGCGGTTGAAGACTGATGTGCTCCGCCTTCGAAAGATAGGGATTGAGCACTTCGGGATTTTCGTATTGCAGGCGATCCTCACCTTCGAAGGCCAGGAGCAAGTAATCGCCGGGAGTGACGCCGTCCATTTCAAATTTTCCCTGGAACGCGCCACCCACTTTGATCCGATTTCCTGTGCCGCGTGGCTGCACCAGCAACACGGTTACCGGCGCCATGTCATCGGCAGGTGCTACGGTTCCGCGCACGCTCGCCGCGTCGTCTCGGAGTGTGACTTCGATAGGTTGCGGCTGCGCTCCCTCCACCACCGTAAGGTCCTCACTGAGCAGGTCGATGCCTCCGCTGCGCAGCGATTTTACGTACCACGTCCCGGGTGGACCATTGGCCTGAACCGTATATACGCCGGGAGCAACGCCTTGGAATCCGTCCGATTGACCTGGCGCCCACCAATAGCTTGCCCCAGGAGCACCCGCCGTTCGTACCAATTGAAGGTTGATTCCGATGGAGCGTAGCTGTTCGGGAGTGTTTCGCTGCGTGCTTGCTGAACTGCTTTCCCTTTGCAGTTCCACCCGAATCCCGGACACGGGGCGCAGAGCAACGTTTAAATTTGGGTTGTCGGAACTGACGACCACGCCGGAAGCCGCCAGTTGTATTCCAGTCGCAGTCGATCCGACTACGCGGAAGTACCCCGCGGGAAGTTTGATTTGAAATCTGCCGTCTTGCACCATTGCACTCTGAAAAAAGTCGTTACCGTCTCCCGCTTTTCTGAAGAATTCGACCGGCGAATTCAGGTTCTCCTGGGTGGTCACAATGCCGGAGACTTCATAGAGCGGTTCGGCGGCAATGGAAAAGTTCGCTTCGACTTCGCGGCCGCCAGTCAGCTCAATTGGCGTCGCCGAGTTAAAGTCGGCGACACCGGGATAGAAGACTTCGGCATAACCCTGTTCCTGCGGATTCGGAACTCCTCGCCCGCTTAATGTGGTTTGCTGATTTTGCCCAACCTGAAGACAGTACGTATCCGCGGGCAGGCCTGCGATGCGAAAGTTACCGTCGTCGTCCGTTGTTGCGCGGAACGGGACAGGAACCCATTGCTGCTTTCCACCGACCGTCTGTTTCGAAATCACCTGTAGAGGGAAGCCTTCCAGGGGCTGCTCATCGCTGCCCGTCAATCGTCCAAAAATCGCTCCCGTGGGATCCATCTTCAGGAGGACAGGCGAAACATTGCGAGTGACCTGCACGGAAGTTCCCGCAGGCTGGCCGCGGAATCGATTTCCGAGCCCTGGTTTGATGGCGCTGATAAATGCACGCCCTTCTGTCAAACCGTTAAACTGAAAATGGCCGGAGTTGTCACTCAGGGTCGAGAGAGCGATTTGGCGGCTGATTTGTGCGGTGTTGATCGCCACGACAGCGCCTCGCACTGGCTCCCCGGTCAGAGTGTTGACGACCATTCCGGTGACGGAGAGTGTGTTGTCTGCGGGCTTGGAATTGGCGCTTGAGTCTGAAACTTGTGCGGGCTCTTGCGCCTGCGACTGCTGCCGTGCCTCAGCCAGCGTCAGGCATAGCCCCATCAAACAGACCCCAAAACGCAGCAAATGAGTCGTAGCGGTTCTTACCATCTGCGGCTTCACCTCATGCATGCGCGGGCCTCGCGACCGTGATGGTGACAGACTCCGGCAGACGCTACTAGGTTCCCAAGGTCACAGGGGTAAGCTGGTTTTCGGCGCAAAATTACGGTTCGATCAGCATCCTCGTCGGATCTGAACGACCACCGTTGCCCGCACATTCATTGGAAGAGCGAGCATTGGCAGAGCGAGGGCGTCCGCTGAAACTACTTTCTGACACTCAAATCGCGAAGATCCCCGTTACTCCTATGGAACGTTTTCAGCAGCTGATGCTGGCCACCCGAGCCGGACGATTTTATTCGGTTCCTGAATTTTGCAACCCAGTAGTTTAAAGATGGTGGACTTGACCCCTCAAACAAAAGCAACGGATGTGGGTCTGGAAATGCATCTCCAGAGCAAGCATCCTGAGCCCTGCGGTTGGGGTGTCCGATCGTCTATTTCGGGGAGAAGTCTCCCTGCTGCTGACAGAGTATCCGGGCGTATCCCTACGTGTTCATGACAAACTCCACTGCAACTACGTCGATCTCACAGAACTGGAAAACAATACAACCGGTCTCATAAACCAGACGGACCCATGGCCGCCTGTTCGCCTCCGGACATCACGGTCCGAAAGTGGACAGCTTTGAACGAGAGCTGTGTTCTCTTGTCTCTGTACTATCAGTGGTTTAGGCCCTGCACTATATTGGTAAGAGCATTGCGCGCAGCTTTGCAGCGGATGCGATCCGTTTTGCCTTGTATGGGCCCACGGAGTCCGCTTGCGCAGGAGAACGAACCTGAGATGACCGGCCTCGCACAGGACGTTCGCTACGCGCTGCGGCAGTTCGGCAAGAGCCCTGGATTCGCCACTGTCACGGTAATCACGCTGGCGCTCGGCATCGGCGCCAATACGGCGATCTTCTCGGTCGTGAACGGAGTATTGCTGAACCCCTTACCGTTCCACGATGCCAACCACATCGTCTCCATGTTTGAAGAAACGCGAAACTTTCTCAAAGGCTCGATTTCTTATCCCAACTTTCTTGATTGGCAGCGCGACAATCGTTCCTTGGAAGCAATGGCTGCATACCGCTCGACAGATGGCAGCATCACAGGCGTGGGGCAGCCTGAGAATGTGCGGGCACAGCGAGTGTCTGCAAACTTCTTTCCGATTCTCGGAGTGAACCCAATCCTGGGACGCAATTTCACTTCCGAAGAAAACCGGCGCGGCGCCAGCCCGACGGCCCTGATCTCGGAAGGGTTATGGAAGCGAAAATTCGCCTCGGACCGGAACGTGATTGGCAAACGGCTCATCGTAGCAGGGCAGCCGCGCACGATCATCGGCGTCATTCCAGCTTCGTTTCGATTGCACGTCTTCAACTTTAGAACCGCCGATGTGTACGAAGCCATCGGGGAAGAGACCGATCCGGCCTTTTACCTGCGGGATTCGCATTGGGGCATGGACGCTATTGGCTTGTTGAAGCCTGGGGTCACGCTTGCGCAGGCGCGTGACGATATGAAGCGCGTGAATGCCGGCCTCGCGGATGCCTATCCCGACGTTGACGGCAATATCAAAGCCAACATCATCCCTTTGAAAGACAATATCGTTGGTGACATGCGGCCAACGCTGCTGGTGCTGCTGGGGGCGGTGGGATTCGTCTTATTGATTGCCTGCGTAAATGTCGCCAATCTGCTGCTTGCCCGCTCGACTGCGCGCCAGCGAGAATTCTCGGTTCGCGCTGCGCTGGGAGCCGGGCAGATGCGGATTCTGCGCCAGTTGCTTACCGAAAGCGTTCTGCTCTCGGTGCTGGGCGGCGGGTTTGGGCTGATACTGGCGAGGTGGGGAACCGCCGCGGCCCTTGTGGCAGTCCCGGAAACCGTTCCGCGTGCCGAGGAAATCGGGCTCGATTTTCCGGTACTGCTTTTCACCATCTTTGTTTCGGTCCTTACCGGAATCATGTTTGGTTTGCTGCCTGCCATAAGGATGTCGCGCACCGACATCAGTGGAAGGCTCAAGGACAGCGGGCGCGCCATCTCCGGCCCCCGGACACGCATGCAGTCTGCCTTGGTGATGGGCGAAATGGCCATGGCGCTCGTGCTGCTGGTGGGCGCCGGACTGATGTGCCGCACTTTGGTGCAATTGTGGAAAGTCGATCCTGGGTTCGATCCGCGCAATGTGACGTATTTCGAAGTGACGCCAGCGCCCTCTTTAGTCAATCAACCTCCGGATGCGATCCTCGCCGCGCTTCGGCAAATAAATGCGACCCTCCGCAGCGTGCCGGGAGTTGAGGCCGTGTCCTTGCATGATGGCGCGCGTCCCATGGAATCGGACAATGAGACGGGTTTTTTGCTCGAAGGGCAAGAGCTGCCCACGCAGCGAAATAATAATTTTCAGCAAACTTTGGAGTACAAAGTGGAACCGGAGTATCTGAAAACCATGCGCATTCCGCTCCTTCGGGGACGCTTCCTCAGCGACGAGGACAATGAGAACTCGGCGCGCGTGGTGGTTCTTGATGCGAGCTTCGCGCAACAATATTTCGCCGGCCAAGATCCACTCGGCAAACACCTCCGCATTTTTCAATTTGACAGCGATTCCAACCAACGCGTCCTGATACCGTTGGTAATTGTCGGTATCGTCGGCCACGTGAATCAGTGGGGACTCGCCGAAGACGCCAGCCGTCCACTGCACGCCCAGATGTATCGGCCCATCCTGCAAAGCGAGAAGGCGGAGTTGACGGGCCTGGCGCAAGGATTCGACGTGTTTGTTCGCTGCAGCGCGCCGCTCGCCTCCGCAGCGTTTTTCGAGTCGATTCGCCAGAAACTTCTGGCGAGCAACCGAGACATGATCATTTACGACAACGAATCCGAAGAGGAAGTGGTGGCACAGTCGATCGCGAGCCAGCGTTTCTCGCTCATCCTGCTGGGCGCATTCGCAGGGCTGGCTCTGTTGCTGGCCGGTATTGGAATCTATGGCGTGCTGTCGTACCTGGTGGGGCAGCGTACACGGGAAATCGGTGTGCGTATGTCTCTTGGAGCGCAGCGGCTTGATGTGCTGCGCATGGTGCTAAGAGATGGCGTACGTATGACGCTGGCCGGCACGGCGATTGGAATCGTCGCCGCCCTGGGATTGACCCGACTGATGGCGAGCATGTTGTTCAGTGTTAAGCCGACTGACCCGATTACATTCGGCTTGGTCGCGGTGGTTTTGTGCGGCATCGCCTTATTGGCCAGTTATGTGCCTGCGCGGCGCGCGGCGAAGGTCGATCCCATGGTGGCGCTGCGCTACGAGTAATCGCTTACAAACACCTCAGCATGATTCTCATGCAGCCGGGGAGGACCATGCCGAGAAAATTCTCGATGTGATATTCGTAGCGCGTGACCAGTCGCCGGAACTATTGCCACCAGGCAAACCACCGCTCGACACACCAACGTCGCTTGTAGCGTCGCAGATTACGCTCAATGACTGGCTTTTAACGTAACTGCATGTTCAAAGCTTGATTACAATATTGTGGCAACGCAGGTTAACGGTGGAACGCGAACAGCGTCCTGGTTTATAGGGAAACGGGGGGGACTCATGATGACTCGCTGCATGCTCGCTTTGCTCGTGCTTCTGGCTGGTGTACCTCTCGCGTACAGCAAGGGTTCGCCTGCCCTGATCCTGATCTCGGGCGGCGGTCTTGCCCAGCCCATCGAGATCACCGACCCAGCGTTGTTGCAAGCGTTCGACCCGTGGACGGGACAGTTCGCCGATTGGCAAGAGAAGCCGCTCGTTGACGCACCGTGCTTCCGGCGCTCCTTCGAAGTCCTTTTCTATATGAAGTGGCCGGGACGCGAGTCTTCGTTGGATCGCGGCGATCTGCAGATGATCTACGCCACGCGCTACTGCTCCACGGGTCTGGCTGGGTACGTTTACGTCCCTGGTCCGGGCGAGCTTCAGTATCGTGGGAATAGTAGAACCATCATCCGTGGCGACCAGGACGGGAAGTGGCACCCCGCGATTGCTTCATGGGACTCCCTGATGGGCGACGCGGTCGCCATGAGCGAGCAGCAACAGAAGCCGGACATGATCCTGATCAGCGGCGGCGAACTCAAACACCCGGTCGAAATAACGGACCCGGAACGGCTCACGGAGTTCAATCCCTGGACTGGCGCGTTTGTGGATTGGGATCGGCCGGTCTCGGGAGGGCGTTTGGGCTGGGAGTACGAGATCCTATATTTCAAACGAGGGATAGGGCCGACGACTCCTTACGATCGGGACGGCCTGATTATGATCTACGGTCTGCGGTACTGCGTTGATGAGGATGGCGGACCCGGTTCTGTGCACCTGGCAGGCCGGAACGATCAATTCGGGCCGGAAAATGTCCGGATGGTCTGGGACGGCACCTACGCTGGTATGTGGAGTCGTTCGACGCCTTCGTGGAAAACGTTCATAGAACGCACGGTCGCTGGCCAAGGACGCGGCGAGTAACTGTTGTAACATCGCCATAATGCATTGACCGCGTTCCAAATCGCCGTGCATGCCCACTGCGAGATGTCTTGGGTGTGAGCGAAGGGAAGGTCTCTCAGAAATTGCAATATTGACGCGACCGAACTCCCTGCTTGAGTATCTAAACCTAATCAGCTGTTTATCCTGAAAGTCTTTCGTTTTGCCAGGGAGTGATATGGCGAAGCCCATCCTGCTGACGGTCGATGACGACCCCGATGTGTTGCGGGCGATCGAACGCGACCTGCGGTCTCAGTACGGCGCCGAATATCGCGTGATCAGCAGCGACTCGCCGGTCGGCGCTCTGGATATTCTGAAGGAACTGAAAGTCCGCAACGACGGTGTTGCGCTGCTTCTTGCCGACCAACGCATGCCTCAAATGGACGGCGTCGGTTTTCTGCAGGCCGCGCGAGAGATATTCCCGGACTCAAAGCGTGCGCTGCTGACTGCGTATGCTGACACCAATGCCGCGATCAGCGCGATCAATCAGGCCGGCCTCGACTACTTTTTCATGAAGCCGTGGGACCCGCCTACGGAACACCTTTATCCGCAGCTGGATGATCTGCTCGATGACTGGAAGGCTTCGTATCACCCCGCTTTTCAGGGAATTCGCGTGTTGGGGACGCGCTGGTCCCCGCGGTGTTACGAATTGCGTGATTTCCTGGCGCGTAGCCACGTGCCTTATCAATGGATCGATGTTGAGACTTCGGCAAACGATCCTGAGACCAAGCGGCTGCTCGAAGCTCTTGGCCCGGATTCGAGTGATCTTCCCGTGGTTCTTTTTCCGGACGGGGCGAAATTGCTCAACGGCGCTCCGGCCGAAGTTGCGCAGAAGGTGGGCCTGCGCACCCGCTCCGAAACCAGCTTCTATGATCTTGCGATTGTCGGTGGAGGCCCGGCGGGTTTGGCGGCGGCGGTTTATGGTGCCTCCGAAGGATTAAAAACTGTGATTGTGGAGCGGGAGGCGCCGGGCGGTCAGGCCGGAATGAGCTCGCGCATTGAAAACTACCTGGGATTTCCGAGCGGGCTTAGTGGGGGCGATCTGGCCCGGCGCGCCGTCGTGCAGGCCCGGCGATTTGGAGTGGAGATTCTCGCGCCCCAATCCGTGGTGAGCATGCGAACCGAGAATTCATACCGGATTGTGAAATTGGCGGACAACAACGAAATCTCCTGCCACGCATTGATGATTGCCACTGGAGTTCAATGGCGATGGCTGGACGCTCCGGGGGTCGACCGGCTGCAAGGGGCTGGAGTTTATTACGGAGGTGGCACAACCGAAGCCCTGTCTTGCAAAGGAGAGATCGTTTACGTCGTCGGCGGCGCCAATTCGGCCGGTCAGGCCGCGATGAACTTCTCGAAATACGCCGAGCGGGTTGTCATCCTGGTTCGCGGCGACAGTCTTTCTAGCACAATGTCGCAGTACCTGATCGACCAGATTAAAGAGACGACTAATATTCAGTTGTGGAGCCACGCGAGCGTGGCAGAAGTGCATGGCGACACCCATTTGGAAGAGATTTCTGTGCTGTGCTCGGACACAAATAAAGTGGAGCGAGTTCCAGCCACTTCGATGTTCATTTTCATTGGGGCTCTTCCTCGTACCGATTGGGTGGGCGACGCGATTGAGCGCGACGAGCGCGGATTCATCCTCACCGGCCCCGATCTGACGCAAGGCGACCAGCGGCCCAAAGGATGGACGCTCGAACGGGATCCGTTTCTGTTGGAGACGAATGTTCCTGGCGTGTTCGCGGTGGGCGATGTGCGGCACGGTTCTGTGAAACGAGTCGCTTCCGGCGTTGGTGAAGGATCAGTTGCGGTGCAATTTATCCATCAGTACTTGAGCAAGGTCTAATGGCCGGCACACTGGATCTACTGCGTCGTGTTCCCACGTTTGAAGGGTTGCCTGACGACCAGATCGCCTGGTTTCTCAGTCAATCGGAGGAACTGCATCTCAAGCCCGGCGATTTCTATACGCGCCAGGGCGACCCCGCCGACAAGATGTCTGTCGTCCTCGAGGGCCAACTGGAAGTACGAGGGGAGTTGAGCGGGGAATCCATCGTGATTCCCATGAAACCGGGCGACGTCACTGGCAAGCTCCCGTTTTCCAGGATGAAGCAGTTCCCCTTGAGCGGGCGGGCCATCACCAACAGTTTCATCTTGCGATTTCCGGCGGACCGGTTTCCCGAGCTCGTGCAGAAGATGCCCGAGCTTACGCAACGTCTCGTGGGACTGATGTCGGACCGTATCCGGGAAATGACTCGCCTGGAGCAACAAAGAGACCGGCTGGCCGCTCTGGGCAAGCTGTCGGCCGGATTGGCTCACGAACTGAATAATCCCGCATCAGCCGCGAAGCGCGCCACCAGCCAGCTTCGCGATCTCCTGAAAAAAGTGCGAGATGCGAGCCACGAGTTAGGGCGCCGTGATCTGACGGCATCGCACCGAGCCGAGATCGAGAAACTGGAGGCATCCATCACGCAAATGGACGGCCCGCCGCCGGATCCATTGACTGCCAGTGCTCTCGAAGATCAGATCGACTCCTTATTACGCAGCCATGGCCAGAACGATCTTTGGCAGCTGGCAGCCGATCTGGCGCGCAGGAACTTCAAGCCTGCGGCCCTCGAACAACTGTTTGCCACTCTCGATCCGAATTCGGCGCGCGCCGCTTTAGTGAGAATCTCTGCCTCGGTGGAAATCGTCGGGCTGTTGAATGAAATCGAAAGCAGCACGACTCGGATTTCCGACCTGGTCAAGGCCATCAAGGAATATACGTTTATGGACCAGGGGCCGGTTCAGAACGTTGACATCGTCAAAACTCTCGAGACCACGCTCACAATCCTGAATCACAAATTGAAGAAGGGAGTTGCTGTTCAGCGCGACTACCAGCCCGTGCCGATGGTGAATTCGTTTGGCAGCGAACTGAATCAGATTTGGACAAATCTGATCGACAATGCCATCGATGCGATGGGCGGCAAAGGCGAACTTCGGGTACGCACATATCGTGATGCCGAGTGCGTCGTTGTCGAAATCGGGGACAATGGGCCCGGAATTTCCCCGCAAGTGCTGCCTCACATTTTTGAACCTTTCTTCACCACAAAGGGCGTGGGCGAAGGAACTGGCCTAGGGCTCGATACGGCCCAGCGAATCGTGCGGAAACATCAGGGCAACATTCAAGTTCAATCCGAGCCGGGGAACACTCTGTTTCAAGTTTGGTTGCCGATCACCCAAAGTGCTCGGTAGGAGCGGCGCGGTACACCTTGGCGTTTGCAGGGAAATCGAGCAGCCTCGGGAAAGGAAGCTTATGAATTCCGGATTCGTTCTACTGCTGGCGCTTGGAATTGGCATCGTCGCAGGCCTGCGATCCTTAACTGCGCCCGCTGTGGTCGCCTGGGCCGCGCACTTCGGCTGGATTCATCTGGCTGGCTCTCCGCTGGCTTTCATGGGTTCGAAGTGGACCGCGGCGGTGTTTACTCTCTTGGCGTTAGGCGAACTGGTTGCCGATCAGCTTCCAGGTACTCCTGCCCGAACCGCGGCGGTGGGGCTTTCGGCGCGAATCGTCACAGGAGCACTCTGCGGCGCGTCCTTTGCCGTTGCCGGCGGGGCAAGCCTTTGGCTCGGTGCGGTGGCCGGTGCGATCGGCGGAATTGCCGGCGCGTTTGGCGGCTATCAGGCGCGTGTCGGACTGGTTCGTGCGTTGCGCGTTCCGGATTTCGCGATCGCAATTGCAGAAGACATGGTTGCCATCGGACTCGGATTACTCCTCGCCTCTCGATTTTAAGAACGCATCCTAGATACCGGACTTCGCAGGGCTTCGCTAGCAAAGAGCGGGAATGACAACTCCGCAACAATACGATGCCATCATCATCGGTTCTGGACAGGCGGGCACGCCGCTATCCACGGCGTCGGCCAAAGCAGGCATGCGTACCGCCCTCATTGAACGGACCCATGTGGGCGGCACTTGCGTGAACGAAGGATGCACTCCGACGAAGACGATGGTGGCAAGTGGACGTGTGGCTTATCTGGCGCGCCGGGCAGCGGACTATGGAGTGCATACCGGACCAATCAGCATCGATCTTCAGAGAGTCCGCGAACGAAAACGCAATATCGTGGACCGCTTCCGCAACGGTAGCCAGGCAGGGATCGAGAAGACTGCAAATCTCGAACTCATCTTCGGAGAAGCCAGCTTCAGCGGTCCCAAGACGGTTAATGTTCGGTTACAAGATGGTTCGGAGCGCTCGCTATCTGCGCAGCGCATCTTCATCAATGCCGGCACTCGAGCTGGGCGGCCGAAGCTGGACGGACTCGACGCGGTGCCTTTTCTCGACAACATCTCGATCATGGAACTGGCGGCGGTACCTGATCGTCTTTTGATTTTGGGCGGAGGGTACATCGGGCTGGAGTTTGGGCAGCTGTTTCGCCGCTTCGGAAGTGGAGTCACAATCATTCAATCCGCGAATCAACTGCTGAGGCGAGAAGATCCTGATGTGGCGGACGAAGTAACAAAAATCCTGCACCAGGATGGCATTGAGATTGTGCTCAACGCGCAGGCGACACGAGTCGATCAATCGAGTGGAGAAATCCTGATGCAGATACAGTCCAGCGGAAATTCAAAGACGCTGGCTGGTTCTCATCTGCTAGTGGCTACGGGGCGTGTGCCAAATTCCGACACTCTCAATCTGCGCGCAGTTGGAATCCGCACCGATGAGCACGGATTCATCGAGGTCAATGATCGTCTGGAAACCACAGCCGAAGGAATTTACGCTTTAGGAGACATCAAGGGCGGACCTGCGTTTACGCACATTTCGTACGATGACTTTCGGATCGTCCGCGCTAACTTGATCGAGAAGAAGAGCGCCTCGACAAAGGGGCGTCAGGTGCCATACTGCCTTTTCATCGACCCTCAGCTGGGTCGCGTCGGCTTGACCGAATCCGAGGCTCGAGCGCAAGGGCGCAAGATTCATGTAGCAAAACTTCCCATGACGTCGGTCGCCCGCGCGCTCGAAGTGGATGAGACCCGGGGATTCATGAAAGCCATCGTGGATGCGGACAACAATCAGATTCTCGGGGCAGCGGTTCTCGGCATCGAAGGCGGGGAGGTCATGTCCGTCCTCGAGACCGCGATGATGGGGAAGTTGCCGTACACCGCGTTGCGAGATGCCACTTACGCGCACCCAACGCTGTCGGAGTCGCTCAACAACCTGTTCATGGCAATGGATCGCGCTTAGCCGAAGCGATTGCGGTTCAGCAGATCGGAACTGAATGGACGTATATCTCATCGACGGAACCTACGAATTGTTCCGTTACTTCTACGCCGTACCGGCGAGCCAGGATTCTTCCGGCCAGGAGATTGGCGCGGTTCGAGGCGTTCTCGGCTCTTTACTGTCGATGATCGAAGCCGGAGCAACTCACTTAGCCGTCGCAACCGACCACGTCGTCGAATCCTTTCGAAACAACCTTTATCTCGGATACAAGACGAGCGAGGGTGTACCTCCGGAACTGCTGTCGCAATTTCCGATTCTTGAAGAAGCGCTGCGAGCGATGGGAGTTGTGATATGGCCGATGGTGGAGTTCGAAGCGGACGACGCGCTCGCTTCCGCCGCCGCCAAAGCTGCATTGGATGAACGCGTGCGCCAGGTAATCATCTGCACGCCAGACAAAGATTTGAGCCAGTGTGTCGTTGGGACGCGAATTGTGCAACTTGACCGTCGCCGCAATATCGTGCGCGATGAGACCGCCGTCGAAGCAAAGTTCGGAGTAAAGCCGGAGTCCATTCCGGACTATCTCGCCGTTGTTGGCGACAGCGCAGATGGTTATCCGGGAATCGTCGGATGGGGAACAAAAGCGGCAGCGCAAGTGCTTTCGCAATATTTACACCTCGAAAATATTCCGAAAGACTCACGCCAGTGGAATCCATCGATCCGGAGGGCTCGCCCTTTGGCGGAATCTTTCTTCGCTGCCTGGGACGATGCTCTCTTGTTTCGCACGCTTGCGACGTTAAGGAGCGACGCGCCGGTCTTCAGTGCTGTGGACGATCTCAGGTGGACGGGACCTCGCGCCGACTTTGAGCAATACGGGCAGCGGCTGAAATCGCCGGAATTGCACCGTCGCGCGTCGACCAAGGCTAAGTCCCTCGCCTCATCGATCTAGCACCGTTCCGACGTATTCCATTGCACGATGGTCGCAATTCGCACCGCAAACCACGACACAAACGCAGACGATAACTCCAGCCACGCCCAATGGTGAGGCCATTCCTTCAGCAGCAGCGGGGCCTCTCGAGGACGTTTCAGAGTGCTTCGACGCTCAAAATGGTTTCCAGCATGGGGTGGGGTTCCTTGCCCCCGAGCCATGCTGAGCCGCAGCTGCGGTATGAAACAGCGGGGAGAGCATTGTTTAAGCTTAGTTGGTTCGGTGGTGACGCTTGCCAAATGGGGCCGTCTAAAAGCGAATAAGGAGGATTTCTCCTGCGAATGCGTTCGTTCATGACGATGGCGGTTGTTGGTTGCTTCCTCATCCTATTTCCGTGTGGGCTTAAGCCGAAATCGAGACCTGCGCCAGTGGCGGAGATACCGCTGGAACCATATCTGCGCGCTCAGGCAGTAGTCCACGCTGTTGTGAACGGAAAACCTGGCATATTTTTGTTCGACACGGGTGAGGGAGTGTCGAGCTTTTCGCCCAGCTTTGCCGAGAAAATCGGATGTCGCCCCTGGGGCCGAATCAGTGGTTTCCGGATGAGCGGTGAGCGACTCGACAACAAACATTGCGACAACATCCCATTCGATCTTTCTGGGCAAAGGCTGATTGCGCCCGTCGTCAGTACGGTTGACATCATGAAATTTCTCGGCCCCGACGTGCCTCCGGTGGACGGCTCGCTTGGTCTCGATCTGTTCGCCCACCGAACGATCACGATCATCCCGCGCAAGGCGATTGTTTTGGAGAGCCCGTCGAGTTTGGCCGAACGCATAAAAACGGCGCGTGAACTCCCCATACGAATCGTTCGGGACGTGGAAGGCATTGCCTTATCGGTTGACGGCGCAGTGCGCACACCGGAAGGTCTGGCTTGGATGGAGTTGGACAGCGGTAACGGAGGATCGCTGGTCATCGCGAATCACATCGCGCCTCTCCTTGGGCTGCCGACCGATATGACAACGCCGCAACAGGGCCATCTTGAACTGGCAAACGGGATTGCAGTCGAAGGGACAATCCGCACCCGCGACCTGATCATGGATGGCAACATCGCCGCGCAATTCCTCAACCAATGGAGCTTAACATTGGAACTAGAGCACGGACGAGCTTGGCTCTCCCCATTGCCGCAAGACTGAAACGTCAATTACCACTCAACATTGGGATCGGACTCGCAGCCTGCTTTTTCCCCGCCCGAAAGGCTTCGCACCTCAATCCGCTGATCACCCTCCGCTACGAATGACCAGCCTGGTGGAACATTCGACGCGCAAAATCCCAACTCACACGGCTGCACTCTCCTTAATTTAATTTAGCTATGTTGTTCCCGAGGCGGCGCATCTTCAGTAGAAGCGCACATTCCGGCTGCCAACTCAATATAGCGAACCTACCATTAATGCAGAGCATTTTTAGCTCGGCGGCGCGGCTACGGGCAAGGGGCAAGGAGCGGGAAAAAATCGCAGAGCCGCGCCGGTGAGCTAAAGCTTCATTGGGCTAAACCGCAGGCAGGATGTGTGCGCGATGGGTTTTGTTAGCGAGTAGGGATCCATATGCTCGTCAACGCGAAGTGACAAATCAGCAAAACCGCACTGGGGGCAACTTGTTTCAACCCTGTGGCCGGAATAGTTTCCTGATTACTCGTGACACCCAAGGGGTGCCAAATCTACGCTTCCGCGCGCTGCGCCCAGAACTGCGAAAACGTTGACGAGCCCAGACCCCCGTCCTTAAGATGAATGCTCCGGTGACATGCTCTCCCATGATCGGCCAAACCATCTTGCACTATCGCATCATCGAGAAGCTGGGCGCCGGCGGGATGGGCGTAGTATTCAAAGCCGAGGACACCAAACTCGATCGCTTTGTTGCGTTGAAGTTTTTGCCCGACGAAGTGGCCAAAGATGCTCAAGTCTTGAGCCGCTTTCGCCGTGAAGCAAAGGCCGCTTCTGC
>DATBYA010000040.1:0-22671 GCA_036514015.1 Candidatus Sulfotelmatobacter sp.
AAGGATCTCGGCCTCGACCCTGCCAGCAAGCAGGCTCGCCGAACGATCGACCGCGTCGACAAACGGTTGGTGTTTAAGCCCCTCAACAACCGGCCGTTCCTTCACGGCGAAACGGAGCCCTGCATCAACGGCAGAATTCTCGCCATCGGCGCGTATTTCAAAGAACCGAACGACGCACTGGCCAATCAACTCCTGGGCGAGCAGCTCGAAGATGGCGGCTGGAACTGCGAAGCACCCAAAAGCCGGCGCTCTTCGTTCCATACCACCATCTGCGCGCTCGAAGGACTGCTCGAATACGAACGAGCAGGGCGCAAATCGGCGGCCGTCACTAAGGCCCGCAAGAGGGCCGAGAACTATCTGCTCAAGCGCCGCATGTTCCGCTCGCTGCGCACCGGCAAAGTCATCGACAAACGCTGGCTCCGCTTCTCGTTCCCGACGTTTTGGCACTACGACGTCCTGCGCGGACTCGACTATCTGCGGAATGCAGGAATCAAACCCGACAGCGGGGTGAGGGATGCCATCGAAGTCGTGATGGAGCGCCGCCACCAGAACGGGCGCTGGCCGATGAACCTTCTTCATCCCGAACATATTCCATCGAAGATGGAGACCGATGTCGGCGGGGCAAGCCGCTGGAACACACTGCGCGCTCTCCGCGTCCTGCGTTGGTACAACAACCGCACGTAGCCGTTGCGACTTGGGGGTGCCCGCGGTCAGAAAGTTGCGCGAATTTGCGTTCGGGGCGGTTGACTTCCATAATCCGGGAAGGGAAGGGTTGACCACCCATACTCGATCCGCACACTTCGGCTTGGTCGCTGTTAGTTTGCGGGTCCCGCAAACAGGAGCAGATTCCCATCCGGATCCTTGACAACGAAATTCTTGGCGCCCCAAGGCTGCTTTTTCAGCGTCTGGTGAAAGGGAACCCCTGCGGACTGAAACTCAAGAAACAGCAGCTTGATCTCGTCCGCGGTAGCGACAGTCATCGATACCGACAACAGTTCCTCCCCATCGCGGACCGTCGACTCGATTACTGGTCGCTGGACACACCTTAGATTGAGATGCGCCGCGTCGCGACCCACCTGCGCATAGTAGGGAGGTTTGCCGTAACTGAATACAAGCGAAAAGCCTAACTTGTCACGGAAAAATTCGCTTGATCTCTTGATATCGGTGACGAAAAGTTGCGGCTCTGCACTGACAATCGTTGCTTTCGATGGCAATGATTTCAGCTCGAGCGACGGGGTCGAAAGTCCAGTTTTCAGGGCTTGCCAACTATCGAAGCCTTGCTGTCTTGCGACCATTTCTTGCGCATCGCTGAGCTTAAAGCTCGCCGCAAGAATCTCGGAGTCGGGCATATTCAGGAAACGAGGCAAATACCCGCGGATTTGTGCAGCAACCGGATAGTGGCGTTCGCGATGCCACCGCAATATGAGCTTGGCTTGCTTTTTGAGGTTCTCTAGATTGGGCATGTAGGCCTCCACGATGAGATCGTAGGTGGGCATTGCCCTTTGGCGTCGTGCCGTTGCATCCTACATGCGCAGATTGCAGTATCTGCGACGGTGTCAGTCGTGTCAATTGAGAACGACGCCCCGCTACACGTTGTGGGGGCCGCACTTACGCATTTTGTCGTATCACGGGCCACTCGGCAATTGAGAACAATCAGTCGCAATTTCGTGTAATCGACAAGCCGGTCGCGGACGATCCGGGTTAAGAAAACACCACGGCGTCGGCCGAAAGCGAGACTCCCTTCGGCCAGAACAACTGTTCCAGACGCCCGGGCATCTTGCTGGAGGGCAGGTAAGGGTGCTACGTAACGGCAGAGCGAAAGCAGAAAGTGGAGAGACGCTGAAAACGGAATTGCTGCGCTTCAACGGCGCTGTCGAGCGCGATCCCGCCATCGATGCGTGGATGAAAGAGCATGCAGGTGGATTGGGAGCCATCGCGCATCAGTGGTTTGAGGTGATGCGAAAATGCGGGGACGAAGTCCGAGAGCTCTTGCATGACGGCTGTCCGGTTGCATGTTTGGGAGATGCGCCCTTCGGCTACGTCAATGTATTCACTTCGCACGTCAACGTCGGGTTCTTTCACGGCGCAGCGCTGCCGGATCCGGCACGTTTGTTGCAAGGCACCGGTAAGTTTATGCGCCATGTGAAGCTGAGACCTGGAACGGCCACAAACGCCGCAGCGCTAAGCATGCTCATCGATGTGGCGTACTCGGATATAAAGGCGCGCGTCGAAAACGGCTAGCTCAGAGAAACGAGTGTGGAGTACGACGTGGGCGTGAACCGCCAGATTCTCACGCGCAAGCGGGAAGCAAACCCGACGTAGAGGTTGCCGACCATCCACGAACTTGGTCTGGTCCCTTGGTCAGAGTTGGTTTCACAGTACAAATTCGAAGGCTTTCCCGAATGTGAAGCGACAATCGAGCTGCGCAGCTTCGCAAGTCACCTTCTCCCCCTGGCTAAATATACCTTGACACGTATATGCTCTGCGGAGTATACCAAGCCAATGGAATCTGTGTTCGGAATCATTGCGGAGCCGAACCGCCGCGCAATACTGAGCCTCCTGGTCTCGTCCCAACAGTCGGTGGGAGAGATCGAGCGTCAACTTCGTATGACGCAGCCCACCGTGTCAAAGCACCTGCGCGTGCTGCGCGAGGCTGGTTTCGTGGAATCCACGGTGGAGGCACAGCACCGTCTCTACCGGCTGAAACCGGAGCCATTTCAGGAGCTGGATCGCTGGCTGGCTCAGTTCCGCCGGTTCTGGTCCGCTCACCTGGATGCTCTCGAACGCCACCTCGACCGCATGGATCAGTCAACACCAACGAAAAAAAGACTAAGGAGAAGAGGCCGCGGCCCAAACCGCGAGCGTGACAAAGGAGAAATGAAATGAAAATCAAACTGACCAACCTATACGTGGACAACCAGGACAAGGCCCTGCGCTTCTATACGGACGTACTGGGCTTTGCCAAGAAGGCCGATTTCAGTAACGGCCCATTTCGCTGGCTGACCGTGGCCTCGCCGGAGGAGCCGGAGGGCACGGAGCTGCAGCTGGCGCTGAATAACAACCCCGCAGCCAAAGCGTATCAGCAGGCCATGTTTCAACAGCGCCAGCCCGCGGCCATGTTCATCACCGACGACGTCAAGGGCGACTACGAGCGGATCAAGGCCCGCGGCGCCGAGTTCACGATGCCTCCGACCGACGTGACCGGCTCAACCATTGCGATGCTGAACGACACCTGCGGCAACCTGATTCAGCTCACCCAGCTGACACGCCATTCACGCTAAGGAGAACAAGGTGACCAATCGCGAGCAGTACACACCGGGTCCGGCCAGCGGAGCGCAGGTACGAAAGGACGGAGAAAAGTGGACGCTCATTCTCGTCAGAGAGCTGCGCCACTCGCCGGAAAAAGTCTGGCAGGCGCTTACCGACCCGGCGCATCTGCGCGAGTGGGCTCCCTTTGAATCCGATGGGAGCCTGGGTACGGTTGGGACCACGGTGAAGCTCACCACGGTGGCAGCGCCCAGTCCGCGGGTTTCCGAAACAACAGTGACGCGAGCCGACGCTCCCAAGCTGCTTGAGTACAAGTGGGGTGGCTTCGATATGCGGTGGGAACTCGAAGCCTTTGGTGGCAGCACGCGCCTGACGCTGTGGACCAACATCGGTCACCGCTTCATCGCAATGGGCGCTGCCGGCTGGCACATTTGTTTCGATGTTCTCGATCACCTTCTCAGCGGAACTCCCATCGGACGCATTGTCGGGCCCGAGGCAATGAAGTTCGGCTGGCAGCGATTGAACGCGGAGTACGCCAACCAGTTCGGGATTGAATCGCCCAACTGGCCGCCTCATGCGGCACAAAGGTCGTGAATCGAAGCGGCGTCGCCGATAAATGGAGGACAAATTAATCATGAAAGAGGCCACCAAACGCTCAATTTTTCGTTGGGTTCACATCATCTGCGGCATTCCGATACTCGGTTACATTTATGACTCGCCTTCGGATACTCACAACTACGCCCACAGTGTTAGGTATGTCTTTCTTCCTGTACTACTCCTCTCGGGACTTTGGATGTGGAAAGGCCATGTCCTTCGACGACTTGTTTCGAAGAGATCGGCCCTGAAGGTTACCCAATAAAACTACTTGTATGAACGGAATAAGAATCGAGGAATAAAGATCCAATGAATCCATCGGAACGTATTGACCAGCTGCTCGCAGGACTCACAGACTGGCGCGGCAAAACGTTGGCCAGCATCCGCAAGAGCATCCTTGAGGCCGACCGGGAGATAATCGAGGAATGGAAGTGGATGGGAAGCCCAGTGTGGTCTCACGACGGAATGATCGCGGTCGGCAACGCCCACAAAGATAAGGTGAAGCTTACCTTTTCCCACGGGGCGAGCCTGCCAGATCCTGACAAGCTCTTCAACGCGGGCCTCAAAGGCAACGCCTGGCGAGCGATTGATTTTTTCGAGGGCGATAAGATTAATGATCGTGCTCTCAGAAATCTCATCCGCGCTGCCGCTGATTACAATCAGATGAAATTGAAGAAGAAAGCACCTGCGCGTTCTCGAGCGAAAGTACATAAAAGCAAAAAGTGACGAAATGACTGCTGTTGGCGCTCCATTGCGCCCTCCCACGTTTCAAGCGCTTTGGCTGGGAGCATCTCGTATCTTGTGAAGAGGACCTGAGCGTCTGAGGGGAGCTGAACAGAGGAGTTTCGAAAAACCTTGAACAGAAGCGGGAGAAATGGAATATACATTTTAGGGATCCGTGCATATGCCTCCCAAAGATTCGGTCAACGCGCTGTCTTTCCCAAACGCCGCTGACGTGGCGCTTTCGGCAAAGCCCTCGGAGATCGAGCGCGAGGTCATGGACCTCTTTGATCAGTTTCGCCACCCGCTTTTCCGTTATGCACTCTCGTTTGGAATTCCGGTCCATGATGCGGAGGAAGTCATCCAGGAGGTCTTCCTGTCCCTCTTCCGACATCTGCAACTACGCAGATCCCGGAAAAACCTTCGCGGATGGCTCTTCCGCGTCGCGCATAATCTCGCGCTGAAACAGCTTTACGCGAACCAAAAATCGCAGGCCAAGACAAGCTCCGACTGGACGATTGCGGAAGAGCAGTTTGACCCATCACCTGATCCTGAAGAACAGTTGTCGTCAGCTCAAAGGCGCCACCGGCTGCTGGCCGTGGTTCAGGCTCTTCCGGCAGGGGATCGGGGTTGCCTCTGGCTGCGCGCGGAGGGTCTCCGCTACCGGGAAATAGCAACCGTCCTCGGAATGTCTCTGGGAGCCGTATCGATATCGCTGACACGCTCACTGGCACGGTTGATCCGTGCGGAAGGGAGATAAAGCTATGCTGAGCAAAGAACTTCACCTGTCGGACCAAGAAATGCTTCTGACGGCAGACGGCGAACTCTCAACCCGCCGGGCCGCTCAGGTTCGCTCCCACCTCACCGAATGCTGGGCCTGCCGCGCTCGGATGGCAGAAATCGAAGGGAGCATTGCCGATTTCACGCGAGCTCACCGAATGGCTCTCGACCCCCAATTGCCACCCATCGCCGGCCCACGTGCACTATTGAGAGCGCAATTAGCCGCACTAGCCTCTGAGCACGAATCGAATTCGTGGCGGTGGTCACTGCACTTCATCTCGGCCCCGCGCGCTGCGGCGTTTTTGTGTGCATTGGTTCTCGTTGCAGGGGTGGTTGGCAGGATTCTGGTCCACCATTCCGCGCTGCGTAGAGCAAACTCAATCGTTGCTGCATTCGAACGCGGCGCCCTTCCGGACCGTAGACTTACACCCGGGGCAACGCGGAGAGTTGCGGTCAACGACGTTTGCTCGATGGCTCACGAGGAAGTGGTCGAAGAGGTACCGACGACGTTGCGTCAAGAGGTCTTTCGGGAGTATGGCATCGTGAACGCCCGTCCGGACGACTACGAGGTTGACTATCTGATTGCTCCGGGATTGGGCGGTGCAGAAGACATCCACAATCTATGGCCGGAACCCTACACATCCCGGACGTGGAATGCGCACGTGAAGGACGACCTGGAAGAACGCCTTCACGAAATGGTCTGTGGTGGTGAGCTAGATTTATCTACGGCACAGCGCGATATCGCCACTGATTGGATTGCAGCCTATAAGAAGTATTTCCATACGGATCGGCCTGTTGCCTTGCATGCGCGGCTCGAATCAGTGAACCTCCTCGGATTTGCTCTGGCATTAACCCCGCGCCGCGTCAAGCGGATGGAAACATATCCGCCAGCTTCACAGGGGTGATCACCTCGCCACGCATCACCGTGGCCACGAAGGTCGGCGATCTGCGCTGAGGGAAGCTGGTCCAACGTTGAGCGACCGCCATGCGACTCAACGATCGACCGACTGAAGCGACTAACGGCGGTTTCTAAAGAATGATTGCAGCATGTCCGCACTGCGGCCGGCCAGGACTCCACTGCGAACCTCGATTTTGTGGTTCAGTTGGGGATGATTCAGTACTTCCATTACCGAATGAATCGCGCCGGCCTTGGGGTCGTCCGCGCCATATACCAGGCGCTGGATACGGGCATGCACCAGCGCGCCGGCGCACATGGCGCAGGGTTCAATTGTAGAAAACAGTTCGCAATCCTCCAGACGGTGGTTACCCACGGTAGCACCGGCCTCGCGCAGAGCTATGACCTCGGCGTGGGCGGTGGGATCGGAGTCGGTGATGTTGCGGTTCCATCCGCTTCCTACGATGCGGCCGTCGCATACTACGACCGCGCCCACCGGAACCTCTCCACCTTCCAGAGCGCGCTGGGCCCGGCGCAGGGCTTCTTCCATCCAGATTTCGTCGGGGCGGAATTCGCGGGGAGAGGTCTCGGGTTCGATCTGGGGACGGTCGCTTGCCGCAGTTTTATGTGAGGGCACGGCGCTGACGCTCTGCAGTATTTTAGCCGGTTTTGCTGCAACGCGGAACTCAACGGGGCGAAAAACTCACCGGTAAGCATCCGATCTCACGATCGTACGATCGAATCTAAATTACACTCAGCACCGTTCGCACGGCTTCCGGTACCACCGCGTGAACTACCGCAGGGACCACAATTCGAGCTACCGGATAGGCAATCACGACCGCGGGCACGATCAGCACAACCCAGATCTTCATCGGCAGATTTGTAAGGTACGCCTTCATAACATCCTCTCTATTAACAATACGGAAGGGAAGGGGGAAAAGTTCCCATTCTGCTTGGTTCCCCTGACGCGGCCTCTATGATCAGCAAGACCGCGCAAGGAGCTTGGACGTTTGGGAATAAAAACAATCAGAGCCTGGTTTCATAGGAGTGGCGCGGGAGAGTTTTCGCGATTTGCCGGATGGTGTTAAGCTAGCTGCATCATGGGCCTGCCGAGTTTTCTTCGCAAAGTGTTCCTCGTCGATCTGCTGCAGGGGCTGAAGATCACCTTTCGCTACCAGGATCCCAAGGAAATCTATACCGAGCAGTATCCCCTGGAGCGGCCGCAGGTGGCGGAGCGATATCGTGGGGCGCCCCGGCTGAACGTCAATCCCGATACCGACGAGACCATGTGCATTGCCTGCGACCTGTGCGCGCTGGCCTGCCCTGAGAATCTGATCGTGGTTTCGAGCGCGCGCAACGAGCAAACCCGGCGCAAAGAACTCACTGACTTCACCTACGACCTGAGCCGCTGCATGTTCTGCGGCCTCTGCGAGGACGCTTGTCCCGTCGATGCGCTCGAACTCACCCAGGACTTCGAACTCGCAAGCTACACCCGGCAAGGCTGGATCTGGGATCGCAAGACGCTGGAAAAAGGGCCGCAGCCGACCCAATATAAGAGATAACTTTCAGCCCCCTCCGTACAGTTTTCGTTCCGCACCGGAAGGCCCTGCTTTGTGCCGAGATTCTCAGGGGAGCAGAGTCATTCTTGGGCAGAGCGGCGGAGTCTCCTTCGCCCGGCAGAGCCCGGCTTCGGACGGAATTTCTATCCGCCAAAAGGGAAGCGTTCCGCTTCGTGCAACTTCGCATTCGTACTGGCAACTCAACGCTTTGGCTGCTGTTGGGTCATGCAGTGCATCGCGCCCAGGCCCCAGATGAAATCGCCGGAGTAGATGGGGACAATCTCGCGAGTGGGGAACAGCTGAGCGAGTGTGTTGAGAGCGACGCGGTCATTGGGGCGATTGAAGACCGGCGCCAGCACGATTCCGTTGGCGATATAGAAATTCGCATAGCTGGCCGGCAGGCGGCGGCCTTCGAAGACCACCGGTTGGGGCATAGGCAGTTCGACGACGGTCAACTGTTTGCCGTTCTGATCGCGCGCGCCTTGCAGACGGCGCAAGTTGGCCCGCAGCGGGGCGTGGTTCACGTCCTTGGAGTTGGGCTCGACCATCGTGATGACCGTGTCTCTCGATACGAAGCGGGTCAGGTCGTCAACGTGGCCGTGAGTATCGTCGCCGAAAATACCGCGTCCCAGCCAGATGGTGTGCGGCGCGCCCAGGTAGTCCGCAAAGGCCTTTTCGTAGTGGATGCGCGCCATGTGAGGGTTTCGTTCCTGGATTTTGCTGAGCAGACATTCTTCAGTGGTGAGAACCGTACCGGCTCCATTGACATCGATGGATCCTCCTTCGAGGACGATGCGGGCGCCGGCGGCGAAGGGGTGAATCTCGGTGGCGTGCGCGGCGTTCGCCATCCGACTGCCGATTTTTTCATCGTGACGCCAGTTCGAATATTTTGCCCAGCCGTTAAAGTGAAACTTGACGGCGAGAGGAACCGAGCTTCGCCCGGCCTGACCGGGAGGCCCCGGACCCACATCATCTTTCTGCCCCGGAGAATTTTCATGACCGACATAGTCCTTCTGACCTTTCGTGAGGAAGATGCAGCCGGAGTCGCGCAGCCACACGCGGTTGGTGGGCCAGCGGTGGAAGCAGATGTTGGCGGAAAGAGCATCGGCTTGCTCAAGGACTTTGCGGGCTTGTCTGGCGCCGGCTGCGTCGTTGACGATCAACTCGACACCTTCCCGTTTGGCGAGGTTGCGGATGATTTCGGCGTAGACCCAGGGGATGGGCTCGAACTTCCCCGGCCAGTCGCCTTGGTAGTGGGGCCACGCCAGCCAGGTCGCGGAGTGAGGTTCCCACTCGGCGGGCATGCGGTAGCCGAAGGCGACGGGGAGGGAGCGTTCGACAGTTAAAGTCTTACGTGAAGATCTGTGGGAAGCCTTGGCCAAGTTGGATTCTTATTCTAATCGAGCAAGCGGTTGGTGATGGGAGCATAACTATCGATACGGCGGTCGCGCAGGAAAGGCCAGTTGCGGCGGATGTCTTCGAGCGCCTTCAAGTCGACATCGCCGACCAGAATTTCTTCGCGGTCATGGGAGGCCTCGGCCAGTACGCGGCCAAAGGGGTCGCAGAAGAACGAGCCACCCCAGAATTCGAGTCCCGGGCCCGGGGCTGAATTGCCGCGGACGTTGCCGGTTTCAAAGCCGACGCGGTTGACGGCCGCAACATAAACGCCGTTGGCGATGGCATGGGCCCGCTGAATAGTGCGCCAGGCGTCGTGCTGCGCCGCTCCGAACTCGGCCTTCTCCGCGGGATGCCAACCGATCGCGGTCGGATAAAACAGCACGTGCGCACCTTGCAACGCCGTAAGGCGCGCGCCTTCGGGATACCACTGGTCCCAGCAGACCAAGGTTCCGAGGCGGCCAACGCTGGTGTCGGTCGCGCGGAATCCGAGGTCGCCCGGAGTAAAGTAAAACTTTTCGTAGTAGAGCGGATCGTCGGGGATGTGCATCTTGCGATAGAGGCCGCGCAAGGAGCCGTCACTGTCGAAGATGGCCGCAGTGTTATGGTAGACGCCCGCGGCTCGCTTTTCGAACAGCGACGCGATCAGGACAATGCCGCTGAGGCGAGCGGCAGCAGACAGTTTTTCGGTGGTTGGGCCAGGAATAGGTTCGGCCAAATCGAACAGCGAGTGATCTTCGCGCTGACAGAAATACTGGGTCTGAAAAAGTTCGGGCAGGCACACGACTTTGGCACCGCGCCCGGCTGCATCCGCGGTGCGGCTCAAGGCCTTCTCCAAGTTCTGTTCTGGTTCCGGGCCGCAGGACATCTGCACCAGGGCCACGCGGAACTTTTCAGGGAGCACGCGTTCCGACCTCCGCGACCAATATAGCATCCAAGGTGGGTCGCGGACCTCCTCCCTGCGACGTCAATCCGTGGATCTTGGGCGGCCTTCCCGAGAAAGAATGCGCACCGGAGTCTAATCCTGTTGCGTATCCGACAGGGCAAGGGCCGTTTTTCGCTAGCCTGTGCGGCCCTGTCCGGAAAACAGAAGTGGCAGTGAATTCCGGCAAATCTCTTGTACGAGTGAAGTAGAATGTTTGCCAATTTCGGCAAGACCATTGCCGATCGCGGGACGTTGATGGTTTTGATCAGCTCAGGCCACGAACCGTTCACGACCGCGAGCAGGAAGGGATCGACGCCGCTTCTTGAAGTCACTCACAGGAGCATCCGGCCCGACAGCTGGTTCGATAACGGAAACCGTATTTCCCAGACAAAGGAGCATCATGATTCGAAAACGAAGCACCTCCTTGCTGACGGTCGTCGCGTTTGCGTCGGTCGTAAGCATTTGCCATGCCCAGTCACTGCCCTTAGCAACACGCCATGTTCGTGAAGCAACGCTCAATGGGCAGGCGCAATCGGTGGGGCACCTGCCCGCAACACAATCCATGCGCTTAGTACTGGCCCTCCCGCTCCGCAATCAGCCCGTGTTGGATGATCTTTTGCAGAAACTTTACGACCCTTCCAGCCCGTCTTATCATCAATTCCTTACGGTGGAAGAGTTCACGGCAAGGTTTGGTCCCACACAGGAAGATTACGATTCTGTGATCAGTTTCGCCAAGGCTAACGGACTGAGAGTGGTTGGCACCTCACCGAATCGCGTCAACGTTGACGTCACCGGATCCGTGGCTAGTGTTGAGCAAGCCTTCCATCTGACCATGGGCGTCTACCAGCACCCAACGGAAAACCGCACCTTCTACGCTCCGGAACGGGAGCCCACGCCGAATCTCGCGGTTCAGCTGTGGCACATCTCGGGCCTGGATAATTATTCGATCCCGCATCCCGCCATGCATCGAGAACGGACCGCGAGGTCCAACGCGACTACCGGTTCCGGTCCATCGGCCTCATTCCTCGGTAGTGACATGAGGGCCGCCTACTACGGTGGAACACTTACCGGAAGCGGGCAGTCTCTCGGATTGCTCGAGTACGACGGTACCGATTTAGCCGATCTGACCACCTACTTCACGAACGCACATCAGACCAACCATGTTCCGGTTACTCTTAAGTCCACGGACGGCACCAGCACGAGTTGCCTGGCGAGCCAAGGATGTGACGACACCGAACAGACTCTGGACATGACTCAAGCCATCGGCATGGCTCCGGGACTCTCGAGCCTGGTGATGTACGTAGGATCGAGCGACGCTTCCATTTTCAATGCCATGGCTACGGCCAGTCCCTTGAATGCGCAATTGAGTTCTTCGTGGACGTGGAGCCCGGCGGACCCCAACACCGACAACCCGTACTTCCAGGAGTTCGCGGCACAGGGTCAGAATTTGTTTCAGGCTGCCGGTGACAGCGGCAAGTGGGGTGCGTCTTCCGAGATTTACCCGGCGGACGATGTTTATGTCACCTCCGTTGGCGGCACGGACTTGACTACGAGCGGCGCGGCCGGTCCATGGGCCTCGGAAACCGCTTGGGTCGACGGTGGCGGCGGCATTTCGCCGGACAAATATGCGATTCCTTCCTGGCAGACGAGCGCGGCCAGCGGCTGCTCCAGCTGTTCTAAAACCGATCGCAATGGCCCAGACGTTTCGGCGAACGCGAATTTTACTTTCTACGTGTGTGCGGACCAAACCACCTGCACAGCCAACGAGTATGGAGGAACCAGCTTTGCTGCGCCCATGTGGGCCGGCTACCTGGCTCTGGTCAATCAACAGGCGGTCGCCAATGGCAATCACAGCGTGGGCTTCATTAATCCGAGTCTGTATTCGATTGGTCTGAGTTCGAACTACGACACGGATTTTCACGACGTGACCAGCGGTAGCAACGGCTATTCGGCAACCACGGGTTACGATCTGGCGACGGGATGGGGCAGTCCGAATGGAGCTGGTCTAATCGCCGCTCTTGCCGGAAGCTCGTCAGCACCCGGATTCAGCCTTTCCGCCTCGCCGGCGTCGCTCTCGGTGGCGCAGGGCAATTCGGGAACCTCCAGCATTACAAGCAAGGTGACTGGCGGCTTCGACTCGGCCATTTCTTTGTCTGCGAGTGGACAGCCAACGGGCGTCAGCGTAACCTTCAGTCCAACTTCCATCACCGGAACTGGATCTTCGACCATGACGATGACTGTGGCCTCAACCACAGTTGCCGGCACGTACAGCATCAAGGTGACGGGAACTTCGGGCAGCATCGTCGAAAGCACCACGGTCTCGCTCACCGTAACTGGGACGACTCCGGGCTTCACCGTCGGCGCATCGCCCACCTCCATTAGCGTAGCCAGGGGAAGCACAGGCACCTCCACGATCACCACGACCGTTTCTGGCGGCTTCGACTCGGCGATCCGCTTGTCCGCTTCGGGACAGGGAGGCGCACAAACCGTGACGTTTAGCCCGAGCTCAATCGCGGCGCCGGGTGCAGGCAAGTCGACGATGACAGTCAAAGTGGGTAAGACCGCCAGGACTGGAAATCACACCATCACCATCACGGCCACGGGAGGAGGGGTAACGCACACGACAACGGTCACTCTTGACGTCCTGAACTAGCATTCAGGGTTTCATCGCCAGCTGCTCCTTCAGTCGGTGAAAAAGCCCGGACTCTTACGAGTCCGGGCTTTTTTTCGTACGCCGAATCGGTTCGACAGCTTGGTGGGCGGCGAACACGCTCGCCAGTCGCGGATGGGGAGCGACGAGCTTCTCGAGACGCTTGATCATCTCCGGCGAAGGCATCGAGCGGAGAATAGCTTCGATCGCGGGCTCGGCATCGAGCGAATCTGCGCGAACCAGAGCAAGCAGAAATTCCAGCGCAGCGTCCTGGCGCGTGAGGGCAATGGCGGACAGCAGGACGGAACGCCACCACGGATCGTCAGGCTTCAAGAAGGATTCTCGCAGCGCATCGAAGCCCTCAGGGGAATGCGTAGCGGCAATCGCCAGCGCGGCTTCGGCAGCGTTGTCGTCGCCTGTAGCCAGAAAGCGTCGGACCCACGCAATTGCACTCGCGCCCTCGAGGCGCAAAATTCCGCCGTAACAAGCGCCCAGCACTTCAGGTTCGTCGGCGCCGATCACGGCTCTCAGGCGCAGCAGAAGCGAGGCGCAGGGCGAGCCTACCTGTTCGATCGCGCGCACCGCTTCGGCCCGAACGGACTTCTCTTTATCGCCCATCAGTTCAATGAGGTGCCTCAGCAAGTCGGCGTCGGTCAGACTGCGGCATTGCACAAGCGCCAGCGCACAGGTGGCGCGCAGAGTTCCCGCCGTGTCGGTGACGCCTCCCCAGACCGGTTCCATCTGAACGTGCCGCATCCCACGTAGAAAGACTTCCGCTTCCTGGTATTCCCATGCGGCGAGCGCGCGGCTGAGCGCGTTCTTGGCCCAGCATTGCGGGTCGGTCTTTACCGGATCGTCGAAGAAGCGATCGAAAGCGTTCCGCAGTTCCGGGAGCAACTGTGCCAGGCAGAATTCGCGCACCAGATCCGCCGCTTTCCCCACGAGGAAGTTGTTGCGCTGCGTCAGCGCCTTGCGTAACCGCTCGAGGCGAGTCTGTTCCGACTGTTGGCGAAGCGCATCCAGAGCGGCGATTTGATCTTCGAAACTGCGCTTGCCAGGCATGGTTGGCAGTGTAGCTTAGCAACCACAGGCGCACGAACGGTGAGTGAATTACTCTGCCTCTCCTTGGGCGTCAAGCCGGTTGAGTCTCGCCGGTCGCGCTGCGCTCGACGGGCCAGCCGGGGATCTGTCCTCCCATGAATGTCCTCAACTGAGACGCAGCCTTACCGGACAGCGCGTGGCATCCGGTCTGATGGTGCTGTAGAGTAGTGGGTCGGGAAGAATCGCAGTCAGCTTGGAGGCTCGCGTTGAAGCACAACCATCAGGGCAATTCGAAGCGGCATCCCAATCCGGGGCAGGGACATGGCTTCGGCGGCGAGGGCAAGGACCGGCACCTGCACAATCCCATTGAGGACCGTCTGATTCCGCTGGAGCCGCTGGATCTGGGGAAAGTGCGGTCGATCGACGATCTGGTGCGGGCGATGTCCAAAACTGCCTTCACCGGACGACAGCTGGGCGAGGCCGCCGACGTGCTCGAAGCCATGGCACTCGACGAGGACGCTTTCATCGTAATGACCCTGGCGGGGGCCATGACCGTGGCCAAACAAGGGCTGATCGTTACCGAGCTGATTGATCGTGGCATTGTGAATGCAATTGTCTCAACCGGCGCGCTCATGGCGCACGGATTGGTCGAGGCGACGGGGCGGGCACACTTTCGCGCCAATCCTGAGGTTTCCGATGAGGAGCTTTACGAGCAGGGCTACAACCGCGTTTACGACACGCTCGAGCCGGAACAGAATCTGGACGACGTAGAGGAAGTAATGTCGGCCGTGCTGGAGGCTTGGGACCACAATGAGGTCATGTGCTCGTACAAGTTGAATCACGCGATCGGTGAGTATCTGGCGAAGCGCGATCGGGGACAGCGGGGAATTCTGAAGTCCGCGTATGAACAGGGGGTCCCGGTGTTTGTGCCGGCGTTCAGCGACTCAGAGTTGGGCCTCGACACGGCGCTGAACAACCGGTTCAGAGAATCTACGGGAAGACACAAGATCCGATTCGATCCCTTCGAGGATCTCGAGCATTTTGCGGCGACTCTGTTGCGGCAGAAAAAACTGGGGATTTTTACGATTGGGGGTGGCGTGCCGCGCAATTGGTCGCAACAGTTTGGGCCGTTCATCGAATTGAGGCATCGGCGCCTCGGTGAGAACGTGCCGTTGAAGCGCTATCACTATGGGCTCAGGATTTGCCCGGAGCCGGTGTATTGGGGAGGGTTATCCGGTAGTCCTTATAGCGAGGCAATTTCCTGGGGCAAATTTGTGCCTCCGTCGGAAGGTGGAAAGTTTGGCGAAGTCTTTGTGGATGCGACCGTCGGGCTGCCCATCATTGTGGCCGCCGTGATCGAGCGCTTGGACAAAGCAAAGAAAGGCGGCAGCGGGCGCAGGGGCGCCAAGGCTGCAGCCAGGAAATAAAGGCAAAAGCGAAGTCCACCACAGAGGGATGACAAGGGAGAGGCTTTTTATAGGGCGACGAGGCTCGCCAGACTCGCTTAGCTAAGCGCCGGTTCCGCAATCTTGCGAGGTTCGATCCTGGCTGGAAGAACCTTGTTGGGTGTCATAGCTGCCGGTTCGGAGCCGTCGATAAAGCGGTGCAAGGATACTGTTTCCAAGGACTTCCGATTCTGCCTGAAACCAATCCTGCAGGGCTTGGCCTTCCTCTTGGCCGCGAGTTTCGTAGAGTTGCTTGGCGCGAGAACGCACCTTCCGCTCCACTAACTGCACCATCAAGGCCTGTTGCTTTTTTCTACGTGTTTCGATGTCCACTGCGATTCCTCGTTCTGTGTTCTTTGTCTTTGCTGCCAGTTCAATAATAACCGTTTCCTGTTAACCGAATGTTACATCTGGCTAACGTGAAGATTACTAAAGTTTTACTCCTGTCGGGAGTTTGTTCGTCCATACCACTTTGTTCAACTTCATTCATATCAAATACTTAGATGAAGCAATGAGGGATGTGGATGCAAAACGAAATCTACGGTGATCCAGCGATTTTTCGGACTTTGACTCGTCCAATCAGGGTTTTTGATCTGATCGCTCAGCGGCCGGATGCGTTCTTCCAGAGATGGCGAATCCTTATGCCGCAGGCTGGGCTTCGCATCGCGGGAGAGAAACTGGAACACCTCCAGCAACTCGACCGCAGCGTGAGGAAAATATCTGCCTGCGACTGCCAGTTTCAGGCCTTCCCGGTCAGCCGGCATGAGGGATCGAATTGAAACTAGTAAGGCAGCTTGCGCTGCGCGTTTTTGAGCGACTTTGTCACCGATCGTCTGTGGATAGACTTCAATGGCCTTTGACTCTGGCGTGTCGATGAACCCTTGAGACTGCCGGAATAAGACGAACAAGGCGCGCTCCCGCGCGGACTTCGTCGGCGCTGGAAGGCTGCTCTGGCGCCTGGGTCGAAACCAAAAAAAGGCCACAAGAGATCAACCGCAAGATACCAAATGTCCGAAAGGACGCCCTTCATCATTCAACTGCCAAGGTACCGGGGTTGGACGGAAGGGTGACGCCGCGGTCACCGAGCCTAATGGGCAGAGGTTTCAGTCGAAGATTAACACGGCCGAGGCGATCACTGTGGTCCAGAGCGCGCGCTTGTCGCCCACGGCAGACTGGGTCACGTTCGCGGTGCGCACGATTTTGTTGGACAGACGGTAGATCTGCTTTTTCTCGTCCCAGGAGCGATCGGGATCGAATTCCACGTTCAGCGTGGTGGCGAGCATTTCGGCGGCGAGTTCCTCGGCGTATTCTCCGGCGGCATCTTCGGTTTCGCCAAAAGAATGATGCTCACTGAGATAACCGTAGGTATTGCGGTCGGCAGGAATGGCCACGCCGATCGAGGATGCCAGCAGCCGATGAGGCTCGCGCGTGGAGTTCTCGGCAACCACGGCGAAAACGACTTCTCCGGGGTGGAGGTACTTCACCCCTTCCTTGCGGGCCAGCAGCTTGCAGTTGGGCGGAAAGATAGAGGAGACTCGGACCAGATTCTGAGCAGCGATACCGGCATCGCGCAACGCCAATTCGAACGAAGTCAACCGCTCGCGGTGTTTCCCCACTCCCTTCGTAAAGAAAATCCGCTTGGGAACCATGTCTTTGCCCAAATCGTTGATCCTCCAAAAAAAAATTGAGTGTTAAGAATGCACAATTTAACACAATGCTTTGTAAAGGATGTATGAATTTGCAGGCCGGGGGGAAAAAAAATACGGAGACGCGCCGACGCGCGTCTCCGTGGGATCTCGAAACCGAGCTCGTTAGGGAGCGGCAGTGACTCCTGTGACGGTGATGGTGTTGTCCTTCTCCGTCCCTGTAACCGTGACTTTCGCGCCAGCTTGTTTGTCGAGAGTCGCCAAGGCGGCCTTGCCGCGGATATCGAGAGTGTAAACCTTGTCGCCCGACACGAGGGCGTACTTCGATCCTTTGCCGACGCAGGCTCGTGTGCAGCTGGCATCGTCACCCGCCATGGCGTGTTTGGCGCCGCACATGGAGTCGCTGACGATCCCGGTGAAGGTTTGTGCCTTGGCCGCGAAGGCGAGGGAAGCGGCTAGTCCTGCAATCACGATCAGGTTCAGCAGAAGGAATCCCACTTTTCGAACGCGTGCATTCATCGCAGATTCTCCTTGTAGGCTGGTAGCCGAGCGATGCGGCAGCACAGCCTCTGGCTTAGAGGATGATCGATCGGACAAAAAGTTACAAGTCGCCTCGATGTACACCGATGTACATCAGGATGTACACCAGACGGCGCAAGAAAAAGCGGGGAGCGCAGGCGCGCTTCCCCGCTGCAAGCCCGGATGATACAGGGGGGAGGGCCCGGGCAAAGACTTTCAAGGCAAAATCGTGAGTGTATCCTTGCAAAAAGGATAACTTACGCGAAGACGGGGCAGTTTGGACAGACCCTCCAGATTCGTTACGAAAAACGGACAAGCCCGACTCCGCCACGTTCCGCGCGTCGGGGCATTATTTTGGCGCTTTTACCGTGTAGATGAGATCGATGTCGACGGTCTTGTCGCGACCGTTGGCAGTGACGTGCGACGCGACATCCCAATCCAAAGTAGGCGGAAGCAGTTTGAGGGCTACGGGCAGATATTCATCGAGGTAAGTCGAGTCGTAGACCTCTCCAGGACGGATCTTCCAGGCGTTGCGAAGCTTCGCCGTTAGGCTGTTGTCGAGCCCGCGGAATTCGAGTTCGCCCATGTGAAAGACGGAGCCTTCCGCGACATTGAGGCGAAGGGATACGGTGCCCGCGACATCGTCAAATGTGGCATCCGGCTTGATGGTGCAGGTGATGAAGCCACGCGATCCGTAAAGCTTTTGGATGTCCTTCAGGTTGTCGCCGAGGCGGATGGTATTGGCGGGTTGGCCGGCTTCGGCGCGCACCATCTTCTGCAGCGTGTCGGCAGGAAAGACGTGATTGCCCGACCACTCCAGGCTCTTCAGCTTGTACTGCGGGCCGGGGGTGACTGCGAATGTGACATCGACGACGGTTTGGTTGCGCGGGGCGTCTTCGCTTTCCGTACCTGGCTTCTTCACAACTTTTGGTTGCGGCTCGCCAAACCGCGCCTTTAAATATCCGCGCTCGTAATAAACGGGGAGAAGTTGTCTCTGGACGAGCAGGTTGAGGCGGCTACGGGAGTACTCGTGTTCGGGAAGCCTCCGGCCAGCTGCTTCGAGTGCAGGCACGTCGGCAGCGGCTGCGCCCGTGAACTCGATGTTCCGGACCAGGATGAGAACGTCGTTTACATGGTAATTGATCGACTCGACGGGGCCGTCCTGCTTGCCCGCCCGAAGATATTCGACATGTCCGGGAATGGAGTTTTCGACCAGCATGGCTTGGAGCACGTCGGAAACCTCGTCGGCCAGGCGGCCAAAGACGGGCAGTTCTCCATCAAAAAGCGGGGCGTGTTGCTCGATGCGATGGCGAAGTTCGGCGTCAGAAAACCAGACGAAATCCTCAAAGCGGGCGGGAACGAACTTTGCCGCATCGGCGACGTGCAGTTCAAGTTTGGTTCCCGCCGAGGAATAAGAGAAGGTGTAGGCGATTTCGGTGAAAACACCCATGTCGCCTAAGCGGCGGGCGGCTTTTTTGAAGTCGTCGTCATTGACTGCGGCGCCCATCTGTAGGCCGGTCGCCTTCGCGATGGCTTCTTCGGAGAAGCGTTTGCTTCCGGTGACTTTGATGGCGATGAGCTGGCGGGCTGAGGCCGGCATCTGCGCGAGTGGTTTCTGGGAAGGCGTGCCTTGGCCGGTGCCGGGCAGAAGCGTAAGCACGATCAGGAGCAGAACTGCGGAGGCCGCCGTCGTCATTCCCTTGGTCGTTCCCTTGAACATTCCCCTGGTCATTCTCTTGCTCTTGGTCATCGAGTTGGGGTGTGCACCAATTCTTCCGTGGATTTGTGCTTCACTGCAATGTCGATGAAGGCTAGGGCGGCGCGGCTGAGAGCCTTGTCCTTGCGGAAAACCAGCGCCAAATCGCGGCGGATTTGAGCGTCGGAGAGAGGAACCGCGGCGAGAACTTTGGCGCGAACGTCGTCCTCCACGTTCGACCTAGCGATGAAGCCGATGCCTACGTCGGCGGCCACGAAGCGCTTGAGCAGTTCGCTGGAATCCAGTTCCATCGTGAAGTTCGGTTTCAAGCGGTGCTCGTGAAAGAGTTGCTCGATTGCGTCTCGCGTGTGCCCAGCCTTGGGGACGACTAGGGGAAACTTGGCCACATCGGCGATGGCCACGGACTTCATCTTTCCCAGGGGATGCTGCGGGGGCACGATGACAATCAGTTCATCGCGATGGATAAGCACCACGGTCAGGCGCGGATCCGTCACGGGAAGGGAAATGACGCCAAAGTCGACCGAGTTATCGATGATGGATTCGAGAATCTTACCGTAGTCGGCACGTTTGATGTTCACCGAGACGTCGGGATACTGCTTCTTAAAGTCGGCAAAAACATAAGGCAGGATGTGCAGGCAGGTGCCCTCGTTCGCGCCCACGATGATTTCGCCGCGGGGTACGCGCTCCATCTCGGCAATGGAGACCAGCATCGCCTTGCGGGCGTCAAGCGTTTCCTCCACATATTTCTGAAACGCCTTGCCGGCGGCGGTGAGCGAGACCTTGCCGCCCGAGCGATCGAACAGTTTCGCGCCAACTTCTTCCTCCAGACCCCGAATCTGCGACGAAATGGCAGGCTGGGTCCGGAAACGCTTCTCCGCCGCGCGCGAGAACGATGCGTGCCGCGCCACTTCGAGAAAGGTTTCGAGCTGGTCGAAGTCCATGGGAAGGCTCTCAGCCGTCAGCCAAGGCGGTTCAGGGCGCCCTTCAAAAGCACCTCGGGATCTTCCTGGTAGGCGAGGATCCCGAGCGCGAAGCGCAAACTTGGAGCAACGCCATGCCCATCGGCTGAAAGCGGATCGCTGATCGCTGACAGCTTCAGTATAAAGTCGCGTTATCCCCGCTATAAGAACAATCGAATTGCCAGCCTCGGCGGCTGGCTTTAGACTCTTCCGTCCTGCACAATGCGACCGATTGTAGCAGTCTGCCCGCCTCCGGCCTGTCCGCGACGGTTCGCTAAATTTCTGAAAAATTGCTTCCCGGCAAGGAGTTCTGGATGGCTGATGCCAAGACCGTTCTTGAGTTCGCGAAGAAGCACGACGCTAGAATTCTCGACCTGCGCTTCACCGATATTCCCGGCCTCTGGCACCACGTCTCCTATCCTATCGCGCAATTGACGGAGACTTTTTTTGAAGATGGATTCGGCATTGACGGCTCGTCGATCCGCGGCTGGGCCGGCATCCACGAGAGCGACATGCTGCTGAAGCCAGACGGCAACTTTCATTTACTCGATCCCTTCACCGAAGTGCCAACCCTGGTGCTGGTATGCGATGTGGTCGATCCCGTAACGAAACAACGCTACGACCGCGATCCCCGTTACATCGCGCGCAAAGCCGAGATCCATCTGACCGCATCCGGCATTGCCGACACAGCCTACTTCGGCGCCGAGGCTGAATTTTTTATCTTCGACAATGTGCGCTTCGATCAGCGCGAGCAATACGGCTTTTACTATATCGACGCCGAAGAGGGCCGCTGGAACTCCGGCAGGGAAGAGAAAAATCTGGGATACCGGCCGCGCTTCCGGGAAGGCTACTTTCCCGTGCCGCCCACCGACCACTATCAGGATCTGCGCTCCGAGATGATGCTCACCATGCAAGGTTGCGGCATGGACGTGGAGTGCCATCATCACGAAGTGGCCACCGGCGGCCAGACGGAAATTGATCTGAAGTTCGACTCTCTGGTGCGGTCGGCGGACAAGATGCTGCTCTACAAATATATCGTGAAGAACGTGGCCAACCGCCAAGGCAAAACCGTTACCTTCATGCCCAAGCCGATTTTTGGGGACAACGGCAGCGGCATGCACACCCATCAGTCGCTGTGGAAAGCCGGCGAACCGCTGTTTGCGGGGGACGGATACGCCGGCTTGTCGCAGCTTGCCCTCTGGTATGTCGGTGGCCTGATCAATCACGGCCCGGCGCTTTCCGCGATCATCGCGCCCACCACCAATTCCTATAAGCGCCTGGTGCCCGGATTTGAAGCGCCGGTAAATCTGGCGTATTCGCGGCGCAATCGCTCGGCTGCCTGCCGCATTCCCATGTATTCTGTCGCTCCCCAGGCCAAGCGGGTGGAGTTCCGCCCTCCGGATCCGAGTTGCAATCCCTACATGGCGTTTGCCGCTATGTTAATGGCCGGCCTGGACGGCATCGCGAACAAGATGGATCCCGGCCTGCCGCTGGACAGAGATATCTACGAACTCGATCCCGAAGAGTTGTCCAGCATCCCATCCATGCCGGGATCGCTCGAAGAGGCGCTTGACGCGCTGCAGCGCGATCACGCATTCCTGCTCAAGGGCGAGGTTTTCACCGAAGAGTTGTTGCGGACCTACGTCGATTACAAGCGTTCGCAAGAAGTGGATGCCATCCGCCAGCGCCCGCACCCCTTCGAGTTCGCCCTGTACTACGACGTCTAGCACCGTTTCCGTCCATAGAACTCTCAGCGGTGCGATCGCCCGTCCTCTGTTCCGCGCTTCATTGATGATGCTCCCAGGCGCAGCCTAGCATGAGGGCGGAAAAGGTGCGGCATGTGATCGCTCCAGGGCTCGGGCATTCCCGAATCCTCGCGCAGATCGGGGAAGGGGGCATTACCGAAGGGGGTTGTCTGCCGCGCACATGACGAGGTGTTGCACGGGAGGTGGCCGGAAAGGTCGTGAACACTTCGCCTCCGTTTTCCAGCCGCGTGCACACAGGTAAGGCAGTAACCCCGAGGGCACAGAGCGTCGAAAACGATCCATTCCTTTTGCTCCAGCAGGCCACTGCTTTCGCGAAAACACTCTAGCGGCCTGCGGACGCGCGCGGTTCGAACCCAATGGGGTCTTTGAGCGCGGTCAACTCACGACCATCCTGCCGATGGTGGCTGCCGGGACCGGAGTCTCCGCCGAGCCGAAGGTGGCGGTGAGAAGCGGGTTTCCTGCCCTTGCCGATGCCGGCGCTTTCTGTCGGGCAGCAACCCTGCAGCGCAAACCACACTTTCGCGAGCCGCATCCATCGCGCCAGCTTGCATTCGGTGCAGGCTCGGGGTGCGGCCGAGAAGAAGAGTGCGAATGGTGGGTGAGGATTGGTCGGTAAAACCATAGCGATCGGCAATCGCAGTTACGGCTTCAACTGCTTCTCAATCGCCGCGGTCACTTCCTTGGAGTCCGGCGTGACTGCTGGCTCGAAGCGCTGAATTACTTTGCCCTCGCGATCCACCAGGAATTTGGTGAAGTTCCATTTGATGTCACCGGCAATGCCCGTGCCGGTTTC
>DATBYA010000041.1:0-2997 GCA_036514015.1 Candidatus Sulfotelmatobacter sp.
GGCCTTATCGAAAGGTTCGCCACCTTTAGCGAGTTTGGCAAGCTCGTCGGCCTTGGATTTAGCCAGCTCGAGCGATTTTTCCTGTTGATAGTCGGCGAGGACGCGGCTGCGAACTTCGGCGAAAGTGCCCTGGTGCGCGGCCTGAATGTCTTTGGGAGTCACGATCGCGATGCCCTGCGGAGTCTGGATAGGCTGGCTTAGCTCGCCGGGGCGAAGTTGAAATACCGCAGTGCGCACATCGGGAGAATTGGCGAATGCTGCGACCGGATCCGCAGCGGAGGCTAGGGGCAATTCTCCTACTTCCAGGTTGAACTTTTTCGCGAGCTCATCGAGCGGCTGATGATTTGACTGGCGAATGGCGGAAGCAATCTTCTCGGAGATGTCGCTGGCCTCGGCGTTGACTTTTTCATCGAGAACCGTCGGCTCAATGCTGCTGCGGACTTCATCGAACGTCTTGGTGTGGGCCTGTTCGTGATCCAGAACTTTAATAATGTGAAAGCCGTACTGGGTCTTCACCAGATCCGAGATGGATCCTTTGGGCAGGGTAAAAGCAGCCTGTTGAAATTCGGGCACAGTCTGGCCTTCCACGATCCAGCCCAGATCGCCGCCCTTGGGTTTGGTGCCATCATCCTCGGAGAATTTCTTGGCGAGATCTTCGAAATTCGCGCCGCTCTTTGCTTTCTTCAGAACGTCTTCGGCCTTGAGGCGGATTTCTGCGATTTCGGCGTCGGTCTTGCCCACAGTCTTGAACAAGATGTGCTCGACATGCACGCGATTCTCTACTTTGTATTCATCAATATGGGAATTGTAGTAGGCGCGCAGCGCATCATCACTGACGGTGGTGTTAGCGCGCAGCTTCGCAAGGTCCAGCAGGGCGTAACGCGCCGAACGCTTCTCCGGCACCTGATATAGCCCCGCGTGCTTGGTGTAATAGGCCAACAAATCGGCATCCGTCGGTTGAATCGTGGGTGCCAGCTCCGAGGGCTTTATCAGGACATATTCGAGCTGAACTTTTTCATTGCGCCGCCGGTATTCGGCCTGTATTTCCGCGGGGCTAACCGTGATCGCATCCGTGACCATATGCCTGAACTTGTCCTGCAGCATTTGGTCGCGCAGAAAGTCCTCAAACTCCGGAATGGACATGCCTGTGCGACTCTGGACCTCGGTGGTGTAGCGGTCTTTGAGCCAGGTGTCGCCGTTCCAGGCCGCCGGCAGAATCTGCTTAATTCGATCGGAGAGTTCCTGATCGGTGACGCGGACACCGAGGCGTTCCGCTTCCACAGTGAGCGCCTGCTTAAGAATCATCTGATCCAAAACTTGTTTAGCGTAGAGGCCCTTCAGAACATCCGGAACCGATTGGCCGTGGAGCGCGGTGTTCAGCTGGCGCTGCACGTCCGTGGCAGTGATGTTTTGTCCGCCCACGGTCGCGACAGCGTCGGGACTATTGGTCAGGGCGGCGCTGCCCATGCCGGGGATCAGGTAGGTCAGCATGCTCAAGCAGATCACCCCCAGCAGCACGCTCATCCCGATCTTGACCCAGCGGTTTCGTTCCAGGTCCCGTTGCTGAATGCTTTTCAACATGACTGTCTGTGGCTCCCTCTACCTTGGCAAATTATGCAATTATAATGGAGTTGACGTGCGCGGCTCAACGAGATTCCACTCGGACGGCAGAATGCGCGGCGAGCGGGGCTTCGTGACCCTAACCCCCGTATTGCCACGGAGAACCTGTGACGGTCAGCGGCTCGACATCCTTGCGCAGCACGGCATCCAGGACTTCCAGGACCACGATCGCATGATCTCCCGGCGTAGGCACAATTTCCAGCGCCTTGCATTCCACATAGGCACCCAGATTTTCTAAGGCTGGACTGCCGTTGGTTCCCTCAAAGTAAGGCTCGCCGTTCAACAGACCCTGCGATGCCACGGTCGCGGCAAAAAATTTCTGCGCGATCAGCTGTTGGCCGCTGTCCAGCACGTGCAGGATCGCGGCTCGACTTTCGACCACACATTGAAACGCGCTGCCATCCTTCCGCAAAGCGACCATCAAGAGCGGCGGTTTGAAGGAAGCCTGCGAAACCCAGGTGATCGTGCCGGCGCCAAAGCGATCAGCGCTGCGGGAAGTGAGGATATACATGCCATTGGTCAGCAGCCGCAAAACTTTTTGCTTGGTCTTGGGATCCATAGATTGCGCGTGCATTTTACTGCAGCGCAGGAATCCGGGAACGCATTATTTGCGCCAGAAATGTGCTTTGCGGAAGGTGGTCTGCCTGATTCTCAATCCTGGAATCGCGGATGAGGCGCGGGAAGTTTTGCCGCAGACAGCCATCGGATTGCGATCGATTCTCTCGCGCTACAAATTTTCTGCTCGGGCTATCTATTGCGCGAGGATCTTTTTGATTTCTCCCGCCTGGCTATAATTGGGACTGATCTGCAGCGTGTACTGCAGCTGTTTTTTTGCCATGTCGAGATTGTTGGATTTCAGATAGGCCATGCCGAGGTGATAGTGATAGGTGGCATTGTCCGGACTACCCTTTATCTCCCCCTGGGACTTGATGGCTTCCTGGAATAGATCAATCGCGGCATTGTAAACGCCCTGTTGGTAGTAGGCCCACCCGAGCGTGTCGGCGGAATTTGGTGAATCGGGCATGCCTTTGCGGCCGATCTGCGCCAGCGAGAGTGCGACGTTGACGTTGCCGCCATGTTCGAGCATCAGGTAAGCCAGATTGTTCGCGGCCAGGGCGTAATCGGGCTGAATCTCCAGCGCCTTTTTATACAGACCTTCGGCTTCCTCCCATTGATTGCGCGTTTCGAGCAGGCTGCCCAGTGCAACGTAGATACGGATGTCGCGAGGATTGGATTCAAGAGCGCTGCGATAACCGGCGATGGCCTGATCCACCGAGCCACGGGAAATCTCGACGCTGGAAAGCAGCAGGAATGCGTTGACGTTGTTCTTGTCAAGATCCGTAGCTTTCTGAAAAGCCTGCTCGGCCTTGGCGGAAT
>DATBYA010000042.1:0-5058 GCA_036514015.1 Candidatus Sulfotelmatobacter sp.
TTTCAAGACCCTGGGGCGTTCACACTGACCGGCAGGCGGGCTGGCGTATCAATCAAGTTGCGATGACGACCTTGCCAATGGTCCGCGCAGTCTCAACGAGCGCATGGGCGGCCCTCATCGTTTCGCCCGTCAGACCGTCCAGTCGGGTGTTCGCAATTGCTCGCACGCGTCCTGCCACGACGAGAGCTGCTACATCTTCGAGAATCCTGCCCTGGCTCTTGAAGTCACCCCCATTAAGAATCTTGCTGAATACCATTTCCATGTGCAGCGATGCGGACTTCAGCATGAGGGCATTTGCGTCGATTGACGGAGACAGATCTACGACGGAGAGATGTCCGAATGGGCGGAGTAACTTGGCGATCCAACCAAGATTGTCGGCGGTTTTGGCTGTGGAAAGCACCATATCTATCTGCTGGATGTGAGCTGACGCCAGTTGGTCCTCAATGTCCCTCGCGTGATCAATGACGAGGTCGGCTCCCATGTCCAGGCACCATTGGCGGGATTCCGGACGCGATGCGGTACTAATGACAAAAGCCTTTGTCTTCGCCTTCAGGAGCTGCGTCGCGAGCGAGCCGACTCCTCCAGCACCGCCAACGATAAGTACACGGCCGACCCCAGTCGGCAGGGCACCTTGATCCCGGAACATGGCCTCCCAAGCTGTGAGCGCGCCGATCGGAAGGGACGCCGCGTCGACAAAAGAGAGCTGGTCAGGAATCTTGGCGATGATCCGAGAGTCAACAGCTAGGCGCTCCGCCCACGAACCATCTCGCGACAAGTCTCCAGTACCAAAAACCCGATCCCCAGCCTTGAAGTTTCGGACTGCGGACCCGGTCTCAATGACAACTCCGGCAAATTCCCATCCGAGAAGGACGCGACCGCCCGGCTCGGCACTGCGCGTCCTACGAAAGAACGTTTCACCTGGGTTAATCGCGATCGCGTGAATCTCAACCAATACGTCGAACTCACGGACCGTGGGCTCCGCAACTTCCTGTAGTCCTATTGCGAAGTTGTCGAGAGTGTGTGCCGTCTCGTAAACCAGGGCCTTCATAGTACGAATCTCTCAGTAAATGTGAGCTTGATACCCGCTAACGGTCCTCCTAGTTGCTGGAGTCGTCCACCGATTGCCAGCGATCCGAGATCTACGCAGGCTAGGCCAACCTGCTCTATAAGCGCTTTGATCGGCTTCTTGGCTTCATCGTCGTCACCAGAGACGCAAAGAAGAGTACGGGGCTTAGATGGGGAAAAATCAGAGATCCAGGACATCGGCACCGAGTTGAACGCTTTCACGACATTTGCTCCGGGTGCAAGGTCCGCGACGATTTCACTGGAGGTGCGCCCAGAGATATCACCTAAGGTCAAAGGGCTATAGCTGGCAATCCGATTGGTGGCATCTACGAGGATGCGGCCTTTCCAGTCGGCGACAGAGAACAAAGCCGCTTGCACGCTGGACCACCTTACAGCTAGAACCACCAGGTCTTGCTCCGCAGCTTGCTGAGGAGTCCCCGCTTCTGCTCCAGGACCGAGCTCTTTGACGAGCGAGACGAGTGAATCTGGGCCCCGCGAGTTGCTGAGCACCACCTGATGTCCATACGGCAGCACATGTTTGGAAATGGTTTGGGCAACGGCGCTAGCCCCGATAAAGCCGATTTTCATTCGAATACCCCCTTTCGCCAGTCGTGATTCGAAGAGTTATTGAGTGCGGTAGCCGTCGCGGAAAAATTCTGCAGGCGACTTTGGCTTGTGACCAATGAGTGACTCCAAGTCCTTGGTTTGCTCGTCCCATTCACCCGCATTCATGTTGCGGACCCACTCAAGTACGAACTGCGCAATAAAATCTGGAACGCCCTTGCTAATGGACTCCAGATATTCCGCGTCGGAAATGGCGACGTACGGCACCTTTGTTCCCTGAATCTTTGAGAGGATGTCGGCGATGTCGGAGAAGGAGACGGCAGGGTCGCCGGTCAGCGAGTACCTCTTGTTCTCGTGCCCCTCTCCGGCTAAAATCGCCGCGTGCGCTGCTGCCAAGTCGTCTCGGGTCGCCGCAGCAAATTTTCCGTTGCCGGCTGGGACACGGACGCCTAGTTCCTGCGCTTTCGGTCCGATGTAGAAGCCGAGAACATCGAGAAAGGGAGGATGGTAGGCGAAAGTGTAGGTCAGCCCCGAGGCCATCAGCTTCTCTTCGGTGAAGATATCTTCCTCGGTTATTTCCTTCATCTGGACGCCGGAATTCTTCTTACGGAATATCGGCATATAGACGACGTGGTGGACGCCTCGATCGATCGCTGCATCAATGACATTTGCATGAGCGGTCTTTCGATCTGTAAAGGCGTGGGTTGAAGTCAGCATGAGTTTTTCAACGCCAACAAAGGCGCCGGAGAGCGACGCCGGGTCCAGGTAGTCTGCCCGCCGTAATTCCACACCCAGGGCGGCCAGGTCCTCGGCTTTAGCTGGATCACGGACGAGTCCGACCAGTTGGTTCGCGGGAACCCTCTTCAGCAAGTGGAGAAGTGTCTTTCTTCCGATATCCCCACTTGCGCCCGTTACTAAAAGTTTGCCCACTGTAAATATCCTTTCGCGTCCCCGCGCCATTTCTGGATCTATCGGTTCAGATGTATGCGCGAGCCGAATGGATGCACAAAAAATTTCAACTTAATGTTCGGCCTCCCCTGGCACCGATGGTTTGAATATGGGAATCGGGTGCTTCCAGTCATCCTGCGGTTCGACAAGAAATATTTGCATCCAAGGACGGAGTGCCGACATCTGAATCGATAGGTTCAGAATAACTTACGATAAGACCGCTCAGGCCTATTCTGCAGGAGAAAAGAAAACTATGTCGAATTCAGTTCTCGATCTATCGAGAGAGTTCGCGGATCGCCGCGTTCTCGTCACAGGAGGTTCCCGAGGCATCGGGGCGGCCATCGCTCAACGTCTCCTTGACGGAGGCGCTTCGGTGGTAGTCGTCGCGCGCAATCGCCATGAACAGACTCCGAAGGGCGCGACCTTCATTAAAGGTGACATCCTCACGCCGGAGGGATGCAAGAAGATCGTCGAAGAGTCAATCAAGGTACTTGGCGGACTCGACATTCTCGTGAACAACGCCGCCGCCGCAAAGCTGAGACTTCCGAACTCGGAAGCGATCACGGACGCCGACTGGCAGGAAACGATAGCGTCGAATCTCTTGTCTGCCGTTCGCATCACGAATGCCGCGCTACCTACGCTGAAGCAGGCCAAAGACGCCTCGATCCTCATGATCTCGTCTGGGAGCGACCTGCCAGGGAACGGTCCACTGGTGCACTACGGATCTAGCAAAGCCGCGCTGAATTACTACACGAAGGCGCTCGCGAAGGAACTTGGCGCGGCGAACAAGATCCGCGTCAATACCGTTACTCCGGGCGGGGTCGAGACACCGGGTGGCGACATTATCCGCAACGAGATCATGGCGGCAATGGGGGCGCCTCCCGGAGCAGCCGCGGCTATGGTTCCGCTTGGACGACTGGGATTGCCGTCGGATATTGCGGAAGCTTCAGTGTTCTTGCTGTCGCCCCGCGCCATCTGGATCACGGGGCAGAACTTCCACGTCAACGGGGGCTTCACTTTCTAGATTAATCTGTGACCCGAAGGGGCTCAGGCTCGCTGCCGCCGGCGAGCTTGAACCTCTTATGGCGCCAGTCGGGAGCCACTGTCTTCATAGCCCATGTAGCGAAGGGCGGTATCGACGATTCGAGTCAGTTCTGCTTTGGTGGCTCCGCTGGCGTGCTGTACACCAAGCCCCTGGATGAGCGCCGCAACGTAGCGGGTCAATGCCGCGGGGTCCACATCTGCTCCCAGATCTCCAGACTTTTTCGCTTCCTCGAATCGCTTTCTCGCGAGCGACAGCCCGTCCCTCCTAGTCTGAATGAGCCATTGTTTGATTGGGTCTGCCTCGTCTCCAACCGCCAACGCTCCATGCACCGATAGGCAACCTTTGGGATTCCCCGGAGTCGCCAGGAAATCCACGGTGCCACGAAGCGATGATTCGATTACTTCCCTAATCGTAGGCTTCCCAAGAGCTTCGCGTATGTATCCCTGATACGTGTCGATGTAGCGCCCGAATGCCTTTTTGAAAAGTTCTTCCTTGTTGCCAAAAGCAGCCCACATGCTGGAGCGATTGATCCGCATGGCGTCAGTCAAGTCCTTGAGAGTGGCTCCCTCGAAACCCTTTTCCCAAAATACGCGCATCGCTGCATCCAGCGCAGCCGTCGTGTCGAACTCTCTCGGGCGGCCCATCTTCGGATTGTCGGTCCTCTTGGCCATACAACCTATTTGATGCACATCTGGACCAAAAAGGCTAAAAGTTTTTGAATTCCTGGCTGTCGATTTCTCAGGATGCGCTCTCGTTGCCTCAAGCAGGTTAGCGGCTCACCCGTATGGATCGTCCCAACCGCCGAATGCGTGCTGATGGGCCGCAAGGTCCACATTGCGCCCGCGAAATCTCACGCCCTCGATTTCTAAACGGAGTCGCTGTTCTGCTCCCGCCTCAAAACGAAGTTTAATCGCGCCGCCCGCCCCAACCACCCGCTGCCACGGAATCGAATGTCCAGATGTAACGCGCAGAAGCCGCGCGACCGCCCGGTGATAAAGAGGGTATCCGGCGGCAGCGGCCACTTGACCGTACGTCGCGACCTTGCCCTTCGGAATCGAGAGAATTCTTTGTCGAAACGCCGCATCCCGAAGCTCGTTCGGGCGAGCGCCATCCTTGAATAACGCGGCGAATCAGTTTTCGAGAAAGTGCGGTCGGTGTTTTTGGGGTCACAGACAACCAATGCGTGTTCCGGATTGTCGATGTACACGGCGGCTTCAAATTCAAGAGTGGATGGTCGCGCGGCCGGGAGCATCCGGATAATATTGAGGAGCCTCGCGGCGATCGTACATTCCATAGTCTCGGACAATACGAATCCGCCTGAAGCGTATACCGTCGAGCAGTCTCGCAGTAGAATCCTCGAAAGTTTGGGCCGCCGCGCTATCCCGCCATGTGAGCATCACCACATAATCGCCCGGCGTGAGAACGGCATCGAAAAT
>DATBYA010000043.1:0-5237 GCA_036514015.1 Candidatus Sulfotelmatobacter sp.
TATTCACGCTGGTTCGAGCGGCTGCTGGCAGAGTTGGGATTCGAGCTGTGGATCGGGGATCCGGCGGAGATCAAAGCGAAGCGAGTGAAGAAGCAGAAGTTCGACCGCGAGGATGCTCGACTGCTGCGCAGGCTGATGCTGGAAAATAACTTCCCGCAGATCTGGATACCGAGTCCTGAGAATCGAGATCTACGGCAACTGCTGTGGCACCGGCATCGGCTGGTGCAGATGCGCACGCGGATCATGAATCAGTTGCAGGCGTTGGCCATGAACGAGGGCTATCGCTGGAAGAAAAAACTGTTCAGCGCACAGGGGCGAGCGCTGTTAGAGAAGCTCGCGTTAGCTCCCTGGGCGAGTCGGCGCCGGCAAGAGTTGTTGGAGTTGCTGGACCGTATGAATCCGGCCATCGAGGAGTTAACGGCCGCTGTCGAGCAGGAAGCCAGGAAGCGACCCGAAGTGATGCGACTGATGACCCATCCCGGTGTGGGTCCGCTTACGGCGCTTGCTTACGTGTTGATCATCGGAACTCCGGCGCGGTTTCAACGGGGCCAGCAGATCGGCATCTACGTGGGGATGATTCCCAGCGAGGACTCCAGTGCTGGCAAGCAACGGCTGGGACATATCAGCAAGCAAGGCGACTCCTTGTTGCGCTTCTTGCTGGTGGAGGCAGCCCAGGCGGCAGCACGAATCAATCCGGAGTGGCGACGCCGCTACATGCACCTGGCGATGCGTCGGCACAAAAGCATAGCCAAGGTAGCCATGGGACGGAAGCTGGGGGTTCGTTTGTACTGGATGTTGCGGAATGGTTGTGAGTATTCGCAGTCTTTAGAGTTCGGTTCGTACGTGGGACAGCTCGGTACCGGACATGGTGTGAAGTAGACGCCTGAGCAGATGAATGGGCATCCCACTCCCTGCGAAGGGAGTCCGAAGAAGTAATCGTGGTCGAAGTTATGATCGAAGAGATGTTTGGGTCGGACCGAAGCCGACCGAGAGATTACAGACGAGCCGTGGTCATCGACACTAGGCCAAAGAACACGACGAATGAAGACACTCTTCGGAGTGAACGGAGAAGTGCGCTCAAAAAACGTTTGACACAGCCGACGTTGTTAGAGATGTCCGGTAACGCGACTAACAGCTTGTTGAAAAAGGATCTCGAACGTGCTGCTGTGAGCACAGTAAGGCATTGCTGCTCGCGAAAAGCCAACAAAAATAGAGGTTCCTCGTCGCTTCGATGCTCGGAATGGCGAGCCAAAACAGTTTTTCAACAAGCTGCTAATCAGGAGTTGGGCTGCCTCAGCCGGATATTCGTGCAAGAAAAGCCCGTCAGATCGTTCAACAACTAGGGCAACTGAGCTAACCGGCGAGTCTGCCGCGAGCGCGATAGCAGGTGTAGGACCCGAGCTGGGGTTGGACTTGGCCTCAAGGACTGCCATATGACACCGCGTGCGAGAAACACAGCTGTCGTCGTGGCCGCGGCATTAGGCCTGTTAATGTTTTGGTTGATGGCTCTTCCCGCGCCGTGCTATTCGCAGCAGAATACCGCCGCGACCACTTCGGGCTTACGTGGTTGTCGTGGGCTCGACCTCGATACAAACCTGCAAATTGTAAACGGTCCCAGCAATCTGTTTACGGTCGTATTCACCCTGCGCAATATTTCAGACGTCGCGTGCCTCTTGGACCACGGAAGCTACGGAGCCAACGGTTCTCCCACCACTCCGGACAGAACCGCTCCCAATGGCAAGGTCTTTAGCTTGTCCTCCGATTCCGATAATCGAGTCTCAGGTGCGCGACCCTCTTCTATGGCCCCGTTGACCCTTGAACCGGGCAAGTTTGCATACATGACGATTAGCTGGAAGACCAAACCGCTAATTGAAACGGAACCGTGTATAAAGCCCGTTGCAATTAACTGGCCCGCGTTGGTCGTTGCGTCCCCGCTTCTAAAACCGCTTTGCTCGGATGTCGAAGTGAGCGAGTTCACATTAGGCGCATTCCCGAATTTGGTTAACTCCGGCGAAGCGGAATGGGATGACGCTGGAAAAAGGGTGTTCAGGCTGACGTCAGACAGAAGCCAGTATTACCGAGGTGAGCGATTCTTTCTGCACGTGTCTCGTGACAACGCAGAGGCAATGGCTCCGCCCGCCGACGATGCGTGTCCAACGGTCTACCTGCGTGAAAGATCATCCGACGGCAGAACCCTCTTTCGAGCGAAATCGCCAAGTACGTTCGTTACCTGCCACTGGCCGACTGTGGGGCCAGGCGCTGCCGCTTCTGCTCCTGCGCCGGGCGACTGGAAGTCTGGGTTCGATTTGAACCCTGATTTCTCCGACACACTGGGCAATTGGGACCGTCTCGAAGAACATTCCTTCCAGGTTTTCGAAGTTGTTGCCGTTCCAGATGATGGCCCAGTTCGTTTCGTGCACTCCAATACTCTTCGCATTCGTTTTGCCGATGCGTCAGCCATAACTCGCAAATGGAGTGAGCATGAAAAGGGTCTGGGTGTGAACGTAACGTTGGACAAAGACACTTTCGGGCTGGGGGAAGATATTCCGCTTCATCTTGCTGTTGAGGACTTCGATTCTGCCGTGCCGGTCTACGGCTCCGTAGTCCCAGATAGTCTCTGCGGGGTCGGACAATTTTTTACTATCGAGGTACGCGACGCTGCGGGACAAATCTTACCAAAGGGTCAAAGGTCGCACGGCGATCCATCGTTCCAACAAAGTCCCGGCTCTGTTTGTCTGAATACTGCCTCTCCCTATCCGAAAGGCAAAGCCGTTCCATTTGAGGCGACGTTGGGACAGGAAGGATGGTTGCCAAACCGTCCCGGCACCTACACTGTCGTCGTAACGTTGATTCCTTGGCTAGAGTCCAGAATCGACTCTGCCGTTCCCGCCGTAGTCCGCCCGGCCCCACAGAATTACGCAAACGTTCAATCTCAGGCAACCCTTCACATCATCGACCGCAGATCGTCACCTTCCAACTAGCTATATCAAACTTTGGGGAAATGATTCGTTCCGGCGATCGATGTTTTCAAAGTCCTGATTTACGCGCTTACCTGACATTGCCCGCAGAACTTATCCCGTTTGGCGATTAACCAGTGCGTCCGTCCCAGGACCACTTCGGGATGTGCAAACCGTCTGGCACATCCTCTGCCGAGCGGTGGTAGAGAGACATCGTGGTCGTCGTAGCCCACGCGAAGTAATCGTGCAGCACGCGCCGAAGCCGCTCGTCGCGGGCGAGGCCGACATCTTCTAGAGCCCGATCGAAGCAAGCGATTGCCCGCTGGTCCATCTCGTCGTGCAGCCCGTTGCCGCTGTGAGTCCGCACGACAGAGGTCTCATCACCGTACTGGTCAGAGTACGTCATTGGCCCGCCGAGTGCCTCGGCCCAATACGCGGCAAGGCGCTCGGTGTGCTGCGGATGGTATCCGTGGCTGAACGCATGGCTAACCACTTCGTCCTCTAGCACCCGTGTGTGCCACGCGCTGGCCAACCTCAGCAACCCGTCGCGACCACCTGCGGCTTCGTAGACTGTTTGCATGTTCCAGGATTGTATCGCACGAGAAGTGGCAACGAAACGCGTGTCCTCTCCGGGCTAAGCGCTTGAGGTGCTGGATGAAACTCTCCCGCTGAAAATGGCAGCTCGTATGAGCGATTCGCAAGCCTGGTCCGTCCAAAAACAACGGCCCGTACCGAGAGAACAGCAACAACGATGACGCAAGGAAATCTAAGCAATAGGTCCCGATAAACGCTGCCAGCTCAACCGGTCGATGCAACACCATCCGGTGCATTGAATCGGCAATGCTTGCGGGGAGAACCAACTGTTTGGCTGTGCCCGGCTAAAAACTAGCCAGGGCAGCGTTCCGGCTGGCCTAACCCAAACAAGCGATTTAGGCATTTGTTTTCAATGCCAGCGGGTTCTAGCTTCGTCTTGCGTCGACCCATTGAGACCACCGCCCTTACCGTACATTTGAAGTTCTAGTACGGCACTTCTCCGGTTACGCGACTGATCGCCGCCTCCGGGAAATTACGGAGTCCCCGATGCAGCTCGGGACGACTCGTCCCAAATCGGAACGCCTCGCGCCTCACTCACTTGTCTCTCGCCGCATTCAGTCCGTCGCTCCGGCCGCGATGTGGCAACGTTCCGCGCATCCCTCGCTCCTTGTCATCGCTATTCGTATATGAGGAATTTATAATGTGCTGCACCGCGTTCAATCCATTCCACCTGCATGCCTGCAAGCCTGGATTTCACGCAGTTACTTCGACTGGTCTCCGCCGTGCACCCGCCACCGTGTAACCCGCCAGTGGGTCCAAAAGATTTTGGGTTCACAAGTTTCAAGGGGAAACAATGAGAAAGAATCAGAAGGGCTTTTCACTTATCGAGTTGCTCATCGTGGTGGCGATTATTTTGATCATCGCAGCTATCGCAATTCCGAACTTGCTTCGCGCCCGCATCGCCGCCAATGAAGCATCGGCGGTTGGTTCGGTCCGTACGATTGTCACCGCGGAAGTAACCTATTCCTCCACGTGGGGAACCGGCTTTGCTGCCACCATTGCAAAGCTGGGTGGTGCGAACCCTTGCACCGCGGCTGCAGCAGCGGCATGTTTGATTGATCCGGTTTTGGCGGCTGGCAACAAGAGCGGCTACAAGCTGGCAGCACCGGGTGGCGCGGCTGTCGGTGGTATCGTTCCGACGTTCGCGGTGAGCGCCGTCCCCCAGACCGTTGGTCAGACCGGCCAACGCTCGTTCTGTTCAGATGAATCCGGTGTAGTCCGTTTTGATCCGCTCGGTGCAACCACCGCGGCGACGGACACCGCTTGCGAGGCTCTAGCGCCACTGCAGTAGTCTGGTCGTAGCTTCGAAGCGGGAAGGAAATGTTGTCTCCCTCCCGCTTTTTGTTTTTCATAGCAAAGTCGGCGCCTCGCTGTAGGCCAGTTTCCCACCATTATGAATTTGTTCCTCGTCGTAACGGTCGTGCACAAAGTGCAAATCCGAGAATGGCAAACAATGCAAGATTGCCAAACTCCGTGGAGCATGCAACCAGCTCTTCGGTTGTCCGCTGCAAGCTAAGTCGGCAGAAACATGCTCAAGTACTGATTAACGCGGCGCATTCGACAGGTCGATGCAACACCATCTAATGTAAATCTGCTCTGTAAAGGTGGTGTTGGCATGAGACGAGGGATGAGGTTTGGGCTTTCTGCGATCGAGAAGCGTGACGTTTGGGGCCGCTGGAAGGCAGG
>DATBYA010000044.1:0-8200 GCA_036514015.1 Candidatus Sulfotelmatobacter sp.
AGCCGCACGATTCCCATACTTATCGATTCTGGCGGCTGCCGCACGGGCCCGATCAAGATTGGGCGGCTCGTGCGCCAGCCATTCAATGCAGCTATTGGCGCTGGTGATGGCGGCAGCGATGGGCTGCTTGATCTCGTGTGCGAGTGAGGCTGCCATTTCGCCCAGCGTACTCACACGATCGATGTGTGCCAGATCGGCCTCAAGTTGTCGCAGCCTGTTGCGCGCCTCTTCGGCACGCTTGCGCTCGGTGACATCGACCATTGTGCCGAGTACCTGAACAAGCTCTCCAGTGGCACTCAAAACTGGATGGCCGACGCCATGAATGTGTTTGACTGTTCCATCGGGTTTCACGATTCTGAACTCTACGTCGCAGTTTAGTTTCGTGAGGAACGCCCTTTCACTCGCCAGCTTCACCTTATCGCGGTCTTCCGGGTGTATTCGCTGTAGCCATTGGTCGAACATCGGCAAGCCCTGTTGTGGATCAAAGTCGAAAAGTCGGAACATTTCGTCGGACCAGTACACGGTTTCGCGACTTGTACCATCAATGGCACAACTGCCCGTGTGGGTCAGGTTCTGCGCTTCCACTAAATAGGCTTCGCTGGACCGAACGGCTTCCTCGGCATGCTTGCGTTCCGTGATGTCGGTCAAGCTGCCTACGAATCCCTCCAAATCTCCGGCGTTGGAAAGGACGGGATGGCCAACAGTGTGGATCCACTTCACCATTCCGTTCGGCAAAAGGATACGGAACTCCTGTTCGTAATCGGCTTTTTCCACGATTGCCCGTTCGGACATGCCCTTCCACTTAAGGCGATCCTCCGGGTGGACGCGTTCGAGATATTCTTCCCAAGTCGGTGCTCCCTCGACCGGATCCAAGCCGTAAATGCGGTACCACTCCTCGGAAAGGTGCACTATCTTCCGATCCGCGAAGCGCCAAGCCCAGCTGCCCGTATGGGTCAGCTTTTGCGCTTCGGCAAGGTGACTTTCACTCCGGCGCAGTTCCTCCGTTAATCGCTGTTGATCCGTGACATCCATTCCTGTCCCAAGGTAACCCTGGGAAGTCCCCCCTTGCACGACCGGAATACCCACACAGCGTATGTGACGAATCTCTCCGTCAGGCCGCACAATTCGTTTTGTAAAGTCGAAAGCAACATGGTCATCCAGCATCTTCGCGATGCCTTGTTTCATGAACGCGCGATCTTCCGGGTGTACAAGAGCCAAATATTCTTCTACGGTTGGCGGCTTGCCACGCGGTTCAAGACCATGGATCCGAAACAACTCGGAGGACCAGTATTCGAATCCATCAGCGTTGAAGGCCCAACTTCCCATGTGGGCAAGGCGCTGACCCTCCGCGAGATACAATTGGCTTTGTTGATGCGCTTCCTCGGCGCGTTTGCGATCCTCAATGTCCGTGAGGGTTCCGTACCATTTAACAATCTTTCCATGCTGGTCCCGAAGTGGGACACCTCGCACCAGAAACCAGCGATGTTCCCCGTCAGCGGCGCGACGGAACCGCGCCTCGTCTTCGAAAAGCCGGCCGGTTGCAACAGAAATGCGCCACTTTTCCGAATAGCGCACAAGATCTTCAGGATGGATTGCACGCTGCCAACCTGCGCCTGAAGTCTTCTCGACCGAAAGCCCGGTGTATTCGGTCCAGCGCTTGTTCGCAAATGTATTGGAGCCGTCAGACAATGTAGTAAAAGTCATCGTTGGAACTGTTTCAACAACCTCTCGCAGACGCTTTTCTTGGCTCTTGAGCTGATGTACGCGCCATCGATGAAGTGCCCAGAGCAGCCCAATGAAGGCTGCAAAGCACGACAAACGGAACCAGTAAGTTTGGTAGTAGGCTGGGGCGACGGAGAAATCGAGGGACGCCCCGGCTTCGTTCCACAAGCCGCTGCTGTTGCAAGCCTTCACGCGGAAGGTGTAATTGCGCGGAGGGAGGTTACTGTAGAAAGCTTGCCGGCGAGTGCCAGCGTCCTGCCAATCTTGATCCCAGCCTTCAAGCTTGTAGCGAAAAAATACTTTCTCCGGTGCGACGAGGCTGAGGGCTGTGTAGTCGATCTCTAGCTCGCGCACCAGCGGGGGCAGGCGCGGATTCGATGGGGCGGCGCCCGATAAATTTTCCAGGTACTCCTTGCGGTCGGCGATGACCTTCTCGATATGCACCGGCGGCGGGAGCTTGTTGAAGGGAATGTGGTGCGGATCGATGACGCTGATGCCGTCGGGAACACTGAACCAGAGTTTCCCATCTGCTGACTTGGCGACGCGCGGCGTGTAATCGCCAACCACAGCGAGAATCCTGAGCCCGTCCGAATTATCGAAAACTGTCGTGCGGATCGCGCCAAGGGTCTTGTCTCGAGCACGAGCCCACGTGTCCAACTCGGAGCGCGCAACCCGCACCAAACCGCAGGGCATCATGAGCCAGACCGATTGGGCGTCGTCTTCCATCGTCCACTGAACCGCATCGCATGGCAATCCGCTCTTGCTCGTTAACGTGGCGATCTGGCCATCTTTCAATCGGGTAATTCCGCCCTCAGTGGCGATCCAAAGTGCGCCTTCAGTGTCAAATCGAAGCTGATTGACAGCCCCCTTTCCTAGTCCATCGGTGGCCGAGTAGGACGAGCGGACCTGGCCATCACGAAACCATAGGACGCCGCCCCGCGAAAATCCGAGCCACAGGCCGCCGTGCAAAGGATCCGGAGCCAAAACAAGCGCAGGATCCTTGCGTCCAAATGTGGCCCATGGAATGGGTGCGAACACATTATCCTGCGACAATCGCAACAGGCCGAGGTCGCGGTTGGCGATCCAAAGATTCCCCGAAGTGTCCTCGATCAGGGACTCCACCAACCCACCGGGAGCGGCCGTCGGAATAAACCGGTCATTCTCCAGGTAGCCGATCGCAGTAAGTGTGGAGACCCAGATTCGCCCGCGAGAGTCCTGAAAGAGGGATCCGACCCCCTCATCCGGTAGTCCGCTACCGACAACCTGTTGACTGGGTGCCGTCCTGTGCTGGCGGTACACCGCTACTTGGCCGTGACTCAGGCGGTTCAGCCCATTAAGGGTAGCCAACCAAATGCTTCCATCCCTCGCCGCTAATACGCCGCCCCAAGGGATATCCGACAAACCTTGGCTCTTGGAATACGTGACCACGGGAAGCTCGTGAAAGCGGTCGAGCCCGTTGACGGTGGCGACCCAAATATTGCCCTCACGATCCTCAAAGAAGTCGTAGATGTCGTCGCCTGACAGACCGTCCAATTGTGAAAACACATCGGTCCGTCCACCATGTATATGCACAATGCCCCGACCTGCAGGTCCCACCCACAGACCGCCGTCGCGATCTCGGAGCATTCCTAGGCGACGGAACCCAGGTCTCGCGGTGGGGAACCGATATACGGCCTCCCCTTTCCCATCAGCCAGCCGCATGACCGCGCCCGTTGTTGCAATCAAGGGAGCGCCATCCTCGCCGTCCGCCATGCCCTGCCTTCTTCCGTTCAGCAGTGTTGGCGCCGCATAGAATTGAGGCGGTCCGGGTCTCCATCGCCACACCCCCGTCTCCAATTCGACCCAGAGGTTCCCCTTGCCGTCCTTATGCAGCCCGAAAACACCGTGGCCAACACCCCCCATCTCCGGGTGGCATCGGACACCGGCGTTGCGAATTTCGCAGAGTTTTCCATCGGGGGAACCACTTGTGCCGGCCCACATCGAGCCCTCATCGTCTTCAACTAGAGCAAAGATATGCAATCCAGCCAGCTCCGTGTACTGCGTGAGCTTGCCGTTTTTCCAGCTTACGAGCCCACTCCATGTGCCGATCCAAAGAGCCCCGTCGCGCGCCGCGACCAGTGTCGAGATGGTGGTGGAGGGGAGTTGCTGATCTGGCGGTGGCTGCCAGAGGACGTTTCGGACGCCATCGAAGCGATACAAGCCGAACGCTGTCCCAAGCCAGAGGTACCCGTCGGGTGTCTGGGCGATTGAGAGAATGGATCCTTGGGCAAAGCCATCCCGGATCTTCCAGGCCGTATGCGCGTATTGGCTGACGTCTAGCGCCGGATTCAGCGCGAACGCACAAGTTCTCGCTATCAGCATGCCGGCCAGAATCGCGCCCACCAATTTGCCGTGAACTGTGTGCAAAATTGCGCCCGGCGCAGGTCTCAACCCAACAGCCGGCCCTCCGATACGCTCATACTATCCGACGCGGACTGGTTCAAGGAGCCAAGCATCGGCCCTAGCTTTTTCCAGCGCATGTCTACCAGATCAGCTTCAGTCCGAACTGTATCTGGCGTGATGTGGTCGTCGTGGAGGTGAGGACGCCCGCCGAAGAAATTGGGGCTCCGTTGGCTCCAAACAGGCTGGTATTGTTCGTCGGGACCACCGGCGACGCAAAATTCGTGTGATTGAAGACGTTGAAGAACTCTGCTCGGAATTGCGCATGAAACCTCTCTGAGCCGCCTAGGTTGCGAACTAGCGAGGTGTCGAGGTTGAGAATGCCTGGGCCGATAAGAATATTGCGCCCCGCATCCCCAAACCGCGTGCTCGGGTTGGGAAAAGCAAAACACTGCGTTTTGATGTAGTCAAGCGGATTTCCCGGATTCACACGTAAGCCGCTGCATCCCGGTCCAGCCAGCACATCCGGCCGATCGAACTGATCGCCCTTCATTCCTAACGGGTCTCCGGTGATGATTGGTGTAAACGGTTCGCCGGAGGCAATGTGTAGAATCCCACCCCATTGCCAACCGTTTAATGCCCGTTGCAACGCTCGTGGCTTGGCTTTGAGACCCGGGACTTCCCAGATGTAGTTGACCGAGAGGTTTTGACGTATGTCGAAATCGGCGAGTCCACGACCATTTCTTTCATCGAACCAAAGCGTGGGGGAACTGTTCGCGAAGGTACCTGGGTTGCTGTTCGCCGATTCGGAACCCGAGTCAATAATCTTGCCCCACGCGTATGACACTCCGGCTTGCAGACCGTGGTTGAGTTGGCGAGTTGCCTGTACCTCAAGGGAATGGAAAATGGAATCGGAGTTCCACATAGTGCCCGAGATCTGGCCTACGTTCGGGTTGAGAGGAGTCCCATTCACCGGCCATACGTAGCCTTGCGGCGTCAACGCTGGAAGCACCATGTCGAAATTGTTTGTGAAGTAGGGAAGATGAACGCCGCGCGATCCCGTGTAGCCCACCTGCAGCACCGTATTCGGAGCAATATTCTGCTGAATGTTGAAGTTCCACTGCATGTCGTAGCTGCGTGGAGGATTCGGCTGAATATACGCATAACGAAGTGAAGGCGTGGTCAATAGTGAAAATGCTCCCTTCGGAAACGACCCCTGGGCTAGCGTCGTGAGGTCGCCCAACTCAAAAAACGGAGTCGACAGAAGGCTCGTCGCCGCAAACAAATAGGGGAGAGGTAAATTATCGAATATTCCGAATCCACTGCGGATGGATGTCTTACCGTTACCGAGCGGATCCCACGCAAAGCCCACCCTCGGTTCAAAATCGAGCTTCGTCGGATTCGAGAAGAAAGGGTCTCCGAGGTGTGGAGTTGTTGAAGTCAATGATGGCAGATTTGAGAGTTTCCCGTGGGCTTCGCTCGGGACGGTCGCTGCTTCATAACGCAGCCCCAGATTGAGGGTCAAATTGGGCCGCGCTCTCCAGTCATCCATAACGTATCCCGCATAAATAGACTGGCGGAGGGCGCGTGGTGTGATTCCACTTCCGATTGGCGCGTTAAACGACGTTGGCTGGTCCTGCAAGAAATCGGACAGTGATCCGAACACGAACTGGCCTAGCGGACTGGTTTTGCCCAATTCGTTGTCCCGGATGTTCTCAAAAGCAAAACCAAACTTTAGGGAATGAGTTCCTAACATCGCGAACGCATCATCGTAGAACTGATACGAGTTGTAATGAAAATCGAACTCGCCGACGGCGCCAAAGCCCCCTGGAAACGTCGAGAGTTCCGAGTTCGTTATAACTCCCACGGGTTGGCCACGCAAAAAGCCGAGCAACGTGTCTGCGGCCACGGGGTTAATCGCCCGTAAACTCTTTGCCGCTTGCGAGACTATACGACTGAAACCCAATCGCGCCGTATTGGTCATTTGGGCACCGAATGAATGCGTTTCCTCGAGAACGGCGGCTTGACGGCGGGACAGAGTACCGATGATGTTGTCATTGAAGGAATCCGGTCCCTCGGTTTTTCCATTGTCGAACATGTAGGTTGCGAACAGGCTATCAACTTTTCCAATCGTGAAGTCCGAGCGCGAGGTGAAGAAGTCCTCGTTGGTGTTCTGCGGGGTGGGAAGCGTGAAATTGCCGGTATCGCCCTCGACCGCACCGTTCGGAAGGGGATAGAGCGCCAGGTACGGCTCTACCCTTGGATCCACACGAACAGTACCTGAGGTTAGATTTCCGGTGCGTGCCGCGGCAGAAGGCACAATGTCCACCGTGGTGCTTGAAAGCAGCTGGCGAATGCCTTCGTAATCGCCAAAAACAAACCACTTGCTTTTGATAATCAGCCCTCCAGCATCGGCTCCGAACTGATCGCGCCGGAAGGGGGGCGGAGACGAAGTTGTGTCGAAGAAGTTGCGGGCGTCGAGCGCGCTGTTGCGCAGAAACTCATAAGCAGAGCCGTGTAGCTCATTTGTGCCAGAGCGCGTAATGGAATTGATCACTCCTCCCGTCGTCCTGCCATAGCTAGCCGGCGCGCTGTTTGTCACGACAGAAAACTCCTGAATTGCCTCCACGCCGAGCAAGACACCGAGAACGCTGGCGGGCCCTCCGTTGGAATAGTCGTTTATGCTGATTCCATCGAGTCGGTAGTTGTTCCCTTGTGGGCGCGTTCCGCCGATGCTTAACTGCGTCCCGAGACCGCGGTTTGCCCTTTGATTACTCAGAGCGAGAGGGTATTGATACACGCCAGTGACTCCCGCTTGCAGCTGTGCGAGAGTCGTCCAATCGCGCCCGTTCAGAGGCAATTCGCGAACTGTGGTTGAGTTCTCGGTTGCCTCCAAGGTCGAGCTGGCCAATTGGATAGCGGACGGTGTGTCTGAAACTTCGATTTTCGTCCTAACCTCGCCTGGGTTTAGCTTGAAATCGATTACCTCCTGGGAGCCTACCGTTACAAGAACCCCCGATCTCACAAGCGTTGCAAATCCTTCCTTGGACGCACTGACCTGATATGCACCAGCCACCAAGTTCGGAGCCGTGTAGATACCGTCGTTGTCTGCGGTTACGGGCCGGAGGATCGTCGTCTCGGAGTTCCTAACCGAGACGTGCGCTCCTGCAATCGCGCGTTCTGAACCATCTCTCACTCTTCCTGAAATAGTCCCTCCAGTGACCTGCGCGAGGCAGGCACTCCCGGTGACCAGTACGATTGCAGTGACGCTTGCGACAGTGAAGGAATTCGAAGCCAAAGCCGCGCGAGTTAGACACCTCAACGCTCCTCCTTTGACGGATTTACCTTGACTAAAGTCCGCACCCGCCAGCAGTGAGCTGTCAAGGAATGACCGAGCTTATTTCTAGAACGTGAACTCTCATCAGTTACTAGGAACATATCGGATCGTACCAATCGGATCGAGGACGATGGAAACACTCTACGTAACCAGAGGTCTTGGCTTCGTCACCTCGGTCGGCAAGGTGAAATGAAAGGTTGCACCTCGTCCGTCGTTAGCGGTTGCCCACAACCGGCCGCCATGCGACTCCACAATGGAGCGGCTGATGGCCAACCCCATCCCGCTGCCTTGCGACTTGGTGGTAAAGAAGGCAGAAAAAATCTGCTCCATCTTTTCCGTTGGCAGTCCGACGCCTGTGTCACTGACTGACAACCGGAGTTGCGAATCCTGCAGCTGCGACTTCACCGTAAGATCTCCGCCCTCGTCCTGCATGGCTTCGATGGCGTTGAGCATGAGGTTCATGAACACCTGCTGCAATTGCACACGCTCGGCCCTGACTTTGGGCAATTCGGTCGCGAGTTCGGTGCGCATGGCAACCGAGCATCGATCGGCCTCACCTTTCAGCAAAGTGAGCATTTCGTGGATGATTTGGTTCACGTCAACCAATTCACGTTGTGAAGAAGACTTCTTGTAGAGCGACCGTATCCGATCGATGATCTCAGCGGCTCGGTTCCCGTATTTATCGACCTTGTTCGCTGCCGCACGGGCCCGATCAAGGTTGGGCGGTTCGTGTGCAAGCCATTCGATGCAGCTGTTGGCGCT
>DATBYA010000045.1:0-12886 GCA_036514015.1 Candidatus Sulfotelmatobacter sp.
CGGCCTGCAGCTCGATGGGCAATCGTCGGGCGCTGCCTACGGCGACGACGACCAGATGGACTCCAACTATCCCATCATTCGCATGGTGGACTCGCACGGGAACGTCCTCTACGCCCGGACGTCGAACTGGAGCAAGATTGCGGTGGGTCAAGACGGAATCGAAACTGTGGACTTCACGCCTAATCCTGAAGTAACACCCGGCAAGTACTGGCTCATCGTGAGCGGTGCTGGGATATCTTCGTTCCCCTTTCCAATTGAGATCAAGCGCGGTGAAGCGAAGGGCTCGGGCGACTGACGTTGGATAAAGTTGACCCTCGTAGTCTCGCCATCGTCGGTCACGTTTTATTGGAATCGGTACCTGAGCTAGAGAAGAAATCTCGGTAGGGTTCATTCTATCGGCCAGCTCACAATTAACGACTCATCGGGAGTTAGGGCGAATTCTCAGCATCCATTCGGCTGTGTGTGAAGTGAGGCTCAAGTTCTGACGATTATTTCGGCTTTGCGAACTCGGATTTCGCGGCGATGAAGATGGGGATGTAGGGGTTGGCATCTCCGGTAAGGTTACGCTTCAAGTTACTCCATGCCGCTCATAGCCCAGATGTCGCCTCCTTGTGGCCTGAAGCGATCAAACAAGACCCACTTCCCATCCGGCGACGAGACGGGATAGTCAATTCTGACGTCGGGGTCGGGAAACTCGCAGACCATTTCCGGATTTCCGCCGCTCACTGGAGAAACCCACAGCACCCTGTGGCCCGCGACGTCCATAATGCGCGAATGGTCTGGCGAGAGCGAGATATGCGAACCGCCCTTATGACGTCGGGTTAGCATCAACCGTACCCAAATCCGGTCTGATTACTGAGCAAACCGTCTTTCACCATGGAATTCTCGAAAGGCGTGGTAGTGGCAGGATGGGTTTTGTCTATAAGGCCGAGGCCACGCGCCTGCACCGCTTGGCGCGGCGTCCAGTCGGTCCTTGACAAAACTACTGGCGGTAGTATGTTCCTCGCAATGACTGGCGCAAATTTCCCTGAAGGAAGCTGAACCAAGCGGATTCGCTCAGTCAGCTGATTGAAATTCACGACTTCTCAACATGTACGCAAGTTGTCGAAACTCGGCCGCCAAGGGTGCGTGCCACGATTCTGTTCCGATACCACAGATAGACTAACTGGGCAAGAAACAGTATCCACCGTGCGAGGAGGACAAAACGAAATGAAGACAGTTACTGCACTACTCTTGAGCGTTTTTCTCATGGCCGCGGGCGCTTCCGCACAGCAACAACCGAGCAGCAGCCCACAAGATTCGCAATCAGCCAGCACGCCTAAGGCGGTGAAGAAAGCGAAGTCCAAGAAGAAGAGCAAGAGGGAACAGAAAGAGGTGGCGGGAGAAACAGAGCAGGAGTCGTTGCCACCTCTACTTTCCGAGCGTCTCAAGAAATTCTCGCAAACGGTTCCAGAAGATGGCGGACTCAGCAACCCCGGAGGGCTGGCGCACCAAGAGTTTATGCACCGCGCCTACCCAGGTACAACGATCCCGGCGGACCGAATCGAGGGAGCACGGGCAGGCCATGCGGCCATGGCGGGGAAAAATTTCAGCAACGATACGCTCGGCCCATGGCAAACCTTCGGGCCCAGCTATGCTCTCTACCCGTTCACTCCGCTCCGCAGCTTCGAATCTTATATTCCTAACGCCTACCCGGCGGCCAGCCGCACGACAGCCATGGCGCTCTCCTCGCATTGCCAGACGGACAAGTGCACGTTGTGGGTGGGACCGGCAGGCGGCGGTATTTGGCGGACTCGGAATGCAATGGATGACCAGCCACAGTGGACATATCTCTCGGGGGTTTTTGCAATTAACGCGATCGGCTCCATTGAAATGGATCCAAACGATCCCGACGGCGACACACTGTGGGTTGGCACGGGCGAGGCGAATGCCTGCGGAAGCGGATGCGAAGCGGGCGTAGGCCTCTACAAAAGCAGGGACGGCGGGGATACCTGGGAAGGACCGATGGGCCAGTCGGTGTTCAATGAGCGTGCGATCGGCTCGATCGTGGTGAAACCGGGAGACCCGAACACGATTTATGCGGCAACGACGCAGGGTCTTCGCGGCCAGTCGTCGGTCTGCTGCAATGGCACTATCGATTTGATACCGGGAGCGCCGAAGTGGGGCTTGTATAAGTCGACAGATGGCGGTCACACTTGGACCTTCATCCACGACGGGTCAAGCGATGTGTCGGTATGCACTGGGGACCTGAACGAAGCTTTGGATAATGATCCGTGCTCGCCGTTCGGTGTGCGGCGCGTCGCGCTTGATCCTTCGAATCCGGATATCGTTTACGCCAGCTCTTATGCCCGCGGAGTCTGGCGGTCGACAAACGCCGGGAAGACGTGGACGCAAATCAATCCGTCGTTGAATCCCTTGGATACCGCGATGCGGCCGGATATTTCGGTTACCACACTGCCGAACGGGAAGACACGTATGTACCTCTACGAGGGGTCCTCAGGCACACCGCCTGCGCAGCTCTCGCGGAGCGACGATGTGACAACGTCCACTCCGGTGTTTAAGGTATTGTCGAGTCCGAATCCGGCTAACCCCGGCTATGGGGCCTTCAACGACTGCGGAGGCCAGTGCTGGTACGACAACCGGGTCGCGACTCCTCCCGGGGCTCCGGACATGGTTTACGTGGGAGGGTCGTATTCCTACGGTGAGACTGGAGGCATTTCCAATGGCCGCGCCTGGGTGCTTTCGTTTGATGCGGGAGTATCGTTCACGGATATGACCATGGACGCTACCGACCCGGTGCAGCCCAATGGGATGCACCCGGATGAGCATTGGATCGTGTTTCATCCGAGCAACCCTCTGCTGTTTTGGGCTTCGTCCGACGGCGGCATAATCCGTTCGAGCGGAGCCTTGACCGACATATCCGCAAACTGCAGCACGCGCGGATTGTCGGGAGCATTCCTCGCTCGCTGCCAGCAACTGCTCTCGCTGGTTCCCACGCGGCTCAGGGGCATAAACAAGGGGCTGACAACGTTGCAATTCCAGAGCCTCTCAGTGAATCCATTTGACCCCAATGATGTCCAGGGCGGAACGCAGGATAACGGCACTTGGGAAACGATTTCGGATACAGATCATTCCCAGTGGGACCAGACGATATTCGGCGATGGCGGCCAGTCTGGTTTCGACGTGCTGAATCCTCGATATCGATTCCACACCTACGCCGGCCCGGAACCCGATTCGAATTTCAGCGGCGGCCTGATGTCGGACTGGAATTTCATTGGGGACACTTTCTTCATCTTCCCGGAGCCGGCCGAGTTCTACTTTTCGATCATCTCCGACCCCAACCACAAGGCTCACACAACGCTGTATGCCGGCACGGGTCACGTGTGGCGGACCAAAACCCAGGGTGTAGGAAATCGAACTCTGGCGGCGTTCCGTGCAAACTGCAACGAATTCACCGGCGTTGATCCTGAGGGTACCTGCGGCGATTGGGTGCCGCTGGGCGATCCGTCAGCCAACGGACAATTGATCGGGTCAGATTACGGCACCGACCGAGCGGGTATTGATGTTGCGGCAGTCGCTCGGACCGCGCAGGACACGTCCACGCTTTGGGCCGCCACGGCGGCGGGACGCGTTCTCATTAGCAAGAACGCGGACGCGGAACCGGAGACGTCGGTGACGTTCACCCGGCTCGATTCTCTGGTTACGAACAGCCCCGGAAGGTTCGTCAGCGGGATATTTATCGATCCCCGCGATAGCAACCGCGCTTGGTTATCATACAGCGGATACAACGCCTCAACACCCTCCACGCCTGGCCATGTATTTGAGGTGCGGTACAACCCCGTCGCCGGCACAGCAACGTGGAAAGACCTCAGCTACGACCTGGTCGATACGCCGATCACGGGTATCGCGCGGGATGAGGTGACGCACGATATATTCGCGTCCAGCGACTTCGGGGTTTACAAGCTTGTGCCGAAAGAAAAGTGCTGGAGACTGGCGGCACCTGGAATGCCGAACATCGAGGTTGCGGGGCTCACCATCGTGCCGAGTGCGCACAGACTTTATGCCGCCTCGCATGGTCAGGGAGCGTGGCTACTGACTCTGCCCGCGAGGTCTGATGATGATGACGGCGGCAATTAAACCTCGCTAACTTACAGCTGGCGAAGGGGAGTCTCATTGGGGGCTTCCCTTTTTTCTCAGCTGAGCCTTCACGCATTCAGTCTAATCCTCGCCCCACGCATGTGGGCTCATTCGGTCAAGTGGGTTCAATACATGCTCGTGTCAGCGCATCCCGATTGATTCTTACGCTTAGAATCTCGTCGCCGAAACCCAACGGGTCCCGTCGATGTTCAACGTTGGAGGGATGTGATTTTGGCATGCTTACAAAGGTCCGGGCCGCATAGACTCTCCAACTCGCCGTTCTCAGCGACACAGTCCATTAACCTTGAAAGCCTTCGCCGGATGCGCGGTCAACTGAACTTTTGCAAGCTCCGATTTCGTACCGCGCCATTGTGCCGCGGGACGGGTGACTTTGACTTCCTATGGAAAATTGACTAGGAAATTGGATGGGGGGGGAGTAATGTTGGCCGCAAACTGCAGCCGAAAGCGGACAGAAATGAGCCTGTACGTTAGCAAAACGACGAAAACAAGGCACTCCGCCGCGATTTTGAAGTGGTGGCACATCATTATTTTAACGGCTGCCATATGCGTGACCTGTCCGTTCAGCAGGGCCCAGGATTTCCACGGCAGCCTGCGCGGGATCGTGCAAGATGCCAGCCAAGCGCGCATTCCCTCGGCAACGATTGTGCTGCATGCTTCCGAATCGCCGGTTGAAGTCCGTACGGTTAGCGATGAACAGGGAGAATTCCGCTTCGACAATCTTGTTCCAGGAATGTATCACCTGGTGGTTAATGGGAAGGGCTTTGCGGAAGCGCGCTCCGATGTAACTGTGATGGTCAGCTCTGTGCGGGATGTCACCGTCACCTTGCAACCGCGTGGGCTCGAGCAGATCGTGAATGTCGAGGCCCAGGCTTCCTCCGTCACCACCGAGCCCATTGATCTCGCGAGCGCCGTCCATCAAGGAGTCGTCACCTCGCAGGATCTGGAAACAATCCCGCTGGCGGCGCGCAGTTTTGCCAACATCGCCTATTTGGTTCCGGGAACTGAGCCAGTCGAGCCATCGGATCCCACGAAAGCGCGTATCACCGCAGTTTCAACTGGCGGCAGTTCAGGGCTGAACAATGAGCTCTCCGTCGACGGCGGCGACAATTCCGACGATTACATTGGCGGTTTCCTGCAGAACTTTTCACCCGACACGATTCAGGAATTTGCCGTGCGCACCGCGCAGGAAGACGCCGACACTGGCCGCACCACCGCGGGCTCGGTGGTGATCACGACCAAGCGCGGTAACAACGACTGGCACGGCGACGAAGCCTTCTACGAACGTGCCGCTGCGCTCAATGCGCGTTTTCCCATCGAAAACCCCCCTCCGAATCCGAGGCAACCGTTTTCACGGCAGAACTATGTGGGCACACTGGGCGGTCCCATCGTACGAAACAAAGTTTGGTTTTTCTCGTCGCTCGAATACGTTCACGAAGACGCCAGCATCGCCTACAGCCCGGCGAGCCAGAGCCAATTCGACGCGCTCGCCCAGCTTGCGGCGCAGGGCCTGGTGGACGTAAACGGCACCGTGGTCAACTCCATCGCTGTGCCGACGTTTGTGCCGGTTCCGTTCCGCGACTACTTGGGCACCGCTCGATTTGATTGGGCCGAGTCCGTGCGATCGCAATGGTTCTTGCGTGCGGCGATCGACAACTACATCACACGCAACGCCGGGGTGCAGCAGGCCGCTCTGCCTTCGACCGGGGCTGAAGCGCACAACAACTACATGAATCTGGTCCTCAGCAACCAGTTTACCTGGAGCCCTACATGGGTTGGATCCTTTGTGTTCAGCGCCGGCGGATTGCACCTCACCGAAGCCCGTAACTCGAACCTCGGCTTTGCCCTGGCGTTCCCCTTCACGGCTACTTCGGCAACCATATCGGGTCTGGAGACGTTTGGTGACAACCAGTTCATCACACCCATTACTGCGTTCCCCGTGCTGCGCAAGCAGGAGAAATATCAGTTTCGCTACGACGTGACGCATACGGCTGGAGCACACGCATTCCAGTTCGGCGTGAATTTCATCCACGAGCCGGTTGTGGATGGTGCGCTTTCAAGCACTGCCGAGACGCTGGTATCGTTCGGACTGGACCCGGCCGCCTATGCGGCCGACCCCAGCCAGTTCACCACGGACTTGACGGCATGCACGCCAAATCCCTCGCCAAACGTGTCGCCGGGCACAACCTGCGCGGTGGCGCCTGCAAGCAACGGCAGTTTTGCGCAGAACGTGCAGCGGCTCGGCTTATACGCCGAGGACTCCTGGCGAATCACGCCTCGGCTCACGGTGAACTACGGCTTGCGCTATGACCGGAGCTTTGGCCTCTTCACCGCATCCGACCGGAGTCAATTGCAGAATCCGGCTTACATAACGCTTCAGGCCCTGCAAATTCCGCTCATCGAGGGCGCTCCGCATGACTACGATGGGGCTGTCGGGCCGCGGCTGGGGATTGCGTATTCGCCCGGGCAGACTACAAATACCGTGATTCGCGCTGGCGTGGGAATCTACTCGAACGATCTGGCGCAGAATGGCTGGGTGCCGGCGTTACAGGCTGTGAATCAGCCTCTGGCGGGTCCGTGCACTTACGACACAGCAACACAGACCCTGCAAGGTGCCGCATGCCTGCCTCCGGCCGCCTCGACCGGCCCCATCGGTACCATCACCGGAGCCGGGGCCATCATCGCGCCGAGATACAAGACACCGTATGCGGTTCATATTACCGGAGGCGTCCAACACGCCTTCAACTCGAAGTGGATGATGAGCGCCGATTATGTACACGAGCAGGGAAACCACGGCTTTCGGCGCTATCAATATCAAGCGGGCTTCACGCTGTTCTCGCCGCTGTTTTCTCCTGGAAACGGCTGTCCTGCTACCGAGGACGTCATCGACTGCCAGAGAAACAACGTTCCCAACGTGACCGTCTTCCGCTCGGATAATCGCTCGAGCTATAACGCTTTACTGCTGCACCTGCAAGGAAACATGTCGCGGCGGTTCAATCTGATCGCCAATTACACTCTGTCGAGAGGCGCAACCTGGGGCTGCGTGCTCGGCGAGCTTTTCGATTATGTGAACGGCGTATGCAATCCGCTGAAGCCGTTCGGCAAAGGGGATTACGGCCCATCGGGCGAAGACGTCCTGAGCCGTTTCGTTTTGGCCGGAACGCTGAAAATTCCCGGCGGGTTCGAGCTAACTACGCTGACGCAGGCGGAAAGCGCCCGACCGTTTACTTTGACTACCACCGTCCCGGTGACCGGGCTTGGTGATGACTTTGACGACCGCGCGGTGGTGAACGGCGTCCCGACGAGCCTGGATGAATTCAGAGGAACGCCCTACATCCAGGCTGACCTGCGCGTGAGCCGGCCCATCCATTTCCACGAGCGCTGGACGCTGACGCCGTTCATCGAATTCTTCAATCTCTTCAACCGCAACAATCCGGGCGCCAATTACGTTACCAACGTAGCGGCGTTGCCCGTTCCACAATCGCAAGTGGCGGCCGGAAACATCACGGACGTTTGCACGAACCCGGCCTGCACCACAACCGAACCAATCACCAGTCTCAGTCAGTTGCGCGTGGCCGGCGGTGCGCTCGGCGATTTCTTTGGCCCCGGCACCACGGTCGGGATTCCTTTCGCCGCGCAAATCGGCGCCCGCCTCACCTTCTGAACTGCCCGCCGGTTTTTTATGTATGCTATGCACCTGAAGGTTCCTCCGTGTATCGAAGTGAACTAAACCAGGCAGGTCGGTGATTCAATCAGCCGACCTTCGACGCGGATTCCAACTCCTGATTCGCGCAGGCGTGTGGGCGCAGCGCTGGCAGAATTGGCAGGTGCGACCGCAGCTCAGACGTCGAGCGAAACTCCTAGAAACCGAGCCTTCCCCGCCGTCGAAGTGTAAAACCCGAAAATGGCGAGAGCCCCGATGACCGAGAACGCGAAAATTGTCGACCCCGCGTATCAGGCCGAAAGATGCGTGGTCAGAGGAGAAACTTCCAGAAGGTTATTCAAGCAGAGCGCCACCGTAAGTGTCAGGAGCCCGAAACGAGTCAGAATCAGCAACGCCATACCCCAAACGACTACTTCGAAAGCCGTACGCAGAACCGGATGCTCCCCGTTTCCTAATACCGAAAATAAAGAAACGAGCAGGAGCGCCACCAGGACTGCCAGCCACTCCTTGCGCAGCAGTAGCCGGATGAGAAAGAAAACAAAAAAACAAGAAAGTGACAGAGAAACGAAGATCACAATGTTAAGTGGAATGCCGGCGATTATGAAGCGAAGTCCGAACAGCCCCGCATGATAGAAGTCGGCGTCCGGAGACGCGGGCACCCTTCCCATCCAGCCCGGAACATCAGGCGGGCTCTAAGTGAAACAGCAACTTGCGGCTGCGAGCTTTCATCGCAGGCGTACCGCTCCGAGTAGCCTCGCGTAGAATCTCCATTACTCTGGGTCGAATACTTGGGTCGTGCTGCGCCAAGTCGGCCAGCCCCTGTAGAGCGAAGGTCTTGACAATGGAACTGCGGTCTTCCAGATAACTGTTCAACGAAGATATCGCAACTTGCCGTTCGTGGGTGTTCAGCTGAAGCCGGGGAACGATGACTGCCAGATGCCAGCGCAATTCTTGTTGCCGGGCTTCGGTCATCAAGCCTAGCAGTTCGTTCTTGTAGGGCTGGAGGAGCTCACCATATTTTCGAGTGACCTTTTCGGTCGCGTCTGCGGCGCGCATTCGTACGATCGAGTGTGCGGACCACAGACCTGAGATCAGCTTCGGAAAGAGTTCCGGATGGTCGGAAACCATTGCCACGACTTGGTCCGAGCGGCCGATGGTTCGTCCATCGCCTCCTTCCAGCAGAGAAAGGATGTTTCTTCGCGCCATTGATAGGAGCCACTACCACTATGATATACCGCTCAAGGTCCGCAACCCACGCCTGCGAATCGGAGCCGCTCAATCCATTCTGACTGACGTTTATCGGGACTTGAGTCCGATACCTCGGAAACCTTCCTCCTGAATGACATCAGTAACAGTGGCCGACTTCAGAGTGCTAATTCCCCCGCGGAAGCCGATATCTTCCTGTTATTCGACCATCCAGCAGTGGGCTCGATGGCCAAATAACTAAATGATTTTTCAGGCAGCGGCCCTAGTGCTCGCCATAATTCTCATTTCTTCAATCCCGCTTGCCAGTTCAGCACGACGGTGAAAGGAGGCTGCGCAGCGGGATCCGCCGGAACTGGGAATAGAAAACGTCGGCCGTCCGCGGTGATGTCCCCATTGGGGCGACCGGGCTGCGCTGGAGCTTGGAAAAGCTGCTTGGGCGTTCCTGCTTGGAAGGTCGGGCTTAAAGTGACAGCAGCAGCCATCACCTTGCCATCGGGAGTCACGTAGAACAATTCCTTACCGTCGGGACTCCACCTTTGCCGAACGGCGCCGCCATAGGACACCTGCCACTTGCCGCTCGTGCTGAACCCTGCCGCTGAAAAATCGCGCGTGAACTTGCGAACGTAAAGCTCGAAGCGGCCGGATTCGTCAGACCGGTAGGCGATGAAATGCCCATCGGGTGAAAAACGACCGTCAATTTCCCCGAACTCCGTCGTCGGGAAAGGGATTGGTTTGGCGTTACCGCCTATCGGGAGCACCCACAGGCTGAACTTGTTATTCGAGTCAAACGAGGAATACAACAAGAAGTGGCCGTCGGGAGAAACGCTGGTGGGATATTTATTCTCGTTCGAGGTCAGCAGAAGTTCCTCCTCAGTCGCGCCACTCGTGGACTTTTGATAAAGATCGTATACGCCTTTTGGATCGGAAGCGAAGATGATGCGGTTGCCATCAGGAGACCAAACGGGAAACCATGCGCTCGTCGAGCCGAACGTGAATCTGGCACTGGCGCCTCGCGCGAAATCAAAAATCCAGATGATCCAATTCCCAATTACGGGATCGACGCGGCCGATAGCCGCTCGAGATCCATCAGGCGAGAAGGCTGGTGTGGCGTAATCTCCCCGGTCCTCCACCGTGCCGACCACCTTACCTCCACGGTCAAACCATGTCAGCACAGTGTTGCCCGCTCCTGCCGCCCGATAGACCAGGACGCCGTTGGTCGAAGCCGAAAAGAACCCGTAATCGCGGTAGGAGCCAACCTGTTCGGCGACTGAGACCGGCTCTCCAGTGAGCTGTGGGCGGCTGGCGTCAAACGGCTGAACCTGCAGCTTCGCCTCGCTCATGAAAAGCAATTGCCCCGATTCCGGACTCAAAGAGGGGACATATATCGGCTGGAAGGCAGTGGCGAGAAGCCGCCTAGAATCCTGCGCTTCTGGTTTGACGCTAAGAGAGCCAACGTAGACACCACTGTTTTCCGGTTGAGCCGAACGACGCAGATAAAGGAAATGCCGCCCATCGGGGAGGAACGAAGGGAAGGCGTGGTCGGTTTCGCCGCGCGACGGATCGAGAGTTGTAAGCGGGAACGGCAGCCCGCCGCTGGCTGAAACCCGCATGATGCCACCGGGCAATTGCCCGAAGATAATGACGCCGTCTTTGTTCCATGAACCGCCCACCGCGTTTCCGGCTATGTCGCACAAGGTTTGCGCTGGGCCACCGGAGACGGCGATCTTCTTGAGTTTGCTACCGGCAGCGAACACGATGTAATGGCTATCGGGAGACCAGAAAAATGGTGCGGGATTTGTGGTCGATCCTGAGTCCGGGAGCGGGTGAGCCTCGAGTGAATCCAGCGGCCGTATCCATAGGTGTGGCACGCCGTCCTGGCCCGCCGCGAAAAAGGCAAGTTGGCGGCCGTCGGGCGACACTGCGAAAGAGCCTGTAGGTCCCAGGACAGCCTTCTCGGGCAGCGGGATTTGAAAGCGCACTGCGTCCGCGGCGAACGGCTTCTCGCGGAAGCGGACGAAAACCAAAGCGGCGAGCACCACTACCGCGGCCGCAAACAGCGCCCACGGCAGCGCGGCGCGTGAGAGCGATGCAGAGGCGACAGCACCCGACGATGGCTCTGATGCGCCGGCCAGCACTTCTTCGAGGGAAATGCGCGCCTCGCCAATGTCGCGCAAGCGTTGCTTCGGGTCTTTGTGCAGGCAGCGTTGCAAGAGCACGCGAACCCGCATCGGCGTCTCCGCCGGGAGTTGAGCCCAATTCGGTTCTTCCTTAATGATTGATGCCAGCGTGTCGCTGACCGTCTCGCGCGCAAACGTGCATTTGCCGGCCAGCATTTCAAAGAGCACGCACCCGAAAGCCCAGATGTCGGCTCGACGATCAACGGATTTGCCACGCGCCTGCTCGGGGGACATGTACGCCGCGGTGCCCAGAAGGATGCCCGCCTGCGTGGCCATGTGGCTGATCGTGGGAGAGGTCGATATATCCTGGGAGTGTTCGTCTCCATCCAGAGCCTTCGCCAATCCGAAATCGAGCACTTTCACGGCGTCGTCGTTCCTGACCTTTATGTTCGCGGGCTTCAGGTCGCGATGAACGATGCCGCGCTCATGGGCGTATTCCAAACCTTCGCAAATCTGCTTGGCGATGCGGAGAGCTTCGTCACTGGGAACCGGCCCTTGCTTGATGCGATCGGCCAGCGTTGGGCCTTCGACCAGCTCCATCACCAGCGCATTGGAGTGATCGGAATCTTCGAGACCATAGATTGCAGCGATGTTTGGATGACTCAACGAAGCAAGGATCTTCGCTTCGCGCTGAAAACGCGCCATGCGGTCGGGATCGCGCGCGAAAGCGTCCGGCAGGACTTTCAGCGCGACGTCGCGGCCAAGCTTAAAATCGCGTGCGCGATAGACTTCACCCATTCCGCCCGCGCCGAGCGGCGTAAGGATCTCAAAGTGCCCGAGTCTTGAACCGGAAGCGAACGACATACCTGAACGAGATTATAGCCCCAGGCGACAACCGGAAGTGTTCTTCAGTTTTTCAGTGGTTTGCCGAAGCTGAGGCGCGGACCTTTCTGGCTACTCTCAAGCGCAACTCGACCAGGTCGCGCTGCGCTTGAATCAACGTCCAAGAAAGACTCTGGGACTTCAGACTCCCTCAGTCTTGCGGGCGGCATGGCAAGGTGCCACTCGAAGCGTAGACAGGGGGTATCGATGGGCCGGGTATGAGCTTCGAAAAACGCAAAATTAGGATGCCGACTCTCTGCTGATAGAGAAAGGCACCACGATAGTTCGCGATAATCGCGAGCGAGCCATCGGTCGTACCTAATCTTAGACCTCGCGCACGCTGAGAAACAACATGCACGAGAACCGGGAGACCTCTGGAGCGTCTCGACCCGATGGGAACGAGACCGGTCTGCGAAGGCCCAAAACCACAAGGCGGACGCGCACGCTCTCGAGGAGTCGGACCGCATCGTACTATCGACGAACCAGACGAGGAGAAAAGGGCGCGGGCCAAGGAGTACATCGTTTCATTCAACACTCGCCCCGACACAGCGCGGGGAAACCGAGTGCGCCAGGGACGGTGCCTACCGCAAAAGCTAAGAGGTCATTTTACGCTCGAAGCCTCAGCAGGGCTCATCACGTCCAAGACACACCTCCAGGAACCATCGGTCTGTTTTTTCCAGATTGTCACGCCTCTGCCTTCCTTTGTCAGAGACTTGCCATGAGGACCATTTACGGATATTCGGTCGGTTCCGGTGGAGTACGCCAAATCGCCCGATTGGGAGACTTCCACTTTCTCAGTCTTCCAGGTGATGGCGAATCCTGGGGTGGCAAACGACTCCGTAACGTATTTACGGACCGCTTC
>DATBYA010000046.1:0-20787 GCA_036514015.1 Candidatus Sulfotelmatobacter sp.
GGGAGTCGCGATCCGGAAGATCCGTGATGCCCTCGGAGACAATGCGGACGCACCCTGTTATGTGGAAACGGTACCGCGGCGAGGCTACCGGTTTTTGGCGCCGGTCACTACGGTCACAGAGTCACAGGATCCGGTCCGCCCTGTCGCACCTGAGCCTGTAAGACCGCAGATTTCGTCGCTTAGCTCAGAAAAACACTCTGCCATTTCAGGCCGGAGGTTGGGTTCCATAGCGATTGCTGCATTCATTGTGCTTGTGATCGGTAGTACCGCTTATCGATTCCGCCTTCTGCGGACCGGGATAGAAAATAAGACTGCAGCCGAGACCAACCTTCCTCCGGTACACGTTCGACGATCTGTAGCCGTGATGGGTTTTCGCAATTTGCCTGGACGTCCCGAGGACAGCTGGCTCTCGCCGGCCTTTGCCGAAATGCTCAGCACCGAGCTCGCCGCTGACGGCGCCTTACGTATGGTCTCGGGTGAGGACGTGGCGCGCGCAAAACGAGAACTCCCCTTGACCGACGACGACAGTCTGGCGAAGGAAACCCTGGAACGGCTCCATACCAATCCTGGAGCAGACGTAGTCGTACTTGGCTCGTATACGCCGTTGCCGGGAAAGGGAGAGAGGCGGATTCGTCTGGACGTTCGTGTCCAAGACACCAATCGCGGCGAGACGATTGCCGAGCGAGCTTTTGTGGGAAATGAAGACAACCTTTTCGAACTTGTGTCCCAGGCCGGAGCGTCTCTGCGGAACAGCTTGGGAGCCACATCCATTTCAGAAGAAGCTTTCGCGCAGACCAGAGCTGCCTTACCGATGAAGCCGCTGGCGGTAAAGCTCTACACCGAAGGTCGGTCTAGTCTCTGGGCATTCGACTTTGTCCGCGCCCGAGATCTGCTTGTCCAGGCGATAGCGGTCGAACCGGATTTTCCTCTAGCCCATTCCGCTTTGTCCGACGCGTGGCTTCATCTCGGATACGGCCTGAAGGCTCGCGACGAAGCTGAGCATGCGCACGCACTCTCGGAACAGCTAAGCTTAGAAGAACGTCTCCAAATTGAAGCTCAGTACGATTCGTCGCTGCCCGATACAAACAAAGCGATTGAAGTGTACCGGAAGCTCTTTACCCAGTTTCCTGACAACCTGAATTACGGACTTCGTTTGGCCGACGAGCAACGCCGTGTGAACTCTGAAGATGCGCTGAAAACCGTGGCCGCCCTGCGGCACCTGCCCGGTCCCGTTGCTGACGATCCGCGGATCGACATGATTGAATCACGCGCTTGGACGAATCACGACTATGCGAAAGCGCAAGCAGCGGGGCGGCGTGCGGTTGAAAAGGGCACAGCACAGGGTGCGCATTTGCTGGTCGCACGCGCCTATGGAATTCTTTGCGCGACCCTTGGCAATGGCTCTTCCACCGAGCAGGCCATGCGAGACTGCAAGAATGCTCGCCAGAACTATGCAGGAGGCGGCGATCGCAACAACGAAGCCCGCACACTCAATGACTTTGCCGGACTCTACTACCAAATGGGCCAAATCGATCGAGCGGAGAGCATGTATCGAGAGGCCCTAACAATGTTCCGCAGGATCGGCGCTATCGACGGGATAACGACGGCTTCCAGTAATCTGGGGGATGTTTTTCTGGCTCGCGGGAATCTCGCCGATGCAGAGCATGCCCTTTACGACACTCTTCCCGGTTACAAAGAAATGGGAGATAAGGACGGCATCGCTCTTACGCTAAACGATCTTGGGGAAATTGCCCGGCGTCGAGGAGAGCTTGACAAGGCCTTAACAACCCTCGAGCAGGCCAAGTCTGTAGCGCAGGAAGCGGATGACAAAAGTGCTGTCGCATATGTCCTTTTTGGAACAGGAGACGTTCTCACCGATCGCGGTGATTTGGTCGCTGCCCGGAAGTCCTACGAGGAAGCACTGGCCATACGCAAACAAACTGGTGAGAAACAAACGGCGGCAGAAACTGAACTTGCGCTTGCGCGCCTGGCAATTGAAGAAGGGCGGAGCTCAGACGCTGAAACTGTGATCCGTACATGCAAAGAACAGTTTCATCAAGATCAGCAGGCCGACGACGAATTGGCCGCCAGCATCGTGCTGATCGATGCCCTGCTGGCCGAATCCAAGCTTCCTGAAGCCGAGTCTGAGGCGGGAAAGGCTAAATCACTGGCCGATAAAAGTGCGAACACCCTGCTCCGTTTGCAGTTCGAAATGATGTCTGGTCGCGTGCAAGACTTGTCAGGCCATTTCCCGGCGGCAAGCGCACAACTACAGAAGACACTTCAAAGCGCTCATTCTCATCAGTTTTTGGAGCTTGAGTTCGAGACGCGGCTAGCCATGGCGGAGTTGAGAAACAGGGCCGGACAGTCGGTCGCGGCCCGCGCAGAATCGTTGAGCTTAGAGAGTGCCGCCAGAAAGAATGGGTTCGGGCTGATCGCGAGTAAAGCTCTGTCCTTTCGCAATGCTCGGGAGTAGGGCTGTCCTGTTCTCGATCCATGGTTGTTTCACCTTTGCTCAGGCGCAAGAAACAAGAAAGAGGATGAGGAATCACGATACGTTTAGGGGACGATAACCAGTGACGTACGATGTCATTTTGTATCAAACTTTGTATCAAACAATGTCCGCCGACCCCGTTTGATATCAATCAGGGTGACATCACTCAAAAATCGCTGCTGCTGCCGCCTCCTCCCGACGCTCCCCCACCGAAGCGGAAGTCCGGACTGCTGGTTTGAGGGGCTGGCGTTATGGAGTGGGTCGATAGCAGGCCGAATCCGGAAGACCCGATGTTCATCCAGTGTTTGTCCTTTCCCGAAAGGCGGCTGGCGGTAAAGCCATGGCGAATTCCGCCCGGACCACCAGCAAGCCAGCGTTGGATGAAGAGTGCGACCCCGGTTAACAATATGCCCATAACCATCGGGTCCCAGGTATGCCGCTGCCAGCCGAGATAAGGCTTATTGGAGACGAGCGTCAGGATGGCGACGATCGCGCCGGCCGCGATCACGAAGCGGTCCTTCTGGCGAACGCCGCGCGCGAGTACGATGGGGGGCAGGCACCAGATCAGCACCCAAGTGGCCCAATAGAATGGCCGCCCGAAATCAGAGGCAGCCCGGTTGCCACCCCACCACTGTGCCGGTAAGTCCAACGATAAAACCTTCAGATTGATGGCTAGGTAGATGCCGAGCCAGAGAAAGGCTTCGACGAGCGAATAACGTTCATCGAGGTAGTCGAAGCAATGGCGTGGGCGTACTGCGGATAGAACTAGGAGCGTGGTTGCATAGAACGCGACGACGATCAGACGCTGCGCCGAGTGCGACGCGGTCCAGTAGCCCGGCAGAAAGAAGGCGAAGATCATGGCTGCGAGAAATGCATAGGAGAACCCGAAGCGGCGCCATATCCACAGCGAAAAGACGGCGCCGGCCGCAGGAACCAGGCATTGGGCTGCATCCGGCCTCGGCGAATAAGGGCTGCCGCTGAACAGAGCGGCCTGCATTCCCACGCAGAGAAAACCCACCGAGCAAACAACGAGCGCTTCCTCAATACCGTAGCGGTACAGCCGGGCTTGAGAAACGGCGACTTCGGCACCCGCATAGCAGACCGCAGCGACGCTCAGGAAGAAAAACCCGGCGGTTTGCTCCGAGGGCTGCGAGAGAAAAACCACGAAGAAGAGCGCGGCGGCGGCGGCCACAATGATCAGGGTGAAGAAGAACAGGACCAGCCGTAGGTAAATATTAGTGGTGCGGAGGTCAGAGACGGTCTCCTGTTCCAGATGCTCGAATTGGGTCTTGGTGAGGAGGCCCTCGCCCGCCCAGTCCCGGAGGAGTTTGCGGGCGCGTAGCGTCTCTTCGTTGGATGCACTGTAGAGTCTCACGCCTGCCTCCCGAAGCGGCGTCCGATCTGGACTAGCACGACCAGCATCGCGACTCCGGAAATGACGAAGTAGCCCAAGACAGCAGTTTGGCCACTAACGCCGCGGAGGAATATCGAGCTCACGCCCACGTATCCATAGACGGCGGTATAAGCAACGAAGGCAAAGTGCCGGCGCACCAGGCCCCAGGCGAGAGAGGCTCCACAAGCGATAACGAGAGCGAGAAACCATAGACCGTAGCCCACCCGATCGAACACGCCGGATAGCAGTGCCCAAAAAAGAACGTTGGCCACGATGTTCAGATACGTGCCGAGGAAATGCGGTTTGAGGCCGCGGTAGTGAAGAAGCGCCGCGCCGACGCCGACCAGCAGGCAGTAGAGAAGAGCATATTGGCGATACGCCGCGTCCGGATGGGCGGACCAGTGCGAGATGGTGAGCCCGAACCATCCGGCGAGTGAGGACAAACCGAGCGACAGCACGAAACGATTGTCGAAACGATAAGCAAGGAAGAAAAAGAGCCCGGCAGTCGCCAAGAGATAGAGATCCAATTCTCCGGAGAGCAGGTGGAAACGGTTCTCCAGATAAGCGAGTTCTATCGACCAGACGAGGCTGCCGAGGTAAAGCACATAATCGAAGATCGGACTCGGTGCAGGCGTTTCGACGGGAGACCAAGCGGGGGTGCGGGAAAAGCAGTACCAAAAACAAGCGGCGAGGATGATGGAGAGGATGGTCAGGACCAGGACGTCACCGAGTTGCTTCGACCAGGTGCTGACCGTCCAGCCAAGCCCTGCGACGAACGCCAGCACACCGGCGTAGAGCAGAACGTTCAGCTCGAGAAACACGGAGAAGGGTTCTCTGCGGGAGAGGCCTGCCAAATGGGCGTGCTGCTCCGGCGATATCTTGTTCTGCTCCTTCCATTGCTCTAATCGGGTCAGGATGTTCATGAAGCTTTCGTTCTACGGACCTGGGACACCATATCCCTAGCCCGGCGTCGGATTCCGGTGCCACCTGTCCGGCCCATGAGTCTACTCATCGTACATTCCAATAGCCTCGTCGCGCCGAAAAAACGCAGGTTGGTGTGCCAAAATCGAAGCGATCCAGAAGTCCTGTTCGGGGACATCGCTGCTGATCTCCGCGAAGCTCTCTCTGGCTAATCACCAAATGGGCTGGCTCCGCAAACACAAGCACTTTTCTAAGTTTTCTTGAAGGGGCTGGCGTCAAAGAAGAGCTCATTGCGCACGATCAGGCCGTCTTGGAACGTCATTAAGGCGGCCGTTCGACAAAGGCCGGCAGGCCCGGCAAAGTGCATGTTATAAACCAGCATCGCCTGGTTCCCGGAATCGAACCTTGCCTGCACTTCAACTCCCTGAATGAAGCCTAGCAGTTTCTTGGCTGCTTCGAGAACTGAATCCTTGCCGGCTAGGTCTTCCATCGGCGTAACCAGTCGGACGTCTGGGTGTAACTGCCGCGCCATCGCTGGCAGGTCTTTATCATTCATTGCTTTGTAGTAGGCTTCCCCAGAGGCTGCAGTGCTCTGCGTCATCTTTGAGTTCTCCTTTTTTCTGGACTCTCAAGATATGCGGGCTCATTTTGTAGAACTGGTGTGCCAGCCCGGATTGCTCCAACGGCCGTGTTTCCAAACAAAGATCTCCGTTGCGCGGCCGGAACTCGACTCGCGTTTGCCATTCTCCTCCGTTTCCACGACGAAGGTGCTCCAAACGATGGCGACATTGCCAAAGTGCTGAACTTCAGTGTGGGGAAATTCGAGCCGAACGAGTTTTCCACCGCTGGCATGGAATTCGGCGGCACTTCGCATTACGTAGGCTTGGTCTTTCCATTCTTTCTCGCCTCCACTGATGACGATGGTCTCGGGTGGCACCAATTTCTCGATCGCTTTCGTGTCGCCCGCGAACCAGGCGCGCCATACGGCTTCGCGCGTGCTGAGCAATTCCTCGTCACTTTGTCTCTGAGCAGCAAGACTCGCAGAGCTCAGGGTTGTCACCACCAGAATCGCGATGGCCATCACGGTGTTGCACTTTCGTTGCCTCATGATTGATCTCCTTTTCAGTGATTGAAAGACGGCTTGCCGTCTTGCGTGAAGGCGTGCAGCGCCAACAGGACAGCCGCCGCTGAGGCAGAGAAGACCGAATAATCCATCGCCGACTTGATTCCGAAGGAAATCGCCATGGCTGTTCCAAACATCGCGAGCAGAACCGCGCTGGCCAGCGACACCCACCGTGGCCAGACCCCTGACATCAGCAGGATTCCGCATGATGTTTCGGCAATGGTAGCTGCCCACGCGACAAACGGAATCCAAGCCTTGGGCAGAAAGGAATTCACTTCTGCCGCGTATTGCATGAAATTTGCAAAGTGTTTCAGGTCGAGTGTCCTATCCCATAGTCCGAAGCGCGAAGCTACTGCGGAGAGAAATGCGGTGCCCACCGCAAGGCGGGCGTAGAGAACTCCTGCCGACTCCCACTTCATCGCCCGCAATCGTTCGCTCACCCCTACCATTGCGTTGTCTTGTTTTCGGAGACATCAATGCTCAGCGGCGTATCGTGATCGCAAACGAAGTAGGCAATGAAAGTGGCCGGCTGGGTCTGGCTGGCATTGGCGGAGACTTCATGAATCCCGTTCGGCGCCTCGTAAAAAGCCTCCCCGGCTTTGTACATCGCTTCCGGTTCGCCCCTAACCTGCGTGCGAATCGCCCCTTCCACTACATAACCGACGACGGAGCAAGGATGACGATGTTGTGGTGACGATTCGCCCGGTCCGTAGTGCACCTCAACCACACTTGCTTTCAGGTGGGTGCCATCCAGTTTCGGCAGAGCATGAGCGAGGGCGACGTGAGCTCGATCGTTGATTTTAGTGTGAGTCGTCGTATCGATGGACAACTGAGTCCACCCCATCGGATTTCCCAAGAGGGCCATCAACAGAACGGCTGCGAGTGCTGGTATTTCGGAGGCATTCATCATTGACTCCTTCAGCTCCGACCTTAAGGGAATAGTGGACTATTAACAAGATCCATTTACTTGATTTCTGATGTACCATTATGTAAATGAAGCGAACGGCTTCCTTTGAGCTAGTGCTCCCCTTGCGCGATTCGGGCAAGTCTGCCAGTCGATGGCTGTATGAGTCTTTACGCGTGGCAATTCTGGAAGGCCGGCTACGTCCCGGAATCAGGCTCCCAGCTACGCGCGATCTGGCGCGACAATACCGACTTGCACGGGGGACCATCGTCAACGCTTTCGATCAGTTGAAGTCCGAAGGCTACGTTCAGGGCAGCGTCGGATCCGGCACGTATGTGAACAAGATCCTTCCCGAGGAATTGCTCCAGGTCCCACACAAGGAGACCCCAGCACTACCAGTGCGACACAAACCGCGTCGAAAGCTTTCTGACTATGCACGGCGGGTGAAACTGTTTCCGAATTTTGAAATTCGCCCGAGCCGTGCTTTCCGGACAAACATGCCCGCCCTGGATTTGTTCCCCACGACGTTATGGGCGCAAGTGGCGGCGCGGCGCTTACGGCGCATCTCCGCCAGTCTCCTGCTCGGGTGCGGCCCGCTGGGATACCCGCCGCTGCGAGATGCAGTGGCTGGCTATCTGAGCACCTCACGCGGCATGAAATGCGTTGCCGACCAAGTGGTGATTGTCTCGGGCGTTCAGGAAGCGATCGACATCGCGGTGCGACTCTTCGTGAATCCCGGGGACCGGGTATGCATGGAAAATCCGGGATATCCTGGGGCGGCGATTGCCTTCAAAGCCGCGGGCGCGAAGATCTCTGCCCTCTGCGTGGACGACGAGGGAATGCGGGTGCCCGACCGAAACCTGCGCGGTCCGCGCCTGGTTTACGTCACACCAGGACACCAGTTTCCACTCGGGGTCACAATGAGTATCGCCCGGCGGCTGCAGTTGCTCGATTGGGCCGCGAAGTCCGGCGCGCTGATCCTCGAAGACGATTACGACAGCGAATATCGTTATGCCGGCCGTCCGGTGCCGGCGCTGCACGGACTTGATCGCGGCGGGCAGGTGCTATTTGCCGGAAGTTTCAGCAAGGTCCTGTTCCCATCGCTGAGGGTGGGATATTTGGTTGTGCCGCCCGATTTGGTGGACTATTTTTCCGCGACTCTGTCAGTGACGAACCGCCACGCGCCGCTGCTGGAACAGGCAGTGCTTTGCGATTTCATCACGGAGGGACATTTTGGGCGACACCTGCGGCGCATGCGTGAAGTGTATGCCCGGCGATTGTCGATTTTATTGGAGTGCGCACAACAGAGCCTCTCTGGGGCTCTGGAGATTTCGGGCGTAGAGGCCGGGTTACAGACAGCGGCTTGGCTGAACGGAGGGTTGGACGCCGAATCGGTTGCGGCTAGAGCAGCTACTCGTGGTGTGGAGGTAACTCCACTCAGTCGCTACAGTCAAGGCGCGGCTGTGCGCGAGGGATTGCAGCTAGGGTTCGCCGCAGTAGGCTCCAGGGAAATCCGACGCGGAGTTCGAGAACTCACCATCACGCTGGAAAATGAATTGAAGACGCTGCGTCGCAACGGTTAGCTGCGCTTGCCTCCGCGATCCGAAAATAAAACGGGTTGGGATATCGGATCGGGACCGGTAAGTCCTGCTCGGAAGTCGCCACTCGGCGCCGCGAGCTTTTGTTCTCGGCCGGCCACTCCTGCTGCTCATCACGTATAATCGTCTTTTCCGCCCATGAGTTACACGGTCCTGGCCCGCAAATACCGTCCCCAGAAATTCTCCGAGGTCATCGGACAGGAGCACGTCACCCGCACCCTGCAAAACGCCATTGAACAGGGCCGCTCCGCCCACGGCTACATCTTCAGCGGCCACCGCGGCATCGGCAAGACTACGGTCGCCCGCATTCTGGCCATGGCCCTGAACTGCCGTTCGCAAAATAAGCCGGTTCCAGAACCCTGCGGCGTCTGCGAATCCTGCACCGAGATTCGCGCCGGAAACGCCGTCGACGTAATCGAAATCGACGCCGCCACCAACCGGGGCATCGACGAAATTCGCGAACTCCGCGAGGCCGCGCGGTATCGCCCCGCGCGCGACCGATTCAAGATTTACATTCTCGACGAGGCCCACCAGATCACCGACGCCGCCTTCAACGCGCTCTTAAAGACTCTGGAAGAACCGCCCGACCACGTCGTCTTCATGCTCGCCACCACGCAGCCCGAGGACATCCCGCAAACCATCCGCTCGCGGTGCCAGCACTTCAGTTTCCGTGCCGTCAAGTTCGACGCCATCGTCGCCCAGCTGCGCGACCTGGTGACGCGCGAAAAAATCGAAGCCGACGAGGACGCGCTTGCCCTGCTCGCCGAAGCCGGAGACGGCTCCATGCGCGACGCGCTCTCCATCCTCGACCAAGCCATCGCTTCCGCCAGCGGAACAGTTACCGCGGATTCGGTTCGCAATCTGGTCGGAGCCGCCCCCGCTCACATTCTCGAACAAGTGATGCAGGCTGTGTCTGAGGGAAGAAGTGAAGAAGTTCTTCGCCAGGTCGATCACCTGATCGGCCAAGGCCACAGTCCCACGCATTTCGCCCGCCAGATGGTGCGTTTCCTGCGCAACGCCACCGTCGCCAAGATCGCCGGCAAAGATTCTTCCCTGCTGCAGGTTTCCAGTGAAGAACGCGAGCGCGTCGCCCGCGTTGCCCAGTGGTTTGGCGAGGAAGATCTGACGCGCCACATGCAGATCATGCTCCGCACCCACAGCGAACTCGGATACAAACAGGAACAACGTTTCCACCTTGAACTCGGGCTGCTCAAAATGGCCCACGCCCAAAAACTGCTGCCCATCGAGCAGTTGCTGAGCGATGTAGCCACCGCTCCAGCCGCAAGTGGGCAAAAGCCACCCGCGAGACCGGCAATCGTCGGCAACGCCTCGAACCAGGTCGCGTCGGACTCTGAAGGCCGCCGCCCAGAGTCCGCTCCGGCCGCGCGTCCAACTTTCGTTTCGCCCTTCGCCGCCGACTCTGCCAGAAAAGGTACGCCCAGGCAGGAAGCTTCTTCTGAGGCTGCACCGCCCAATGGCCCGCGCATAGTAGCGACAGCCGCTTCTCCGGCACCAGCAGTCATCATGGGCTCGGCGGTTCCCATGCCCGACCCCGTGCTTGAGGAACGTCCCGATCGTAGAGACGGAGTGAGCTACGTCTCTGCCGAAGCCAGCAAACAGTTGGCTCCAGCGCCGCCGCCGGAATTGCGAGTTCAACCGGTCGAGGCAGCAACCGCGGGGGCCGAGGCACAACCGCAAATCGAACGTCTGCAGAGCGCCGTCCTCCAAGCGCTGACCGATGGGAACCAGCGCGTTCTCGTTTCCATGCTCTCCGAAGGCGAGTGGAGCGTCCAGGGCAACGAGCTAGTCGTCAAGATCGCCGAGTCACAAACCGTAGTGGACATGTCGCTCGGTTCCGAGGCGAGACGCCTGGCGATCGCCGCCGCGAGCGGAGTCCTCGGGCGGGCAGTGAAATTGAGAGTGGTTGCCGGCGGAAGAGCGACTCCGCAGGAGAGTAAAACCAACGGCGGCGCGCGCCCTATACCAGGTCCCGGCGGCCGAGGCCGTGCCGAGCAAGACCCGGTGGTGCGTCGCATGCAAGAAAAATTCGGCGCCCAAGTCCGTACAGTGATTGATTATAAAGAGAAACGCTAAGCTAGCGGCTTCCGGCTCTCGGCTTTCAGGGCGCGAGTCGAGACGCCGGATGGCTGAAGCCGGAAGCCGAGGTTCCATGGGTGGATTCAATCTGCAAGACCTGATGTCGAAAGCCAAATCGCAGTACGACGCCCTGCAGAAAAAAATGCAGGAGACCGTAGTCGAAGCCGCTTCGGGCGGCGGAACGGTCACCGCAAGAATGGACGGCCGCAAGCAGTTGCTCAGTCTGCGAATCGATCCCGAGGCCCTAAAATCCGGCGACGTCGAAATGCTCCAGGATCTGGTCTGTGCCGCCATCAACGAAGCCGCCCGCAAAATCGATGCTCAAATGCAATCCACCGTCGGCGGCATGCTTGGTGGTCTGGGCATCCCTGGACTCTGAACTTTCTCGATACTGGTTTGTGCAAAGATGCAAAGATAAAGATTAAAGACAAAGATAAAGATTAAAGATAAAGATAAAGATAAAGATAAAGATAAAGATAAAGATAAAGATAAAGATTTGGTCCTGCCGCGCGAAACGAAAGGCATCGGCATTCTGACCGCTGACTGGGGCACCGGATTCCCCGGGGGGTGATTCATGCCTGGCGCCCGGAACCGGCTCACCGATATGTGGAGCGATTCGCTGACGGAGTTGAGAGGTGCACGAGACGCTCCTCAATAGGACCTCCGGGGCTGGAGGTCGTAGAATTTGCCTTAGGCGAACAGCCGATTACCAAAACATGCCATGTCCAAATTTGCCGAACCGATGTCGCGTCTGATCGACCAACTGAAAAAGCTTCCCGGCGTTGGCGCCAAGAGCGCCCAGCGTCTGGCCTTCTACATCCTGCGCTCCAGCGACGAAGACGCCGAAGCCCTTGCCGCCGCCGTGCGCGACGTCAAAGCCAATCTTCGTCTCTGCTCGGTGTGCAACAGCATCACCGACGTTGATCCTTGCCTCTATTGCACCAGCGCCACGCGCAACCAGCGGCTGGTGTGTGTCGTCGAAGAGCCCACCAACATCGCCGCCATCGAAAAGACCAAGCATTTCAACGGCGTCTTCCACGTTCTGCACGGAGCTATCTCTCCGCTACATGGAATTGGACCGGAGCAGTTGCGCATCTCGAATCTCATCACCCGCGTCGACGCCGGCCAGGTCGACGAAGTCATCGTGGCCACGAATCCCACGGTGGAAGGCGAAGCGACTGCGACCTATCTCTCTCAGCAACTGAAGCGGGCAGGCGTGAAAGTCACGCGCATCGCCATGGGCATTCCGGTTGGCAGCGACATCGAATACACCGACGAGATCACAATGCTCAAGGCCATGGAAGGCCGCAGGGATATGTAGGGATGGAAACTCAGGAACACGACGGCACTTCCGGCTCAAGGAAAACATTCGACTCTTCCTCGGCGGCAGCCAAGCCTTCCGGGAGGGTTCCCCGATTGTATTCGGCCATGCGATTCTTCCACTTCAGGAAGTCGGTGATGCTTTGCGGTTCGATGCGCACTTCCACTCGACGCAGACTGGCGAGCAACAGATTCATCTCATAGCGGAATCCCGCGGCAGTGCGCAGATTCTTTGCTGAATGCCCGACCACTTCGACTCTTCCGCGGCGGATTTCCAGCAGTCCCCAGCCTGGGGGCAGTTCCTCAAGCCTTACCAAGGCGGAAGGCGTCAGATAAAAGCGTTCGCTGCCCACTCCTTCCTCGGGCTTCTGACGGAAGGGCTTGCAGCGATCCGCGAGAAAATCGGCGCGGGTAAGCTTGCACTCGACCAGCACGGAATGGTTGGCGCGCTTCCAGCCGATAGCGTCTGGCATTTCTCCGCTGACGCAGGCCTGTTCGGAAAGCACGACTCCGCAGCGATAGGACCGCAGCCAGCGCACGGCTCGTTCTACGAGTTGGGTGTGAGTCATGGGTTCGGCGTCCGGTTCTCGTCGTTCGGCGAACGGAAACAAGAACAGTTCTATCGGGAGTGTCGAAAATGCGAAAGTGACTGGGTGGCTTCCCCGCTTCGAACCTCAAGCGGCGGAAGGGCGCGAGTTCTTGCGGGTCACGATGCTGCTCTTCTTGGTCGATTTGTAAGTCGCTGCGGAACGGGAGTCTTCATTGCCTTGATTACGACGGGGCGATCGAGAACGGTTTCGAGTAAATATCGTTCGGCGGCGGCGGCCTGGGCGGTGGAACTGTCAGCCATAAATCCCTCGGCGGCGATGATCAAGGCTTCGTTGGGTGCTAACTTCAGGGCTTTGCGCAGCAATCCATCGCTTGGCCGGCGGTGATGGTTGGGTTGCAGGTTGGCGTTTTCAATTCGCAGCCGGCGAATATGGCCGTCGTGCGCGGCATCCAGAGCATTGGCCAGTCTGAGGATCGCGGCTAACTGAACTGTGATGTTTTGCTCCTCGCGCGACAGTTCGCGCAGCGCCTTGTGGCCGCGCGTGGGCAACGCGCCACAATGAAAACGCGCTACGATAGCCGCGCGAGCCATGTCTTCCGCGTTCCATCCCAGAGGAGCGCCATGAGCTTTGATCATCTCCAAGGATTCCTTGTGATGTCCCTTGTCTCCTTTTGCTTTGCCGACATCGTGTAGCAGGGCGGCGAGATAAAGGCAGGCGCGGGCTGAATCACGATTGGGAGGGGGTACCCGTTGTTTTGTCTTCAGCAAGCCTGCCGCTTCCAGGCCGTCGTAGAGCGCAACGGCCATGCGGGCGATGCGCTCGGAGTGCGGGAAGTCGGGATCCAGTGCCTTCGCCCACAACTTCATGCGGCGGGTGGCAATTTCCTGAATCTGTTGGGGTTGTGGTAATCCGGCGCGCCAGACATTCCACAGAGAATCCGGACCAACCATGCGCAGGCGGTATTTTTCGATCCGTTTCGTGCGTTCTTCGCCAATGCGCCGATGCCAGCTCTCGCGCGAGGATTCATCGGGGAAGACGCGGTGGGAAAGCGCCGTTGCCCAGAGCACATCGAGATCGTGCACGTCCCCTAGCAAATCCTGCAATTGCTTCAGGTCGTTGCTCCACGCTTTGTGTTCGTCGGGCAGGAAATTCTCGACGATGTAACGAAAGCGTTTGATGCCAATACGCAAGGTATGAAACGCGACCTGGGAGCGGTTGCGCAGAGCCCGGGTGTGCAGTTGGCGCGCCGCAGTCCAGCGTTCGAGTGCGAGATGCTTGAACACAGCGCTGCCGGGACGAACCCGGGCGGTGCGCAAGGGAAGCGAGTGGCACCACTGGCGCCATTGCCTGCGGTCGAATTCCGACAGGGCGGCACGAGCCTCTTGTTTTTGCTGGCTCTCTCGTTGGCCCAGGATTTGGAGCAGGGCTTGGCCAGCGGGATCGGAAGGCTTGGCAGCGGGACTCTTCGCACCAGCGATGTTCGAGTTGGTGGGGTTTGTCTCTGGCGGCAGCGCGGGCGAGTCGCCTGCTCCTGCACTGGTTTTCCTGGTTTCCAGTTTTTCGATCCATTCCATCATGACTTGGACGTCGCGCAGAGCGCCGAGGCGCTGGAAGAGGCGCTTGCCGGCCTTTTTCATGGCTTTCCATGCCGGATCCGGATCCATGGCAATCATGCCATCGGCCATCGATCGGCAACGGCGCAACGCCACTCGCAAATCGTGCACCGGATCGGCGGCGAAATCGGCCGAGACCTGGTCGCACTCTTCGAGCACGCGCACCATCCAATAGCGAAGTCCCGTGACCTTGGTCTTCAGGTCTTTGGTCTTCAGGTCTTTGGTCGTCGGCATTCCGCGAGTATTTTACTCGCACTCGGCATCCGAGTTTTTCCGCGCGTTATGAAGGTCGATGTTTTACAGGCGAAGCAACCTTAAAGAAAGTGCGAGAATCGCGGGATTTCTGTTCATGCCGCACTCTCCCCTGCGTTATCGGTAGTGTCCGTATCTTTTTTATTGTCATGCCTTTCGGCTTGTTGATTTGGGTTCCGTTCGGCGCTGGCAGCGACATCATTTGCTTCGGCCTTTGCTCCGGCACTCCTTTTCTGCGCGTCTTGACGGTCTCGGTCGGTCTTGTTTTCCTCGGGGGGAGACGTTTCAGCGACCGTATCCCCTGAGGATTGCTGGCTTTTTTCCTCAGGCTTCGGAGACTTCAGTTGGGCGTCGCGGTCGGCGGCCTTGAATGCGGAGGAAAGCAAATAATCGATTCGCACCCGCGCAGCCCGCCATCGAACGTTACTGGCGTTTCCCGCCTGCTCGAGGTAGGGTGCAAGTTCCTGGTCGCTGGCCCATCCTTTGTCCTTCGCCAATTGTAAAAGGGCCGCGCTCTGGGTCTCTAAGGCCTCGAGTGAGGAAAACAATTCATGGAGTATTTCCTGTGCAATGGTCTCGTCCACTTCCATCTCCTCTCAAAATCTGATGCTCGGACTGACGTATACTGGGCGCTTTGGCGGCGCTTTCCAGGTTAGTCATGATCGTGCTCGTTCCAATCACGATCGCTGTGCCAGCGGTGCTCGTGCTCATCCCACCAGCGGTGCTGCTCGCGCCAGCAACGTTCTCGCGCCTCATGCAATCGGCGGCGCTCGTGATCGGCCTCAGGGCTGTTGTGTCCATGCCTCTCGATGGCCCGGTGGAGTTCATGGTCAGCCTGAACGACTCGACGCTGACAGCGGTCGATATCCTCGGCGTGAAGGCGTGGCGCTGCGCCGAAGAACATAACTGCACTCAGGATTGCGCCGGAAAGTATGGACATCGCTGCGGTGAAAGGCTGTTGCCGAATGGTCATGAGTGGTGCCTCAGGGCGTCAAGGATTTTGTGATTGGCCGAATTTGTGGGTGGTCGATTCTCCGGCAAGTTAGGACGCCCGTTTGGGCATCGGAGTTGCAGGCAAAGTCGAACCCGCTCACGGAAAAATGGGCCATCGAGCAGCCGCATGGGATGTTCCGGGGAGTAGATTCCTCCTGGCTGGCAACACTGGCGCGTCGGAGTGACAAACCTCCCATTTTTCATGGAATTGCGGCGGAGGACGGCGGCCAGGAAAGGGGAAAAGGCAGCCGGACCTACAGCCGTGTCCGTCCCACTGTCCGATTACCTCCGTAACGTTTCGGGGCTTACGATTTCGCTTTAACCTTGAGACTCAAACCTACATCGAGGAGCTAGATATCTCCGTCCCAAACACATCGCACGGCGCGCGCGCCTCCTCCGCACGGGCGTTTGTTCACAGCCTTAACATCCTCATCAAGTACGCGCGGATGTATGGCTATGATCACAAGCGTACGGAGATGCAGTTCGAAACCACGTGGAACGAGTTGCGGCTGGGTCTGCCCACCACCGGGGACCAGGGTTTTCTACTGGGCGTTTCGGACAACAAGTTGCTGCTGGATGGGATACCGCTCGAAACGGGGAATTCGGAGAGAAGTTTTGCGACGCTGTTGTCCACCGCTGGACTGGCCAGCCTTCATTTTTCCCGAGATGTAACCGAAGAAGATTTTGTTCGACTGGTTCGCGCGTTTACCGTGGCGGGATCGAAAGCTCAGGATGTGGCAAAGCAGATCAAGGAAGCTCTGGGAGCGAACAAACCGGGCAGCACCATCCGGATCAATGAAGTGAAGTTCGTGGCGGCCGATCCGCTGACGGGAGATGTGAGCATCGCGGCGCAGATCGCGGCGCAAACCCTGGGACCGGAGTTCCGGCAGTGGCTGAACGATCCGCAGAAGTTGTTGCAGTTGATCGCGGCCGCCGAAGGCGCGAACGCCGGAGGAGGACAGGTCTCGCCGGGCGGAGTTCCGATGGTCCCGCTGGGAAGCGTGCCCAACCCTCTGCCGGGCACGGGGAAGGGAAGATGGGTTTCAGACGGCGCTGCGGGCGGCGCGGCAACTGGGGCGGCGCCGGCATGGACGGGCGGAATGGTTCCGCTCCAGGAACAGGAAGTGATTCAGGCGATCCGGCTGTTGACGCGGTTTGGCCAGGTGCAGACCGATCCCGGGGGCAAAGAAGAAGATCTGCAGAAGGAACTGACCGAGACCGATCCGAATACGCGGCTGAACCTGCAACAGTTGCTGGGAAGCCTGGCGGCGAAGGCGACGACCGCGGACGAGCAAGATACGCCACTGCTGATGAAAGCCGCGGAGCATATGGCGATCCGCTTCGCCCTGGAGCGGTATTCGAAGGGCGAGGTTAAGGTCAACGCGGTTCATCAGATGATGGAGCACATGAGCCGGCAGATGGACTCACTGCGCCAGATCCTGAAGTTGCAGGAAGAAAAGATGAGCAAGGCCGGGATTCTGGTGGAGTCGCACGCTGACATCCTGGACCGCATGTTCTGGGCGGAAGTGCCGGAGTCGGGTAAAAAAAGCGTTCTCCTTTCGCACGAGGCGCCTTGCGTGCCCCCGCGGAATTTGCGGCAGTTCGTAGAAGTGCTCCTCGACCGGGATGACCAGCAGGGAGCAGCGGAAATTCTGAATAATTATTCCAGCTGCCTGGCCGCGAAGGAAGCCGAACCGCGCCGCCGAACCGCGATTGGACTGAGTCAGTTGGCGGACTTGTACGCGCGGTTGGGAGGAGAGCCGATGGGCCACGCGATCCGGAAGCTGGCCGAGTACTTGATTCACGAGAAAGACTCGGAACTGCAAAGCCTGTTCAGCGCTGCGTTCGTGCGGCTGAGTCAGGAAGCCAGTTCGGCAAAGAACTACGGGGCGGTGAATGAAGTGTGCGCCGGGATGGAACTGATCAGCATCGAGCGCCCGGTGCTGATGAGCGATTTGCGTCCGCGGGTGGGAGTGGAGAATCGTCTGCCCGAGTTCATTGAGGAAGCGATTCACATGGATCCGATTCCGCCGGACCTGTTGTCGGTGCTGCGCCGGACCAGCCAGTCGGGAGCCGAACACCTGGCAGACCGCTTTTTCCGCTGCATGCGCCGCGACGAATGCGATCGCATGATTGAACTGGTAAAGGAGCTAGGGTCTCCCATACTGCTGCAGTTGCGGGAGATTCTGCGCACCGGGCAGCCCCGGCAGGCTGCGGGCGTGGTGGGATTAGTGAGCCGGCTGGACGTGGGAACGCTGCTGGAATTGCTGCCCGCGCGTTTGCCGGAATGGAACCGTTTCTATCACGACATGGTAGTGCGGCAGATTGCGTTTGGGGCGGCTCCGGATCGCGGACGCACGCTGCTGGAACTGGCAGAAATACTGGATCCGCTGGTATTGGCGGAGGCGGTGGACGAAATTGGGATGAGCGGCGACATGACGACGATTCCCCCGCTGATTGCGATGGCGCGACCGGGCGAATCGGCATCGCGCTCGCCTTTCCTGCAGCTCAAGGCAATCGAATCCCTGGGCCGATTGAAGGATGCAGAGGCGGTGGCGACGCTGCGGGAAATCCTGGAAACCAAGAAGACATTTGGGTTTGCGCATCATCGTGAGTTGAGGATTGCGGCGGCGCAGGCTTTGGCGAAGACCGACCCGCGATACAGTTCGCAGGTGATGACCGACAGCGGACTGGAGCCCGCGGAGTTGGCGATCGCGCCGCTCGATACGGCTCCGGCATGTCCGTGGGTGCGGCAACGGCGCTACGAGCGGCTGGTGTTGGCCAGGACGGTGTATGGGGTGCTGGGCAGTTCCTGGGGAAAATCGAGGATTCAGATTCGCGAATTGAGTCTGGGCGGCGGGATGGGCACGAAGGAAGACAACCTGCGCATCGGGAGCGAAGCGGATCTGGAGATTTCGGTTGGAATGCGATCGAAGATTCGCGCGCATGTGCTGTTGCGGCGGGCGCGGGTGAGCGAAGTGGGATTTGAAATTGTGAGCACGGACCTGGAAAGCCGGTACCGGCTGCGCCGGCTGCTGGTGGATGCGCTAAACCACGCTCCGCAGAATAAAGAGCAGGAGTGGAGTGGGGAGCGAAAGATTTAGCGTAGGAACAAGGGTAAGTGTCAGTGTCCGAGCAAACACGATTGACGGGCTCTTGACTTCGCAAATTGTCTGCATTGCAAACGTCAAACATCTATTTGAAGAAAGCGCTTTTAAATGCCTCGTAACGTTGACGCGTTATATTCAAAATCTGAGCGAACTCCGGTTCGCTGTGCAGGTCGCTTAATAGTGGGTCGTTTGCAATATAGGGATAGCTGAAGAAACCTGACTCAACGCTCATGCGCAGCGCACGCATAGCGGAGATTTTATCTCCTAATACGGCGTACGCTTGCGCCACCTTATACGTGCCTTCTGGGTCGCCGACCCCCTGGTCTCTGATCTTCCCCTCCAATCCGTTCAAGAGATCCAACGCTTCTGCCTTGCGCTGGTGAATCGAGTCGCTGAGGGCCTTGCCGATTGTCGTATACAAAGTGGAATCGAGCTCGTATGCACGATCGAAATCTCGTGAAGCCTGGTCAAACTTCTTTTCGTGAAATTCTCCAAAGCCATGGTAAAAGAGAGTGAACGAGGAATCGTCGACTGGCAAGCTCTCAAGAAACTTCTGGTATTGCCCTAAATAAAGGTAGGTGTTTAACACCGAGCCGTTGGCCTTGACCAAGGGAGCGAGCTGGCGCGCCCGCTCGCACTCCGCGACGGATTCGTCCAACATCCCGGCGAATCGGTAGGCATATCCCAGCTCCCAGTGAGCAGCGGGATAGTTGCCATTCGTCTTCAAGGCGTCACGCAAAAGCGGCACAGCCTGCTCAACTTTTCCGGTGTCTACCAAGAGGTTGGCGAGAAACATTTGCGCATCGAGCAAGTTCGGTCGTATCGCCAAAGCCCGCTCGTACGCGGCTTCGGCACGGCGATATTGCTCGCGGCCGCCCAGTTCGAATGCTGCATCTGACGTATACGAGGCTCCTAAGTAGGCCCAGGCCGGTGCGTAGTTGGGGTCAATCTCGGTCGATTTCTCAAGCATCTTGATCGCCATGGGAAAGTTGTGCTGCCCATGGAGGTCGACACCTCGGAGATAGAATTCATAGGCTAGGGGATTGACAGGGCCGTCCGGTTTTATGCTCTCGGCCTCCAAAGGTGAGAGGCTCACCTGCAGTTGCTGAATGACCCGCTGCGCTACGTTGTCCTGGACGCTCAACAGATCGTCATACTTTTGGTCGATGCTTCCCTTGCCTAGGAGCCTATCGCTCTTGACGTCGATCAATTGATAGGTGATTCGCAGCTTGTCGCGATCCCGGATGAAACTTCCCGTGAGAAGGGTATCGACGTTCAGTTCGGCAGCCGCCTTTTGAATGTCGATGTCCTGGTTTCGAAACTTTTCTACCGCGCTGGATGGGCGGATGGTCAGAGCGCTCACATAGTCGAGCTTTGTGATGATGGCGTCTGCAATCGAGAACCCAAGGAAATCGTCTTCCGGGGTTCGCCGAAGATTCCGCAGGGGAAGTATCGCCAGACTTCGTGGCGAAACGGTCGGCGTCAGAGTTTGAGAAAACCCGGGATGCTTTACCCTGACAATAAAGAACACGGCGGCACCTAGCGATGCGATCATCAAGACCAGCAAGACCACAGTTCCCATGGTCTTCTGACTTTGTCGAAGACGCCCAGGCGCGACTGCCGGAGACTTCGGGGTCGTTGCGTTTTGCCAGCCCTCGATGCGCTCGTCAGTTCCACCGGACGCGTTGACAGTGTCAGTCGTGGGGCGGACGGATGCGGGCGGGACTGGCTGTCGTTCTAACCTGTGGACCTCAGCGATAAAGCGATAACCACGGCTCGGGACGGTCACGATGTAGCGCGGATCGCTAGGGGATTCACCGAGCGCTCGCCGGATCATGGAAACCTGTTGTGTCAGGTTCGACTCTTCCACGAAGCTGTCCGGCCAAAGGAACTTCATCAGCTCTTCTTTCGGAACCATCCGCCCACTGTTTCGCACAAGAAGCAGCAGAGTGTCATAGGTTTTCGGAGTGAGGGAAACCGGCTTGCCGTCTTTAAGCAGGGTGTGCTGGAATGTGTCAAGCACGAACGGGCCGAACTCGTAGGCTAAGGGACTGCATTGGCCTTCCGATGCTTGGCGAAACTGATTGGCAGTGCCCATAGAGTGGTTGCCGCAGTGCGCGAGGGCGTAAACATCCTGGCCTGAACAAGATGGTGTGGCACGTTTAAGTTTGCCGCGCGGAAGTAACATCCGCAATCGCCTTGCTTCGCAAGCCAGTCACGCGATGAGCAGTCGGCGATCAGCCGATAAGGCTGTATTCTACGACAACCGCATAACGACTTGGAATGTGAAAACCGGACCGGGGCGTTGCGTATTTCTTGTAGGTGGCGATTGGAATTCCGTGAAACGCTTATTCAAGCCCTTCCCTTCCAGCAACATGCGGCTTTCCTGAAATTTTTAGAGTTCTTTTAGACCCGCCT
>DATBYA010000047.1:0-58286 GCA_036514015.1 Candidatus Sulfotelmatobacter sp.
ACATCGACTACGGTGCCGACAATAACTCCCGGCTGCGGCCTGGCAGCGGCCGGCAACGCAACCGGCTGCTCCTGCGCCTTGGAAGTCCTCAAGCCGCAAAGGCATAGCGTTAGTGCGGTGAGGAAGGCAAAGAAACGGAACTGCATGTCCATATTCTCCGGCGAAGAAAAGAAATTCGCGAGGCAAGTGCCAAGAACAACACAAGTAAAGGCAACTTGAAGTAAAGGCAACTGATTGACCAAAGCGATGTGCTTGGGACCTCACCTAAACCGATGACATTTCTGAATGAAGAGAGCATCAGGTGACGATCAGGTGACAACGTGTCGACGAGTGTCGGTGACACTCCTTCGACACCTGTCAAAATTGTCACGCTTTCAGCCGTCAGCCGGGGATGAGCCTGGAGAGGCTGTTGAGCGGAACTGTCGACAACACCTTTCCTAATGCAGTGAAAGGAAAAGCTTTGACCGGTATCGGGATTTCCGGAGTGGTCTAACCGAAGTTGTCAACCGAAGTTGTCAAACAAGAACGCCACCCGCGGGCGTTTCAACGAATACAGGATTCACCTGAGATGGACTTTGGTATCCCTTTTGCATAAATCGAGGGTAGGCACGCAGACGGACTGTTTTCGTGCGAATTCTGTTCGAGGTGATTCGCAGATGGCCACAGCCGCCAAGTTTCGTATCGACGTAGCAATCCATGATCTTCTAATGAATTCCGCCCAACGCCCGCCAATGCCGGCTCAGGCAAGGGGTCTCACTCTTCCTGAGCCGGTCTTCCCTCAGTTTCCGGCGCGCGTGAACGATCCCGGCCCCGAGACTCCGCCGGAAAAGCGGAAGTGGGGTGCGAAGGATGTCTACCGGTACTCGCGAGGATGGCTAGGTCCCTATGTCCGCTCCCGGGTTCTCCCCGGCGAGTTCCACCCAATCACCGCTTACCTGTTTGTCGAATACAAATGCAATCTCGATTGCTGGTATTGCTGGTCCTATGACAACAAGATAAAGGGCATGACCGAGGACGTCGCGCGGCGTTCGATTGACTGGCTGCACGACAACGGTTGCCGGGTCCTGGCGCTGATGGGCGGCGAGCCTCTCTTGCGGCCAGACTTCATTCATAAAGTTGTCTATTACGCGGCGAAGAAAGGCTTCTGGGTTTACATTGCGACGAACGGGCGTTTGCTTCGCCCTGAGGTCGCGGACCGCCTCGGCGACGCCGGCGTGGCGGTGTTTAATTTTGCGCTGGACTCGTGGGATCTGCAGCCGAGCCTGCCCAAAGCATTTGTCCCCGCGGAGAAAAATCTGGAACATATCCTGCGCAAGCAGTACGTGGACGGATACCTGGTTTTTTTCAACATCAATATTTGCCGTAATAACCTGGAGGACGTAAGAAAGCTCACTGAATACGCCCACGACCATCGGATTGCTACCGACTACCACATCAATGAGACTCCCATGCTCGAACAGGATGACCACTTTAAGCACCTGTACGACAACCCCACCTACATCCGACCGGAAGACTGGCGCGAGATCGACTCTCTGGTCGATTGGCTGATCGAGAAAAATAAAGCCGGTTATCAGATGGTGAACTCGGTGCCACGCCTGCAAGAGATCAAGGCTTTTGTGCGTATGTCTTCCGGGCTCGATTTGCAGGAGTATGGCTGGAACGGCGATGGCACGAAGGGAAACGGACATCAGGCAGAACTGTTGGCCTCGATGCCTGGGATTGTCCAAGAGCCCAACGGCGAATTGCATTTTGCGGAGTGGAACTGTCGCGCCGGTCAGAACAACGTCATCATCCGCACGGACGGCACCGTCGCTCCATGCTTCCCGATGTACGGGGCCACCTTCGACTGGGGAAACATCGACGAACCGAAATTCGATCAGACTCAGCTGTCTGCTATGAAGTCAACCTGCCAGCGCCATTGTTTCTCGACTCTGAACCATAACCTCGCGTACTGCTACAACGATGCCAGGGTGATCAAGTGGCTTTGGGCCAACGCCAAGAACAGATTCCAGGGTGGCGTGCGCAGCTTCGAGGATTGATGAGGAGAACCAAGACATGCTGGGAAGAAACACCACGAAGCCGAACACCAAGATCAGACTTTTCTTTGTCGATGCCGCATTCCTTGCCATGACAACGTTCGCGGTAGGCGCCCACGCGCAGGTGAATCAACTGGGACAGACGGAACTTACAGCCCCGCTTGAGCCCTTGCGACCGGGCTTGACTGAAATCCAGATCTTTGACGAACTGCTTGCCCACAATGCCCTTCGGGCCGCGACACTGCTGAACTACACCGCCTTCAGGACCTATCAGGTCGTCGATCTGAAGGGGAAGGTGCATGCCGAGGAAGCCGGACGGATGGAGTACCGGGCACCGGACCAGAAGAAATTTGTGGTCATGTCCGAGAAGGGATCGGCCGTGGTTCGTCGTCTGGCACTCAATGCCCTCATCGCCAGCGAGATCGAAACAACGGCGGGCAAGCAACATCACGATAGCGCGATCTCCCCGGCAAACTACACCCTGGACCTGCTCGGTGAACAGCAGGTGGGACCTTACCGCTGTTTTGCTGTGCAGGCGGTCCCCAAACGGAATGATAAATATTTATTCGAAGGCAAGGTATGGATTGACGTTGAAGATTATGCGGTGGTCCGGATTGAAGGCCATCCCGCGAAGAAGCTTTCCTTCTGGATCCAACGAGCCGACTTCGTGCGTCAGTACCAAAAGATCGACGGTTTCTGGCTTCCGCAAAGAGATTTGACATTTGTCGACGTTCGACTTTATGGCAAGAAGGTTCTAACCATTGATCATCACGACTACATTGTCAATCGTTCAGTCACTCTCGAGGGGTCGCTTTCGATCGAAAACCGGGCAGCCTTTTGAAGATGGTTTTGAGCAATTCGTACGTTGCCGTACCGTCGGCTTTGCCTTTTAACATGCACGCTTGATTTCAGACGTTAGTTTTGATAAATAGTGTTCAAGATCAATTTTATATTTTCCGTGGGTGAGATCCCAAAAGAACCTGGGCAACTGACTCCAGAACGGCTGGCATCTCAATCGCGGTCCTTTGCTAATTCCGGCGCCTACGGGACTCCCTCGCTGCAGTTCCGCCGGTGTAAAATTTCGAACCTCCTAGCCCGTTTTGGAGTTCGGATGCTGTTCCGTAGAAACTCGGTAGCGACCGGGGTGTCCTCTCCTCCCCGGCTCGGCTATGTCTTGCCTTCCGTAGATAAAGGCTCGGCCGCTGGCAAAGCGGCGACTAATCCACCGTCCCGCAATCCCTTTCAGAACCACTTCAGAACCACCGCTCAAATTCCATACACCGTCGGAGGATCCTATGGCCGCGAATTTCGTGCAAATTGAAAATGACTCAGAAATCAAGAAGCGCCTGGAAGCAGAACGCATGCGCCTGCGGAAGATTGCCGGACTTGACCATCCGACCCACTTCCACCGCCCAATCGAGCGAGCGTTTACGGCAGAAGAACGTAGCCGCGTGACGATCCTTTTCGGCGGCTTCACCTGGAAACACGAAGATCTGATTCGCGCGGTATTCCAAGGCAGTGGATATCGCTGCGAGAAGTTGCCCGTGCCCGATGTGCCCGCATTCCAGATCGGCAAGGAGTACGGCAACAACGGACAGTGCAACCCAACCTATTTCACGGTGGGGAATCTCGTGCAATATCTCCAGTTCCTGGAAAAAGAAGGGATTCCCCGCAAGGACATTCTGGACAACTATGTCTTCTTCACGGCGGGTTCATGCGGTCCGTGCCGCTTCGGCATGTATGAGGCGGAGTATCGCTTCGCGCTCAAGAACGCCGGCTTCGATGGCTTCCGCGTGTTGCTGTTTAAGGACAGCGATGGAATCAAGGCCGCATCGGGCGAGCCTGGATTGAAGTTCACCGTCGACTTCGGATTCGGCATGCTGAACGCCATGCACCTGGGTGACGTGTTCAACGACATGATCTATCAAATTCGCCCGTTCGAGGTGGATAAGGGCGAGACCAACGGAGTATTCCGGGAAGTAGTCAACGAACTCTGCCATGATCTGAGGAGCCGTCACTCGTTCGAAATTGAGCAAATCGCGCCCAACTGGGCAAAGCCCAAATTTAAGAGCAATAAGATCCTCCGCAACACCGTCAATGTTTTCGGCAAGATGCATGAACACCTCTGGGGCAAGGACTACCTCAATGCCCTGGCCGCTGCCCGCAAGAAACTCAATTCGATCGAAGTGGATCGCACGAAAGTGAAGCCAGTGGTGAAAATCACGGGCGAGTTCTGGGCGCAGATTACGGAGGGCGACGGCAACTTCCACATGTTCGACTTTCTTGAGCGGGAAGGCGCACAGGTGCTGGTCGAGCCGATCGCGACTTGGGTTGCCTATCTGCTGTACCAGGCCAAGGCGCACGCCAAGGCCAAGTGGCCCGCCAATCGTCCCCACCGAAATCCGCAATGGTGGGAATTGAAAAAACAATTGGCCAATGATCTGGGATTGCGCAAGAAGTTGATGGGCCTCGCGGTCGGCGAGTGGATGTGGAATGGCCTGTATCACCGCACGATCAAGCATCTCGGCGGGATTACGCATCACCTCGTGCCGCAGACGGAGTTGGCCGAAATGGCCCATCCCTTCTACAACCAATTTGCGCGCGGTGGAGAAGGACATCTTGAGGTCGGGAAAAACGTCTACTACACCGTCCACCGGCTGTGCCATATGGTCTTGGCGCTCAAGCCGTTCGGGTGTATGCCGTCATCCCAGTCTGACGGAGTTCAATCGGCAGTCATCAACAAGTTCAAGGACATGATCTTTCTCCCGATCGAGACCTCGGGCGAGGGCGAGGTGAACGCGCAGAGTCGGGTGCAGATGGCGCTAGGGGAGGCCAAGGTGAAGGCCAAACTCGAGTTCGAGGAGTGCTTGAGTTCTACCGGCAAGACCATGGAGCAAATTCGCAAATATATTGCCCAGCATCCCGAGTTGAAGCAGCCGTTCTATCACGTGCCCCATCGCGAAGGGATCGCAGGCACGGCAGCACAGTTCATCCTTCATGTGAGCGACCGCATGGACAAGAGCAGCCGGCTCTGGCGTCGCACGCACGTGCCCGGGATTGCACTTCCAAACGCGGCTTAACTGATCTGACCGGCAGTGCGGTGTGACTGCCGGTCCTTCATTCATTTTCGTAACCTGATCGGAGAACATTCGATGCACGACCATCTTGCTGGACACGATCAAAAACCGCCTCAGCTGGTTCACATTGCCGCGGCTCCGTATCAAAAGCCCTACGACCATCACACCCAGTTCCTGGTGGGGCTGGACGTGGGCTCGACCACGGTGAAGGCGACCGTGGTAGACGCTGCGACCGACCAGATTCTTTGGCAGGATTACCAGCGCCATGAGACCAAGCAGCCGGAGAAGTCGTTGGAATTTCTGCGCCGCATGGAGGCGGAGGTCGGGATCAACCGGCACAACACGCGGATGTTCATGACGGGATCCGGTGGTGGCGGGATTGCCGAGCAGATTGGAGCGAAGTTTGTACAGGAAGTTACGGCCGTGTCACTGGCGGTCGAGAAACTCCATCCCGAAGTCTACTCGGTGATTGAGTTGGGCGGACAGGACGCAAAGATCATCGTCTTTAAGGACGACGACGAAACCGGGCGCAAGAAAAAGATTCCCTCGATGAACGATAAGTGCGCGGGTGGCACCGGAGCCGTCATCGACAAGATCAACGCGAAGCTGAAAATTCCCACGGCGGAGCTAGCCGTGCAGGGCTACCACGGGATCAAGTTGCACAGGGTGGCCGGCAAGTGCGGTGTCTTCGCCGAAACCGACATCAACAGCCTGCAGAAAGTAGGAACGCCATCGGATGAGCTGATGGCTTCACTGTTTGAGGCCATCGTGCTGCAGAACTTGAGCGTCCTCACGCGCGGCCACACGCTGCGGCCACACGTGCTTCTTCTCGGAGGGCCGAACAGCTTCATCAAGGGCATGCGCGAGGCTTGGCAGGCGAACATTCCACGCATGTGGCAGGAGCGCAAAGTTGCCATCCCCGATGGCGCGAAGCCGGAAGAACTGATCAAGGTTCCCAATAATGCGCAGTATTTCGCCGCCCTGGGCGCGATTGAATTCGGCAAGAGCGAAGAGGATTGCGTGGGCTGTTACCAGGGCTACGAGAAGCTCGTCTACTACATCGAGTTTGGCCGCCAGGAGGAGAAGGCGAAATCCGGGGCAAAAGGCTTGGTCTCGAAAGAAGGAGAACTCGACGGATTCAAGGAAGCCTATCGGCGAAAGAAGTTTACCCCCGCAACATTCCAGAAAGGTCAGACGGTCGGCGGTTTTATCGGCATCGATGGAGGCTCGACCTCCACTAAGGCCGTGTTGCTTGACGACCGCGGTGACATCCTCTGCAAGGCTTACCAGCTCTCAAACGGCAACCCGATCCAGGACACGATTGAGATGTTCGAAAATCTGCGCGGACAAGTCGAGGCGCAGAATGCCAAGCTCGAGGTCCTGGGAGTAGCCACCACCGGCTACGCCAAGGACATTTTGAAAGACGTGTTGCACGCCGACGTCGCGCTGGTTGAGACCGTGGCGCACACCGAATCTGCCCTCAAGTTCTATGAAGATCCGCACGTCATCGTCGACGTGGGCGGGCAGGATATCAAGATCATCATTCTGCACAACGGCCGGGTAAAAGACTTCAAACTGAACACACAGTGCTCGGCGGGCAATGGCTATTTTCTGCAATCGACTGCGGAAGGATTTGGCCTGGGAGTCGAACAATACGCCGACCTGGCCTTCTCCGCTCAATCGATGCCGGTTTTCGGCTACGGCTGCGCGGTGTTCATGCAGTCGGACATCGTGAATTTCCAGCGCCAAGGCTGGCGGGCCGAGGAAATCCTCGCAGGTCTGGCGGCCGTGCTGCCCAAGAACGTGTTCCTGTATGTCGCCAGCATTCCCAATCTCGCGGCGCTGGGCACGCGCTTCGTGCTGCAGGGCGGAACGCAGAACAACATGGCGGTAGTGAAGGCGGAAGTCGATTTTATCCATAACAGCTTCCGCGCGGCTGGCAAGAAACCGGAGATCATCGTGCACGAGTTTTGCGGCGAGTCAGGCGCGATTGGAGCGGCGGCAGAATCTCTGCGGCTGTGGCGCAACGGCCAGCAGACCACATTTGTCGGTTTGGATGCGGTACGCAAGATCCATTACCGCAGCACGCGCAACGAAGCCACGCGCTGCAATTTCTGCAAAAACAACTGCCTGCGAACCTTCATCGATATCCGAACGGCTCCCAGCGATGAGATGAGCTTCGTTCCCATTCAGAAGGTCACCAAGGTTCCGTTGATGCATGGGGAGCAGCGGCTGATCATTGCCACCTGCGAAAAAGGCCTGGTCGAAGACGTCAATGACATGAAGGACATCAAAGCGGGCCTCGACGAAATCAAAGACAAACATCCCAACTTCGTCGATATCGCTGCCCACGAAGTCTTCCGCCCAGTGAACGCGAAGAGCGTGGCCGACCCCATTCCGATGACGAAATTCTGGAACAAGGCGGGCAAAGAGCGTATTCCCCTCATGGAAAAGCGTAAGAAGCTTCGCGTAGGGATTCCGCGCGTACTGAACATCTACACTTATGCGCCGCTCTTCAATGGATACCTGGAAAGCCTGGGTGTGCAACCGGAAAATATCGTCTACTCCGACTACACCAGCTCCGATCTCTATCGAGCGGGAGCGAGCCGGGGCGCCATCGACCCGTGCTTCCCTGCCAAGATCGGCATCTCTCACGTCTACAACCTGATCCAGGAGAAACATCGTAAGAAACCTCTGGACGTCATCTTTTTCCCGATGTACGACGTGCTGACTTCGCCCCTGGTCAAGATCGTTGGCGCGAACGCATGCCCAACCGTGACTGCAACGCCGGAGACGGTGAAGGCCGCCTTCACAAAAGAGAATGATGTCTTCGCCGAACACAATGTCAAATACCTGGATCCGGTCCTAAACTTTGCGGATCGCAAACTGTTCGCCCACCAGATGCTCCAGGCATGGCAGCCCATCCTCGGGCTATCGCAGGAGGAAAACGATCGGGCAGTGGAAGTGGGCTACAAGGCTCTGTCCGACTACGAAACCAGCATCCGTCGCAAGGCGCGCCAGGTTCTCGACCAGCTCGAACGCGAGGACCGCATCGGCATCGTCATGTTGGGGCGGCCCTATCACCACGATCCGGGACTGAATCACGAGATCATGGAGGAGTTCCAGAAGCTGGGCTATCCCATCTTCTCCCAAAACACGCTGCCGCTGGATGAGGACATGCTGGAGCGTCTGTTCGGCGACGAGGTACGCGCCGGGGTGATCAGCCATCCTCTGGACATCGGCGATGCTTGGAAAAATTCGTATTCCTGCAGCACCAATCACAAAGTATGGGCGGCGAAGTTTACCGCGCGGCATCCCAACCTGGTGGCGCTTGAGGTTTCGAGCTTCAAGTGCGGGCACGATGCGCCCATCTACGGCGTAATTGAGGGAATCATCGAGCAATCCGGCACTCCATACTTCTGCTTCAAGGATTTGGACGAGAACAAACCCTCGGGCTCGATCAGGATCCGGGTCGAAACGATCGATTACTTCCTGCGGCGGTATCGCGACGAAGTCATCCGCAAGCGCAAAGCACAAGACGAAATTGAGGCTCAACTAGCGGCCTTGGAAACGGAACTGCGAGGGTCAATGGCGTCGCAGCCAATTCAACCCGAGCCCGAGGTACAGGAGATGGCTGCCGACTAATCGGGACCCACGCTGCAAATGCTGACGGCGCCCAGAATCCAGAACAAGGTTCGCGCTTCGGATCGTCCTTCGTTGCCCAGCCAGTGGTTGCGAACTGACGGCTGGCCTGCCAGGCGCTGGGTAAAACTTGGCTTCGGCGGCGCACACACTGAGTCAAACAGCGAAATGTAAACCTCCGCGTGGGGACTCAACCACGTCAGGATCATATTCCGGTACCTGGCAGAGATTTGGATAGACCCCCCCGGTTCATGACCCGTAGGCCTGCCGATCGGTTTCTGCGGGCTTAAGGTTTCAGAAGTGATTTCCCGTAGCCGACAGGAATGGCGAAATTAGAGCCGCCAAACTCGCGCACCATGGCAAAGTTGATTCCTATGACTTTGCCCTCGTTGTTGAAGAGCGGACCGCCGGAGCCGCCCGAAGTGGTTTGGGCGTCATAAACAATCTTGTCAGGCAGTACGTCGCCGATGTGTCCTTGAGTAGTGACAGGCCTAATCAGATTGCGGCGCGCGAGTTCTTCCATCACCTGCTTCGGATCACCTTGGGATGCTGTAGCGATGGACTGGAGCGTCTCGGCGCCCGCCCGAGCCAGGATTGCATCCAGAGCCGTGGGATATCCAAGAAGCACGACGGGCCCCCCGCTGACGGCCGAACGGCCGCCAGCGGCCAGCGCTATCTGTTTAATTCCCAGTTCTGAAACGTTCCCTTTCACGACGGCAACGTCCGCGGCAGCCGAAATCTTCTCGGTGTTGATGGCAATGCCGTGTGGAACACCTGGGAAATATGCGCTCATTTCAGCAACCACTGGCTCGAGCCCCTGATCGACCATTTCCTTCAAATCGTCATTCTGCCACCAAGGCTCGGCCACATGATGATTGGTGAGAATTTGTCCGTCGGCGGAGGCGAGAAACCCGGTGCCAAAAGCATCCAAGTGTACTTCCGGACCACTCCCGGTTAGGCTCAAAAGCGGGTTGTTATGTTCGTCAGTCTTGGGCTCACCACTGCTTGTCATTTCAGCGTAGTGCAACCGTAATCCGGTTGCGTGTTCGCGGAAGGCAAGCACAACATGGATGAGGCAGACACTCGGCTCATAGGACTGGATAATCGTCTGCGCAACTCTGCCCTCGGTCTCAAGCTTTTGCAGGCGGCTGTCTACAGCAGCAAGTTGCCTTTGCAAAGTAGAAGCGTCTTCTGTTTTGCTGGCTGCAATCTGCGATCTCAGGTCTTCGCTCTTCTTCTGAAGTTGCAGCTTTTGGGGATCGCTCACCTCGGATGGATTGTGCTCCCGGTCTTCAAGGGTGCGACGCGAGCGTTCCCTCAACTGTTGTTGCGTCAGGACGCCCGTCTGCAATCGAGTGATCGCCGCGTAGACGCGGGTATTCTGTTCCTGCGTGCGACGGTAGAAGAACAGAAGGACCAGTGATGCAACAATCAGGACAGCAACAGTTGCCAGTCCGCCAACTCGAAGCGTTCGCTTTTCTTCGTTGACTGCGGTCACCACCTGCTGGGCCGTGCTTTGATTTTCCTCGGCAAGGCGCAACCGCTCGCGAAACCCGTCCGCAACAGATTTGTTTCGCAGTTGTGAACGCAGCCGCGACAGCAATTCATGTGAGTCGAAGGGAAGTGACAGCACATCGTCGGCACCGAGCTCGAGGCCCCGAGTACGCTCGGCGGATCCTCCTGGAGATAGCATCACAATGCGTATATTCTGAGTGCGCTCAGAGCCCTTGATTTCGGAGAGAAGGTCACAGCAATCGAGCTGGGGAGGATCCGCGCCCATGACTACCGCGTCGGGATCGAATGCGAGGACCGCCTTGATTCCCTGCTCGTAGTCGGTCGAGACCTCATATCCCGCATCGCTCAGCACCATGACGATGTGGTCCCGCAGACGATCGTCAGATTCCACCACCAACAATTTCTCGGCTTTGGAACGCATAATACCCACTCTGTAGGATGGTGCGAGACCCTCACAGGGTTCAGTTTTGATCGGATCGCACCGGGTTTCCTTGGCCACCCAGGTCAACCAGAGCGCGGAGCCGAGGTTGGAGCGTAGAGGTGAAAGACCTCCAGGTACGGCTCGACTGGATACCCCCTCGCCTTCCAGCCCGCCAATCCACCCCTGAGGAACTTGACCCGGAACAACTGAAGTGCCAATGCCCGACGCAAAACGGTTCGGCTGGTTTTGTCGCTGGGACAGGTGCAGTATACAACCGCATCTTTTTCTTTCGGGATCAGTGACGGCCTCTCGAGCACTTCATTGGGGGCGATCCTTTTTGCCGTCGGGATGATCTCAGGAAAAGCTAACAAGTCCAGCGGCTGGCGAACATCAAACAGGAGTGTCTCTTGATCTGAAGCTAACAACGCGTGGAGCTCTTCCGCTGTAATGCTGTGCTGCTCCATTTCGCGTTGGTCCTTTAGGCGTTTCACGCGAAGGACGAAAACTAGAGACATCGCAAGAACCGCAACACCTATCAGACTCAGAGTCAATGACATGCCGCTATTCCTCCCGCACTCCCCGATGTCAGATTCCCCTCGGCGGAGGGAAGATTCAGCAGCCAGGCTCCCCCGCCAAGCGCTCACAAACAAGCCGACATCCTAAGACCTCATCACTAATCCGACATGAACACGTACCCCGGCTGATTCTTACGGGCTCGATCGTGAGTCATTGAATCGAGGGGTCGAACTCGGTCATCCAATGGGACCAATCCGCCAGCGCTTCACGGTAGCAGCCATCCCCGGCTTACGACAAAGGCACCCCACAAGAGCCACAACAGTAACCCTGCGAGCCACAACGTCAACCACGCCGCGCAGAGTCCGACTCTTTTCGCCAGTGCGGCTGCCACACCAGTGCCGCTGCTACGCCCACCAGCACTCACTCCCTGGTGAAGAAACGTCCAAGCAGTTGGGTTCATTCGTATCTTGGACATGTTGCACGTTCGCTAACCCTAGGCATCGCAATACGCTTGCCAAAGCAACATTGCTTGGTATTCCCGCAAACTATTGACTCCATTGACGACCGGGATGGCGGCGATAAGGAGTGTCGGAGAATGTCGAAGTCGGAATCGACAATTGTCGAAGATAGATGCAGGCAGCCTAAACCTAGGTCAGAAAAGAACATCGAAGTCGAGCGTAAATCGCCGCTCGGAGGTCCCAAAGAAGCCGCCATACTGGGGATCGGCGATGTTTGAGTGCACCTCGAGCGGATTGAAGTGGTTGGTGAGATTACGGACCGTACCCGAGAGCCGCACGGAGTATTTCGCGTTCACCCGAATATCTTTTGAAACTCGCAGGTCGAGAGAAAAGTATCTTGGGAAACGAGGTTGCGCACTGAAGGTGGCAGCCAGGTACTGCTGGAATACATCGGTTGGCTGGTAGGGAAAACCGTTACGAAACTCGAGGTGTGGAATCACTCGAATCTTTCGGGGGAACGAGAACGGGCCCCAAAACAGAAACCGGTTGGGAATTTCACCGGGCAAACCGGCTACGCGGTTCACTCGCACGACAGGAAAGGGATAATTCCCCAGATAGGAGTTGGCGTCGTTGATGACGCCATAGGCATATTGCCGAACGTAGGAAAAGAAACACTGTCGATTGGAAGACGCTCCAACCCTGGCTGTGAACTCGGTTTGGCGCGTTCCCGCCCACCCGGAAGCCCCCAGCACAAACGCGCTCTGGTTCTGAAAGACTTCAGGCTGAAGCGTGATCATGTCCCGCTCGTGGCTCTGAAGGTACTTCACGCGAAGCAGCAGGAAACGATTCACGGCGCGCTCGAATGCCACATTCCACGCCACGCTGTAGGGAGCGAAATCGCCGCTCTTTGCAGAACGATGGATAAGCGGGAAATTCGATTCCGCCTCCTGCGAGATCAGATTGAGGTAAAGTACCGGCGGCCCTACGGGCATGCCCGACGAGTTATAGGTCGTGATCGTTTGCTCGGGATAGCTGTGGAACGCATAAACGTCCAATGGAACCGAATCGTAAAAGACGCCGATCCCGCCGCGGAGCACAGTCTTACCCGCATCGGGAGTCCATACGAAACCGCTTCGCGGAGCTGTTCGGCTGGTGTGGGTAATCGTCTGAGCTTCGGTACGAAGACCGACATCGATAGCCAGGTGAGAATTCAGCGTCCAATGGTCCTCGGCAAATGCTCCCGGCTCGGTGTCGGAAAGATCAAACGCTCCTATTCCCGAGAAGTTTATGAATTGGGTGCGATGACCGTTGGCATCCTCGATCAGAACGGCACGAGCATAAAAGTGGCCCGCATTCTTACTGTGGGCTAGCACCGATCCAAACTTGAAGCTGTGAACCCCGGCAAAGTGAAATGTGCGCGGTGTCCATTCTTCGATCCATTCAAAGCGATTCGCACGGCGCGATTCCTGACTGAAGTAGTTACCGAGGTTTCCAGTCGGAATCAGTACCATGTCGGCTGTTCCTTGCGGCGACGTAGCACTGCTGACGACCCTGTTTGCGACGGTACTCCGCAAGAGCCCGCCGCCGATAGCAAGCCGGTCTGTCAGCGTGGCGGTGGTCTCATGGAAAGTCCCATTCGGGGTCACCGGTTGCGGATTGAAGAAATCCAGTCCGGCATACTGCTGCGAATGTGGAGCGACATGGAAGCTGCCGGTGAGGAGGTGGTTGCCCGAAAGGATCGCATCGAATTGCGTGAAGGAGTTGATTGCCTTTGATGTGGTGAGGCTTTCAGAAAACGGCAACGTGAGAACCTCGTGCTTATTGAGCAGGTATTCGGCGCCTTCGAGGAAATAAACGTGGTGGGGTATGAGGGGACCGCTCGCATTGAATCGCGGAGTCGCGCTTCGCACGCCTTCGAGGTGCCCGCTACGGATGAAAAACTCGGGGAACGGGTCATTCAAACTGTAGGTCCACTTCTCGCCTCCGCGTCGCGTATCGGCCGCGACCACACCCGCTGTGAAGCGCCCATACTCTGCCAGATACGGCATCTCGGAAACTTCGATCGTCTCTACACTATCGATCGGGACGCTCAGTCCAAACGCCCCGGTCGCGGGATCGGTCACATCCACCGAATTGACCAACAGGGCGCTGTGGTCTTCGCCGAAACCAGCGATTCGCATGCTCCCATCCAGGCCGCTGACGATTCCAGGGACCAGCGGCAGAGCATCCACCACGGTAGCTGGGCGAGACGGCGTATCCCTGGCTTTCTCCGGATCTAGGATTGTCGGGCGGCTTGTGGTTTCGGTTACGGGATTGGAAGCTTCACCTTTGACCTCCACACTCTGGTGACTCAACGGCGCGGTAGTCAACACAATATCGACGTCTCGGGCGGCAGCCCCTCCGTTAACTTCCAAAGCTGTCTGCACAGGCAGGTAGCCCTTCTTTTGGACTTTTAGCGAATACGTACCCACCGCGTTGATCGTGAGCGTCACTCTCCCTGTGGCATCTGTGCTGGACGCACTTACCAACTCCTCACCCAACCGAAGCTCAATCGTGGCATTGGGTACCGGTAGGTTCTTTTCGTCAACCACCGAGAGGTTCATAATCCGGGAGCGGGTATCGTCGGCGCCAGAGGCGTAGGGGACACCCCAGACCGCCATCGATATCAGGAGTGCGATTGCGCCCGTTTTGTGAAATAGGGCCGAAGCGAATCGGCGTTTGGAAGTTTCCTTCAGACCGGTCTTGGCGTTGAGATCGAGAATTCTCTGATCTGCTGCAAAACCAGTTTCTGTTCCGCATTGCCACCGACTTTCTCCCAGGCCTACAACCAACATTTGGAGGGGCGCGCTAGGCGCGCGGCCACACCTTAGGCGGGGAGGGCAGTGGCCCACTGCGCCCAGCAATTCACGCCCCATAAACAATGCATATGCTCCGTAATTCGCAACCTCACCTGGCTCGAAACGTCGCCCTTGTTGTCCGGGGCACTGGAAGGTCAGAAGAAGGAACAGCTCGCGTTACGCTTCGCGAACACCCAGCTCTTCCAACCCTTTACCCCATCCAGTGCGGCGTGAACCGGTTCACCCATTGGGCACATCGGGTCGAGATGGTGGCGGTTAGAGTGGGCCCCCAAGAGTTCCAAATCAAAACCCACTGTCGTCGCGCTCTACTGGTCCCCATGTACTTTGGTCGCACCTCACAGCAAATGTTGTGGTCCCTTACGAGTTCAGTTAGGTTCCTGCTTCCCTCAACTGCCGCCCCGTCATAACTCACTTTCTCAGTAGCTGAGCGATCGGCGGCCATGATCGTGACCTCCATTCGTTGGATCAAGTCGTTAGATCGAATGGCCTTCCCCATTCGCATTGAGTCAGTGCCGCGTGGATCGATACGCACGGTGGTCGTCCGCTGACTTGGTTAATAGCGAGTGCTGGAACGTGGTGCCGAGAATCGCCGCACACCCGATGAGCCGCGCGGCTGAGAGTAAGCACCAAGCTCAGGCCGCGATGATCGCAGCCAAACACAAGGTCGAATACTGTTGGGATCCGTTCCATGAAACTTCTTCTGCAAACGCCTCAGACCATTGAGTTTTCTCATAATCCGCGCTGCACTAGGAAACCCGTTCTGAAGCCCCAAACTTGCGTTCTAGAACCAGCCTCGGCTCACCGCCTCATCCAGAACAGAACTCCTTACCTGAGTCTTTGAGCAACCAACCAGGCCGGGGCAACTGACCGACCAAAGCAAAAGGACAAGGGACGTATCGCAAATCGCTGACTTTAATGAAGAAGAGAAGACTGGACGGCGGAGGGTGTCGGGAAGTGTCGAGCCAATCTCGACACCTGTCGACGATTTGGACTAAAGTTCTTTGGGTGCCACATATGCCTGTTATCTGGTGCTCCTCGAGAGGGCATTCCTAACTGAGAACTTTTCCATCAGGGCACGCGCCTCTTCGAGCGGGGTCACATTCAAGACAAAATCGCATCGCATACCGCTCCTGGAAAGGGTTTTGCGGTATGGACAACGGTATGAATGGCACTTAACTCATTGAAAGCACGTCCAGGGAATTCTTATTGGACCTGCATTGGCCCTGCGTCCGGAGCTCGCCGCTATCCTTTTCGTTTGTGGCAGCGCCGTGCACCACAGCAGTGGAGAATAAATCAGTGCGCAAGGCAAGACAGGTCCGATTTCCCCGGATGGACGGTGGATTGGGGAACCTCGGCGGGTCGCGATCAGTGCATACGGGAGGCCCCGTCTCTTGAGCGAAAAAATACCCTTATTCTTGAAAACAGAGATCGCCGAATGGGCTTGTTTTTTCCGAAGACGATGCCCGGGACTATGCTCGGCAAGGTTCCGAATACAATCTGAGCTGGAGGCGTTTGCTCATCATCCAGACCTGTGGTTCGCGATTATTAGCGCAGGCTGGGTGGCGTTGCTTTACCGGCACGGAATCAGCGGTGGATTTGTCTATGATGACGTTGCCCAGATTCAAAACAATCCCGCTTTGGCTTTCTGGCATTCGGCCAGGGAATATGCTCGCTCCGCTATCCCCTTTAACGGTCAATTTCGTGGCATTGGAGGATCGTTTTACCGGCCACTATTTTGGTTCAGCTTGGCGTTGGACCGCTTCCTCTGGGGCTTGAATGCGACAGGTTTCCACCTCACAAATCTTGCTTTGCATTGGGGGAACGGTCTACTCGCATTCTTACTCTTAAAAAGGTTGAACGTTTCTAGTTTACTCTCCGCCAGCGTTTGTATCACCTGGTTGAGTCTTCCAATTAATTGCGAGGTTGTGGCGTGGATTTCTGGTCGCTCCATTGCTTTAGCGGTTCTGTTCCTGTTGACCAGCTTGCTGAGCGCAGATTGGTATTTCCGTTCGCACCGGACTGTGGCGCTCCTCGGTTACGCGATTGCCGCCTTAGCTTCCCTTCTCTCACACGAGATTGGCATTCTGACTTTACCGATGACCTGTTTACTGGTTTGTTCCGTCAACGCGAAACGGCGCAACTGGTTCGTGCTGTGGGGCGTTGGACTTGCCGTCGATGCTGTTTACCTGTACATCAGACACACCGCAGGCGGACACCTTTCTTCAAGTACGCCTGGATTGCTTGGAATAAGCATGGCGTTCTGGAAATACACTGCCTGGATGCTTCTTCCGATTCGGATGAGTATCGAGCGTTCGACGGACGTACCATTGAACAATTCTCCGACAGCCGCAGCGGCGGCGTTCGTCGGAGTCCTGGCATTGTTCATCACCTTTTTACAATTGCGCCACAAGATGCCTGAGGTGGCTGCCGGTCTGGCATGGTTGTTTATCGCCTTAGTTCCTTTTTGCGGAGTCGTACCGATTTATCAAGGCATGGCCGAACGCTACACCTATTTGGCTGCTCTGGGTCTTGTCTTAGCGATTGTGGGGCTTTTGTCTCGCCTCAAGAACGGGACAAGATCTCTAGCGTTGTGCACAGTCGTTGTGTGGTTGTTGTGGGGCGTTTGGCGTCTAAACGCTCGGGTACTCGATTGGCGGCAAGAGATCTCGATATACGCGAAGTCGCTGGCAGCAACGCCAAGAAGCTCGGTGCTTCTCTATAATCTCGGGCTTGCATTCGCAGAGAGGGGAGACAATTCAAGAGCGGCAGACTATTACCAGCGCGCTATTGGCCTCAATCCCGGTTACACGTCGGCGATCATAAACCTTGCCAACGTTTTCCAGCGTCAGGGCAATTACCCTCAATCGGCAGCTTTATACCAGAAGGCGATTAGGCTGGATCCCCAAGATCCTGATGCCTGGGTGAATCTTGGAAACCTTTATCTGCAACTTGCCTTAACCCAACAAGCCAAGAACGCTTACGAAAATGCCATCGCTCTGAAACCGAATGATGTCGAGGCAATCCTCGGTCTTGGAGCGATGTTTCAACGCTCGGGCAATTTCTCCGACGCTGAGCAAGCTTATCGACATGCCGTAGCTGTCGATCCTACTCAAGCTTCCGCGTACTGCGATCTAGGTGCATTGTTCTTGCAAGAAGGTAACCTAGCTGCCGCTGGCAAGGAACTCACCAGGGCAATTGAGCACAATTCGTCTTACGCTCCGGCGTATTTTGATTTGGGAGTGTTGTATGAGCAAATGGGACGCCGTAACCTTGCTATTGAAATGTACAAAAAAACACTGGATATCCAGCCTAATTACCAACACGCGCGGTCCAATCTTGAGAGAATGGAAGCACGTCCCGGAGCATCTGCTCCGGAGAGCTATCCATAAAGGGCAGGGACCAACACATGCCAAGTCGTCACACTTGCTGCTAGAGAAGACAGAACTGAGGAGCTCCTAAGGCGAGCTGCTTCGGTGAGCTGCAAAATCATGTTCCGCTCAAGAAACCAAATCTCCAACCTGGACTTGGTCCGCGAATCCATCAATCGCGCCGCGAAGAGTTTTCCCGCCAAGTCATCAGACCGGTAGAACACTAGGACGAACTCTGTGGTTTCTGAGGTCGTGCAGAAACGAAGAACGCGAATAGTGTGGCCGTACGGAAGCAACGGAACAGAAACGAGAGGCTGCCCGCGGGGCGCAGGGTGTTGATCGAGCTCGGAACGCTACCCACATCAGCCAGGAGTCGCGTGAAACGCAAAATCCTCAGGGGTCTCGTCAAAACCGGCCAACGAAAGTGGCCTGGGACTAAGTTGCTTTACTCCGCTTGGCACTATTGATCCCGGTGGCGCGAACAAGATTGGTTTTAGCTTGTCCGACATCGGCACCAAAGAGCGGCAACCTCAACAGATACCAAAATCCTGCTCTCAACTGAGCCTCACTCGAAGATCTGGTACTCGGACACCTCATCGAACATTACAAACTATTTCCCGGAGGTGGAAACATTGTGATCTTGCCTTTGCGATTCCCCACGAGAGCGTAGGGCTCGGGCCACGAGATTCCACAACAGCGTCACCATCGCAACGGTCACGATCCATAGGTCGAACCTTGCGCGCTCGATCGCGTACTCGATGAGCGCAGCAAAGAGAATTGCAAGAGACACTATCCTTTTCACACGCAAGCCCCTCGGAGATCGAATCTGTCACAACGATCCATTCGTCCGCTCACCCTGAGAACCGAATCCGAATCCATACTGGACGGTCCGGCCAGCTTGCTGACGATTCAGTGCTGATTATGCTCGCACTTTGGAAACAGCGCAGTAAGGGTTTGTAAGGATCTGCAAACATCCATAAACAAATCTAGGCCGGAGCAAATGCCACTTCGCGGCTGTGAAGGCCGCACAATGCTTGCCGATCGTGTTCTCGCCGGAACTTGTTGCAGGCCCCGGTCGGTGATCTGCTTACATTCTCCCTCTAAGAAGTTTTACGTCTCATCGCAAAATCTTTACGCAAGTTTAAACAGCAAGTGCATAGACTCAAGCGAGCGGGTCGTTGTCAGGCCTGAGGTTCGACCGCGACATCAGAGGGTAAGGTCTGCGGGTCAGCAGGGTTTCCGTATTCGAAGCCGGCAAGTGCGAAAAAGCAAAAGAGCAGAGGGGCAACCTAAGCAATGGACGACTTGGCAGACAGGACTGATAGCGAGAAGGAGCAAGGATCAGCAGCAAAACAGCACTCCCACCGCCGAATCCCCAGATGGGCATGGTTTGTTTGTGCTCTTGCCGTCATGGCTCTCTGGTTTATGTTCCGCCAGCATCAGCCGGCGAAATCGACGGTGAGAGCCTCCTCCTCTCAGCGAAGCGTTCCTGTTTCTGCCGCGACTGCCCGCACCGGCGACATCGGAGTTTATATCGATGCCATTGGCACGGTGACGCCGGTGTACACCGTGAGCGTGACCAGCCGCGTGCAGGGCCAGATCATGAGCGTGAACTATCGCGAAGGGCAGATGGTTCACAAGGGCGATTCTTTGGTGGAAATCGATACGCGGCCGTACGAGGCGGCGTTGACGCAAGCCCAGGGGCAACTCGCCCACGATCAAGCCGTGCTTAACGAAGCTCGCATCGACCTGGAGCGTTACAAGGCGGCCTTGGATCGGAACGCGATCGCCAAGCAGCAATATGACGATCAGGTGCAAATCGTGGCACAAGATGAAGGCACGGTCAAAAACGACGAAGGCGCCGTGGCTAATGCGAAAGTCAACCTCGTCTACTGCCACATTACCTCACCAATCGACGGGCGGGTCGGGCTTCGCCCGGTGGATCCGGGCAATATCGTTCAGGCGAACAGCACCACCACGCTGGTGGTCATCACACAGCTGCAGCCGATTACGGTGATTTTCAGCATTGCGGAAGATTATCTGCCGCAAATTCAGCAGCAGCTGCGGGCGGGACACCGCATGACCGTGGATGCGTTCGACCGGGAGCAGAAAAAGAAGATTGCCCAGGGTTCCCTGTTGACTGTGGACAACCAGATCGACACGACCACCGGCACGGTCAAGTTGAAAGCGGAATTCCCTAATGGCGACAACGCCCTTTTTCCCAGCCAGTTTGTGAACTCCCACCTGCTCGTTGAGACGCAACAGGGAGCAACTCTGGTTCCGACCGCGGCCATCCAACGCAACGCTCAGGGTGCCTACGTGTACGTGTTGACGAAGGACCAGACTGCTTCTATCCGTACCGTGACCGTGGGAACGACCGACGCTGACACAGCCGCGGTGCAAGGTGTGAACGCAGGCGAAATTGTTGCCGTTAACGGGTTCGACAAGCTGCAGGACGGGATTAAGGTCTCGGTGCGCCCGGCACAAGGTACTGTCCGCCCGCCCGTCCAGGGTGGTCAATGAGTCCTTCTCGTCCATTTATTCTGCGGCCGGTGGCCACGTCGCTGCTCATGGCGGCGATTCTGCTGGTGGGCATCGTCGCCTATATTCAGTTACCGATTTCCGCACTGCCGGAAGTCGACTACCCCACGATTCAAGTGGTCACGTTTTACCCAGGCGCCAGTCCTGACGTGATGGCATCCGCTGTAACCGCACCGCTGGAGCGGCAATTCGGGGAGATGCCTGGGCTGAATCAAATGACGTCGACGAGCTCTGACAGCAGCTCGATCATCGTGATGCAGTTCACGCTCAACCTCAATATCGATGTCGCCGAACAGGAAGTGCAGGCTGCAATCAACGCCGCGCAAACCTACTTGCCGGCCGATCTCCCGGTTCCGCCGGTTTACAGCAAGACGAATCCGGCGGATGCGCCGATCTTGACGCTGGCTCTATCCTCTGACTCCATTCCTTTGTCGCAGGTCGAAGATCTGGCCGACACCCGTTTCGCCCAGAAGATCGCGCAACTTCCTGGTGTCGGTTTGGTCGGCATCAGTGGCGGTCAGAAACCGGCAGTACGTGTTCAGGTGAATCCGACGGCTCTGTCCTCCTACGGCATCAATCTTGAAGATGTACGCAGCGCCCTGCAGGCGACGAGCCTCGACCAGGCCAAAGGGAACTTTGACGGCCCGCAGCAGGATTATCAGATCGACGCCAACGACCAGCTTTTGACCAGCGGCGATTTTAAGAATGTCGTCGTCGCCTATCACAACGGCGCCCCCGTAGTGCTTTCCGATGTCGCTTCTGTAGTCGATGGTGTCGAAAACGTGAAGCAGGCGGCTTGGATGAATACGACTCCCGCTGTCATCGTGAACATCCAACGGCAACCGGGTGCCAACATTATCCAAGTCGTTGATCGCATTCAGAAGTTGTTGCCGGCACTGCAGAGCAATCTGCCGACAGCCCTTCAAGTCTCGGTCCTTACGGACCGTACCACGACCATTCGTGCCTCAGTGGCAGACGTTGAGTTTGAACTGTTGCTGACCGTGGGTCTGGTGGTGATGGTGATTTTTCTGTTCCTGCGGAACTTGTCAGCGACCGTGATTCCCAGCGTTGCGGTCCCGCTCTCGCTGATCGGAACTTTCGCGGTGATGTATCTGGCCGGTTACAGCCTCAACAATCTGACCTTGATGGCGTTGACGATTTCGACCGGGTTTGTCGTCGACGACGCCATCGTGATGATCGAGAACATCGTTCGCTTCATTGAAGAGGGAGACAGTCCGCTCGAGGCTGCCCTGAAGGGATCGGAGCAGATTGGGTTCACCATCGTCTCGTTGACCATCTCGCTGATCGCCGTTCTGATTCCGCTTCTGTTCATGGGCGACGTTGTCGGGCGCTTGTTCCGCGAGTTCGCCATAACACTGAGCGTGACAATTCTGGTCTCGGCTGTCGTCTCCCTTACTCTCACACCGATGATGTGCTCCCGATTTCTGCGCCACACGCCCGAAGCGCAGAAAGGGCGCTTCTATCAGTCTTCGGAAAATGTATTCAACAAGATCATCGAGTTTTATGGGCGGACGCTGCGCTGGGTTCTGAAGCATCAGCCAGAGACTCTTCTGGTCGCGGCCGGGACTCTGGTCCTAACGGTTTGGCTTTACATTATCGTGCCGAAGGGGTTCTTCCCCGTGCAGGATACCGGCATCATCCAGGGAATTTCCGAGGCGCCACAAACGATCTCGTTCCCTGAAATGGCCCGACGGCAGCAGTTGTTGGCGCGGCAGATTCTCCAGGACCCCGCCGTCGAAAGTCTGTCATCCTTCATCGGTGTTGATGGCACGAACACGACCCTAAATAGCGGCCGCATTCAGATCAACCTTAAGGCGCTGGAGCGGCGCAAGATCAACGCTTCTGACGTGATTCGCCGGTTGCAGCCGAAGTTGGCTGAGATTGACGGCATCACGCTTTACATGCAGCCAATTCAGGACTTGACGGTGGAGGATCGCGTCAGCCGCACCCAGTATCAGTACACGCTGGAAGATCCGGATCGGAACGAGCTGAACCGGTGGACCACACAATTCGTGGACAAGCTGAAAGAGTTGCCCGAACTACGGGACGTGGCGACTGACCAACAGACCAGCGGATTGGCGGCGGCGCTCACGGTCGATCGCGTGACTGCGTCCCGCATGGGCATCTCACCGCAGATGATCGATGAGACTCTGTACGACGCTTTCGGCCAACGCCAGGTCTTGACGCAGTACACCCAGTTGAACCAATACCACGTCATTCTGGAAACATTGCCAACCTTCCAGAAGAATCCCGCCGATTTGCAGAACATTTATGTTCGTTCCGCCCTCGCCAGTTCGGCGCTCACGACGGGTTCGAACACGAACGGCGTGTTGACGGCCGCGGGCAGCGGCTCTTCCATCGGGACCTCCAGTTCTTCTTCGTCCGCAACTACAACGAGCGTTCCTCCTACCATTACTGCCGTCAATGGAGGAGCTGTGCCGCTGGGTACCTTTACTCACTTTGAGTCGAGGAGCGCGCCGCTCTCCGTCAATCACCAGGGGCAGTTTCCGGTGGTCACAATTTCGTTCAACCTTTCGCCCAGCGCGTCTCTGGGGGAGGCCACCGAAGCGATCAACCGAGTGAAGGACGAGCTCAATATGCCACTCAGCATTCAGGGAGCGTTCCAGGGCACGGCGGCTTCGTTCCAGAGCTCGCTGGCCAATGAACCGTTGCTGATTTTGGCGGCACTAGTCACCGTCTACATCGTGCTCGGCGTTTTGTATGAGAGCTATATCCATCCGATCACGATTTTGTCGACGCTGCCCTCGGCCGGCGTGGGAGCGTGCCTGGCGCTGATGATCACCCGGACAGAACTCAGCGTTGTGGCATTGATCGGCATCATCCTGCTGATCGGCATCGTCAAAAAGAACGGAATCATGATGGTTGATTTTGCCCTCGAAGCCGAGCGCAAGGCGGGCAAGCATCCGGAAGAAGCCATCTACCAGGCGTCTCTGTTGCGCTTCCGCCCGATCATGATGACGACCATGGCGGCACTGCTCGGCGGCCTGCCACTCGCGCTCGGCACGGGAATCGGGTCGGAGTTGCGCCGGCCGCTCGGCATCTCGATGGTGGGTGGATTGCTTTTGAGCCAAGTTCTGACCTTGTATACCACCCCGGTTATTTATATCTTCTTCGACCGCCTGGCTTTGAAATTCCTTGGATCGCACGCCAGCCAGGAGGGCGGCATGGAGGCGGCTTCCGCCGGCGACTAGCGATGAGTCTGTCCTCTCCATTCATTCATCGGCCGGTAGCCACGACCTTGCTGACGGTGGCGATCGCCCTGGCTGGGGCGGTGGCCTTCAATTTCCTGCCCGTTTCGCCTCTTCCGCAGATTGATTTCCCAACCATCTCGGTGTCTGCGCAATTACCGGGCGCGAGTCCCGAGATCATGGCGTCTTCGGTGGCCACTCCTCTCGAGCGGCAATTTGGCCGCATTGCCGGGGTTACCGAGATGACGTCGTCGAGCTATCTGGGCACAACCAGCATCACACTGCAGTTTGATCTGAATCGCGACATCAATGGCGCCGCAAGAGACGTTCAGGCGGCCATCAACGCAGCGCGCAGTTATCTGCCCACCAATCTGCCGGCCAACCCAACCTATCGAAAAGTGAATCCCGCCGATGCCCCGATCATGATTTTTGGCCTGACCTCAACGGTCTACGATCGCGGAACTCTGTACGACGCAGCCTCGACGATCATGCAGCAGAGGCTCTCGCAGATTCAGGGTGTGGGGCAGGTCAACGTGGGGGGCAGTTCCTTGCCGGCGGTGCGGGTCGAGTTAAATCCGACGCAGTTGAACAGCTACGGGCTCGGCCTGCAGACCGTGGCCAGTATGTTGAATGCGCAGAATGCCAACGAGGCCAAGGGCACGATTGCCAACGACCAGACCACGGCCGACATCACCACCAATGATCAATTGCTTAAGGCTGACTACTACAAGCCATTGATTGTGGGCTACCACAACGGCGCCGCTATCAAACTGTCCGACATCGCGGACGTCCAGGACTCGACGCAAAACATACGGGCGACCGGATACGTCAATGGAAAGCCCGCCGTGCTGGTCATCGTGTATCGAATGCCGGGCGCAAACATCATCGATACGGTCGACCGCATTCAGGACGCCGTGCCTTCGTTGAAAGCCTCGATTCCCACCGCCATCGATCTCACCGTCGTGCTGGATCGTACAACGACCATCCGGGCCTCGGTACGGGATGTCGAGCGAACCCTGATCATATCGATCGTTCTGGTCATTCTGGTTGTGTTCTTTTTCCTGCGGAATGCGCGCGCAACTTTCATTCCGAGCGTGGCCGTTCCGGTCTCCCTCATCGGAACATTCGGGGTTATGTACCTGCTGGGCTACAGCCTGGACAACCTGTCGCTGATGGCTCTCACCATCTCGACCGGCTTTGTGGTCGACGATGCGATCGTGGTCATCGAAAACATTTCGCGGTACCTCGAGCTCGGTGTGCGGCCGATGGAAGCCGCCCTGCGCGGCGCAAAGGAAATCGGTTTCACCGTACTCTCCATCAGTGTGTCGCTCATTGCCGTGTTCATCCCGATCCTCATGATGGGCGGCATTGTGGGGCGTCTGTTCCGCGAGTTTGCCGTCACTCTTTCGGTCGCGATCGCCATGTCGTTGGCCGTTTCCCTCACTACTACGCCCATGTTGTGCTCGCGGCTCCTCAAGCACCAATCCGAGGAAGAGCATGGCCGACTCTACCGCGCCAGCGAAAAGTTTTTTGACTTTGTCCTCAAGACTTATGAAACCAGCCTGGCCTGGGTGCTGCGTCATCCGGCATTTACTCTGTCCGTCCTTTTTCTCACCATTGGCGTCAACGTCTATCTTCTGGTCATCGTGCCCAAAGGCTTCTTCCCCCAGCAGGACAATGGCACGATCTTCGGCGGGATACAGGGAGCGCAAGACATTTCCTATCAGGCGATGGATTCGTTGACCCGGAGATTTGTGGATCTGATCAAGACCGATCCTTCCGTGCAAAACGCAATGGCGTTCACAGGCGGCAACGGCGCAGTGAATAGCGGTTTTGTCTACATTGGGCTGAAGCCCCTGGAGCAACGCCACATCAGCGCCAGTGCGGTCATCGACCGCTTGCGACCGAAACTGACCTCGCTGCCCGGCGCCACCGTTTTCATCCAGGCCGGCCAGGACCTGCGTATTGGCGGAAGGCAGAGCAATGCGCAATTCCAATACACCATCCAGAGCGACAACGTGGAGGAGTTGGTGAAGTGGGGGCCGGTTCTTTTGCAGCAGATGCGCAAGCTCCCCCTGCTCACCGATGTCAACACGGATCAGCAGAACAGCGGTCTTGAGGCTTCTCTGGTTTACGACCGTACGACGGCGTCCCGGATGCAGATTACGCCGCAGCTGATCGACAGTACGCTCTACGATGCGTTTGGGCAGGCGCTGGTCTCAACCATGTACACGCCGCTGAACCAGTACTACGTCGTAATGGAAGTAGCCCCGCAGTACTGGCAAAGCCCGCAAGGCCTGAACGATGTCTACATCAATTCACCGACCGGCGGAGTTGTTCCCCTGAGTGCCGTCACGCACTTGGAGTCCAGGACGGCTCCGCTCGCCGTGAATCATCAGGGCCAATTCCCGTCGGTGACAGTTTCGTTCAATCTCGCACCCGGCGTCGCCCTCAGTGACGCCACCCGCTCCGTGCTTCAAATGGAAGATAAGATTGGCATGCCTGACACGATTCACGGAATGTTTTCGGGGACGATGCAGGCCTTTCAGTCCTCGCTTTCAACCCAACCCATGCTGATTATTACCGCCTTGTTGGCTGTTTATATCGTGCTCGGCATTCTCTACGAAAGCTTCATCCACCCGATTACGATCCTCTCGACCCTGCCCTCCGCCGGCGTGGGTGCCGTCCTGGCGCTGATGATCTTTCATACAGATCTGAGCATTGTCGCGCTGATTGGCATCATCTTGCTCATCGGCATCGTAAAGAAGAATGCGATTCTTATGATCGACTTTGCACTTGCGGCCGAACGCACGGAAGGCAAGAGCCCGAAAGACGCCATCTTCCAGGCCTGCCTGCTTCGGTTTCGGCCGATTCTGATGACCACGATGGCCGCCCTGCTGGGAGCAGTCCCGCTTGCCTTCGGAACCGGAACCGGATCGGAACTAAGACGACCTCTCGGTATCACCATCATCGGTGGCCTGATTATGAGCCAGATGCTTACTCTCTACACGACGCCTGTGGTCTATCTGTACCTCGATCGATTGCGACTCTGGTGGGAGCAGTCCGGCCAGAGAGACTCGAGCGGTGCTCCGCAGGAGAGCATGGGATGACAGCAGGAGCAAATGTGAACGCCTTGGTGTGGAGACGCCCGCGTTCTGGGTCGCGAGCGAGAAAGATATCCACAGTGACTTCCTCTCTTCTTTTCTTGCTGACTTGTGGATGCACGGTGGGGCCAAAATATAAGGTGCCTCCAACCCCGGCTCCGCCAGCCTACAAGGAGCTGACCCCGGAAAACTTCACAGAAACCGACGGTTGGAAAGAGGCTCAGCCACAAGACGCCGCACTTCACGGCAAGTGGTGGGAGATTTTTGGCGATCCCGAGCTGAGCGCGCTGGAGGAGCAAGTCAATATTTCCAATCAGAATATCGCGGCATCGTTCGCCAGCTTTGTTCAAGCGCGTGCTCTGGTGCGGCAGGCACGGACGCAATACTTTCCAACGGTGACGACGAACCCCAGCATTACGGCGAACCGCACGTTCAGCACGTCCTCGTCTTCGTCTTCATCGTCTTCTTCTTCGAGTTCTTCCAGCATATCGGCCGTTCAATACACGGAATACTCGCTGCCATTCGATGCCTCCTGGACACCCGACCTCTTCGGCCGCGTTCGGAACACGGTGAGAAGCAACGTGGCCTCCGCGCAATCCAGCGCAGCGGATGTGGAAAACACGCGATTAACTGCGCAGGCGGAAGTGGCCGTCGATTACTACGAACTCCGCACCCAGGACGCACTCAAGCAGCTCCTGGACTCCACCGTGGTGGCTTATCGGGAGTCTCTCCGGCTCACGCAGGCACTCTACGACACCGGCATCGACTCCGACGAAGCTGTCGCGCAGGCAGAGACCCAACTGGAAACGACGGAGGCACAGGATACGAATGTGGGCATCGCGCGGGCCCAGTTCGAGCACGCGATTGCCCTTCTCGTCGGTCAGCCAGCCTCGACCTTCTTGATTCCAGTCGAGCCCTTGAAAGCCAAGCCGCCGGCAATTCCTTTTGGGGTTCCGTCGCAACTGCTGGAGCGGCGTCCTGACATAGCCGCCAGTGAGCGGCTCATGGCCCAAGCCAATGCGCAGATCGGCATCGCAAAAGTCGCATATTTCCCCACCGTTACCCTGAGCGGGACGGCAGGATTCGAAAGCGACTCCATCGCAAGCTGGCTGACGTGGCCAGCCCGCGTCTGGTCCGCCGGACCAGCTCTGGCAGAAACGCTTTTCGACGCGGGTCTGCGGAGGGCGACGGTTCAGCAGTTTCAAGCCGCTCTTGACCAGACGGTAGCCAACTACCGGCAAACCGTGTTGACGGCATTTCAGCAGGTCGAAGACAACCTGGCTGCCCTGCGAATCCTCTCGCAGGAGATTCAGCAACAGGACGCTGCCGTGAAATCGGCACAAAGAAATCTTACAGTCTCCACCGACCGATACAAATTGGGAATCGATCCTTACCTCAATGTGATTACCGCTCAAACCACGTTATTGAGCAATCAGCAGACGGCCGTCAATCTGCGGATGCAGCAAATGACAGCCAGCGTCCAACTAATCGAAGCGTTGGGCGGGGGTTGGGATACCTCACAGATTCCGTCCCAAAAAGAATTGATTTCCAAGACTCCACCAAACAACAAGCCATAACTCGCTGTGCCGTGTGTATGAGCGCTAATGGAAGATCGTTCAGACCAAGCGTCCCGGCCACTCAATGCCGTGAAAGCGGTTCTGATTGACATGCCGCATGAGTACTGCCTCACCAGCATTCGACAGATGTAGAAGACAGGGAGTTTCTTTTGCGGAGCATTACAAAGTTCGTCTCCGGCCGTCTAGATGCGCTTGGGAGCGATGTTCCCATCTTATTCCTCACCCTCGGTGCGCCTTGGCGAATCGTCCTTGTGTGGGAAGGTGCTCAAGCACCACGAATGAAACGATGGCCAATGAGTTCCGCGTCGAAGAGGACACCCTCGGGGAGGTTCAAAAAGGCCAGGGTAGCGACTATGGTATTTGGGTTGCAGGAAATCTCGGTCGTATGCATTCTGGTTAGAGCATAGAAATGGCCCGAGACCAGACCGATCTTGGATCCTTGGGTGTCTCACGTTGCCATGTTATGATCCGCAATGCGGAGCTGCGACGCGTCTTAGAGCAGGCGGAGCTTCCGTATTCAGGCCCTCGGCTGAGAAAGCAAATTCCGATCAAGTTTTAGGGAGCCGGAAATGAAAAACCAAAACGCTATTTGTGTATCCTGCGCGCTTCTCCTCTTGAGTGCTCTGGTCTGGGCCGCACAGGACGTCGTCACTGCTGTTCACGGAACGATTACCAAGCTGGATTCGGGGACCAAAGCCATGGTCGTGAAGACCAAGGACGGCAGCGAGCATACAATCAAGGTTGTCGACAAGACCACTGTGCATGGTGTCGAAGCGGGTGCGCACGACACAGCTGTGGGCAGCGCAGACTCTTTTCGCGGGCTGAAGGAAGGCACAGATGTCGTAGCCCACTACACGGTAAAGGGCACCGAGAAGACAGCTGTTGAGGTCGATGACGTCGGGAAGGAGGGCGTCAAATCAATCGACGGAACTGTTACGCATATCGATCGCAGTACCAAGATCATGGCAGTCAAAACTGCAGACGGCACAGAAGAAACATTTAAGCTATCCGGTCACGCAGCCGCCGATGCGGGTAAGGACATTTCCAAGGGAGCCGAGAAGACAACTAAGGTCACCGTCTACTACACTGAAGAAGCCGGCAAGAAAACCGCCCATTTCTTCGAAAAATTCTAGACCGGATTATTAACGCGGTCCGACTGTCGATTCGCCTGGTAGGCGTTTGCAGGAGTGCCATGCGCCGCGGCTACTGATCCTTTGTCCTATTGCCGCGAATCGGTGGCCCGCGCCGCCAGAGCCAGGCAATTAGCTAAAATCTGGCCCACCACTGACACACCGGATCGCCAAAAGACCTCAGGAAAACTGCGGATTCCAAGTGATTCATAGTCAGCCGCACAATCGCAGGTTCCATGTGCCAGCGGTGCGAGGTGTGGCACACGAGTGGCACACACGATGGCGGTGCAGCGATCGTCGTCAAAACCATGACTTCGGAGAACACCAAGGTACAGGTTGTCGTTGTACCGTCCCTGTATCGAGAGTACCGCCGGGATGCGCCGCCTTATTCTTTGTCCAGATATTCGCCAGGAACATCGTCCTCCGGCACCTCGTGCGTGCGAACTTCCTGCTCGTCAGTGTTGTCAGCGCGTTCGACACCAGCCACGACGTCGGCTTCGAATGCATTCCCTTCCTGGATCAGCTCGTCAACGCTCTCCGAATCGGCAGCTTCGAGGCGGGACAACCCCTGTAAATCTCCGGACTGTCCACCCGAACGCGATCCTCCAGGTTCGGGTGAGAACGCCAACTCGGCCACACTCTTGCCTTTCTTCCGAGGCTGTTTCTTAGCCGCAGCTCTCTTTTGTTCTGCCCTCTTCGGCGCAGGTTTCTTCTTCGTCAACTTCTTAGAGCGTCTCTTCACCGTCGTTGGTGTCGCCTTCTTGTGGGCAGTTTTTTTCGCCTTCTTCGTGGTTTTCTTTTTGCCAGCCATGCGCGCAGTCTAGCACCGGAGCGCAGGTTCGGCAAAGCGGCGCCGCCGTCGCCGCGGTCGTCTGTTCCGGCTATGTTTCTATTGAATTCGCGTAGATCAGATGACGTACCTTCGGGTCGGCGGCGACGTAGCTGGATAGGCGTTGCTCCAGTTCGCGGTCCGCTTGGGTCTGCCGCTCGTGTTGACGCAGATGTTCCGCCCACGAATTCACGAGAAATATCTCCAGATAGCGATCAGTGACTGCGGTATCGCGAAAGATCCCCCACCGATATGCGCCATCGCGACGTCGTATGCGACCATATTGATGGAGCGCGGCCACGAACTCCGCCTCGCGTTCTGGAATGACCGTGTATTCGAGCGTAACTAACACCGGTCCCCGGTGAAGGTCGGCTGTAGCCTCTCGGACGACAACCGGCATGCGCCAATGGTTCCATGGACTCAGATCCGCGGTCGACTCAGGAAGCTTTGCGAAGAGCGCGAATATCAGGCTCGCGATTGTTCCAACTCCGGCACAAACAAGAGCGATTCGGATGCCTGCTCGTTGAGCTACCGCACCCCAAGCTGCGCTCCCCACAGAGAAGCTCCCCGGATAAATCAGGATGAAGATTGCGAGCACTCGCGCTCGCACCCAGTCCGGGGCAAGGTTCTGCACCAGAGCGCTGATCAGGGAAATGAAAGTTACCCAGGCCGCACCGCCAACGAGCATCACCGGAGCAAGTGTGCTCAATCTATGTAAGCCGCTGATCGTTACGATCACCAACCCCAAAATCACGACTCCAGTCGAAACAACGACTTCCGTGGACCATCTGGCGCGGGCGAACTGCATTATCAATGCACCGCCAATCGCCCCCGCCCCAAAGCAGCCGAGCAAGATCCCGTATCCGATTGCGGTCTCATTCACGCTCCGGGCAACGGTCGGCAGTAATGCAAAAAGCGCGCTGGAGAAGAACATTACTATGCCTGTCCGAACCACCACGGTGAGGATCGTGGGCGAGTGGCGGACATAGCGAATGGCGGCAACTGTCGCTCCCGTCAACGTTTCCGGTGGCGTGGTCGGCTTGCGAATCGGCCTCTTCCACCTTGCAACCACCAGAATGACCCCGAAAAACGACACAAAGTTCGCGACGAATGCCGTGGCGACGCCCGCGACGGCTATCACCATGCCCGCGAGTGCAGGCCCAACCGCCCGGGCGAGATTGAATTCGATCCCGTTCAGCGCCGATGCGGCTGCAAGGTCGTCCTTGGGCACCAGTTCAGGCAGAATTGCGCGCCACGTCGGTGTTTCGAACGCATCTCCGGCGGAGAGCGCAAACGTCAATACGAGCAGCAGCCAGGGCGACATGAAACCAGCGATGGTCAAGCCGGCGAGAAGCAGAGCTACGCCCATCATCCACGACTCGGTGGCCAGAACCAGTTTGCGGCGGTCAAAGATATCGCCGGCAGAGCCCGCCGGAAGGGCCAGCAGAAGGTATGGTAGCGAAGCCGCGGTCTGGGTGAGCGCGACGTAAATCGGCCCGGCCCCGAGTGACACCATCAACCATGCAGCCCCAACGTTCTGCATGAAAGTGCCGATATCGGAAACCACATCTGCGACCAACAGATTGCGGAAGGTCGACACACGCAGGGGTCGCCACAAGCTCGATGGGCCCCGCGCCCTCCAGTTCTTTTCAGCAGTGTCGCTCAACCGGCCTTGCCCCCACTCGAACCAACCTGTTTCACCGCCTCATTGAGTTTCGATTGTGCCCCCCAGGTGATAAAGACGTAGGCTCCCTCTGGAACGAAGCGTTTCGCCGTACCCAGGCCGATATCGCTGTTACCGCCGGTGATGAGCGCAATCTTTCCGTTGAGCTTTTCCCCTTACCCCCCTGACAAACGTAAAAGAAGAATGCTCCGCACCCGTGGAACTCACCGAGGTTCACAACCGATCTCTTTCGTAGTGGGCAATCGCCTCATCGTCAGGATTCATCGAGCGGGAACTCATTACGGATTAAGGCAAATATCCGTCGCTTCTCCACTCCTGTAAAGGATCAACTGCTCATCGCGCCAATAAGGGCCACCGGGAGGCATGGATTGGTTTGTCACACTGTCCTCGACATTTTGAGCATTGCCGTGATCGTTTGAAGGATCCGCCATATATGTGTAGTTGTCGAGAAAAACGTTATGTTTGTTCATCTGGTCGATATCGATCTGCCTAAACAGCGGTCTAATGTCCCTCTCGTAGGAAACTGGCATTTTTTCTCCCTTCTTAACATCGTTCATCCTGGACAGACGTAGTGCGTCGACCTACTTAAGATGCGCGGGCTTTCGCTTGCCTCTAGGCGCTTTTCGCTGTTCCCATGGCCTGGTGAATCGCTGAAACCAACGCTTCAAAGTCGAAGGAACCATCATGACGATGCCCGTTGATGAAGAACGTCGGCGTTCCGTTCACTCCACTTCGGACACCGCCCTTGAAGTCGGCGCGGACACGGGCTTCGAATGTTCTCTGCTCCAGTGCCTGACGCAATGCGGTGGTGGATAGCTTGAGCCTTTCGCCGAGATCCAAAAACAGTGCCTCTCCCAACCGCTCCTGATTTTCGTATAACTTATCGTGCATCTCCCAAAACTTGCCTTGCGCGCCTGCAAACTCCGCCACCTCGGCGGCAGCTTCGGCTTGAGGATGCATCTCGCTCAAGGGAAAATTGCGAAACACAAACCGGAGGCGTTTTCCAAACTGCTTCTGAACTTGGTGGACGACGGGGTAGGCGTGTCCGCAATGCGGGCACTGGTAGTCGCCGTACTCCACCAGGGTCACGTCCGCGCTTTCAAGACCTTGGATGTGGTCTTCGGCAGTGATGGGCATCTTAAGTGCGGCCATAAACTCTCCTATTTCGGCAAATCCTCGAGCGCCTGCAGAATCCCGTCCGCACCGGGATTCACGGCAACCGGCGAACAATAGCTCCAGGCGATCATTCCCTTCTTGTCGACGACGAACAGAGCGCGCTCGCAGAAGCCATCGGCAGCGCGATAGGCGCCATATTGTCGGGCCACGGCTCCCTTGGGCTCAAAATCGGCGAGCAGCGGGAAATGCAGATGACGGGTCTCCGCGAATGCTCCGTGACACCAGGCACCATCCACGGACACCCCCAGCAGTTCCGCTCCAAACTTTCGAAACTCGGGGAGAATCTCGTTGTAGAGAGCCATCTGGTCACCGCATACCGGGCTCCAGTCCGCCGGATAGAACGCCAGGATCACAGGACGTCCCAGCAAGTCACTCAAAGTCAGGGTTTGATCGGGCGTCACGTGCAGCGTGAAATTTGGGGCCATTGCCCCGGCGGGGAGGATCCCGCCGCTGTGTATCGGAGTAACGTTGCTTGCACTGCTTTGTGCCATTGCTTTTGAACTCCCTTCAAACGGCATATCAACCAACTTCTACCCGAAGAATAACCCCGACGTTCGGCGCAGGCAAAGCGTTTGCATTTGCTGATCTGAAACGAATACGATGCACCCACTCCAGATTCTCAAGGGACAACCGTCTGTTTCCACGTCCCATTTAGATAATGGCCCTCATAGCCCCATTTACCATGCTCTCAAAAACATAGAGAACACGCCAGGCGGCGTCCCGCTCAAGCAACTTTGGATTTCTCCTCGGTTCTCCAGATGGCCACCAAATTTATACCGCTTCCTAAAATTGTTAATCCGCGTTTACCTCGACAAAAGGAATCTTTATATAAGGATATATCATCTTAATCGCAAACGGACGGCAGCGGACAACGACATTGCACAGCGGAAAAGCTTGACCACAGCAAGAAGCCAAGGTCAAGAGCAGCCAAGGTCAAGTGTCAAGCCAGGAAATGATTAAGGCTCACAGAACCATAAATGATGGTGGCCATCCGGCCATCCACGGTTAGCGGGACAGCAAGTCGCCTAAACGCGAGACCTTACTGGCCGATCGCCGGTTCGGCAGTGTTGCCACGAATTGTGAACAGGTTCTGCCACAAGGATGGTCCTTCGGTGCCCGCGGCATAGTTGGGAAAAGTGGGCGCCGGTAATTGCGCCCACGCTTCTTCAATCGGCGTAATGATGCGCCACTCCGCCTCTACTTCATCTCTGCGCGTAAATAGCGTTGCATCGCCACGCATAGAATCCAGTAGCAGAGTTTCGTAAGCAACCGGCCCCTTCGACCCAAAGCTCGCTTGATAAGAGAAGTTGGCCTGGACCGTTACCGTCCGCACCTGCGTTCCCGGTCGCTTCGCGTCGAATGCGATCGAGATTCCCTCGTCCGGCTGAATGCTAAATGTAATGACATTCGGATTAATCACCGACGAGGTGCTCGCAAACAAGGCTTGCGGCGTCGGTTTGAGATGCACGCGGATTTCCGTCAGATTTCGCGCCAGACGCTTCCCGGTTCGGATGTAGAACGGAACTCCGGCCCAACGCCAGTTCTCAATCTGAAATCTTACTGCTGCGTATGTTTCCGATATGGAACTGGGGTCCACGCCCGGCTCCTGCCGATAACCCGGTACCTGTTTTCCGTCAATCACGCCAGAACCATACTGGCCCCGAGCAGTAAATCGTGCTATATCCTCGACACTCATCGGCCGAATGGATCGAAATACCTGCACCTTCTGTTCACGCACCGAATCCGCATCAAACGCTAAGGGCGGCTCCATCGCAGTTAGCGCCAGCAACTGAAGCAGATGGTTCGCCACCATATCGCGCAGAGCGCCCGTTTCTTCGTAGAACGCCGCGCGGCTTTCGACTCCCACCGTCTCCGCGGCAGTGATCTCCACATAGTCGATGTAGTTTCTGTTCCACACCGGTTCGAACAGCGAGTTGCTGAAGCGGAATACGAGTATGTTCTGCACGGTCTCTTTGCCAAGATAGTGGTCAATCCGGTACACCGTTTTCTCGTCGAATACACCGCGCACAACGTCATTCAGCGAATGCGCCGATTCCAGGTCCCGCCCAAAGGGCTTTTCCAGAACAATTCGCGTCCACCCTTTGTCGCGGCGGTTCAGTCCAACCGCTCCCAAACCTTCAATGATGGGTCCCGCTACTGACGCGGGCGTCGATACATAGAACAAATGGTTTGGGCTCGAACCATTCTTCTCCATCTCCTCCAGACGAAGGCGTAACTGCGCATAGAACTTCGGATCGCTGATGTCACCCACCATGTAGCGCAGACGTGTTTCAAAACCAGTCCATCCCGACTCGCTGAAGTCGCGCGTGTCTTTCGACTTTGCGGCTGCCAACCCCGTCTTCTTGCGAAACTCTTCCGAACTCATCGGCGTGCGGCCAATCCCGAGAACCTCGAACTCAGGGTTCATGCAGCCCACACATGCCAGGTTGTAGAGGCCCGGGATCAGCTTCCGATTCGTCAGATCGCCCGAAGCTCCAAAAATGACCAGGACGCACGAATCTCCAGTTGGCAAAGGTTCTCGCGACAGGGTCTCGAGGGGGCTGGCTTGGATAATCGCAGACATAATCTTCTTTCTATAGATGTTCTCGATATGGATTTCGAATCGTACCGGATCCACTTTTCTTCGAAGAGCACTTCACCCATCCGAGCTTGCAAGAGGGAGATCCCACGACCATCTTTCTTATGCCAAGGGGTGCGACTGCAGGGCCACCCGTCGGGCACGGCAAAGGTCGCCTGCTCACTCACGATGGCTCCGGGGTGCGCGTCCTCCCGAGTCGGCTCGCGCCTTCCGCCCCCCGCCTTCCTCCTCGGCTTCGGCACCTTGCCGATCCTCGGGTCACCCGCACGTACCAGCGCGCAGGCCAGGAGCACGCTCTCCTCGAAGTCTTCAGCGTCGACGGGGAGCATCTGCCATCCAGCCTCGCCAACGCCGAACACGGTGATCGAGCGTAGGTTCGGCAGTTCGCGCCGGAGCGAGGCGTGGTGCTCCTTGGTTGTCGCGACCCACACGCCGTCGTCGCGATCCTTCTTATCGCGCAGGATGAATACGATTCTCTCCTCAACGTAGACCGCTGTGCAGCCAAACATCGGCCGAGTCCACGGGTCGACACCGGCAAGCTCATCGAGCACGAATTCGAACGGGATCGCCTTCGTCTTCCGAACGGCGAAGAGGTCGTCGGGATGTGGGCGTTTGACCATTCCTGATCGATCAGATCTGCGCTCTGCCACCATCGACAAATAGTTCGATGCCGGTAACGAAACTGGAGTCATCCGACGCCAGAAACAACGCCACCTTTGCCACTTCATCGGGCTCCCCCATGCGTCCCATCGGGACGGTGGACACAATCCGCGCAATCACGTCCGGAGATTGCCGACTCGCCAGTGGCGTATTGATCGGACCTGGACTAACAACGTTTGAGCGGATACGACGGTCCTTCAGGTCTGTGGTCCAGGTTCGCACGAAAGAGCGAATTGCAGCCTTACTCGCAGCGTAGACGCCGAAGGCGGCAGTGCCCTTAACACTGGCGACGGAGCCATTGAGAATGATAGAGCCAGCATCCTTCAGTAGCGGTAAGGCCTTTTGCACCGTGAACAATGTTCCCCGCACATTAACGTTGAATAATTTGTCGAAATGCTCTTCGGTGACGTTCCCAAAGGGGACAAATTCGCCAACACCGGCATTGGCGAAAACAATATCGATTCGCCCCTTCGCCTTAGCGACGGTCTCGTAAAGAAGATCAAGGTCGGCCAATTTGGCAACGTCTCCTTGGACGCCCGAGACGTTGCTCCCGATCGCCTTCACCGCCTCGTCGAGTTCTTTCTGCCGACGGCCCGTGATGAAAACATAGGCTCCCTCTTTGACAAAAAGCTTTGCCGTTGCCAATCCAATCCCTTCGGTGCCGCCGGTGACGACAGCGATCTTACCTTCGAGCTTTTTCGGCATCGTTTTTCTCCGCTCGTGCTGAGTTGTAACCAACTTTCGAACTTTCCCCGCTCCGACTCACTTATATGTCGGGAAAGTCTTTCCGAACATGGGACATCCGCTCTTTGACTGTTCGTCCGTCGCTTCATCCTGAATGACGTCCCGATGCTCGGCAAGGATTCCGTTTTGAATACGCACAATATCTGCGGCAATCCAATTCACAGGAGTACCGAAACCGCTCAATCGTCCGTGCACGATCACGATGTCTCCCTCAGCCACGACTGTTCCCGGTTCATACTTCAACGTTGGCGGGATGCTCTTGATGAGATCGAATAGACCCTCACGACCTTGTGCGAGATGAGCGCTGTGCTGAATATAGTGTGACCAGAAGCGCTCTGCGACTGTATAGTCGCGTTTGTTGAACAGGGCGTCGAAGGCTTCACGAACAAGAGCTTTTATTTTTCCCTTCGATCTTCTCACTCTCCACTACCATGTTTGCCATGTACCGTCCTTCCTTTCTCCTCCAGGTAATTCGATCTGACGCGGGCAAGACGCGGGTCCTTAGAGCTTCGACCCACCGTCGACCGGGATGCTCGCTCCCGTGATCCAGCGGGCTGCATCTGACGCCAGGAACGCGACGACGTCCGCAACGTCTTCTGGTTTACCGATTCGCTTCAATGCTTGCATTCCGAGCGTTGCCTCGCGACCTGCTTCGGTCTTGGTCAAATTCGACATGTCAGTGTCGATCACCCCCGGAGCGACTGCATTTACGCGAATTCCCCGAGGCCCCAGGATGGCAGCCCAGTTTTTGACCAGAGTCTCTAACGCTCCCTTGGTCGAGGCATAGGCAAGGATCGAAGGGTTGTCCAAACCGGGCTTCCCAACTACAGCGTGCGCCCCGATCGAAGAGATCACAATGATGTTCGAGCCTTCACCGAGAACAGGCAGGAGTTGCTGCACCAGGAAAAACGGGCTCCGGACATTCGTTGCAAAGAGATTGTCAAAATCCTCCACCCTATGATCTTTGATGGTTGCTGCCTTGCTGATTCCGGCGTTGGAAACAAGCACATCCAATCGCTTCCCAACGATCGAGCGAACTTTCCTCGCCAGCAGTGTTGCGCCGTCTGCAGTTCCCAAGTCCGCCTTGATCAGATCGGCGCGTCCCCCATTTACGAGGATGCCGGCGACCAACGACTCCGCATCCTGGGTGGAACGGCCGTAGTGAACCAGAACATGTGCCCCGGCTTGCGCGAGTGCTGATGCGGTGGCGCGACCAATTCCCCGTGACGCGCCCGTCACTAATGCAGTTTTGTCTTGAAGCGCAGCCATTTTCCGTACCTCCCCATACCGAAGCGATTTTGTGCATATCGATGGCCACCCCGTACCGAGCAGTCCTAAAGTTCCGCTATTTCATCTACCCGCTCTGGATAGAACGCCACATGCCCCCTAATTTGCCCAACAGCGGGAAACGGATCCGCGTATAACCACACCGCATTCACGGACTTCTTCCCTCCAGCAGGGACGCTGTAATAATTGCACTCGCCTTTATAAGGGCAGTAGGTGACGTGATTCGTTCGTTCCAGTTGGGAAAAATCGACGTCTTCACCTGGAATGTATTGAACGGCCGGATATGCGGCCTCGCGCAGCGTCAGGGCGTTGCGGGTATCGGCAACCACACGACCTGCGACCGACACGACAACCCGAGAGGGATTGCGCTCGATGGAAATCGGATGCTCTGGACCTGGAAGTTCGACCTGCTTCTTTTTCATGTTCTGGTCTCCTCTTCTACTGATGCTCCGCCCTTCAGGACTGCGTGACGTGCGCAACCAACAGCTCTGGGTATTCGGTACTGCGCACCGTGATTGCTGTCGTTCACCACAAGCGTGGGCTGAGTGATCTTCTTCGGCGAACGGATTCCCCCAGCCTCTCTGAATTGGGTGGGTGCCCTCTGGGCTGTGTAGTGATTCATAAGAAATCTCCGTCTCGAGGCCTCGGAATTAATCGGCGATCATTCCCCCATCGACGGCCAGGGAGGCACCGATGATGTAAGAAGCCTTGTCAGAGCCGATGAACATGATGGCATCTGCAATTTCTTCGGGAGTGCCGATGCGCTTGTTAGGAACTTGTGAATCGAGGAAATTTGCTTTGTTTTCCTTCGTTTGCGCAAAGTGGTTGAACATTCCCGTTTCCACCGGACCTGGGCCAACGATGTTGACACGAACGCCTGTGCCGGCGAGTTCGAGGGCCGCAGACTTCGTGATGCCCTCCACCGCGTGCTTGCTGCCGACATACACCGAGGCGGTCGGGCCCCCGACTTTGCCGTACGCAGACGAGATGTTGACGATGCTGCCTTTGCCTTGCCGAAGCATCGCCCGAATCTCGTATTTCATGCTCAGAAGTACACCAAGGACATTGGTGTCGAAGATGGCTTGATAGTTCTCGGTACTTACATCGGCAGCCGAGCCGGGATTGCCCACGGTGCCGGCGTTATTGACGGCAATGTCGAGGCGGCCGAAACGAGCAACGGTCTTGTCGACGAGGTTCTTGACTTCGTCTTCATGACGCACATCGGCGCGTACAAAATCGGCCTCAGCGCCGAGGTTGCGCAATTCAGAAGCTAACTTTTGACCTGCCTCGTCGTGTCGACCGGAAACCACAACCCGCGCTCCTTCATGCGCGAAGGCCAAAGCCGTGGCGCGTCCGATGCCTGTCAGTGCGCCGGTAATTAAAACAACTGGTGAACGCATGGATACTACCTCCTTGGTCCTGGCACCCATGCAGGTCAGGCATGACTGAGTGTCTGCCAAAGCTGCTTCCGGGTACGCTCAGACACTTAATTAGATTGCGACATTAGGCATTGGTAGCGCGGTTCGAGCATACTTTGTGGAGCTGGCATCGATGCCTCATGAGCATGGGAGTCGAAATGGAACGACGACTTCGTCGCTGTTTTGTCGTGGTTGCCGAGGTAGGAAGCCTGACGGTGGCAGCAGAGCGGAAACTGGACACATTCCAACCTCCGTTGAGCTGCAGAGTTGGGTTCTTGAAGACGAGGTTCGGTGCCCAACTCCTTACGGCGCTCGCGGCATCGAACTGACACCGGGCGAGGCGCTATGTAAATCTGGGCTTTGGCGGCGCGCACACTGATTCGAACCAGCGACTGATGTACACCTCGGCGTGAGCTTCACCGCAGTAATGCCGGGCTCCGGCTGCGTTTGCGCTTTCAGAATTCCAACGGTACACGGTGAGATCGGAGTCTCCGCATCGAATCACGAACCAGTGGGTTGGATTCGTAGTCACGAGTCCACAGACCTCACACCTGAATTCCTGCAGTGTTGTCATGGCTCAGTTCCTCATATATCAGTGGTTAGTCATGCCCACTCGCGATCGAGGCTGGTCGGAGATTTGGTGTCAGAATTGTGAGCTCGCCGATTTGTTCCCTGTTCGCAGTACCATGGAGGTGGGAGGCGTGGTCCATCATCCACACCTCCGGAATGACTTCACCGACCAGTTGTCCGTGGCAGAAAAGTCGCACCACCGAACTCTCAGAAACTACAATGCCCACCGCCTTGGTCACAGCACTCATGTTGGCGGCGGCAATATGTCGGCTTCCGAGTCCCAGAGGCACGTCCACTTGCGCGGCCACGGCATCGAGGTAGCGACAGGCAGAAAGCACAATTCCTTCGCGGCTTACCACAAACCCACCGTCCAGCTGCGCCAATTCCTTGATGGTTCCGCGGAGATTGAGATTGGTGACATGTCGCAAAGGCTCAGGATGCCCCAGCAACGGATCCAAAATCAATGGTCTGGATCTCGCGAGCACGGCATTCTCGTCCCCGAATGTGAATAGGGTGCCAACCCGCCTTCCCTCTCGACCTTCGCGAGCAATCTCGACTGCGAGCCCAATCAGGGACTCGAGAATGTCGGGATCATGATCTGTTACTTGGCAGAGAATACTCTCAAACATCCACAACTCCTCACCTCGAGTAGAGGCCCAGTCGGTTCATGCCCGTGGCCTTGCCATTCGATTTCTGCGGGGCCTAAGGTTTTAGAAGAGACTTCCCGTAGCCCACAGGAATGGCGAAATTCGCACCCCCGAACTCGCGCACCATGGCAAAGTTAATTCCTATCACCTTGCCCTCGTTGTTGAAAAGCGGACCGCCAGAGCCGCCCGACGTGGTTTGGGCATCATAGACAATTTTATCCGGCAGCACGGCGACGATGTGCTCTCTGAGACTGGCGTCAGACTCCACCACCAAGACTTTCCTCGCTTTGTCGTTCATCATGCTCGGTTCTTAGGATGTGCCAGACTGTCACAGGATTCAATTCGGGGTAGATCGATGTCCTTCTGTCCCCATGGTCTTCACTTTAGACTGGTCAACACAAATTAGGATCATGGTCTTGGAATAATTACCGCAGCCAGAAGTGTTCCAGCCGGTTGCTATAAGTCATCCAGAGACACAACGAACTGATACATCTTGCCATCGCGCAAGGAGCGGAGTTCCCGCCTGCAGTCCGGATTGGCGCATTGACCATAGCGTTCCCTGTTCCCTTCTTGCTACGCAGGTTGATTCACCACCCTGGCAAGACCTCTTCGGTAACACAGTGTCGAGAATTTCGTCGATATTGTCTGAGTTGGCGTCGAGGATTTGATCGAGATACGAGCGGGCTGCAGCCCAAAACGAGATGTGCGAGCTAACGAAATCGCTAATCCGGATGGCCCATATCTCCTTTCTCCGCCTGAAGATGATTTGCAGGATCGATCACGTACTGCTGATGATCGACTGTGAATGCTCTTCGCCCGTAGATGTTCACGTCGACGAACGTCTCGTCACGGCAAGGAAGCCAAAAACCATCAATTCTTTGATATCGCCGGACAAAGTCAGCTCGATGATCCAGAAAAGACGGTCTTTTAGCAGGGTGGCCTGCGATTTCTACAAGCGCGAAGTCCTCGGCGTCGATCCATATTTTCCGGTCAAACAAATACTCATTTTTTGCGTTTCGGAATGGCCGCTAAAGCAGTGATACGCGCCGACTTCCTCTCCCCCCCGCCAACGTGAACCTATATTTCACGGCCGTGATCGCACTGTTGTGATGCTCCCGACCGGAAGATGTCTCGCTCTGAGTCCGGGGATCAAACTCAAGGCGACGGACCATACTCGATCCTCTTTCGGTGGGTCTTGCTGAACGTTTTCTGGTCGGGCGCCCGATACTCCACGCCTACCACTGCCTGCGCAGCCACTTTCCCCTCGAGGTTTCGCAGGTACGGCGGTCGCACAATCTTGCGAGCTGGAGACGGCGGGAAGGGATTGTCGAGCGCTTCGGCACCTGATTCGCCAGGTGACGAGCGTTACGACATTTATCGAAACCTTCTGCATCGTCGCTACATCAGATCAGGCATATCTACGAACTGGGTACTCGTCGTTTTCGTCGCAGAACTGGTTGAAACAGTTCGTGGTCAATCGTCGTAACTGAAGTCTATGAGTCCTTTGTCGGCAACGATCTCACAGTGAATAAGCAACGCTAGTGATGCTGCGCGCGGCCTATGCGATTGTATAGCGATCGCGACATTGCCTTTCGGGAGGCTTAACCAATGAGCACCTCTTCGATGGTACTGGACCACTCACTCAATTCTCAGGAACCGGCGAGCGCAGGACCGGAATTGCAACGCGAGAGCGACCGACTGAAACTGCTCCTGGACATGACCACCACTTTGGTCTCGACTTTAGAGTGTCGCGATCTCCTGCGCACGGTATCGGCGAGCATTCGCCAAGTCATGCATTGCGACATCGTTGGGGTGTGGCTGCCAGATGTAGAGCGCGTGCACTTGTGCCAACTCGCTATGGACTTCCCGAAGGGTAAGGGATTCGCTAAGGAGGACGCGCTGCAACCGATCGAGGGCTCCGTCATAGGTGCGGTATTCAAGGCCGGCAAGCCTGTCGTATTGGATCTCAGCGATGAACAGCTCGCTCTCCATGAAGCTACTGAAGTTCGCGCTGAAGCCCTTGAGTCGGGCTGCGCTCTGCCCCTGATCAGCCGAGGTCGGACGCTCGGCGTGCTCACACTCGGCAGCCGGATCGAAAACTCAATCCGCCCGGAAGACGTTGATTTCCTTCTGCGCGCCGCGGGGCAATTGGCGATCGCCATCGAGAATCGCCTGGCCTATCGCGAGGTAGCTGAATTGAAAGACAAGCTCGCACAGGAAAAACTGTATTTGGAAGATGAAATCCGCGGCGAGATAGACTTTGAAGGGATTGTGGGACAGAGTTCGGCTCTCCGCCACGTTTTGAAGCTGGTGGAAACCGTGGCGCCCAGCGACTCGACGGTGTTGCTTCTGGGCGAAACCGGCACGGGAAAGGAATTGATTGCGCGTGCCGTTCATGAACGTAGCCGGCGCAATGGGCGGACCTTTGTCAAGCTCAACTGCGCCGCAATTCCAACCGGACTGCTCGAGAGTGAGCTTTTCGGTCACGAACGAGGAGCTTTCACCGGCGCAATCGCACAGAAGACTGGCCGGCTTGAACTCGCCGATCAAGGCACGTTATTTCTCGACGAGGTCGGAGATATACCGATCGAGATCCAGCCGAAGCTCTTGCGCGCTTTGCAGGAACGTGAGTTTGAAAGGCTGGGCAGCAACCGAACGAAAAAGGTCGATGTGCGACTGGTAGCAGCGACCAATCGCGATCTCGAAACAATGATGGAGAATCGCGAGTTCCGCAGCGACTTGTACTATCGCCTGAACGTGTTTCCGATTCGCATCCCGCCCTTGCGCGAACGTCCCGGAGACATTCCTCTCTTGGTCCGCTACTTCACGCAGAAGTATGGCCGCCGCATGCAGAGGCAGATCGAATCGATTCCCACTGCGGCCATGAGAAAGCTCTCCAGCTGGCATTGGCCGGGAAATATTCGTGAGCTGGAGAATTTCATCGAGCGTTCAGTGATCCTTACACATGGCACGGCGCTGCAAGCCCCGATCAGTGAACTGACCAATAATGGCAGGACCGTTCCGGTGATGGACACGCGCGAAGCCAATGAGCGCAATGAGATTCTCCGCATCCTGAAAGTCACGAACGGGCGAGTCGCAGGCCCTGACGGTGCCGCAGCGCGCATGGACATCAAGCGCACGACGCTGATCTCCCGCATGAAGAAGTTGGGCATCGAGCCGCGAAAAGTATTGTAACCCCCTATCAAGCAGGCGTTTCCGTACTTCCCACCGCACCGGCTCCTGTTGCTTCGTTGCATTGTGGATTTTAGAGTTGCCCTGTCACCAATCCTCGACAAGTGTCGAGATTGGCTTCGACATTTCCCAACACCATCCTGCTCCGGACGAATCTTTCCCGCTAGAGTCAGTGATTTACGAGACGTTCCCAAGCACTTCGCTTTGGCCCTTCGATTGCCTCACCTAGTTTGTAGCCGATGTAGCTCGCAGGAGCGAGATAGGCGAATGGGTTCATGCGCGTTCGCAGAACACTTTTGCGCAAGCGCCGGTTGCGATTTCGTGCGCTCTAACTGCTGATGGATTTGGCAAGGCTATCAGGATTTCAAACCTGATGGGAGCCCCCGTCAACAGAGATTCATCGGAGATTGTCATGGCGAAGGTGATTGAGTTTTACGTACCCCGGAACTTTCGGAATCCGTTCCTGCGTGCCGCTCAGCCCCAACCGGGTAAGGTTATCGAGTTTCGTTCGGAGGCAAAGAAGTCGGTCCCGACTCGACCGGCCGGCGGGGTCCTTGGGTGGCTGCTGGCAGTTACGGAGTCTGATCTTGCTGTAGGTATTGACTAGCCTTGAAGACTCTTGGGGTGCTTAAAGAGGAGACACCGATGTCGGCAATAGCGACGTTTATTGAAGGAGAGCGAGCGGTTCGCAGCGGCGTCGTTTGCGAGCGTGCTCGGGAACTGGACAGCGTGGTCTCGCGCTACCTGCCTATGTTTTACAAGAGGGCTTTTCAGTTCTTGGGGAACGCAACAGATGCGGAAGACGCTGTCCAGGATGCTCTCCTCTCCGCGTACCAGCATTTAGGCCAGTTCAGAGGGCACGCGCAACTTTCAACCTGGTTAACAACCATTGTCACCAACGCTGCCCGAATGCAATTACGCCGCCGCCGGGCTAGCTACTTGTCGCTAGACGAGGAGCAGGGGGAGGAAGGTCTCACATTTTCGGACCGGCTGGCTGATTCGAAGCCAAATCCAGAAGAAGTGTGCTCCACAGCGGAAGCACGAGACCGGCTGGTCGAGGGCTTTAAGCTGCTCTCACCAAAGCTGCGCAAAACATTTCAGTTGCGCGATATCGACGGCTTAACCACAAAGGAAGCTGCGCTTGTTTTGGGTGTTCCCAAGGGGACAGTGAAAGCGCAGCTCGCTCGGGCACGCGCCAAGCTTGCTGCGATCATACGCGCGAAGCCCTTCAGGCAGCAGTCCCGAAGCGCTTCGCTTCGTGCGGCGGTGTCTACGAACGGACCCTCCGAGAATTGGGTTTAGGACGAGGCTTATTCGCCATTTCGTCCGAGGGCCTCGTCCAACGAGGAGAATTGCAGATGCCGCTACGGCGCCAAGCAATGTGGCAAATGGCGAGCTCGTTGCGATAGCTAGGTTCGGTACAAGCGCAACATGTTCAAGATATCCATGGCCGATACGCCGTCGCGGTGCGCGCTGCTCGTGGAAGGAACCCTCATCGGACCTGGGTCGCTGAGCTTGGCACAACTGGAGAAATGCAAGCCGGGACTTAGGAGGGCGCACACTGGTCATCAACCTGACTAACGTGACCGTCATTAGCCGCGAGGGAAAAGACGAGCTCTTCGATCTGATGAAAAGAGGGGTGAACTTTTCCTCCAGCAGCGTTCAGCGTTCTCACCAGGCATCTGCTGAGACAACTTGTGCGGACGAAACAGCAGGAATCACGACGGAGGTGAATATGCCGGAGACAAAGCACATTACAAGCCTTATGCCATACGACAGCAGCGGTGATTTTCATCGAATCTTCAAAGAAGAGAACGACACCCTGCAACGGCTGTCGCTCCTGCTAACTGCAATCGCGAAAAGGCTGAGCAGTGCTTTGTCTCCGGACTTGAGGAGTCAGTGAATGCGAGCCCGGTTCTGCGCCCGGCGGGAAGTGATTGCAGCGCAATTCGCGCGTTACAGCAAATCGAACTGCAATCGACTGTCGCCTTAAGCGCAAGGTAAATGGCGAGACTCTGAACCGTGCGTGGACCGGAGACTTGAGTTGATAACAATGATCACAAGAGTAGCGCGGATTCTCGTGCTTGCGCTGTTCTTTGTTTCCGTCGTGGATTTCAGCCTGGACAGCGCGCGGTTCGATCTCGTGGTTATGACCGCAGCACTCGCGATCTTCTTATCGGGCGGACTGCGGAGCCCTTGAATGTGGGGCGCGCATTGCGGTGTGCCCACAGCCCTCCTCCACCTGACAGGGCCGAGCATTGTGCGCCCCGCCAAACGCCTTAGTCATTCGCAGGGGATCGGATTCGCTGTGGAATAAGACCCGCCGCCGAAGTTGGTGATGGGGGAGTTCTTCCTTGAATGACAGTCCAGCTTTAACAAGAGACCAGTTGGTCCCGTGAGAGCAAGCCAATGACCAATCCTAAGATACTCACCGAACCGGGATCCGAACTACTCGACTGCCTCGCCCCAGACTGGCAGTTGCGTCTCCACGACGGCGCCGTCATCGCCTCACCGCTTTTCAATTCAACAAAGGAGGATGCGCAGGAAGTGTATGAGACCTACCGCGCGGCAGGGGGTACGATGACTTTTGGCGAGGATTGGGGATGCCGCTTCGGAAACCCGAAGTCCGCTCCTGCCGAGCAATCTGTATTTCACGGGCCGCTCTCCTTATCAGATCCTGATTACTCACTCATCTATCGGGGTGCAAACAATTATTTCCTCTTGATCCCAGCCCAGTAGATCTCAAATCCACCATTGCGATACTGGTTTGTCATCGCTGGTTTTAACCCAATCAGGTCCATGGTCGCTTCCGCCGATGCCGCTAGTAACTTCGAAAGCAACTCATCGGGAAGGTCTGTGCGGAGAATATGCTGCTCAATCGCGCCACGAATCGTATTCTGCATCTCGACGAATGGCGCGCTTCCCGCCGCGATCGTTTCTTGCGAAAGCATCCCCGAGACCTGTAGTTGGACCAGGACTTTGCGCTGCTCAGGATTCGCCACACCCCAATTCACATAGCCGTCCCATACATGTCGCAACCGGGTGCGAACACTCTTCTTTCGAGGGAAACCGGACATCATCGCGTCCGCGAGTTCTAGCTTGATCTCCCGGTAGAGGGCATTGACCAGATCATCTTTCGTCCTGAAGTACGTAAACAGAGTGCCCCCGGCGATGCCAGCCCGTTTCGATATCTCCGACGTTGGGGCAGCAGTAAGACCGCGCTCCGCAAATGCGCGAGTCGCGGCGCCGAGGATCGCATTGCGCTTGTCTTCGCTCTTGGGCCGAGCCACTGAATTCCTATGTAACCGGGTGTGGGCTCAATACGTAAGCAGGCCGATTCTACCAACCCAAATAAATGAGCATCCAGTCATTCATTCCATCATCCTATGTTCTGGAGGATATTGCAATGGCAAAGGTCTGGTTGATTACTGGAAGCGGAAACGGGTTGGGGCGTGACGTCGCCGAAGCGGCGCTGGCCGCAGGTGACAGCTTGGTAGCCGGGGCGCGCCGGCCGGAGGAACTGGAGCCTCTGGTGGCGCAGTATGGGGACCGGGTGAAGCCGGTTACGCTGGAAGTGCGCGATGAGGTCGCAGCGAAGGCCGCCGTGCAGTTGGCGGTGGACACCTTCGGGCGGCTTGACGTGCTGGTCAACAATGCCGGTTACGGACAATTTGCCCCATTTGAGCAGATGAGTTCGGAAGACTTCCAAGCGGTCGTCGACACTTGCTTCTACGGCGTCGTATACACAACGCGCGCCGCTGTGCCAGTGATGCGGAGGCAGAGGAGCGGTCTCATCGTTCAGGTATCGTCCGTGGGCGGCCGCATCGCGGTTGCCGGCAACACTCCGTATCACGCGGCCAAGTGGGCCGTCGGCGGCTTCAGCGACTCCCTAGCAATGGAAGTCGCGCCGTTCGGAGTCAAAGTCTGCACACTGGAGCCCGGAGGCATTCGAACAAACTGGGCGCGTCGCGCTGGCCAGAATGCGCTGGACCTGCTGCCGGAATATGAAGCCTCGGTCGGTTCGACACTCAAGATGTTGCGAGGCCTGGAAGGGCGTTCGGAAGGCGACCCGCGGAAGATCGCGGATGTAATCGTGCAACTGGCAAATAGCGAAGAAGTCCCTTCGCGGCTAATCCTTGGTGTCGATGCGGAAAAGCGGGTGCAACAGGCGGAATCTGCGCGTGCGACCGAGGCCGAGAAATGGCGACCTCTCACTGTTTCAACGGTTTTTGAGGATGGGCGCTTCGACGGCCGATTGTATATGGCAAGCAGCACCGTCAATTCCTGAGCTGCCGAATCCTCAGCTGACGATGAAATTACACCGATCCAGTCGAAGGGAAAGTCCTTTGTTGTGCCTAGGTCACACACTCGGGTTTCGCGAAGGACTTTCCTGGTCGTGTTCAAGCGTTTTGGCGGATGCAACGTTAAGCTGCACTTCGTCGTTTTGCCACGGAGCCGCCATCCGGTTCCGCTCCACTTCCGATATGGGTTTGTCGGCAGGAATGCAGTCGGAGCGGCACTCAGCACCAGGATTGCCCTGACTCAAGAACTCCAGAGACGCCTTTGCAAATATGGGCTCCGAGTCTTATCAGGTCTTCTTCGAGACACGAGCCACCAACTCGTCCAATCTCGAAAGCAAAAGCTTCAGGATGGGAGACTGGTTCGACTTTCTGTAGCCGAGGACCAGATCGACAGTCGGCGTATATCCCTTCAGAGGGCGACTCGTCACAGACGAAGGGAGAAAGTTCTGTGCGTAGGCAGGTAACAGCCCTACGCCGTGCGTCGAAACGATTAAGGAAAGTCCCATGGTGACGTGGTCCGCCTCGTGAGCAGGCGTGATATTGATTCCGGACCGCTTCAGGTAATCGTCGATGACGGCACGCAGTACAGGAGCCGTGCCCGAAACAATCACGAATGTCTCGCCTTCTAGGTCCTTGGGACTGATGGCTTTGAGCGTAGCGAGATGGTGGTCACTCGGCAAGATCACCATCAGAGGCTCCTTCACGAGAAGGCGAAACGCCAACCCCGCCAACCCTTTTTCCCGTCGAAGAAAAGCTGCATCGATTTTTCCTTTTGAAAGACCATCCGCAAGCAGCGGGGAGTATTGGCTCGATATCATCACGTCGATGTTCGGGAGTTCGTCGCGCAAGATCCGCAAGGCTTCGGGCATCCACGTCAATTCGTGGCCGGTGAGAAAGCCCATCGTGAAGCACGGCTTGGCGGGATGAGCGACCCGGCGCGCCGCTTCCGCCGCCGCATCAACCTGCGATAGGATCGCGCGGGCCTGATCGAAGAAGGCCAGACCTGCCGGTGTCAGCTCGACCCCGCGAGCCCTTCGAGTCAGGAGTTGGGCGCCCACCTTCTCCTCAAGATCTCGAATCTGCCGACTCAGGGAGGGTTGTGACGTATGCAGCCTTTGCTCGGCTGCGACCGTCAGGCTTCCGGCCTCGGCAACGGCAACGAAGTAACGAAGATGTCGTAATTCCATCGTTCACTCCCATGCTTGTAGAGCATCGATGCTAGCTTAACAAAGTATGGTCTAGAGGCGCCACCACTGGCTAACTTAGTAATCCAATGAGGGGATTGGGATGCCTTGGGCGCGCCGTCGAGTTGGGGCTCATGCCTGATGAGCATACGTCTAGTTCGAGGAGAAGAACCATGTCTAAGGGATTGGAAGGAAAGATTGCACTCATAACAGGCGGATCGCGCGGCATTGGTGCAGCCGTCGCCAAGCGTCTGGCCGCAGATGGAGCGAGCGTGGCCATCACGTACGTGAAGGACGCCAAGGCGGCTTCCGACGTCGTCAAAGCAATGGAACGCGCTGGCCGAAAGGCGATCGCAATTCAGGCAGACGCCACTGATGCCGACGCCATCGCCGCAGCGGTCGAAAAGACCGTGGCTATTTTCGGCCGGCTGGACGTCCTGGTGAACAACGCCGACACGGCCATTCCCAAGAAGTTCGAAGAGACCACGCTCGAAGAGTTGGATCGCATGATCGACATCAACGTCCGCGGCGTATTTGTCACGACGCAGGCGGCGCTGAAGCACATGAATGATCGAGGTCGCATCATCACGATCGGTTCATCCGTGGGTGAGCGTGTAATGGTGCCCGGGCTCGTGCCCTACTCGGCCACGAAGGGAGCCGTGAAGATATTTACTCAGGGGCTGTCCCGCGAGGTCGGTAGCCGGGGGATCACGGTCAACAACGTTCAGCCGGGTCCGATCGACACGGATCTGAATCCCGCCGCGGGTGATTGGGCGGTACCGCAGAAGGCGGGCACAGCACTCGGCCGCTACGGGCACGTTGATGAGGTCGCTTCGCTGGTGGCGTTTGTCGCCGGTCCGGAGTCCTCATACATTACCGGGGCAAATCTTACCGTGGACGGCGGGATGAATGCCTGAACGAACCTACCCTTCACTCGCTGAGAATCTCTCCACCGGCTCGAACTGAAAGCCGCTGAGCCGCTAGGCCACCGCCGAGCCGGCCACACGATGAAGGATGGCCCGACCGTCGCGCCCGCTCTCGTTCAATAAAACCCTGATGTAAACCTACATGGATGACCTGCTGAACGGGCGCAGGGATAAATTTCCGGCCTTTTTGACGACAACAATTACATCTAGCACAACGCACTGGTTGCCCACCGGCTCACCGGCTTGATCGCAGGGTTGCCAGTCCTTGACCGAGAAGGGTTTGGCGGCGAACGAGCTCACAGCCCTGAACTGGATGCAATCTTCGTCTCCAGTCCCGACTAGCAGCGGCCCAGTTGCCCCTGTGGGAGAGCTGAGAAACTGTTGGAACGAAGTGAACGGTAAACTGCTATCGAAGTTTGCAAATCTTTCGGCGGACGAATGGTTGCAGCGGCACTATGCAATATCCGAGGAAGCCTATGCCAAAGATCCGACCCGGAACCGATTGGCTGTTCTGCTGAGTCGAACCAACCACCTGTCCTATCACTTGGGGCAGATAACTCTGGCTCGCAAATAGCGGTCTCTTGATCGTCTGCATCGCAGCGGAATGTGCCTTCCGCCAAACCCGCACACTACTTGTCATCGACTTCGAAACCGGAATGAACTACTTCGTCGAGTTTTCCGGAACCTTGGCTGGCAGCCTTGGAGCTTCGGTGGTGCTCTTCCGCATATGAATGACGGCTCCACGTTCCTCGAAGCGAACTTCATCCATCAATGCTCTCATCACGTGGATGCCACGGCCGTGAACCGATCCGATGTTTTCTGGGGCTGTAGGGTCAGGGACATTATTAATGTCAAATCCTCTTCCTTCATCCTTTACCGCGATCGATACTTCGCCAGGCTCACAGCGGCAGGCAACATGGACGTGTTTTCTACGATCCTCGTGATTTCCGTGAATGATGGCGTTTGCCATGGCTTCCCGCAATGCGATTTCAACGTCGCTCACGCCCGCGGAAACACAGCCGCAATTCCTGAGCAAGAGCATGAGTTTGTCCACGAAGGGAGAAATCGCAGTCACTTCGCTTGGTAAGGAGCACTCCAGGGCGATGTGGGGGCCGCGATGATCATGCGCGATCGTCATTTCGGAAACCATCCTGAAGTTCGAGCTTTCAACCCTCCCCCTCCCAAAGAATCGCTAGTCCGCTAAGCCGGGCGTGACCAACCGGTGGCGTCTAGGCCCTCTTTATGACTGAGGCAAATTCGAGACATCCCATCCTCCGCCCATGGCTTTGATCAACAGCACGTTCGCTTCGAGGCGCCTTCTCAGAATATCGATGTCGTTTCTCTCGTTCGTCAAAGCCGTGGTTTGTGAAGTCACCACTTGCAGATACGTGTCAACGCCCCCGGCATAGCGGTTCTGAAACAGCTTGAGCGATTCTTCCGCGGCACTCGTGGCCTGCTGTTGTTGCGTCGATTCAGTGCTGAGGACACGCAGAACTACTAAGTTATCCTCGACTTGCTGGAATGCATCGAGGACAGTTTGCCGATAGCCAGCCACAGCGGCGTCATATCCTGCGCGGGCTGATTCAGTAGTCGCCCGGCGTCGCCCGGCGTCGAAAAGGGTCTGGGACAGTTCCGGTCCCACAGCCCAGAAACGGCTCGGCCAGGTGAGCCAGTTCAAAATCGAAGAGCCCTCTAGTCCGGCACTCGCGGCCAGATTAAGCGTCGGATAATAAGCCGCCTTGGCAATGCCGACTTGTTCGTTGGCAGACGCCATGCGACGTTCCGCTGCAGCGATGTCTGGACGACGCTCAAGAAGCCGCGCTGGCAGAGTCACGGGAATGGTGGGCAGCTCGGGCGCCGCAAGATTCAGGGGAGAAACTGCCACATGGAATGCCGCCGGAGGTTTTCCGATAAGAATCGCCAGAGCATGCTCGTACTGCGCGCGTTGGACAGTAATGTCGGACGCCAGCACTTGGGCAGCCCTAAGCTGCGTCTGCGCCTGCGCGACGTCCGATTTCGGAGCTGCTCCTCCCTCGAAGCGATTTTGTGTTAATCGCAACGCTTCGGTATACGCTTTCACCGTATCGTTCAGAAGTCTCTCCTGGGCATCGGCGCTCCGAATCTCGAAGTAGTCGACCGCAACTTCGGCATGCAGACTCAAACGAGCCGTTTGCAGGTCGGCTGCGCTTGCCTGGGCCTGCTGCTTGGCAGCCGCTACGCTGCGACGAACACGCCCCCACAGGTCAACCTCATACGACAGATCAAGCGGAAGAATGAAATCTCCGCTGCCATTGTTGACTGAGCTGGGCGGAAAATAAGGCTGGTTAGCGGAAGCTCGAATGTCGGAGACGCTGGGAGAACTTCCAATTGTCGGTGCTTGCGACGCGCGATTGAAGCGAATCGCTGCCCGGGCTTGACGTAGATTCGCCTCGGCGATCTTCAGGCCTTGGTTGGACGGGTCCACCTGCTCTTCGATCTCGTCCAACATGGCATCGCCATAAAGCTTCCACCACTTTCTGCGGATAAGGTCGTCGTCCGGTTGTGCGACCTTCCATCCGTCTCCCTTCTTCCATGCCTGCGCCTCCTCAAAGTTGGGCGTCACCGGAACCGCAGGTTTGACGTACCTCGGACCCACCATGCAGCCAGACAGGAGAAAACCCATAGCGCTTAGGAGAACGACGCCATAGCGTCTCATTGCCTTCCTCCGTTGCCGTTCTTAGCGACCAACTGTACAGCGGCGCCATCGGCAAGCGAGTCGGACGGGTTCACAATCACCGCATCGTGCACCGATAGTCCGGAGATCACCTCCACCGTGCTGCCATAGTCCTGCCCGATTGAGATAGGAGTGAGTTCGACATGACCGTTGCGAACAACTCCTACCCGCAATCCTTCGGCGCGGAACAGCAAGGCGTTTGCTGGGATGGCGACCGAGCCGGGATGGGGAGGAACACGGAGATGCACAAAGGCATAGGCGCCAGGCAGGAGGCGCCTTGTGGGATTGTCAACGTCCACCTCAACATTTAGCGTCCGTGAGGTTGCATCAATCGCATCGGCGTTGCGCGCGACAATCCCCGTCAACGTTTCGCCGGGAACTGCATCGAGCGTGAGCTTTGCCTGTTCTCCGGTCTTCACAAATGCGGCGTAGATCTCGGGCACGGCAACATAGACACGTAGCGTCTGAATGGCTGCCATGTGAAAAAGCTCTTTCGGCCCCGAATTGTCGCCGGCCTGCACTAACGCCCCGATATCCGTATTGCGAGCCGTAACCACACCATCAAAAGGAGCGGTGACGCGCTCGAAGGCTTGAAGTTGCTCCAATCGTTCGACGTTGGCTTTACTGGAATTCACCAGGGCCTGTTTCGAGTGGAGATCGCTGACGGCCTGGTCAGTTTCCTGGTGCGAAACAGAATCGGTCTCAAGCAGATGCTGCCAGCGTGCCGCCGTGATGTTCGCCAACTGGAGATTCGCCTCGGCATTCTCCAGCTCGGCCCGTGCCTGCTGCAGTTGTTGGTCAAGTTCCGGGGTTTCAATCGTGGCCAGAAGCTGGCCTTTTCTTACGCGTGCGCCGATGTCTACATACCAGTGCTTAACGTAGCCGCTCGTCCGCGCGTAGATGGGGGTGTCATTGAAGGCTGACGTGCTCCCAGGCAGAGCGATCTCATCGCCGTCGGCACTCGCTTTGGGAGAGACCACGTCCACATACGGTGTGGCTGAAGCCTTCGCGTTCTCTCGCAGTCTGGTTTCAGCCTTGAGCCGAGAGTGTAGTCCGGAGACAATCGCCAAAGCAGTGCACGCGGTAAGGATGGCGGGAATTGCGATGGCTCGCTTGCGGAAGGCACTCCCCGGATCGTTCCGAGCCTGGTCCGTGGTGACTGCAAGATTTTTGGTTTCATTTGTCGTCATGGCTTGAGCCTTTCCATTCCTCGTGTGTGTGATCTTGAACACCATCGAAACGCTGCAATGGATCATTCGACCTGCCTCGATGAAAGACAGCGAAGACCGATGGGACGAACACCAGAGTTGCTACGGTGGCACAAAGCAGGCCCCCGATGACTGCGCGTCCCAGAGGTGCGTTTTGCTCTCCTCCCTCGCCGAGACCTAGCGCCATCGGCACCATGCCGATCATCATGGCAAGCGCCGTCATGATCACCGGACGGAAACGGGTGACACCGGCTTCGATCGCGGCCTTGACTGAGTCGCCATGGATTTGTAGCCTTTCCTTCGCGAATGAAATCACAAGAATGCTATTGGCCGTTGCAACCCCGACGCACATCAGAGCGCCCATCAGCGCCGGAACGCTCAAGGTGGTGTGCGTGAAAAAGAGAAAAAGAACGATGCCCGCCATGGCAGCCGGCAGAGCAGTAACAATGATGAACGGGTCCAGCCAAGACTGGAAATTCACGACGATCAGCATGTAGACGAGTACGATGGCGAAGCCCAGTCCGGTGATTAAACCAAGGTACGAACTGCGCATGGTTTCCACCTGACCACGAATCGTGATAAATGTCCCCCGGGGCAATGATTTTCGATTGGCATCGACGATTCGTCGCACATCTCGGCTTACCGCTCCGAGATCGCGGTCTTGAACCGCCCCATAAATATCGACCACGCGGCGGATGTTGTAATGGGAAACAATGGCCATTTCGCGTGAGCGCTGCATCGAAGCCACGTCCGCCAGAATCTCGGGATTGGCTTTCGTTCCGCCCGCGATGGGAATGTTCTGGACATCCCTGACCGTTTGGAGACGATACTGCGGTGTCTGCGCGACCAGGTTGTAACTCACGCCATTATTCCAGTTGACAAAGAACATCGGCGTCACCTGAAAGCTCCCGCTGAGCGAATTCAGGACGCTTGAAGCCACGTCCCGCTCCGTGTAGCCCGCCTGCGCTGCCTTGGTTCGGTCCACGTTTATGTCGAGGGTGGGATAGTCGAGTGGCTGCTGGATATGCAAGTCGGTAAGACCCGACACCTGGTGCAATTCGGTCAGGATCCTGTCAGCGATTTCGTGGCTGGCCTGTACATTCGCGCCTTCGATTTGCACATCGATAGGCGCAGGCAGACCGAAGTTCAAGATCTGGGTCACGATGTCCGCGGGGAGGAAATAGAAACTCACACCGGGAAACTCCCTCGGCAGATCTTCGCGCAACTCGCGGACGTAGTCGGCCGTGGCCCTGTGATTGCTGCGGAGGGAGACAAGCACATCGACATCGTTCGCGCCAATAAGTCCCGACGTCGAATGCATTGTATTCAGGGGGCTATAGGGCAGCCCGATGTTGTCGAGAATGTTGTCCAGCTCCGCCGGCGGAACTCGCTCGCGGATCGCGTCTTCTACCAGATCCGATAGGCGCGCAGTCTCCTCAATGCGGGAGCCTGTCTTCGCGCGAATGTGGAGGATGAACTGGCCTGCATCAGACTCCGGAAAGAAGTCCTGGCCCAGCCAAGGGACCAAGAGAAAAGAACACAGACAAATCGCGAGAAACGCTGGAATGAAAATCCGTCGGCTTTCGAGGCATCGCATCAGGACACTTCGATAAGAATTGCGAAACCGTTCAAACCCTTGCTCAAATCTCTTCTGAAAACGCACGAACAAATTCCGCGCGTCCCCTCGACCCTCATTGAGTTTGAGCATATACATCACCAGCGTCGGCACCAGAGTTCTTGAAAGAATGTAGGAAGCGAGCATGGCGAAGACAACCGCCTCCGCTAACGGAACGAACAGATATCGTGCTACCCCGCCAAGCAGAAACAACGGCATAAACACAATGCAGATGCACAGTGTCGAGACCAGTGCAGGTACGGCGATCTGCTGAGCGCCATCCAGGATGGCCTGCCGAATCTCGCTCTCGTGACCTTCTTCGAGGATGCGGTTGATGTTTTCGATCTCAACCGTGGCGTCGTCAACCAGAATCCCGACGGCCAACGCTAACCCGCCCAGGGTCATGATGTTGATCGTCTCGTGTAGAAAACTGAGCACAAGAATCGAACTCAGAATTGACAACGGGATAGAGATGGCGATGATCAGCGTACTTCGCCAGCTGCCGATGAAGAGAAGAATCATCACTCCTGTAAGCGCGGCGGCGATGACGGCTTCGCGAACCACACCGTCGATCGCGCTTCGCACAAAAAGGGACTGGTCGGCGAGGGGAGTGATTCTCAACTGCGGCGGCAAGGTCAGCGCGGCGCGGGGCAAAACCCTTCGAATTCCGGCCACGACATCCAGAGTCGATGCAGTTCCGGCCTTGAGCACGCTGACCAGTACGCCCCGATGGCCATCCTGTCGTACCACGTTGGTTTGAAGGCCAAACCCATCGCTTACCCGAGCTACATCTCTCAGGTAGATCGTTTTCGCCCCGATTTGCTTGATGGGAAGATCCCCAAGCTCCGAGACCGTGCGCGGTGTAACGTTCACGCGAACGTCCAATTCGCTTTCGGCGATCTTCGCCGTGCCGGACGGCAAGATGAGGTTTTGTGCATTTACCGAGTTCAAAACATCGTTGGGCGAGATGTTCTTAGCCTGCATCAGGTTTTGATCCATGTTGATCATGACCTGCCGTGGTTTTCCGCCATACGGCAAAGGAATCACGGCGCCCGGGACCGTAATGAGCTGAGTGCGCAAGAAATTGAGCGCGAGATCGTTAAGCTGCTGTTCCGACATTCCGGGCCCGGAAACACCCAGCTGAAGGACCGGGACACTAGAAGCGCTGAAGTTGATGATCTCAGGCGGCTGAATGGCCGGAGGAAGGGACCGCAGAATAAATCCGGACAGGGCCACCACCTGCGAGTTCGCGCGGTCCACGCTGGCGCCAGGTTGAAGATAGATCTTTACCACCGCAGTTCCGTTGTAGGTCGTCGATTGAATGTGCTCGATGTTGTCTACCAGTGTCGTGAGGCCCTTTTCGAAAGGAGTGGTCAGCCGTGTTTCCAAGTCCTCAGGATTCAGTCCGGTGTAAGTCCAGGCGACGGAAATGACTGGAATGTCGATATTGGGAAAGATGTCAGTCGGGGTCCGAAGAATGACGGCCGGACTCAACAACAGGATGAGGATGGCAAGAACAACGAACGTGTATGGGCGATTAAGAGCTAGTCTGACTATCCACATGGACGTATCTTTCCCGGGCTGCGGCGTTCACCAGAAATTCGCCGTAACCGAGCGTGCCTCCAGTTCCTTCCGAAGTTCTCCGAAACCTGAACGACGATGCTCGAATCGTCACTCGTTTCGTCCTTGGTCATGTTCGATGCACGATGAGACCGGTCGGTCTCACTTATTTTTGGTGGTGGCGGTGTGGAAGCATACTTTATTAAGCCTGCTAACGATGCTTTGCACGCATGGCAGCTCACCCCATAATCCGTGCGACCGTCCGGTCTCTTCCGTCATCAACAGTGTGAATTGTTCAACGCGCCAATAGATCCCGAAAGAATATGAACTGCCGTTCGCGACCGTAATCGCGGGCGTTCCAATAGGGGAGAAAGCAGGAGCGAGGCTTCGACTTCGCAGAATTTCAATGAGCGATCAACATCATGTCATCTCAGCCGATCAGTATCCTCCCGATCCGTATACACAATCTTGGACTGCGGAGCGTACTCTAAACTCAGCCA
>DATBYA010000048.1:0-35910 GCA_036514015.1 Candidatus Sulfotelmatobacter sp.
CTACGTCCCTCAGGTAGATGGTTTTCGCTCCCACCTGCTTGATGGGAAGATCACCAAGCTCTGTGACCGTGCGAGGTGTGACGTTCACGCGAACGTCCAATTCGCTTTCCGCGATCTTTGCCGTGCCCGACGGCAAGATAAGGCTTTGCGCATTCACCGAATTCAAAACGTCGCTGGGCGAGACGTTTTTGGCCTGCATCAGGTTCTGATCCATATTGATCATGACCTGTCGCGGCTTGCCGCCGTAGGGTAGGGGGATGACGGCGCCTGGCACCGTAATGAGCTGAGTACGCAAGAAGTTAAGCGAAAGATCGTTAAGCTGTTGTTCCGACAGTCCGGGTCCGGAAACACCTAGCTGAAGCACCGGGACACTCGAAGCGCTGAAGTTGATGATCTCCGGCGGCTGGGTGGCCGGAGGAAGAAACCGCAGCTCTAAGCCGGAAAGCGCTACCACCTGCGAGTTCGCCCGGTCCACGCTGGCGCCAGGTTGAAGATAGATTTTTACGACCGCAGTTCCGTTGTACGTGGTCGATTCAATGTGCTCGATGTTGTCTACCAGGGTCGTGAGGCCCTTCTCGAAAGGAGTGGTCAGGCGGGTCTCCAAATCCTCAGGATTCAGTCCCGTGTACGTCCAGGCGACGGAAATGACCGGGATGTCGATATTCGGAAAGATGTCGGTAGGGGTCCGAAGAATGACGGCCGGACTCAGCAAGAGAATGAGGATCGCAAGAACAACGAATGTATATGGGCGGTTAAGAGCGAGCCTGACTATCCACATGGACTTACCTCCGCTTGGCCACGGCGTTCATCGGAAGAATCCGACGTAAGCGCGTATGCCTCAAGAACTCTCCGACACTCTGCGTTTTGATGGCCTACACTTGGACGAAAGCGAGACAAAAGCGAGACCCACAAAGACGCTTTTGTCTCACTCTCGATACCGCATCCAACAATCAGTACGACGATTTTCACCGTCCGTCCCCTCATTCGTTTCGCTCTAGTTGCCGTTCGATGCATGATGAGACCGCTCGGTCGCATTTATCTTAGGTCGGCGCGGAAAATAACGGATAGACCGTTCGGTGGCATAACGCGCCAGGCGACGCAACTTGAAAGCACAGGCACCTCATCGCTCTACGATCGAGACGACTAGCTCACACCACCCTGTTAGATGGCCACGCTAGCTCGTGGTGGCGCCCTTGAAGCATACTTTGTTAAACCCAGTAGCAATGCCTCGCAGGCATGGTAGTACGGCGAAATCGACGTCCGACAAACCGTTATGCGACCGAACGGTTCCTTCCATCATCCGAACTCCCAAATAGATGACGGATGGGTCTGGCGCTCCCGCAGAACGTCTGCGCTGGCGTTGGACACTCGGCTTTGATCGACATTCCCATATTTTCCGGGATGTGCTGGCGGTGGGTAATCGCCAACGCTCCAACCTGGGAGAAAGCGAGAGCGAAGCGCCTAGGTTTCGCAGAATTTCAATGAGCGATCAACATGGTTTCATCTCCGTCCGTCAGTTTCATCCCGATCCGTACATACGATCTCGGACTGCGGAGGGCACCCTAAATGCGGCCATCGTCCACGCTGAGATCAGACGAAGCTGCGAGGCGTATCTGGACGTCTTCGACGAGTTTTATGCCGACGATATCGAGGGAGCAGCGAAACCATGGAGGAACGGATTCGCGGAAAGACGAGAGTGCGCTCACTTCTTTTCAGCTTTCTGGTTCCCCTTCATGCAATGGCCGAGCTCGGTGGGGTGTCGATATCTATTCAAGAAACGCCCATTCCTGGAGATGCTATCGACGAGACCCATTCTGCGTGGACACTGGAGTTGGTCGGGGTTTCCGGCAAAATCTGCACTGTGAGCTGGCGCATCTTGCGGAAATGGAACGAATCGGGTGTAGTGCTGGAGCATCATTACGACTACCGGCAGAACGGTGAGCCGCTGACCGAAGTCGACCTTAGATTCGATACGCCTGAGCCCTGCTACACGTTTTCAAAGGCCCTGGTAAACGTACTGGCTGTCTGGCAGGCGCAGGTCAAAGCGGAAGGAACAGTCGTGCGTCGGGGCCATACGATCGGCTACGTCGAGTGCATGATAACCGACCAGGAGAACCGGTTGGTCGCGAAAGCAAGTTCCACCTGTTTGGTCCTTCGCGACCAGAAGGCCGCAGGACGCTAATCCCTCTAGTTTTTCCCCGGCTTCCTTAATCCAGCAAACTCCGCTCACAGAACAGGTCTCTCAGGTGCTCCTGAATCGTTCATGGCCCACCTTCGTTCGAACCTGCCCAAACAAATTTGGCCTACTTTCGCTGCGACCGATCGGTCTCATCCATCATCCAAACGCGTTGAGTGGCTACTATGCGTGCAATGAGAGTAGAAAGATTCGGCGGTTACGGGGATTTGAATCTGGTGGACATTCCAAAACCGGCAGTCTCGGATGGACGGGTACTGGTGAGGATCACGGCGGCCGGTGTCACCCCACTTGACCACACCATTCTATCGGGGCAGATCCCACGAGCAAAGGCGCCGCTGGTACTCGGCGGTGAAGGTGCTGGGGTCGTTGAAGATGGTGGAGGATCGGAGTTTCCGGTTGGCTCCCGGGTAATGTTCGCGGGAGCGTATGGAGTATCGGAAGATGGAACGTACAGTGAATGGCTTACCGCCCGAAGAGAGGATCTTTGCTTGATTCCCGACAACATCACCGATGTTGCGGCCGCCGGCGTTCCTGTCGCCTATCTCACCGCTCAAATGTCACTGAGCCTCGCGGGATTTGTGAAAGGCAAAACGGTGCTGTCGCCAGCGATTGGAGGCTCGGTCGGAAACGCAGTCACCCAGTTGGCAGGGGCGCAGGGAGCGAAAAACGCCATATCATCGACCACCAATCATGCGAAAGCGCAACAGGCACGCTATCTGGGCTTCGACGAGGTAATCGATCTTTCCGAGGAGAAGCTGAGCGACGGCGTTCGCCGGATCACGAAAGGCTATGGCACCGACATCGTGATCGATGCGATCGGCGGAGAAATCCTGAGCGAGGCTCTCGGCGCGCTTGCTGTAGGGGGAAGTCTAACGACATTGGGGTATTCCGCAGGCCGCAAGGCAACCATCGACGTCACGGATCTGATCTGGAAGCGCGCGAGTATGAAGAGCTTCTCCCTGTTCGCACAACCGCCGTCAGCTTACGCCGAAGCCTGGGATGCCATCGTTCCGCTGCTTCGATCCGGCGCGGTCAAGCCCATCGTGGCGAGGACGTTCCCCCTGTCCGAAGCGGCGGATGCTCTGCGTTACCTCGTTGAGGGCCGACCGTTTGGCAGGATCATCCTTACAATCTGATGCTTTTGAAAGTGCGGTTAATGAAAGATTTAGGCAGGACTGGGCTGATGATCCTTATGGACCTCGATCACGGAGTTTCAAGCCGGCGAAGCGCCCCGTGGATGGGATGATCTTATGGCGAAAGTGATCAAATTTCACTCTCGAGATTTCCCGCGGGAGAAGCTAAAGTCGAGACCCCGTGACCGGCGGGGAAAGGTGATCGAGTTTCCCCCGGAAAAGTCAGCCGCGGCCGCTAAAACTGGGAAGATTCGCGATCTCGACGAAGTCAGCCGCGCTCCTGTCTTTTACCTTGGATGTTTCTAACCCTATGCGTAGAGACCGACATGTGTGGCAAACAATTGCAGCAACGCGGTTGGATCGCTTCCATCTGCTTCATTCCTTCGGTAGCCTCGGTAGCCAGGGGATGGCCTTGCTGGCCCAAACGCTGGACGGATGAGCGCTCCTGAGATCCTCGGCAACTTTGCCAGCACGCTGCGGTCGTTCGTCGCCTTGTAATGCGCTACACCTCGCCAATCCATAGCGCCGGCGGCCCCATGGGATGGGGCAAAGCGCGTGATCAAGTCGCGGTACCAACGCTAAGCATCGGCATATTTTTTTTGCGCATGAATGCGCCGCCGCCCAGACCAACCGCAAGAGCTCAGCGCAAGTGCAAGGGAAGCGAGATCAAGAGCGCGCTGGCACCGTTCCACAGGATCTGCACGCCGATGCACACGAGCAGGAACGATGTAAGTTGCATGATCACGGTCATCCCTGTCGCGCCAAGCATCCTTGCCAGCCGGTCCGCAAACCCGTAGCAGAGAAAAATGCTGGCCGCGAGCAGAACAGAGCCGACAATTGGGGTCAAGACGCTCAAGAGATTGAATCCTTGCTGGTGCGGGGCATTCGCACCTAGCGTGACAGCCACGGAAATCGATCCGGGCCCCACCGTTAAGGGCAAAGTCAGGGGATAAAACGCATTATGGAACGGATCCTTCGGCTGAATTTTCTTCTTCACGCCTTTCTGGTTGTCGTCGTTGCCCTGCTTCAACAGCGCCCAGCCGGTTGAGATGACAATCAATCCGCCGCCCACCTGGACCACTGGCAGCGAAATCCCAAAGAAGGACAGGATGTGGGTCCCGATGAAGTACGATCCCACCAGCAAGAAAAAGCTGTTCATCGCAATCCGCAAAGACAGTGCTCTCCGCGTACTCGGTGAGTATTCTCTCGTCATAGTCAGAAAGATCGGGCTTCCCCCCAGCGGGTCGACGATTGGGAACAGCGCACTGAGAATCAGAAACAGACTTTTTGCCGCTTCAACCAAGATGTTTTCTCCAAGCCGCGCCCGAACCCTGGTGCTCCGGCCCGACGGTTCTCCGCCGACATCGATCGGGAGATCGTAGCATCCTTGGGGAAAACCTGCTGGTACGGAAAATCGGTCCCTTCGAGAACTAGCTACGCTACCAGAGGCGGTTCATATTTCATCACCGCGAAGCAGCAGCGCCCGGAGGAATGTGTAATCTGCGCTCGGAGCTTTGCCGCCTCCGCCTGGCCCGAGATGTATGGTTCACCGGCTGCCCTGCGGTGTGACACTCCTGCGACTCACAATCGGCACTTGGAATGAATTACCCAATATATCGTGGTAGGTAATCGTGTCCTCTCCGACCAGAACCAGAAGCTCACGACCTGCTTCATACTGCACTCTATCTGTCCCAAAGGGCGCGGCGTATACCACCCCATAAGCGGTGTCGCCCACTCTCACAGAAACCTCGCAGCTGGTGACGCCAGCATCGGCATCGTCGGCATGATGGCATTGCGCCGCAGTGATCGTGCCCACCTGGTATTTGGACATTCTCGCAGTTTCTTGTTCCAGGGCGATGATTGCCGGGTCCGGCAAGGTTGACCGCTCTAAGGTGACCGCAACGTTTTGTGCCAAGTCGTGCGTAACTCGCGAGTTGTCCCCCACATCGACTTCGACAACATTGTCCAGAATGAGCTGGCCTTCCCGTGTGTAAAGCTGGACACGGGCGTTCAATTTGCTTCCCCCACCCAGAGCAGTCCGCCCGCAGAACCTAAGGAAAAGCTCCGCGACTACTCCCAGCAAGCCTGCGTCAGCGAGAGTGGACCGAGGCGTCACGCTACTCGGCGGAAACTCTTGCACTGCTATTTTCAAAATCAGCAGGTCAGTAACTTCTGTCGCGTTGCGGCCACTGCCAAGGAGCACTTGCTTGAAGCGCTTCGTTTTGGCTAGCTCTCTCAAGAGATTCTTGTGGAGGGCGGATTCGAAAGACGGATCCAGACTCACATCGCCGGTATCGACTTTATCGACTCGCAGGCTCCATTGCTGGGAGCCGCGGTTCTTCCTCTCTGCCGGGGACTCCGCTCGGGCGGCTGGAACACACAGCTGAATATGCACTGCAGAGAGCACCAGCATCAAAACCGCAAGGCGGCCCCCGCGCCTGTTGTGGCGAATGAAGGCGGATGCAGCCCTAGCTACGGCAAGAGAGCGTTCTCTACTTGTTTTCATTCACAGCCTTTGGCTGAACCTCTGGACGCTTGCGCGGTCGGGTTTCCACTTTCTCGTTGAGATGTCACGGGTGTCGCCTCGAATTCTCAATTCTTAACAAGTTGATTTATGCGGAAACCTTATTCGCTCTCATGGCCTCCCTGAAATCACGCCGGACTTGTTCTTCGCGTTTTAGGGCCTGGTTGAGCTCCTGAACGATTTTCAGCAACTCATCGGGATCTTTTGCTCCCAGCGCGGCGTTGCACAACTCTCTCCAGTTCTTGCGCTCTCTTTCAGCCATGGTGCATTCCTCCGAACATTTGGCTTCGGTAGGGATACCGCGGTCGCGGTCATCCCACACGTTGACATCGGCAGCGAAACCGAGGGCTCTTTCACTGCTTCTTTACCACTTCACCGCTTCCCCGGCTGACCGCTCGTAGGGCCGCAACAATCGAGCCAACGATACAGAAACTGATCAGTAAGGTCAGGGCGCTCAAACCTAGACCGCCCAGCAACTCAATCGTGCTTTCCAGCAGGCGCACGTCTCTCCATCCCTAAATGGCGTTTGCTCGAAGTCCCACTCTGCAGACGCAGCTCGCTGGTCCTAAGAGAACCCCACGAAACAGCTGCAGATCAACTGGCCAGACTCTTACAACGATCAAAGCACCCCGGCAGGCAGGAAATCCTGCCCGCCAGGAGCTTTACGATCAGAATCGGAAGACAACTCCAGCAGACGGTTGCGCGGTGTGAGTCCAGCTATCAGTATTGAGTGCCCTGACGCCAAAGTCGGCATCTTTGTAGACATAGCCCCTATACTCGGCGCGTACAGACCAATGCCGGGTCAGCGTGTAGTCGACGCCACCGCCATAGAGAAAAGCACCTTTCGCCTGGGTGTCAGCGCCAGACAAAAAGCCCCCCGCGTTGCCCGTTGGATGAAACACCAAACTCCCGCCCCCGCCAAGAACGTAGGGATTGAGCCTGCTAATCCGGAAAGGAAGGCTTATAACCGCAGCGGCAGTGGCTGTGTCGACGTCAGACTGAACTCGCGAAAGCCCGCCAGTAGAGAAATACTTCTGGGTATCGCGGTCGTAGCCGTAGTTTGCTTCCGCGGCGAGCCAGCGGTTGATGTGATAACGGTAGCCGACGAGAAACCCGCCGGTATTTGTGGTTGTCCGCGAGATGCCCTGGCCGTTAGTGTCCTGGGTGAAAAAACCTGTCCCTTGCAGACTGACCTCCGAGCGGCTTTCCTGAGCCGCGGCGCCAAAAGTTGAGAGAAAGACAAAACCTGCAAGCATAATCGCAGTTCGTCGCATGATGTGATTCCTCCATCCTTGAATCTGAGCCTACGATTCCGTGACCTTGATGGTCACAGTACCTAAATCGTGTCTGGCATTCGATACTGGCATCCGAGGTGCCAACGTTGCGCCCGCAGAGGCATCGTTCTGAAGTGCTTGCGTGAGTGCAGGTTACGCATACGAAGCCGAAGGTTGAGTATGCCGTCTGTCAAGCGCTGCGACCCGTGCTTTGACAAGTGGCGAAGGCAACGACATTTTGTCGAAGCTTTCTGCGGCTTGACTACATCAGATCAACCATATCCACGAATCCGCAGCGCCCGCCGGGGGGCGTTCGCGGTCATTGGGGTATTCCCAATCGATGTGACAGGCGAACAAGTCTATGAGCACTTTGGCAACAACAATCTCAGAGACCTACACTCCTCGCTATGAGGCGCTGCTGCGCGCGACCAATGCGATTGGCACGTGCAGCGATTGCGACGCCGCTGCTGACATGCTTCTGAAGACACTGCTCGAGGTTGTTCCCTATGACTATTTGCAGCTTGTCGCGTTTGACAGTGACACCAAAACAGTCGAGTGGCATCTGCTCTACTCAAATGGCAGAAGGCACGTTGTGCCCGAGGCGGACGTTGTTCTGGAAGATACGCCCATCGCGTGGGTACATGAATCTCAGCAGGCTCTCGTAACGGCAGACTGGAGGGAGGAGGCGCGGTTTGCGAAGCATGGAGAATTTCTGAATGAATTAGGTATCGCCTCTACTTGTGTGCTTCCACTCGCCAGGGGCGAGCGCCGGCTCGGTGCGCTGAGCATTGGCAGCACCCGCTCGCATGCCTACCCCGAGGAGGAAGTCCGCTTTCTCTCTCTGGTTGCCGACCAGATTGCGCTAGCCATTGATGCTGCCGTGAACTTCTACTTGTCCCGCCAGGCGCAAGATCGGCTAAAGCTCATCCTTGATCTGACGAACCAAGTGGTCTTGAACCTGAATTTTCAAGAACTGCTGCGAACCATCTCGGCGAGTGTTCGCCGCGTCATGCGCTGCGACGCAGCCGCGATCATGCTGCCCGAGCCAGACGGCGCGCACTTGCGGGTGCACGCTCTCGACTTCCCAGATAGTAGGGGATTTTTCACAAAACAGGTCTTGATTCCCATCGCGGATTCGATTCCCGGTAAAACATACCAAAGCGGCAAGCCCTGGGTCTTGAACCGCCTGGATCCGGCGGAAGTTCCCCCGGAGATGTACGCCAAAGCCTCAGGCGAGGGTATAAATTCGTTCTGCGACATGCCTCTCATCAGCAGGGAACGCTCGCTTGGCGTGCTCGCCCTCGCGAGCCGGGAAGAGAATGCTTTTGAGCGCGAGGCGGCGGCCTTTCTGGCTCAGGTGGCACAGCAGGTTGCGATCGGCGTGGAAAACGCGTTGGCGTATGGTGAAATCGCTGATCTCAAAGACAAACTCGCGCAGGAAAAACTGTATCTGGAAGACGAAATCCGCGGCGAGATGGACTTCGAAGGAATTGTGGGGCAGAGTTCGGCTCTCCGCCATGTTTTGAACCTGGTGGAGACCGTGGCTCCCAGCGACTCGACGGTGTTACTTCTCGGTGAGACTGGCACCGGAAAGGAATTGATTGCGCGCGCTATCCATGAACGCAGCCGTCGAAAGGAGCGGACCTTCGTAAAGCTCAACTGCGCTGCGATCCCGACGGGACTGCTCGAGAGTGAACTTTTTGGACATGAACGAGGCGCCTTCACCGGTGCGATTGCACAGAAAATTGGCCGCCTCGAACTGGCCGACCAGGGCTCACTGTTCCTGGATGAGGTCGGGGACATCCCTGTAGAGATCCAGCCTAAATTGCTGCGAGCTTTGCAGGAACGTGAGTTTGAAAGGCTGGGCAGCAACCGAACCAAAAAGGTCGACGTCCGACTGGTAGCGGCCACCAATCGCGACCTCGAAAAAATGATGGAGAATCGCGAGTTTCGCAGCGATTTGTACTATCGACTGAATGTCTTTCCGATCCGCATCCCACCCTTGCGCGAGCGCCCGGAGGATATCCCGCTGCTGGTCCGCTATTTCACGCAGAAGTACGGCCGCCTCATGAACAAGGAGATTGAATCGATTCCCGTCGCAGCCATGAGGAAGCTCTCGAATTGGCCTTGGCCGGGGAATATTCGCGAGCTGGAGAACTTCATCGAGCGTTCGGTGATCCTCACTCACGGCACGGCATTGCAAGCTCCGATCGCCGAACTGAGCAACAATGGCAGAACCACTCCAGTGGCTGGGACGCGGGAGGCGAATGAACGCGATGAGATGGTTCGCATTTTGAAGATGACCAACGGGCGAGTAGCGGGCGCCGACGGCGCTGCGGCCCGTATGGGCCTCAAACGCACGACTCTCATCGCTCGCATGAAGAGGCTAGGCGTCGACCCGCGAAGAGTGTCCTGAATCGCCACCCGTCGGACCTCACGACCGCACTCTCTAGCCTTATCTCATTGAGCGCCCGCGCTTGGCACTTCCCGGCTTAGAGACCTCTTTACCCTTTAACCACAGGGCTCACGTCTCTCGCCTCCAATGTCTACAAGTGTCAATTTTGATTTTGACATTCGTTGACACTATGCTCCGACGATTTTGCTCCCGCCAATAGCTTCAACATCTTGCAGGCGTGCGCCTTTGGCATGCGCGTTGCGCTTATCGGATTCGTCCTGAGATCCAATATGTTCAAGATTTCCATTGTCGAGACCCGAACGCAACGCAAGCTGGTGGTGGAAGGAAAGCTGAGCGAACCCTGGGTTGATGAGCTGCGCACCACCTGGACAAATGCCAGCCGTGACTTAGAAGGCCGCAAGGTGGTTATCGATCTAAGCAGTCTGACCCTCATCAGCCGCGAGGGAGAAGAGGCGATTTTCGATCTCATGCAGCAAGGCGCAAAGTTTTCCTGCGCCGGCATTCTTACTCGACACGTGCTGAAAGGACTTGCCCGAAAATGCCAATGCACACCGTCGCAGGTGCTCGAAAAAAAGAGTGAGACGCTGAAAACATCAGAAAAATAGTTTTGGATGTCGATTTTCACCAAGCTCGAACGACTAATACACGAAAGACGGAGGTGAACATGCCGGGGGTAAAGCAAATCACGAGACCCAAGCCGTACGCAAGCAGCGACGATTTCCGCCGGCTCTTCGACGAGGACATGAAAAGCCTCTACTTTCTCTCGTTCCTGCTAACCGCGGATCGCGAGAAGGCGGAGCAGTGTTTTGTCTCCGGCCTGGAGGACGCGGTAGAGGGCAACCCGGTTTTCAAGGAATGGGCGCGTTCCTGGGCTCGGCGGGTGATCATCGTAAACGCCGCGAGGGCCATCAACCCGCGACCAACGGACGAAAACGGCCGTTCGAACTCCGCGTCGGTCAGCGGTAATGGCAAGACTCCGGTGGTGGACCAGGTCGAGATTGCTGCAGTTCTTGCCCTCGAGCCGTTTGAGCGCTTTGTCTACGTAATGACGGTTCTTGAACGCTACTCCGATCAAGACTGTTCTCTTCTACTGGGCTGTGCACGGCGGGACGTGGTCGCCGCGCGTAGTCGCGCTTTCCAGCAAATTGGAAGCGCGATGTCATCGCATTCCAGGCAACTGCCGCCCGCCAGCACAGAAAAACCGGTAGCGGATGAGCGCCTCAGTTCTCCGCTGGAGCTGCTAGTTGCTCAATGTTTGGCGACTTCGGCGTAAATCAAGAGCGCTTTCAGATTTTTCAGATTAAGGATGGCCATGAACATGACGGTGAGGACTACTTCAAATCTTCGATACGGACGGCTTGGACTTACTGCGGCGCTGCTTTTGGCGACGGCGGGTTGCAGCCGAAGCAATGTGCAAGCAGCGGCGCCTGCCATGCCCGCGCCGCTGGTGACGGTGGTCAAGGCCACGGCGCAGGACGTTCCCAGGTATTTGGACGAGATCGGCAGAAACGCGGCGTTCGAGTCGGTCACGGTGACGCCCCAGGTCGGCGGACGTATCGTCGAACGGCAGTTTCAGGACGGCGAGAACCTAAAGAAAGGACAATTGCTGTTTGTCGTCGATCCTCGTCCCTACAAAGCGCAGCTAGACGCGGCGCAAGCAAGCCTTGCCCAGGCAAAGGCGGCGCTCGATCTCGCCAGAATTCAATTCGCCCGCGACGAGGAAGTCATAGGAGAAAGAGCAATCTCAAAGCAGGACTACGACACCAAGAAGAACGCCGTCGATGTCGACCAGGCGCTGGTGGAAGCGGCGGAAGCAGCTCTCGAAACCGCGAGACTCAACCTCGAGTACTGCTACATCCACTCTCCCATCGACGGCCGAGCTGGCGCGCGTTTGGTGGATGTCGGAAACGTAGTGCAAGCCAATGCGACGTCGCTTCTTTCGATCCAGCGGCTCGACCCGATCTATGCGAATTTCACGGTTACCGAGAGCGACCTTCCGCAGGTTCAACAACAGATGTCCCGAGGCACGCTGAAAGCCACAGTCCGGCTTCCGTCCGACGCAGAGAGTGCGGCTAAATCTGGCCGCGTCGAGTTCCTCGATAACTCAGTGCAGAACGGCAGCGGCACAGTCAATTTGCGCGCCACGATGAGGAATCCCGACCATCGCTTCTGGCCCGGCCAATTCGTCGACGTGAAACTCGTTCTCACCACCGAGAAGGCGGCGGTGCTGATTCCGAATCAAGCCGCACAGATCAGTCAGCAAGGGCCGTTCGTCTACGTGCTGAAATCCGACGATACGGCTGAACTCCGGCCCGTAAAGTTGGGGCAGCGCCAGGGCGATGACGTGGTTGTGACCGAGGGAGTCGCCGCCAACGAACGCGTCGTGCTCGCCGGCCAAATGCTGGTTCGCCCCGGCGGTAAGGTGCGCGTCGATTCCTCGGCTCCCGCCGCGCCATCGTCGAACGCGGGCAACCAGGCAGCCGTGACAAACGGAGGTCATTCATGAATCTCTCTGAAGTCTTCATTCGTCGTCCGGTAATGACGGTCGCGCTGACCGTCTCCGTCATCCTGTTCGGAATCTTGGCATATTTTCGGTTGCCGGTAAGCGATCTGCCCGCCGTCGATTATCCGGTCATCCAGGTACAGGTTAACTACCCGGGGGCCACGCCAGACACGATGGCCAACAACGTGGCCACGCCGCTGGAGCGCCAGTTCATGCAGATCCCCGGCCTGGAGCTGGTCACATCGAACAACGGTCAGGGCCACTCCAGTTTTGTCTTGCAATTTGATCTCTCCAAGAGCCTGGACGGAGCAGCGACCGACGTGCAGGCCGCCATCACGCGCGCCCAGGGACAACTCCCCGTCGATTTGCCCAGCCCTCCCACATTCACCAAGACGAATCCCAACGACCAGCCCATCCAATATATTGCGCTGGTCAGCGATACGGTCACCGAAGGCCAACTCTACGATTACGCCAACACCCAAGTCGGGGAGCGCCTGAGCATACTGCCCGGTGTAAGCCAGGTTGCGGTCTTCGGCACGCAGTCGGCAGTTCGGATCAAAGCCGATCCATCGGCGATGGCGATTCGCAACATCACCCTGGAAGACTTAACAGGCGCGATCAAGAACGGAACCGCTTACACCGGTGCGGGCCAGTTTGACGGGCCCCACCGCAGCTTCCTGCTACAGCCGCAAGGGCAACTCACTACCGCTGACGAATACAACCGGCTCATCGTTGGACAAAGCGGTGGCGCACCGGTGTATCTGAAAGATGTCGCCAGCGCCGGCCAAAGCGTTCAGGACGAGCGCATCGATATGCGGTTTTGGGTGCGCGGATACCCCCAGCCCGGTGCGACCGTGGTGATCGCGGTGTTTCGCCGGGCGGGCGTAAACGCGGTTCAAGTAGCAAAGTCGGTGAGGGATCTGCTCCCTACCATTCAGTCGCAGCTCCCCACCTCCGTTCTGCTGGTGCCGGCCTATGACCGCTCGCTGACCATCGTGGGTGGCATAAAAGATGTCCAGACGACGCTCTATCTCGCCTTCGTGCTGGTGGTCATGGTTATTTTCGTCTTCCTCGGGCGGGCGACCGACACTCTGATTCCAGCCGTGGCGTTGCCCTTGTCTCTGCTGCTGACGTTCATAGCGATGGACGTGCTCGGCTATAGCCTAGACAATCTTTCGCTGATGGCGTTGACCCTGGCCATCGGATTTCTGGTGGACGATGCCATCGTGTTTCTCGAAAACACAGTGCGGCTGATGGAGGAAGGACAGAACGCGTTCGAGGCGTCGCTGAACTCGGCGAAGGAAATCAGCTTCACCATTCTGGCCATGACATTGTCGTTGGCCGCCGTGTTCATTCCGCTGGTGTTCATGAGCGGGCTCATGGGCCGCATCTTCCGCGAGTTCTCGCTCACCATTGTGATCTCGATTCTCGCCAGCGGAATTGTGTCGCTCACGCTGACTCCACTGATGACCTCCCGGCTGCTCGGTCAGCGCGGTGCGGGCTCGAAGAAAACCTGGATGGAGCGCGCCTTCGGTGCGTTTGAGCATCGCGTGCTGGATGTTTACGGGCGTTCGCTATGGTTTTTCCTTCGCCATCGCTGGATTTCGGCTGTGACCTGGGTGGTCTGCCTCGCCGGGACTGGCTATCTCTTTTATGTCGTTCCAAAGTCGTTTCTGCCAGTGGGCGACAGTTCGTTTATCCGCGGCATATTAGTGGCGCAGGAAGGATCATCGCCCGATCAGATGCATGCCTATCAAACGCAGGCGGAAAAGATCATGAAGGCGAATCCGGCGGTGCGGAGCACTTTCACCATGAGCGGGAACGCGCAATTCATGGGATCGAATCAGGCATTCCTGATTGCATTTCTAAAGCCCCCGTCCGAGCGCCCACCGATCGCACAAGTGGCCGGACAGCTCATGGGCGCGATCGGCAATGCAATTCCCGGCACCGTGGCATTTCTCCAGCCCAATCCCGCGCTCGAAATCAGTACCGGTGCCACCGCCAACGCGCAGGGCCAATTTGCCTATGCGCTTTCCGGAATCGACCCCGACCAGGTCTACGACTCCGCGAGCAAGATGATGGCGAAGATGCACGAGTATCCCGGGTTCTTGTTTGTGAATTCCGATCTCTACAATCACACACCGAACCTGCAAGTCGACATTCTGCGCGAGCAGGCAAAGCTCTACGGCGTATCGGAGAGCCGGATTCTCACGCTTCTACACGACGCCTATTCGCAGAATTATAGTTATCTGATCAAAAAGCCGACCGATCAGTATCAGGTGATTCTCGAAGTCGCAGATGACAAGCGCTCCGCTCCGGAAGACCTAGGTAAGCTCTACATCAAGAGTGACGACGGGCAGCGCATGATTCCTCTTAACGCGGTCACGAGTTGGCACCCCGTCATCGGCCCGCAAGCTGTCAACCACATCAATCAATTCACCAGTGTGACTATGTTCTTCAATTTGAAACCCGGTTACGCCATTGGACCGGCAACCCAGTTTGTGGAACAGACTGCGACGCAGATTCTGCCGCCTGGCATCGTTGGAGCGCTGCAGGGCGAGGCGCTCACCTTTCGCAACACGGTTTCAGACCTGGCTGTGCTGATGCTGGTCGCGGTGTTCGTCATGTATGTGATCCTCGCGATTCTCTACGAGAGTTACCTGCACCCAATCACTGTACTTTCCTCGCTGCCCGTGGCGTTGCTGGGCGGACTGTTCACGCTGTGGCTGTTCGGCGCGGAAGCTTCGCTGTATGCCTACATTGGAATGTTCATGCTGATGGGCATCGTGAAGAAAAACGGAATCATGATCGTGGATTTCGCGGAGCAGCGAGTGCGTCAGGGGATTGCAGACGATCAGGCGATTCACGATGCCAGCATGGAACGCTTCCGTCCCATCATGATGACGACCATGGCGGCGCTGCTGGGCGCGATGCCGATTGCGCTGGGGTACGGCGCCGATGGAGCCTCGCGCAGGCCATTAGGCTTGGTCGTGGCCGGCGGCCTCATCGTCTCTCAGTTCATCACGCTATTCGTTACGCCGGCTATCTATCTCTATCTTGAAGAATTCCAGGAGAAAGTGTTGGACCGGTTCTCTTTCTTCCGCTCGACTCGCAAAGCTGAGCCGGAGAAGATCCCGGCTTACGCGTTGCAAGAAGGAGCTGGAGACTAATCCATGACTCAAACTCTATTGACTCAATCTCTGAAGCGCGTTTCTCCCTCGGTTGCTCTGGTTGTAGCTCTGGCCGTGCTCACCGGTTGCGCCGTCGGTCCGAACTATAAGCGGCCGGCGGTGGATGTGCCCGGTATGTATCGAGGATCAACCGCCGACATGCCGGGGCCTGCCGACGCGAAGCCGCAACCAGGCCAGCCCGAGCGTGCGAAGGCCGAGCAGGCCACCGCCTCGTTGGGCGATGAGAAGTGGTGGGAAGTTTTCCAGGATCCTCAACTTCAGAGCCTGATTCGCATCGCGCTCAAGAAGAACTACGATGTTCGCATCGCAGCAACCCGGGTCTTGCAGGCTCAGGCGCAACTCGGGATCGCTCGCGCCGATCAGCTTCCCTCGTTGAGCGCCGGCGGCAACATCAACAGCCAGCAAAGCCCACAAATCGGTCCGATCCCGGCTTATGAGGTCACGCAAGGACAACTGACTGCGTCCGCCGCCTATACCCTCGATTTCTGGGGAAAGTATCGTCGTGCCACCGAAGCTGCCAGGGCAAATCTTCTGGCCAATGAGTGGGCTCAGAAGGAAGTTACTGCCACCCTCGTAGCCAACCTGGCGACAGCTTATTTCCAGCTCCGCGAGCTCGATCTCGAGTTGGAAATCTCCCAACGGACCTTCCACTCCCGCAGCGACTCTCTGCAATTGACGCAGACCCTGGAGCAACACGGGATCGACTCGCTATTGGACGTACGCCAGTCCGAGCAATTGGTCTACACCGCTGCCACGGAAATTCCGGATTTTGAAAGGCAGATCGCACAACAGGAAAATGCCATCAGCATTCTTCTGGGAAACAATCCCGCAGATGTCCCTCGCGGGCTCAGGCTCACGGAGGAGCCGCACGCTCCCGAAGTCCCTGCCGGCCTTCCTTCATCCCTGCTGGAGCGACGGCCGGACGTTCGCGAGGCCGAAGAGAGTCTGATTGCGGCCAACGCGCAGATCGGTGTGGCACGGGCGGCTTACTTCCCCCAGATCTCGCTCACCGGAACGGCCGGTTACGAGAGTCCGGCGCTGACAAATCTCTTCACCGGCCCGGCTGGCCTATGGAATTTGGCTGCCTCCGTAACTCAGCCCATATTCCAGGGAGGAAGGCTTAAGTCGAACGTTCGTCTGACCGAGGCACAGCGCGAGCAGATGCGTTTGACTTACGAAGAAACGATTCAAGGCGCGTTTCGCGACATCTCGAATGGATTGATTGGTTATCGCAAGAATCGAGAGTTCAGGATCCAGCAGGAACATCTCCTCGAATCGGCCCAGGATGCAGCACGGCTCTCCGAGGTGCGTTTCAAGGCCGGGACCACCGACTACCTGGAAGTGCTGACCAATGAGACGAATTCCTTTTCCGCGGAACTAGGGCTGGCGCAGGCCCAGGCGAACGAACTCATTTCTCTGGTCCAAATCTACCAAGCACTGGGTGGCGGCTGGCAACAATAGGGCACCGTTGTATTGGGCTGGCTTGGCCGCGGATCCCTCATAATCAACGTCGGGAAATGCGATGGTCAGGGGTTGAACTTCTCTGTTTTGCGGGTGGCATGCGCGATTGTTTTAGCGGGCAGCTGGCGGTTTTAGTATGCAAAGGGAAGCTACCTTCTCGAAGCTATTTTTCGTGCGGGAACAGCGACGGCGGCGAGTTCTTTGCGAACGATAGGCGCGACGCGCGTCCCTAGGATCTCGATGGCACGCAGCATCTTCTTGTGCGGAAGCGTGGAAACGCCCATTTGGAAGGTGATGCGCGAGATGCCGCCGAGGACTTCATTGTCATACAGTATTTTTTTCGCAACTGTTTCGGCGTCGCCGATGAGCAGTGCGCCCGTGGGCCCGCGCACGGCGTCGAACTGCGCCCGCGTGGTCGGCGGCCAGCCGCGTTCCTTGCCGATCTCGGTGAACGTGTGTGCGTACCCCGGATAAAAGTCGTCGGCAGCTTGCTGGGTGGTGTCGGCCAGAAAGCCGATGGAGTGAAGTCCAACCGTTAGCTTCCCGGCGGGGTGACCGGCGCGGCGTCCGGCCTCGCGGTAGGCGTCGACCAGGGGGCGGAAGCGTCTGGGTTCGCCACCGATGATGGCAACCATGAGCGGCAGCCCCAGCGTGCCGGCGCGGACGAAGGAGGTGGGCGTGCCACCGACGCCGACCCAGATGGGCAGCGGATCCTGCAGCGGACGCGGGTAGACGGCTTGGCCGGTGAGCGGAGCGCGGTGCTTGCCAGACCATTTGACGTGCGTGTTCTCGCGGATGGCGAGGAGCAGATCAAGCTTCTCAGCGAAAAGCTCGTCGTAGTCTTCGAGGCGCAGGCCAAAGAGCGGGTAGGACTCTACGAAGGAGCCGCGGCCCGCGACGATCTCAGCGCGGCCATGGGAGATCAGGTCGAGCGTGGCGAATTCCTGGAAGACGCGTACCGGGTCGGCGGCGCTGAGAACGGTGACGGCGCTGGTAAGGCGGATGCTCTTGGTGCGCGCGGCAGCCGCGGCCAGGATCACTGCCGGGGCGGAATCGAGGAACTCGGCGCGGTGATGCTCGCCGATGCCGAAAACGTCGAGGCCGACTTGGTCGGCGAGTTCGATCTCCTCCAGCAGATGCTGCATGCGCTCAACTGGGCTGAGCGTGAGACTGGTGGCCGGATCAGAGATGGCTGCAGCGAAGCTGTCGATGCCGATTTGCATCATTCCGGCTCCTGACATTCGGTCTTCCATTGGATGACACCCCTGCGTTTTTGTTGCATCTTTAGTAGCCGACTTGTGGGCGCCGTGGTAAACACACATCGTGCCACACGAAATGTCTTGCTAACGTTCCGGGGTCTCGCCTTGTCACTCTTCGAGACGTCACCCTGCTTCGCAAACCCCTTGCCTCCCCGTTCCGAAATCTCCGCCACAACCCGGTCTGCGCCCTCTTCGCTGGAGCATAGTTCAACAGGACCGAGGCTCCTGCTGCCGCCAATCCCTTTGCTATCCCTGCGCCTATACCTTTTGAAGCTCCGGTGACGAGTGCAACCTGAGTGTCTAAAACGCCCATTCTCTTTCTTCATCGTTTCTGTGGGTCATGCTCTGACCCACTTCATCATGGTATCTGCGAAAAAGTGCCGGGACCATGAGGAGGCACGTCGCCCGATGGGCGCCTCAAAACGAATTGCAAATGCGTGGTGGAAGGGACAGTCGGCGACACCTCATGTGGTAGAACGATTGGGAGAACATGGCGGCGATGAATCTTCCGAGCTTGGCTTTGACCTTGAGCTGTGGGATCGGAATCCAGTTCCTTGAATGCAGACCTTGACGCATAGAGTCTTGGTGTTTCGTGGCTGGAATTTCTGTTCTTCGCCTCGAAATAAGGACCCCGTCCGCGCAAGATTTTTCCGAGTCAGCCCTCAACGAATGACTTCGCATGTGGCCACCTTGACCCTGACACCGTCAATTCGATCATGGATGCTTAGAATTTCTCGAGATTTCCTGAAATCTGTCGAATGGACCGCCTTTCATCCGTCATACGTTCAGGCGCACAAAGGCGCTCCCAATAGTTCCCCGAGGAGAACATCTGATGCAATTTGCCCTGCTAGTCTATGAATCACCGGAAGCTTTTGCGACCCGGAACAGCGACGGAACCGACCCTTACACGGGTGCTTGGCGGGCGTACCATAGGGCTCTCGTCGAATCCGGCACCTACCTGGCTGGCGATCCGCTTAAAGCGCCGGAGACTGGGACCACAGTGCGGCTTAGGGAAGGAAAGCGGCGCGTACAGGATGGCCCCATCGCTGACACTAAGGAGCAGTTGGGGGGATTCATAATCATGGAACTCCCTTCCCTCGACGTGGCACTCGATTGGGCCGCGCGCTGCCCTGCAGCCTCGCTCGGTGCCGTGGAGGTTCGTCCCCTCGCCTCAGAATCGAAGCAGCGGATCACAGAATGAATGGAAGCGGCCAGGAGGATGCTCATCGGGCAATCGAGCGAGTGGCCCGCGAGTCATACGGTCGGCTGGTGGCGTATCTCTCCTCGCACACGCGCGACGTCGCCAGCGCCGAAGATGCGCTCAGCAATGCGTTGCTTGCAGCACTCACGGCTTGGCCGCGAGACGGACTGCCACAAAATCCGGAGGCCTGGCTGCTGACGGCAGCGCGCCGCTCCTTCATCGATCTTGTGCGTCATCAACAAGTGGCCGTAGCAAGTGAACCCACTCTCCAGCTCCTGAGGGAGGAACGCGAGGTGACGTTGCCTACGGAGTTTCCAGACGACAGGTTGAAGCTCCTGTTCGTATGCGCTCATCCCGCGATCGATTCCTCCATGCATACGCCGCTCATGCTCCAGACCGTTCTGGGACTGGATGCGGCGCGCATCGCCCACGCCTTCCTGGTCTCACCAAAGACGATGGGGCAGCGACTGGTGCGTGCCAAGACGAAGATCCGCGACGGCGGCATCCAGTTCGAAGTGCCGCAAGAGCGCGAACTGCCGCAGCGGCTCGACGCGGTGCTCGAAGCCATTTACGCCGCCTTTGGTATTGGCTGGGACGATATGGCGGGAGTCGATCAGAGCGGCCGGGAGCTTGCCGAGGAAGCGATCTGGCTCGGACGGGTCCTTCTTCAGCTAATGCCCAGGGAAGCAGAGGTGCACGGGCTGCTGGCTCTCATGTTCCACTGTGAAGCGCGGCGGCGGGCACGGCGGGGACCGGAAGGCCGCTATATTCCGCTCTCGGAGCAGGATTCACAGCAGTGGTCTCAGCCATTAATCGAAGAGGCGGAGCGCCATCTCGCCGAAGCGTCGAGTCGCGATCGCACCGGCCGCTTTCAACTCGAGGCCGCGATTCAGTCGGTACATGCAGAGCGGGCGCGCACCGGTCGGACTGAGTGGGCTGCGATCATGCTGTTCTACGAACAGCTGATCCGTATATCCCCGACGCTCGGCACGCGAACTGGATACGCCGCAGCAGTAGCCGAAGCGAAGGGACCTGAAGCGGGGCTGGCGGTACTGGGCGCGATCGATCTTGGGAACGTATCGGGCTATCAGCCCTACTGGGCGGTTCGCGCTCACTTGTTGCAACGGCTGGGGAAGACCTCTGAGGCCGCAGATGCTTTCGATCGCGCGATTGGTCTAGCCGAGGACCCGGCGGTCAGACAGTTTCTACTCCAAAGGCGCGGGTGACCAATTCTTTTCTCGTTTGCGCTGTCGAAATCGACTGTCTTCATCCGTCACCCTTAGAGAAGCAGCTTTGCGGTCCAGAGTCGCCATCAAGGGGGTGAACGATGTGTCCGTTCTGTTTTGCAACCATAGGACTCATCGTTGCCGGTGCGGCTTCTGGCGGCGGTGGCCGTGAAGCTGTCTCGCAAAAAGAACAAAGCAGGAGAAATCGTCCCGAACCTAAGTAATAAGGAGGAATGAATATGTCGACGAGCGTGACTGAAAACCCGAAAATAGTGTCGCGAGATGAATGGCTTGCGGCTCGCAAGAAACTATTGGCCAAAGAGAAGCAGCTCACGCGCGAGCGTGACGCTCTCGCTGCGGAACGTCGCCAGCTTCCCTGGGTCAAAGTGGAGAAGAACTACGTTTTTGATTCACCGGGGGGCAAGAAAACTCTCGCCGACCTGTTCGACGGCAGCAGCCAGCTCATTGTCTATCACTTCATGTTCGGCCCGGAGTGGAACGAAGGCTGCCCCAGTTGCTCGTTCAACATGGATCATACGGATGGCGCGCTGGCGCATTTGGCGCAACGTGATGTCTCTTTTGCGGCGGTTTCACGAGCGCCTCTATCCAAAATCGAGGAGTTTAAGAAGCGCATGGGCTGGCGATTTGCCTGGGTCTCGTCGTTCGGGACCGACTTCAACTACGACTACCGCACGTCATTCACAGAGGAGGAAATGGCGAGAGGAAAAGTAGAGTACAACTTCGACCTCGTGGAATTCCCCAGCGTGGAAGCGCCGGGAATCAGCGTCTTCTACAAGGACAACAGCGGCAGCATCTTCCACACTTATTCCGCCTACGCCCGCGGGACCGAAAACGTTGTCAACACCTACAACTATCTCGACTTTGTTCCCAAAGGCCGCGATGAGGATGGCCTCCCCTTCACGATGTCATGGGTCCGCCATCATGATCGCTACGCGGATGGCTACTTAGCCGATGCAGATAAGCCATACTGGCCTGCGGAAGCTACGCCCGAAGGTTAATTTTTCGAGCGCGCCTCAATCCGGCTCATGGCCTGGCGTTGCCGAGATGAGGTCTGGCTACAGCCGGCGACTAACGAAGCGGAGGAGGGTATATGACGATCGCAGATAAAGCAGTTCTGGTGACGGGGCCGATTGCAGTGTAGGACAGGCGCCGGTTGAGGAAGCCTTGAGGAGCGGCGCGAAGCAGGTGTTCGGCGGCACGCGCCACCCCTTGGCCCCTTTGGATGGGCTCGCCCACGCCGCTGATCCTGGACGTGACCAACGCCGATCAGACTCAAGGAGCTGTCGAGACGGTCGAGTCTCTCGATATTCTCATCAATGACGCCGGAATGGCGCTTTTCGATGACTTGAGCGATCGTGCCGCGCTCGAACGGAACTTCGCCGTCAATCTTCTTGGCACGTATGGCGTGACCCAGGCTTTGCTGCCGCTGCTAACTCGTTCTCGGGGAGCCCTCGTCAACATTCTGTCGGTAGCCGCCTTAGCCACCTGGCCGATCGTTCCGGCTTCCCGATCGCAAAGGCGGCCGCATTGTCCCTGTCACAATCGCAGCGGTGCGGTCAAGTTCGGCTTAACTGGCCCAATCTGTGCATGCGCCCTTAAATCTCTCCATCTGCTTGAGTTACGCCCGCGCCGTCATCGTGATTGGCCAATTAAGCCGACCAACCGGGAATACTCGCCTGGGTAGCGCGCTATCCAAGAAAGTGGTTTAATCCCGAGTGACCAAGGCCAGGCGGTCAGAACGCGGAGCCATGAAGAAATACAAATTCAAAGCGAAAATCGAAGCGGGTGATGGAGGAGGGGCTTATGTGCTTTTTCCATATGATGCCGAGAAGGAATTCGCCATCAAAGGGAAGGTGCCTGTAAAGGCGACCTTCAATGGTGTGCCGTATACCGGTTCACTTATCAAGTACGGCAATCCGCTCCATATGATGGGAGTGCTTAAATCCATACGCGAGCAAATTGGGAGAGGGCCAGGCGATACGATTGAGGTCGTTGTTTGGAGAGATGAAGAGAAAAGAACGGTCGAAGTGCCTGCTCAATTTGAAAAATTGATCAAGAAAGAAGGGCTGCTCCCGGTTTTCGAAAAGCTAAGTTACACCCACCGCAAGGAGTACTGCCGCTGGATTACCGACGCCAAGAAAGAAGAAACTCGATTGAAGCGATTGGGGAAAGCCATTGAAATGCTCAAGAAGGGAATAAATACCCCTGGGTAGAATAAGGTCGCGCGAATTGCGCTATGAATGTTTGCGCTTGGGGCGCCAGTTGTTAGCTGACCACTCGCATCGAATCGCTTCACCTGGCATGCCCTGATTGCATCGGCTGTCCCGACGCCAGCACCCCTTTTCCCGTGCCCCACGGATGGATCTCAGCTTTGAGCAGACCAGCTTTGACGGTTGGATCGTCTTGAGTCAACTTGGCAGTCTGCTCCGGTCCCACCCGGAAAATAGCGACTCCCCGCAGCTCGCCTTGATCGCTGAACGGAAACGGTCCGGCAATGGCCATGTTTCCCTGATCTGTCATCTGGCTGACGAAAGCACGATGCTGCTTCATCACATCCTCCATAAACTCCAGCGCGTTTGGGTGCCAATGGTCGCCGCGCTTCATTAAAACAAGCGTGTACTGCTCGAATCCGGGAGGCTCGACAGAATCGTGAATGGTGCTCGGGTCAATGAGCCACGGCCCATGAACCTCGGCGGATAGGCGACCTGCTTTGATCGCAGGATCACTGTTGGCCCATTCCTGTGCTTGTGCCGCCGAGTCGGTTTGGAACACAAAGATGCCTCGCAGCACGGTGTCGTCCATGAATGGCCCAGCGATCACAAGTTTGTGTTCTGCGGTCATCTTGCGGATGTTGGCCATGTGCTCTTCCTGAAGCTTTTCGCCCGCTTCTTTGCTCAGTTGAGGAGCATCGGCAGGACGATGCAACAGCACGAAGAAATACTGGGCGGGCTTGGCATTCGGCTGGTTTTGGGTCTGCGCGACAGCCGAGCCTGCAACTGGCAGGGGGGCTTTGGCTTGGGCAGCTTGAACCTGGGGCATCAAGATGTCGCGAACGTAGTGCCAGTATGGGACCAGTTTGAGAGCGGCTTGTGCGTACTGGTCGGCGGCCTTCAAATCCGGCGTGGTTCGATTCAGATTCGACCAGGCGAGACTCATCAGCAGCTCGGGTTCTCCCCACGAAGGCTCGAGTGGATCAACTACGCCGCCGCGCCTCTGGTTGCGGACTGCTTCCAATCCTTTATTGTAAATTTCAACCGCCTTGTCCTGCCCCCCTCCGCGCTCCGGAGGCGACGACCAACGGATGGGACCGAGCACCCAGAGCAGCCGAGGATTGTCTGGGGCTGTCGCCATTGCTTCTTTCAAAAGCGGACTCGACTGTTGGAACAGTTCCTGAACGCGGGTTGCGTCCTTCCGGTGCAAGTACATCAGGTAACCCAGACTAGAGCCTGCTCCAATCTTAGGTTCCACGAATGCAGGCTCCCGGGCAACAGCGTCTTTGAAATCGGTGACCGCTTGCGTGAGATCCTCTTCCAGATCAGTCGGAGTCGGGGATTCGTTGAAGCCGTTAATCGCTCTGCGCCACAACGCAAATCCACGCCAGTAGAGCACCCGCGATGCCAGTGTGTTGTCTTCCGGGATGGGCGTGAGCTCGTCGTGAAGGCGCCTCAGAGTTGGGCGATCGCCTTCGTAGTCTGCCCTTTGAATCTGGGTGACGATACGGATGATGGAATCGCGTGAAGGATCGAGGCCGGTTTTGTCGGTGGAGTAAAGCTCAGTCGCAACGCACCAGACGAATATGGTCAGCGCGAACAAAAATGCTTTGCCGTTTCGAGCACTCATGCACTCCTCCTTGCCATGCCGCGGAGCGACGGCCAGGGCCGATTCTACATCAAGGGCTTTCGCGGGATTGCGACCGGCTGACAGGCAAGCAAGAAGTTATGGGTTGGTCCGTCAGATGGATCCCGAGAGATGCCCCAGCATCGAGGGATCATCGCGCGGAACCCCGGACTCCCACCGCCACGCCAAGTTCCGAGGACTAACCCGCATCGTGGAGGTCGGGAGTTATCCTCTTGAGGATAGCGTGAGGGAGTTTCCTCGACGACGCCTCTATGTGCAGTCAAGACAACATTTCGCTGGTTTTGCCCTGGGGAGAAAAGCTAATGTTGCTCCAGTGGAACGCACCGGCTCGGGTGCGCGTATATTATCTCCAAGCAGGCACTCATGCTCTATTCGCCAATACTGATTACTCATATCTGCGCGGGGAGCTTAGGGTTGCTGTCCGGGACCGCGGCAATGTCTTTCCGGAAGGGTTCCCCCCGCCATGCCCTGGCGGGAAAGATCTTTGTCGCATCCATGCTCACTATGGCCGTCGTCGCAGTGTACCTTGCAATCGTGAGGCATGAACCGAACAACATCGGCGGCGGGATTCTAACCTTCTATCTCATCGCAACAGGATGGCTGACCGCCAGGCGCAGAGACGGGGAAACCAGTCGTTTCGATTGGGTTGTGCTCCTGATTCCTTTGACGCTCGGTATCCTCACCTGGATGAATGGTCTAAAAGTCGTACATAGCGGAGCGAGTTCACAAGACGGAGTTCCCGTCGGAATGACCTTCTTCATGGGTTCCGTGATGCTGCTGGCTGGCGCGGGGGACGTTCGCATGCTGGTGCGCGGCGGCGTTCTTGGAGCAACGCGCATCGCGCGGCATCTCTGGCGCATGTGCTTTGGGCTGTTCATCGCAGCAGGGTCATTTTTCCTGGGACCGTCGAACCGCCCTTTGAGATTGCTTTCGGCAGTGGGACTCGGGCAGCACCTGTCCCCGGCTCTATTCAGCACGACGTTGTATTTAGTCCTCACCATACTCCCACTGGTTATGCTGATCTTCTGGCTAGTCCGAGTGCGCTTCACAAATGCATACAGGGGGTCGATACAAGTCGCATCCGTAAGTCCTGAATTAACGCGCTAACCGGACGAGTCAGCCCGCTGCGCGGGGTTGCCGCATTGTGCGAGTTGCTGAGTCTACGGGGGGAGCCACTCCGAGTTGCGGGAACACCGCACCTATGCACAGCATTTGAACCATTGGGGAACAGATGAAGAGGTGAGCCCTTTGAGGGCCCCTGCGCTAGATTAGCGCGGAAGTTCCCACTACGAATCGCTACTAAATCGGGATCACTTCCGTGCACCCGACAATCTGGAAACCGGAGACCCGTCCCGTTGTCTTGAGACATTCCTCTTCGGAGGGCAGTACGGTTTTGATCGCACTGCCCTCATCGACGGGGGAGAGTCGGCTAAAAGTGGAACCCGAGTTGAGCCGTCAGTGCTCGCGGAGTCACGTAATGCGTGCCACTGAAGGTCGAAAGGAAGTTGTAGAGCGCATACTTGTTAGTGACATTGATGGCAGTCACAGTAAGACTCCATCTGTAACGATCGCCTTTGAATAGATTGTCGTCACCGACGGAAATATCGAACAGGCTGCGGGGCGCGATACGCGGCGGCTTGTGGTCATCATTTTCAGTTCCTGGTGCGGGCACGGATATCAGAGACGAGCCGAACTGGGAGGCGAGACACGTAAAGGGCAGCGGCACAGTCGGAGTGGCACGTGCGCCGTTGCAAGTAAACCCGGCCTGGAACTCCTGATCGGCGGTCAAAGGTGTCCCGAAGGGATCTGTCATGTTAACGGCGGGCTGTCCGCCTAGCGTGGTTGATTGGGGACAGTCATTGGCGGCGCCTACTCCGTAGCACGGTGACGCTCCGGCCACCAATCCGCTGTCATATCGCCAGTTGAAGCCTAGCCACGGGCCGCGCTTCCAGGGTTGATATTGGAAGTGCGTCGTCTGGTTGAACCTTTCGTCGTGGTCAATGCGGAAGGGTGTACTCCCCGAGTTAAAGGCTACCGACGGAACTGCCCCCGCGCCGCCGATCTGCGGTGTGAAGAAACGTGCTGCCACGCTCGAGAAAACCACCAACGCTGAGAAGCCATGGAAATCCGGTACGCTCACGCGGACAGCATAGCCGGGAATTTTCGAGTTGTGCCAGTCGATTGGAAACGTAATCGGGGTCGCTCCCAGCACGCTGAAATCGTAGGCATTGTGCGTGTATTTCCAAATGTAATCCCCGCTTATGACCGCATATTTGCCCAACGCCTGCTGCAGGCCAGCATGGAAGTCATTGCGATAGCCGGGATTGAACGGTGTCGCCCCCGCTGAGGCAGGCTGAGAACAGAGAAGAAGTGGATTCAAGACAGGATTGGCGCAGCCAGTGCTCGAAAGCACCAGATTCTCATTGAACGGACTCTCCAGCGTGCGCGCGTAGGAAACTCGGAGGATCGTATTGGTCCGCTTGATGTTGTAAGCAGCACCGAGGCGAGGCTCGGCCTGACGAGCCACCACAAGGCCGTTGTAGAGATCACCCCGGAGTCCCAGGTTGAAGGCCCAGTTTCCTTTGGTGATCGAATCCTGAATATAGAGGGCGAGTTCTTTTATGTCTGTATGCCCATGATATGCATATAAGCCGGTGGTGGAACTGGCACAACCGTCAGCCGGTGATGGCGTCGATCGCGTCAGATCGTAGCAACCGAGCAATGAATCAAAACCAGGATTTGCGACGAATGGCGTCGGGTAGAGGGCTGCGTTCGTTGAGCTCGCCCCTGCGCAATTGCCGGGGTTATTTACCCCCGGGTTCCCAACAAAAACTGGTACGCCATTGGCATCCAAGCACGGTGCGTCGAAATTTGGGTCGACGATTCCGAGGTTGTCGTTTTCGTTGAGAAAGGTCTGTTGATAGGTAACTCCCGCCTTGATGTTGTTGATGCCCAACATATGGGTAACATTTGCGAGGACACCCGTGTTCGCGAGTGTCCGGTATTGCGAGATAGTTTGCTGCTGCAGATTCGGTGGGCCGAGGTCCGCAAATGGATTGTTGCTCGGATAATAATTGTAGCCATCTCGTCGGACGAAGCCGCCGAAGGTAAACACGGTGGTCGGGTTGATCACCCGTGTCCAGGTTGGAGCGATGTTAAAGGTGTCGATCTTCGAGCGCTGGTCTGCGGAACCGACCGGGATGCCATTGGGACCAAGCCCGTTATTGCTGACGCTAACTCCATTCCACGGCGTCGCGTTCTGCGAGTCGTACGAATTGGGTGTCTGGAACCACGAGCGGCTAAAGCCCAGGTTGAGGTGAATCGAGTCCTTGTTCGATAGCTGGTAATCGACGCGGTCGAAAATATTTTCTTCGTTGCCTTTGTCGTGCATCACGACAAATTCCGGAGGGTCCAGGAATCTCCCCGTATTCAGCCCGTTCGCCGAGATGAAATTGCCCCACTTATCACCGCCATAAGCAAGGTCAAAGCCGATGTTTGACGAGCCGAACGATCCGTAGGAAGCATTCACACTTCCATGCGGAGTTTTTGATCCTTGGCCGGAGCGGGTGGTCGCCACGATCACCAAGCTTGTCTTGCCGCCGTACTCCGCCGGTGGAGCTCCGGGAATTACTTCAAGCGACTCAATCGAATCAAGAGGCACCTGGTTTGAAAAAACCTTACTCTGCTGATCGGTAATTGGCTGGCCGTCCACCGAGAATGAGTTCGACGCGTGGTCGCCGAGTCCGTGAAAGAGACCATTCGAATCTGCCGATACTCCAGGGGAGGCCAGCGTCACCAGCGAACTTAACGAGGAGGATTGGCTTTCGAGTGGCACCTTGTTGAACAAATCACGATCCACGTCGGTATGCCCAGTTGGATCATTCTCCACCAAATCGGCCCCTGCTTCGACCGTGACCGAAGTGGACGAGCCAGTCACTTGAAGACTCACCTTGACGCTGGCTGCCACTGCCGACCGAACCTCCACGTCCTGAGCGCTCAGGGCGAACCCCGCAGCCGTGACTGTCATGTGATATGGATTAAACGGTACGTTCGAGAAACTGAAATTCCCCTTACTGTCTGTAGTGATCGTCCGGTCAAAACCACTGACTACCTGGTGAATCTCGACTTTGGCATTCGCAACCACCGCGCCTGAAGGGTCAAAGACAGTGCCATTAAGCGATCCCGAGCCTGACTGAGCGTAAGCCTGAAGACCCAGTGCCACGCAGAATACGACTGTAAAAGCCGCTCGAAGCGACTTTTCGTATGAAGACAGCATGATTCCTCCTGAGAATTGGCCGAAAAGATCAAGGCACAGCCACACGGAAACACGAACCGGGGCCTGAAAACAATCAGAGAATTGATCTTATTTAGACGCTAGGAGGTGGGCGAACACAGAGGGCGAAGGCTACCAGGCGTTGCTTGGTCGCTACGGGCTCCGGCCGAAAGACAGGCTCGGAGACGAACATCACGCTTGACAAGGTGGTTGTGGTGGTTTGAGGGGAAGCTGAATGGGCGGCGATACAGACAGTACAAGTCGACGACTCGGTAGCGCCCCAATGCTGATGCGTGGCGAATGCGATTGCTGACCAGATAGTCAGCAGCAGGCATAGACACGCTATCGGCTTCGTTATCGACCGCATGACGGCTACCCCATGGGGGCTTCGTTTGAATCTATACCAAAACGCCAAACAAACGCAACGAAGTTGTACCTAGCGGGGTATGTACGCAAAACCTGCTTAATGTTTTGTTTTGGTGGCCGTCCGTGCTAGTGGTGGTGATAGGCTAAACCCGAGTAAAAACCCAACCCGACGACGACCGCTGCCCACAGGATGATCAATAGCAGCCGAAGGGTCCCCTCCGTACGGCTCGCTCTCTTGTTCCGATTCTGACTCTACTGGAAGATTGATACCATAAGGTCACTGCGTCGCGCCTCCAACAGAAACGCTCGAATCCACGAAAGCCTCGATGTGTCTGGATGCCGCAGTGCTGGTTGCGGTGCTCTCTGCACGTTCCGGCCACCCCTTGATATGGAAGGCTGTTCGACAGTTCCCACGGATTTCCCTAACCTCTACGAGCGAAGGGGCTGATTCTGTATTCTTGAAATTCGCGCGGCAGGGCTAGCATCTCGCCTGCATCCCGACACCGAACAGCCCACTCAACCAGGCTTCGATAGTGGTCGAACTTATCGATTTTTCCTAACCATTCGGTGCCGGATGAGCTTGTAATCACGACCACATTTGGCACATCACAAGGCCCAACACAACCGCTAACGGTTAGCTGGACTCGCTTCAGCAGTCCCCGTTTCCGCCATTCGGTCTTCAGCCATTCCACCGGCACTTCGGGCAAACCACGTTCGATATTGCCGCAACAGCAGCCGCGACAGATCGTGATTTGTCCGACCACGAGGCGTTTTGTTTTCAATGGACAATCTTGATCCTGGTTCACCGTGTCTGATCCTTCCCACTTCCAAAAGCGATTTAATCCAACAGGCCATACAGGTCGTCCCTTTCAATCGGTTTTGGCGATCTGCGAGACGGTAGGAAAATTGCGGCAATTAAATTCGCCAAGATTGCGAGGGTGATTAGGACGACCCACGCTCTGACTTTCCGACTCCGGATCACGTGAGCAATGTGCATGTCGAACTCAAGCTTCCCCACAAATCTTCGATCTCATGGCGCGGCTTTCGAACTTCGGGGCAACAATCTCGTGGAATTGAGGATGAATGCCAACTCTGAAGTCACGTGAATAAAGGCGGCTAGGAGTGGATTTAGGAAGCCAAGAGCTGCCATTCCGACTCCGATGCTGTCCACAACCAGCGTGCCTACAAAGTTCTGCATGATGATCCCGTGGCAACGTCGAGCAACCCGCAGAGTTTCGACTAATTTCGAGAGATCGCTTCCGATCAAGATCACATCTGCGCTCTCCCGAGCAACATCAGTTCCCGACCCCATGGCGATGCCGACGTTGGCCTCTACCAGGGCAGGAGCGTCATTGATTCCGTCGCCTACCATCGCGACATTCCGCCCTTTGCTACGGAGCTCAGTCACCCACTTTGCTTTCTGCTCCGGCAGCAGTCCTCCCACCGCTTCATCGACTCCGAGATCGCGGCCAACCGATGAGGTCGCAGCCTGCGTATCTCCGCTCAACAGCACCGTTCTCAAGCCCATCTGTCGCATGGCCGCCACCGCATTCTTGGCTTCCGGACGCAAAACATCTGCAATTCGGATGCTCCCCAGAACTTGCCCTGCGCGAGCGACGTAGACTTCCGATGCCCCGCCCGCACCATCCCTACTGACGGGCAAACCCCTCGTCAGGCCATGGTCCACGAGGAGCGCCAGACTACCCACAAGAATTTCCTCACCTTCATAACTCACTCTGACTCCCCTTCCGGGCTTATACGAGAATTGATCCGGCTCAACGGGTGGAATATCGAGTTCGGTTGCCCGCGCCAAAACCGCCTTGGCGAGAGGATGTTCGGATCTGCGTTCCGCAATACTGGCAGCCGCTATGATCTGTTGCTCTCCGAAGCCATTGGCGGAAACGACTTCCCGAATCTGCGGAGTCCCAAAAGTTAGCGTGCCGGTCTTGTCCAAAAGCACCGTGTCGACGGCAGACAACGCCTCCAGGTAGAGACCCCCTTTAATGATGGCTCCCTGATGTGCCGCTCGGCCGATTGCTCCGAGGATTGCAAGAGGAGTCCCAGCCGCAATGCCGCACGCTCCGGCAACGATTACGACCGAAATAGTTGACCTGACGTTGTGAGTAATGATGAAAGTCAGAACTGCTGCCCCCAGGGCAAAATAGACCAAGTAACCCGCCAGGCGATCCGCAGTTTTCTGAATGGGAGCCCGCGACTTCTCGGCTCGTTCGACGGCTTCAATGATCCTGCCGAACGTGGTGTCGCGACCGAGTTTCTGGGCGCCGATTTCCAGCGCGCCTGACTGATTGATCGTTCCGGCATAGACTGCATCTCCCGGTGTTTTCTCAACTGGCATGGCTTCGCCGGTGATTGCCGCTTGTTCCACAAACGAGCGGCCACCCAGCACAACGCCGTCCACCGGGATGTGCCCACCTGGTTTCACGATGACGGTGTCCCCAACCTGAACCTGGTCAGACGCTACTTCCAACACCAGGTCGTGCCGGCGGACTAAGACGATCCTGGGGAGAAAATCGAGAAGACTCCGGAGGGCCCGCCGGCCTCGTCCAACTGTGAGACCCTCCAGAACCTCGGCGGCAAGGACGAAGCCAGTGATGACGAGAGCGGTGAAGAACTCTCCAATCGCCAAAGCCGAGAGAAGAGCAATGGTCATCGAGAGTTCCATCGTCATCTTTCGTTCGACGATATTCTCGAAGGCTTCCTTGAAAATGGGATACCCGCCTATGAGGGCAGCCGCGATGGCGATTACGCTGATGTGTGGAAACGGCTCCCAAAGCCGAAACCAGACCGCCGCCGCAGCCAACGTCACAAAAGCAATGCGAACGAGCTCAGCCCAGTCCACGCCTTGCCCGTGTTGTTCGTGTTCAGGGCCATGGTTAGCCTCCTTCGGTTCTGGGAACTTCCGAGTCTCGCTGAGACGCGGAGGGTTGGCTTGGGACTTTTCGATGATGGGCGAAGAACTCATAGCGACATTCCCTCCGTGGCACAAAAGCGATATTTCCGGTACGACTCGCGATCTCGATCACTTCATGGCGGTTTCGCACAAACAGTGCCTTCAAGTTGCCGGCGCAGAAACAAATCAGAACCCGCTACCGCGCGCCGTTCAGCGTGCATGCCACGAACGAAAAGGGCGAGCACGCCTCCACCAAATCCCAGAAGCACAACCGATAGAGCGAAGGCCATGCGCCGTCCCATGATGAACTGACACAAAAGTATGGTTCATGATACATACCCCCATAAGTATAGTGCAAGCTTGGGACATGATATTATTCGTTTGCGAATGAGTCATACAATCAAGAACAAACAGAAGCTGATTTTGCGGAGCAAACGCATCCGGGGCCAGTTTGAGGCCCTTGAGCGGATTCTCGACGAGGGACGCGATTGCTCTGAGGTGTTGCAGATCATCAGTGCAGCCAGAGGTGCAGTCAACAGCCTAATGACTGAGCTCTTAGAAGGCCACATCCGGCATCACGTGCTTGACCCAAAGCGAAAACCGAATTCGGAGCAGACCAACGCCGCCGACGAAGTTATCGACATGGTGAAGACGTATCTCAGATAGCTCGGCTCGGTCCCGCCGAATTAACCTTTCGTGCAGACGCGCCTCTGGATTGGTCCCCATAAACGCCCATGGAGCCACGCATTCTCCCACACGTCTGATCCTCGATTGTGGCGCTATGCCGACTTATCAGTAGCCATATGGCCGACCGCCGCGCCTAACCTGCGAGGAGGCCGACCGCCTACCGGTACTCGGGGTGGCCCAGTTGGAGGAAGGTTGGAGCCTTCATGACCGTGTCGTCCATCTTGGTTACGAATCGATCATTTTTTCTGCGGTTGATGCGTGAGATGGGAGTCGCCAGACAAGCCTCTACGACACATCCGGCGATAACCAACCCTTGTACCTGGCTCTCGCTCATTATCGGGACGAAACCAACGGGGAAATGGAAGCAAGGCTGCCACCGCCAGGAAAAGCCTGAATAGCGGCTTCCGAAGTTGACTCGACAGTCACGGTCGACCGCTTCTGAACGGTCGTCTTTCTTGGCTCAAACGTATGTAGGCGAACTGTCTTCACAATGCGAAGTCCAAAGCTGAAAGCTTATTCATCAAATCATCGTAAAAACAAGCCAGGAGAGAACGGATATGGAGAATTCATCAGGAATCAAAGACAAGGTCGTGGTCATCACGGGGGCAAGCAGCGGAATTGGCGAGGCGACTGCGCTCCTGCTCGCTGAGCGCGGCGCGAAGGTCATACTTGGGGCGCGGGGACCGGATCGCCTTAAGGCTCTTGCCACTCGTATCGCAGCTGCGGGTGGTGAGGCGGCCTATGCCCCGACCGACGTGAAGCGGCGCGACGACCTATCGAACCTCGTCAAGTTGGCATGTGCGCGCTATGGCAAGCTCGACGTTCTGGTCAACAATGCCGGCGTTATGCCAGTTTCCCCGCTCGACGATCTTCGCGTCGAAGACTGGGACGAGATGATCGACATCAATATAAAAGGCGTTCTGTACGGCATTGCCGCAGCGCTGCCAGTCTTCCGCCGGCAGGGTTTCGGGCATTTCGTCAACACCGCTTCTACAGCGGGACATAAGACGATGCCGAATCAGTCGGTCTATTCCGGCACGAAGTTCGCAGTGCGCGCCATCTCCGAGGGGCTGCGCCAGGAGGCCGGCGATAAGCTGCGAGTGACGATCATTTCACCAGGCTTGGTCCGGACGAACTTCGCGGACGGTGTGACCAACCCGGAGGTGAAGGCTCAACTCGCCGAGTCCCGAGACAAGTTCGCCATGCCACCCGATGCGATCGCCCGCGCTATCGCGTTCGCCATCGAGCAGCCCGCCGACATTGATGTGAACGAGATCATTATTCGCCCCACTGCACAGGGGTAGCTCTGCTCCCTGACTCTGCGAATCAGAACCGGGTTGGCCGCGATCGCTAACGGGACGTGCGACGGTTGGTAGACCGCAGCTTATTCGCGTTTTTCTTCACAAGCGACTCTCTTGTTAATCAGAGAGCAGATAGTTCTCCTGTAGGGTCTTCACTTGGCCTCTCGGCGAATTTGAACCCGCGTTTGCTCCATGAAAGGGCGCAGATTGGTCGGTCGGTGGCAGTCGCTCGTATGCCGCGTCCTCGCGGCCAGAAACAGATGGTATGATCGCGGCGGGAGACAACCAGTGGAACCGACAGAACCCAAACTTCCGAGCGAAGCCATAGAGCTCTACAACAATTTCATTCACGGTGAGATTAGTCGCCGCGCCTTTATGGAGGGCGTGCAGCGACTAGCGGGCGGTCTGGCGGCAGCCGCGGTTATCAATGCATTGATGCCGAACTATGCTGTGGGCCAGCAGGTTTCCCGCACCGATGACCGGATCAAGGCCACTTACGAGACCGTGCCCTCCCCGAAGGGCAACGGAAGCATCAAGGGATATCTCGTGCGGCCTGTCAGCGCCGACACCCGCTCTGAGACGGTAACGAAGTTGCCCGGCGTAATCGTGGTCCATGAGAATCGTGGTCTGAACCCGCATATCGAGGACATCGCACGGCGGTTTGCCCTGGCCAACTTCATGGCATTTGCGCCCGACGGGCTGACATCTCTGGGCGGCTATCCTGGTGACGACTATAAGGGCGGCCAGATGTTCACCAAGATCGACAAGAACAAGATGTCTGAAGATATGGTGGTCGCGGCCATGTGGTTAAAGTCGCGCCCTGATTGCACGGGAAAGATCGGCGCTACCGGTTTCTGCTATGGGGGCTCGACCACCAATATGCTTGCGGTGCGCCTCGGAGCCGACCTGGCGGCAGCGGCGCCGTTCTATGGCGGTCCTCCCTCCCCAGAGGACATCCCGAAAATTAAGGCGGCGATCCTGGTGCATCACGGGGAGCTCGACACGCGACTGGCAGCGACGTGGCCGGCTTACGACCAGGCCCTGAGCGCGGCGCACGTTCCGCACGACGGCTATATTTACCCGGGTGCCGTACATGGCTTCAATTGCGACGCGACGCCGGAGCGGTATAACAAAGCCGCGGCCGATCTGGCCTGGCAACGCACAATCGACTGGTTCAACAAATACGTGCGTGGTTGAGTCCGCCCTGCGCGGTACCATGTGCCGTGCCGGAGGCGCCCGAGCCGGCTCGAGTGCAATTGCTTGGGAAAATTGCGCGGCTTAGATCGAAATAAGTGAGTGCGTCCTCCTAGGATTTAAACGCATTCGCTATTCGGTAACAGTGGATCAGTTTCGCATCTTGAAACGAATCGTCGGCAACTCTTAGCGTTAGGATTTCTTCCTGCTTGGATCGGTCCTACCATAAACACCCTATGGAAATTTCTCAGGAACCGGAAGAGAGTCACGCTCAACGCCGTTCATTCGCATATCGAGGTACTGGCCGTGAAAGCCGCTCTCGTCTTCCTCCTCCTAGGGTGTGTTTCCGTCTCGCTATACACAGTCGCGATGCGATTGCCTGCAGACGACCGGCACCTCCTATTCGTTGTGTCAACTATGTTTTTTGTGGGCGCGGCAATGGCGTGGGCGGAACTGCGAAACTGGTGGAAGACCCGAATCGAGCAATACGGAGAGCCCCCTCTTGGCAACCTGTTGAGATTTGTTTCGAGCCCCAACAGGATAAGTGGACGCCCCCCGGCTTCCGCCCAAGACCTCAATCAACCCAAACAAGACATCGAGAATGTTGAGCCAACGAAGGCTGCCTAAACCCTGCATGCATTGGCGGGGGTTGAAGGCGGTCCCTGGTTTTCATTCAGGAGATGGTTTTAGCTCCTGATGAGGGAGTGAGTCTTGTCCGTTTACGAACAGCAAGCTAGCCTAGCCAAGACCTGCGGCAACCTATTGCAGCCAATTGTGTTGGCTCAGCGCGAAATGGAGAAGGGACGTTCTTCGTTAGTGCATAGATTCCGCCCCTTCGGGGCGGGGATTTTTTGAGGCATTGGGGGTCTATCGTCCGATGACTCTGGTGCAGCGCGGTGCCAACGGCGCGAGAG
>DATBYA010000049.1:0-36969 GCA_036514015.1 Candidatus Sulfotelmatobacter sp.
GCGGTGGATGCGATGCTCGAAATGTTCTTGATCGTCCATTCAATGGACAAAGGCACGGCTCCGCTCTGCCCTGGATTATGTGTCAACCGAAAGAGGCTGCTTTGCTTCGAATCTTTCTGGTGGATGACAATGCGATGGCAAGAGACCTTATCCGAGAGGCTCTACAGCAACATTCGGAGTGGGTGGTAGTGGGAGAGGCAGGCGATGGACGCCAGGCGCTGGAGAAATTCTCCGATCACCGGCCGCAGCTCACCGTGATGGATTTCTTGATGCCAGAAATGAATGGATTGGAAGCGGCTCGTCAGTTAACCGAGCGCAACCCCGATGCTCTCATTTTGAGGATCACCACCGATCCCTCGAGCCAACTGGAGGAAGAGGCGAAACGGGCCGGAATTAAGGGGTTGTGCGCCAAGGACGAAATGCAATCCCTGGCGAGCGCCATCGACACCGTGATCCATGGTGGGACATATTTCCGCGAAGATGTCGCGGCCTAGTCTGCGACCTTGTGCAAAGCGCCCTCACCAGCCAGGCCGCATCGATAGGGTGAAAGATCTCTAAAGGCGGTTCAACGAAGTTTCTCTGCTTTTAGCAGTGTTGAAGCAACTGCTGAAATGTCCATCGCGACAAAGACGCTCGCCTGCTTATCGCCAAAATTGATTTCGGTGGTTCCGCTTCCGTAATCGCTAACATGGTTCACCCGGTCGGGGTTGACGAAAGTCTCTCTGCCATTGATATCCTCAAACCGAACCAGCCTCATGTGAACCACCTCCGTCGCAAACTGCGCCTGTTCATCCCCTTTGGAAAGTGGACAAGAATGGCCGTAAATTTCGAATAAACAAGTCATAAATTATTCGTAAATGTGGACAACCTTCGATCAGCCAACGATCAGCAGAAACTTGGAAGCCGCGGCTGTGGGCGAAGGTGCGGGTGCCGGGCAATCCAGAAGTGCCGGTTGTTGAGAACGAGTGTATCGCCGGCATTGAGAATTGCGGGCAGCGATTGTTCGCTAACCATCATCGCCAAACGATGGAAGGCGAACGATTGGCCATAAGAATGAGGTGGCGAGACATTCTTTGATTGATTCCCGAGCGAAGATTTTCACGAATTCAGAACCCAAATTCCCAATCCTATGAACACTAGCGGAACTACCCAACGACCCCACCGATCAACCGAGCCCAGAATGAGCGAGTGGTTTCCGAGCCACCTGCCAACAAAACACCATAGCGCAACCAGCGCGGCATACACCAGCAAGATCAGCGAAAGATAAGCTTTGCCGTTGATAAAGAACGGCACATAAACGCCGATGTTGTCGGCTCCGTTTGACAAGGTAATTACGGCAATGGATGCGATGTTGCTGCGGCTTTTGCCTGGGCCCTGCAGTTCGGCCGGCCGGGCCTGTAAAAAGTGCTTGATTCCCAGAGCGATCGGCAGTACTCCCAGTAAGTGAATCCACCGGTGCGGTATCACGAGAGCGCCCGAGACGCAGATCAAACTGACGCCAACGATGGCGGCAAAACCAAGGTACTGACCGGCTACGATGCGTCGCGTCGGAATCCGCCGAGCAAAGAATAGAGTCAGAAGAAAAGCATCATCAATATTCGTAGCCGCAAAAGTTGCGATGCTCGCCGACAGCACTCCCAGATATCGATTCAACACAGCACTCAATCTTTCCATTCCGTGAACTGGCTGGGCAGAAGGAAATTCCCTGAAAAGCGACTCATGTTCCGGCGAAAATCCTTTATCTTGCGAATCGCTCGCTTAACGGTCGCGGGCGTTGCGAACGGATTCCAGGAACCGGCGCGCGAGTTCGGCGATTCGGCCGGGCTGCCGGCGCCGGATGGCTTCTCTCGGGATCAACTCTCCGCCCACCCCCAGCGCGATTGCCCCGGCAGCAATGAAGCTGAATGCGGTCCGCTGATTCACGCCGCCGGCGGCAATCATGGGAATATGGGGAAACATCGCCTTTAAGTCCTTGATGTAACTGTCGCCTCCGATGTGCCCGCAGGGCACGACTTTGACGAAATCCGGACCCAGCTTCCACGCGGTGATGACGCCGGTTGGGGTGAGTGTTCCCGGGATCACGACAACATTCTGCTGTACGGCGAACTTCACCGTTTCCGGATCGAGGCCGTCGCTCGAAAGAAACTGTGCCCCCCCACCCAGGCAGCGGCGTGCGGTCTCGACATCGTGGACACTGCCAGCTCCGACAATCACATCGGGGACGTGCTGCACCACATGAGAAATCACTTTGACTGCTTCGGGTACGGTCAACGTCACTTCGAGAATGGGGATCCCGCCGCGAGCGACTGCCTCGGCCGCGAAAAGCGCATCCTCGGTCGTCGACACTCGAATGGAGGGAATAATCCCCAGTTCCTCGATCCGGCTCCGTACGGCTTGCCTGTTCAACGGTGGGCTCCTTCGGCGACCGGTGCAATTTCGCCGTATGGCTTCGTAACGAAAGCGAGAACTGGCTCACGAACTTTGGTCGACGAACCTCGGCGAACGAACCTCTGGCCGACAAAATCTGATCTACACAATCTGGTTCGCGACAATCAGGGCAGCGCCCTTACCCCGACTGCCTCTCGCAGCTGCTCCAGAGCGAGCAAGTATGAGGCTAAAGCTTGCCGATAGGCAAGCTGAGTCGCACGGTAACTGCGCTCAGCATCCAGAAAATCAAGCAGGCTCGCCGCCCCTCGGTGGTAGGCGTATTCGCTGATATCGCGGTCTTTCTGTGCAACTTCGAGATAGCCTGAGCGATAGAGCGTGATCACTTTGTCGTTGGTACGCAAGCCTTCGTAGGCGTCGCGCACATCAGTGAGAGCCTGGCCGCTGGTCGACTTCTCCTGCTCCTGGGCCTGATTGATGGCATAGCTTGCACGCAGGATTTCGCCCTGGTTGCGGTCGAAAATCGGAAGCTGGATGCTGCCAAAGAACGAGGCGGTGCTGAGGCCGCCGGCGTGCGTATAGTTCATCTGTCCAGTAACGTCGCGCTTGCCAATCGCTTTTTGCAACTCGTACTGGCTCTGCGCAGCAGTCACGCCTTCGCGAGCAGCGCGGAGGTCCGGCCGGTTCTGCAGGGCCTTTAATTGAAAGTCTTCCACGTTGCCCTTCACCGGCCGATAGTCAAACGGTCCCGCCACGTCGTAATCAGCCGACACGGATTCGTAGCCAAGCAGTTGGCGAAGGTCGGAAAGTGCTTGGACTTTCGCCAGTTGGGCCTGCTGATAGTCGGTCTCAAACTGCAGCAGCTGCAGTTTCACTTTCAGGTAGTCGTCTTCGCTGATCGCGCCCACCTTGAAACTCAGATCGCTGATTTCCACTGTTTTCCCAAAACTCTTCAAATCCAGTTCTGCAAGTTCCAGCGTTGATTCGGCGAGTTGGACGTTGACGAACAGAGATGCCACGTTGAAGGTGAGGCCGCGTTCATTGTCGGCCACCAGCGAGCGCGTTTGCGCGGTAACGTCTTTGGCCGCTTGCAGCCGATGCTGACGCTTTCTACCCCGCTCAAACAGGTAGCTAACGCCCAGGTCGAACTCCGATGAACTGTTAAGGTAATCGGTGTTCGCATGGGTGGGCGACAAATATTCAGCGTCCCCCAGCAAAGTAGGATCGGGCCGCAGGTTCGCGGTAATTTCTTCGGCCTGGCTCTGCTGGACCGTGGTTCGGGCTGCCAGAATATTGTGGTTGTGCTGGAGCGCCATTTGGACAGCTTCGTCGAGCGTGATTTTTGTCGGTCCGCCGGTTTGGCCCCATCCCGGACTGATGAGCGCGCACGCCAGCGTAGCACCTACGACCACAACTGCGCGCAGCTTCTGGAGCCGCCCAAGACTATTCAAGAGACGCCTCCAGCTCCGGAAGTTGATCGCCCTCTCTTGCGATCCAGACATAAAACGTGGGCAACAGGAAAACACTTAAAAGCAGATCGGAGATCAGTCCGCCCACAATCACAATGGCAAAAGGTCTTTGCGAATCCGATCCAATGTCGTGGGAGAGAGCGGCGGGCAGAAGTCCAAGAGTCGCCACAAGCATGGTCATCATGATGGGGCGAAGTCTGAGTACCGCGCCCTCGACTGCGGCATCCGGGATCGAGTAACCTCGCGCGCGAAGCTGGTTGATGTATTCGAGCATAATGACGCCGGTTTGCACCGACACTCCGAATAGCGCCAGCATGCCTACGCCCGAGGACACGCTGAGGTATGTTCCGGTAACCAGTAAGGCGAGGAAGCCGCCAATGCGAGCCAGGCCGACGTTCAACAGAATGAGCAGCGACCATTTGTAGGAGCGGAACATGGTGTAGAGAATGATGAAGATGACGAGGATCGTCAGCGGAACAATCAGAGCCAGCCGTGCTTCCGCTCGTTTTTCGCTCTCATATTCGCCCGACCAGCCGATGCTGTAGCCCGGAGGCAGCTTCACTTTCTGGCTAATCCGCGTGATCGCTTCTTCGACCGTTGTGCCCAGATCGCGCCCCCTTACGTTGAAGGTTACCGCCAGGTAGCGGCTGTTGCCTTCGCGGTAGATGTCGTACGCGCCGTCCTTGACTTCCACGCTGCTTAATTGCGCCAGAGACACTCGTTCGCCCGACGGCGAAAGCAGACGAACTCTTTCGATGGCCTGCTGGGTATTCCGGTAGGGCGACTGGTAACGCACCGCCACGTCGTAGCGCTGCTCACCGATGAGCACCTGGCTGACAGCATTACCGCCGACGGCGGTCTGCACAGCGTCCTGGATGTCTGCCACGTTGATTCCAAAACGTGCCGCCTGCCGGCGGTCGATCGTTAAGTCGAGATTGGGCTGGCCGAAATCGCGTAACAGCTTCACGTCATGCATGCCGGGGATATCCGCCATCACGGCGGTCACTTCTTCGCCCGTCTGCTCAAGAGTCTTCAGGTCGTCCCCAAAAATCTTGAGCGCCAGCGAACCCTTAGTGCCCGTCATTGTTTCTCCAACGTTGTCCTCGATGGGCTGCGAGAAGTTCCAGATCGCGCCCGGATACTTCTCCACCGCGCGACTCATGGCCGCTACCAATTCTTCTTTATTACGGTGGAACACTGGTCTCCACTCGTCCTTCGGCTTCAGGTCAACGAAATACTCGGTGTTACCGAAGCCGCCGGTGTCGGTTCCGTCATCGGGACGGCCCACTTGGGAGACCACGGTTTTCACTTCCGGAAAAGACGCGAAAACATAGCGTTCGTTGTTGGTGAACTGCTCGCCTTCCGTAAGACTGGTACTGTTGGCCAGAGTTCCCCGGGCCCAGATCGCTCCTTCATCGAGATGAGGCAGGAACTCCGCGCCAATTACACCGCCAAAGGCCAAGAAGAGCGTCCCCGCCAGGGCCGCGATCCCAACCCCGGCGACGACCCAGCGATTCCGCACCGCCCAGCGCAGTCGCTCGCGGTAGCGTGCAGTCAGATAATCCATCACCCGGTTGCGCCGTTCATGGACGCCTTTGCGGAAAAATATTCCTGCCAGCACCGGTGCGATGAGAACGGAAAACGTCATCGCACCCAGCAGAGCCAGCGCGACTGTCCAGGCCATGGGCCGGAAGAGCCGACCCTCAACCCGCTGCAGCGTGAAGATCGGCAAATAGGCCGTAATGATGATGGCAATCGCATAAAAGACTGGCCGCTGCACCTCGTGCGCGGCCTCACGAATCGCTTCGGCGGGCGTTTTCTTACTTGCCGATCCGGAACCGTTGTTCAGGCGGCTCATGTGGCGAACGATGTTTTCGACCATGACCACCGCGCCGTCCACTACCATTCCGAAGTCCAACGCCCCGAGAGAAAGAAGGTTCGCCGGAATGTGGCTGAGATCCAGCCAGATGGAGGCAAACAGCAGCGAGAACGGAATCGTGAGCGCGACGATGAATGCCGCACGCACATTCAACAGAAACAGGAAAAGAATGATGCTCACCAGAATCATGCCTTCGATAAGGTTATGCATCACTGTGTGCAGGGTGAAGTGAAGCAAGTCGCTGCGATCCAGCATGGGAATAACCTTCACGCCGGGAGGCAGGATGCCGTTGTTCAGCTCGTCCACTTTCTTGTGAATGGCGTCGAGCGTGGGCTGCTCCTCGGCGCCTTTGCGCATCAGCACACCACCCTGAATGATGTCGGGCTCGTCGATGATGCGGCCGTCTTCCACGTGATTGGCTCTCGCCATGTGACCCAACCGGATTTTGGGGCCCTGGCTGACTTCTGCGATATCTTTCACTCGTAGCGCGGTCCCGGACTGGGTTTTCAGCACAGTCTGCTCGATGTCTTGCACGCGGCTAAAGAGCCCGAGAGCACGAACATTCATCTGCTGCATTCCGACTTCAACGAAACTGCCGCCGGCATTGATATTGTTGTTGGCGAGTTGCTGCTCCACCTGGCCGATGCTCAATCCATAGGAAACCAGCTTGTCAGGATCGACGCGAACCTGGTACTCGCGTACCGTGCCCCCGAAGTCGGAAACATCCACCACGTTCGGTACCGATTTGAACTGCTTGAGCAGAACCCAATCTTCGATCGATCTGAGTTCCATCAGGTCATAGCGGGGATTGGTGCTTCGCAATGTGTACCAGTAGATCTGGCCCGTGGTGCTCCAGTCGGTGCCGATTTGCGGCTGCAGGTTTTGGCCGGGAGGCAGATTCACCTGCGTAAGGCGTTCCAGCACCTTCTGGCGATTCCAGTCGTTGACCGAGCTGTCGTCGAAGATCATGATGACGAACGACAGGCCGAAAATAGACTCGGATCGCAGAAAAGTCATGTGCGGCATTCCCGCCATTTGCACTTCGATTGGAATCGTGACTTGCTGCTCCACCTCTTCCGCAGAGCGGCCGGGCCACTGCGTAATGACCGTCACGTAGTTGTCGGCGATATCGGGGTAAGCTTCCACTGGCAGGTTGTGGAATGAGATGGCTCCCCAGCCGGCAAGCAACAGAGCAACGGCCAGCACTACAAATTTGTTGTTCAGGGCAAAGTCTACGAGAGCCCGAATCATTTCTTATCCTGTTTTGCTTGTCGATGCGACGGCTCAACCGCTCTCCATCCGTTATTGAGCGAGCACATGGTCCAAGACCAGCGCGTTCGTAACCACTTGTTGCCCTGGCCTGAGCCCCGATTTGATTTCCTGCAATTTCGTGTCTTCCGTCAGCACCTCTCCACCGACCACTTCCACGCGGCGAAACTTCTTGTCGGGCGCGGGAACGAAGACAAAATCGCGATCGTGCATGTGCAGCACCGCAGAGGCGGGGACAATGGTGTGCACCTGTTTGGCTTGGCCGTGGAACGTAGCCCTAACGAACATGCCCAGCCGCATCATTCCTGGGTTTTGCACCTCAATGCGCACCTTGGCCGTGCGAATACTGGGATCGAGGACGGCGCCTATATTGCTGACTTTCCCCTGAAACTTACGATCAGGATAGGCATTCAGAATGATCTCGGCGGTATCTCCAGGGCGAACACTGGACAGATCATTCTCGTACACGTCGCAGACCACCCAGACGGATGACAGATCGGAAATCGTGAATGGGCTCGGAGTGTTAAACGCTTGCACGGCTGCGGCGTTGGTGACTTCCTGATCGGTGATCACTCCCGAGACCGGGGCGACGATGTCTACCATCCTGGCTGGCTTATCCGGATCGTTGCCCAGCAACCGGAGATGTTCGGCCGTGGTTTCCAAGTCCACTTTGGCTTTGTCTTCCGTGTCTTGGGCCACTTGCAGATCGTTCAACGCAATCGCGCCATGCGTGTATAAATCGGCTGCGCGTTCCAGTTGCGCGCGTGCCAGAATCTCGTCGGCAACAGCTTTGCGGTAATCGGAGAACCCGCCGGAAACGTCATCGCTTCGAATGGTCAGCAAGAGCTGGCCTTTTTCCACCGTGTCTCCAAGTCGCGCGTGAATACCAACGACCCGGCCGGACGCGAGTGAGACCACGGGGACATTGCGCGCGATGTCGGGAGTCACCGCGCCCGTGACCACTAACTCGGAGGTGGTGGAGCGCTCAACCGCCGCAGCAAGCGAGAATTGCTCGGGACGATCCACCGTGAACAGTGCGGGGTCCGCGCCCGGGACTACGTTTGGAGCAGGCGGCGCTTCGGCGGCCGCGTCGACCCGCCCGTTGCAGCCGCTAAGTAGAAGCGGGAAGAGTACGGCCACCAGAATTGCGCCGATTTCCAGAGTTCTGCGTTTCATTGTCCGTTCGCGTCGAGTTGTCGCGCCGTTTGAAGCCACGTTGACGAGGCTCTCAGAGATCACTTGCCCACGTATGGACGCATCCGCACTCGTGATTGCGTTAACTCTTTGACGTCCAGTTGTCCTTTATGGTCCGTGTCCAGCCGGTCGAACTCTTCTTCCATGAACTTCATCCATTCCTGTTTGGAGACCTTGCCACTCTTGTCCGCGTCCATCACCAGCAAGAGTTGCTTAGCCGCATCCGTCGCCAGAGCAAGCTTCTTTTCGCTCTCCGCCTTTTCAGTCTCCGGAGTTGGAGGAACTGCTGCTATTGACTTTTCGCTCTGGGCCGCGGCACTCACTGCCATAACGAAGGCCACCAACAGTGCCGCAAATACGACGCGCGCAATCCGCGAAAGCCTAAACATGGTTCCACCTCCGTTTACGATTCGGCTGGTCAGGTGAATCGGAACTCTTCCCTGGGAGTTCCGCTGCGAACTCTAAAACTTGACCATGATGTCGAAGTCAACCAACATTTCGTCTTTGCGCAGATCGGGAAACCATACGCTGCTGCCTTGTGATCCGCAGGCCGCTTGTGCGCCGGCGAGAGCTTCTTGCATCGACGAATTTCCGTTATTGCAAGCAAAGAACTGCGGATATCCGTTGTTGGTGTAAGGCACTCCGCCCGAACCAGGTGGTGTAACACCGCCGGCACCGGTCCAGTAGGGCACACTCGCGTGGCGATAGTCGGCCTCCCAGCGGAAAGTGATCCACTGCTTCGGCATGTAATCAAACGTGATCGACGAATCCCAGGCCTTGAACGGGTCGCCGGGATTTCCCGTAAAGTAGGGTGCGTTGATGGCCGCTGACGACGCCGTCTCGCCATTGATGGGCGGATCCAGCACCAGATAGCGTCCTGGATTGTTGATTTGGCCGCCGCCGAGCGTTAATCCGTACTTGTCCTTCTTGAACCAAGTACGGTTGTAGAACATGTAGCCGATGAAACTCTGTTTGGGATCGACTCCTCCCTTCGGAAAATTGGCACTCACTGGTCCGAGCGGATCCCTCTTGTTGCCGAAGCAACTCACGCCTGCTAAGGTGGCGGTGCTGGGCCCGAATTCGCAACCCATATCGCCCGTGAACGAGAAGGCCAGTTTGTCGAGGAACCTCTCCGGATGATCGTAGTACTTGATCTCGACGCTATTGTCGGTGTGGATGCGGCCGCGATTCGGTATGTACAGGTCATCATGACCGAGACCATAATTGTTGGAAATGACGTTGATCCAAGGTCTCGGAGTCCACTTGATCTGTCCGCCCAAACCCTTCCGCGAGTTGGCTGAGGCGTAGGACTGCCATCCGTTGATGATCCACGGTTCAATCTTCAGGTGCGGATTTGGGAACACCTGGATTCGCACGCCCGTGAAGAACCACGGAGTATTGGAAGAAACGTACGAGGGCTGGTAAGCCCAGTTGTCGTAGTTGTAATAGCTGAACAAGCCGATGTACGACATGAAAATTCCCGCGTCGATGTTGATCCCGTCCAACACATTAATGTGGTAACCGCCGTAGGCTTCCGACAAGTATCGGTACGCATCGTTGAGCTGCCATTGCCCTTTGGTGTAGCTGGGATCATTGCGCACCGTCCCGGTGGAATACATGCCGAACTGAGTCATGACTCGGGCGCGAACGTTATCGAGGTGGAAATCGCCGCCCACGCCCAGTTGCTCCAACCCGATTTCGTTGGCGCGAAAGATCTCGCTGGACCCACCTTCGGAGTCATCGACCGGTTTGTTGAAGTCGTAGTTATAGGTGACGTCGGCCCGGATTTCCGGGGTAAAGAACTTTGAATCAAAGGCGACGTCTTTGTTGCGTGGGTTGCCGTTGAGCCAACTCCAGTCCCAGTCCGAGAAAGGTGCGATCTTTTCCTTTTTTACAGGTGCGGCTGCGGTCGAGTCGCTGGACGCTTGCGCTGCCGATAGGGCCGGGGCGGCACTGGCTGTGGCCGCGCCAGGTTCAAGGTTCACCGGTACGACGGCCGCGGCAGGCGCTGGTGGTGCAGACCCAGGCTGTGTAGACCCAGGCTGCGGGGTCGCTGCACGGCTCTTCAGTTCCGCTTCGAGCTGCTCGATGCGTACCTTCATAACCGCCAGTTCCTTGGCGATATCAGCAGAAGTGTCCGGATCGGGAGTGGCTGGGGGTCGAGCGGAGGGAGGCGCCGTGCTCTTGGTGGCGCTGTCCTCCGGCGACGGGTCGTGCAGAGCGGCCACTTTGGGCTGATTGTTCGGTTGGGTCTGAGTCTGCGCGTAACAGCTCGCAACCTGACCGACACTGAGACTCAAGACAATCATCGCGAAGAAGGCTGAAACCGCGACGGGCTTAGGCAATATCTCTCTGGCTATTTTCAAGTTCATCCCCTCCGGTCCGAGTCCGGTTCTCTTCACGCAATGGCAGTTGGCTCGATCTGACGAAAACGTGCAAATCGCATTTCTTGCTGTCGTGCTGAGTTGGTCGTTTTCCTATCACATTCGAAAACTCGTAAAGAACGGCTAAAAATTTCGTAAAGAGCGCATAAATCCTTTCAATGTCGAACGGCTTTTGACTGCAAGCCGGCAACTCCGTCTGGTCTCGTTTGAGCCGACATGACGCCGACGTTCAGTCCCACGCCGTCGAAAAGCCGATAAAAACCTGATCCTTCTACCCTGTGCAAGGACGTGACACCTGGCGGAGGTAAATGGTTCAACGCCCCAGATGTGGTGAGGAGAGTAGACTGGCCGGCATGAAGAAGCCGTGAAGATGGGATATTAATAATTCAACTAACTTAGATAAGTTCTTTGATTGGTAGGATGAGCCGAGCAGGGGCGAGCTGCCGCGGTCGGTCAGGCGAGAAGCTTAGTGGGATCCATCCCGTGATGCGTCTTGTGGCTCATCGAGCGGATTGCAGAATCGGTATCCAACCCACGGCACGGTCACAATGTATTTTGGATTGGCGGTGTCGGCTTCGACTTTTTGGCGCAGGGTTTTGACAAAAGATCGCAGGTAATCAAGCTCAGCGCCATATTCTGGACCCCAGATGGATCGCAAAAGTTTGGCGTGCGTTACCGGAATTCCCTGATTGCGCATGAGGAGGGCTAGGAGCTCAAACTCGGTAGGGGTGAGGTGAACCATGTTTCCTTGCCGGTAAAGCTGGCGGCGACTGATATGAAGTTCCAAATCGCCTGCCTGCAACAACATGGGCTCGCTGATATCGTCGCGACCAAGCCGGCGCGATACTGCTCTCAATCGGGCGACCAGCTCGCGCAGCCGGACGGGCTTGATGATGTAGTCGTCCGCACCTGCTTCCAGGGCTCTCACCATTTCGCTCTCTCCATCCTGCACAGTGACCATTACGATGCCGATCTTCGACGTGAACGCGCGAATCTCGCGGCAGGCCTCCACTCCGCCAATCCCTGGCATATTGACATCGAGCAAGACGAGGTCAAAAACGGATCGGGCAAGAGTCGCCAACGCCTCCTCGCCGCTAGGCGCCTCGGCGACGGTAAACCCGCTCGCGGCCAAACAGCTCCGCAACACCCGGCGGAAGGGGGACTCGTCATCGACAACCAACGCCTTGAGCCGGTCCGTGGTCATGGTGCGCTTCTACCTTTTCAGCTTACGAATTTGCCAAAAAATCGGGTCCCAGCTGGCGCGGGCCAGTCCTGTTACGATTGTCCAGCTGCGCGCGGAAGGGCTAGACGGAATGCCGTATCCTGATGGGCCGTCGTCCCTGTTTCCAAATCCAACCTTCCACCGTGTGCGTGAACAATTTTTCGCGCCACATATAAACCCAGCCCCGAACCCGGGGCTGTCTGTCGCGCCTCGGCGCCCCGGTAGAAACGCTCGAAAATGCGAGACCGCTCACTCGGACGAATCGGACTGTGGCTGTTTGACGTTCGAATGGCCACCCACTCATCCTGCGAGTCGATGCTGACGGTAACCGTGGAGCCAGGGACCGAATACTTGCATGCGTTATCCAGGAGCTGTCGCAGAGCCAGTTGGAGTAGTTCTGGGTCTGCCATCACTCCGGTGCCGTCTCCTTGTTTTCGAATGGAGAGCTTTCTGTCGGTCCCTTGTCTTGAATACTGGTCCGCAACGACGGTAACCAAGTCGGCCATGTCGGTGAGTTCCAGTTGCGGCGTTATCTCTTCTTTGTCTAACTGCGCGGTTCGAAGCAATCGGGAGGTCAGCACTCCGAGGCGGGAAGCCTCAGTCTCAACAATGTCTGTCAGTTCCGATTGTTCTGGGCACAAAGGACCGAGCTCCCGAATGCCCCCTGCAGCCGTTACGATGGTCGCCAGTGGAGTCTTGAACTCGTGCGCCAGGGCGTCAAGAATGGCTCCGCGAAAGGACTCCGCCTGGGCTGCGGCCGTGGCCTGGCTGGCATTGCGGAAGATCCGCGTCCTTTCCAGCATGGCGGCGGCCAGCGCGGCAAGCGGCCCAGCCGTGAGTTCCGGATCGCGCAGACCCTCGAAGCCAACCGCTCCGATTAAGTTGCCCCCAGCGTGTAGACACCGAATACGTGGACCCGACCCTGCATCCTCGCTGTCTTGGCCGGAGGCATACGCTTCCCTGGTCTGATCGGCGATGCTATTGGCGGGATCGCCCGTGGAGTGGATTTCTGCCGTGGCCGCATCGAACAAGCAGACCGTTCGAAGACCAAAAACTTCTTGAAACAGTTGCATCGATCTTGCGTGTACCGCATTGTCGGGGCCCAAGGCCAGTAACCGTTGCGCCAGCCGATACAGCCGATCCACGTGACGCCGCTGATGATCCGATTTCGCAGCCTCCTCGCGCACCCTTGTGGTGAGTCGAGTGATGACGAGACCGGTAGTCAAGAACGAAATCAGCGCCAGAATATCCAGTGGATTGGTGACCTCGAAGGAAAAAAGAGGAGGCACGAAGAAAAAATCCAGGCACAGAACTGCAACCAGGGAAACCGAAGCCGATGACGCGAAGTCGCCAACCAGGGAATGGACCACAATCACAATCAAGTAGACGAAGCCAGTGAAACTGAGATTCAGGTGAAGGCGATAGCACACGAAAGTGATCAACCCGATCAGAAGGCAGCCAAGCAGCGTTCGAATGACCGAAGGCCAGCCTCTGTATGGTCGTCTCATACGCTCCCATGTCTTTCATTACTGTTTCTTTTTGCGAAACTGAATCCTTCGCTACACTTCCATAGCAATGCCCCGGACGCCTTTGACCAAGTTCAAGAAAAAACGGCGAATTTTTCATTCATCCGGGTGGCTCTAAATCGGGCTCAACCGATGGCGCAGACTGTAATGGCCGGGGGAAATCGAGTCCAATTCATATTTCTTATCGCCCTCATCAGGCTCTCCAATACTGCCTAGGCTGCAGCCAGTTCAGGATTATTTTTGCCGCGTATTCAGCTTATCGAGTGCGATCTTCAGTTCTTCAAGTTTCTTTCCGGCCTCACCGAGCTTGCCCTCGGCCGTGAGACGCTGATAGTCAGCAAGGTCTTTGGCGGCTTCCGCAATGAGCGCGTTGCGATCGGCCGCCAGCGGAGGGGTCGCGGCGGAGGGGGGCGCACTGCGCCCCGCTTCCGCCGGCACGGGCGCCGCGCTGGACGACGGCGCGGTCAGGGACGAGACCGTTCCCCCAAACAGTGACGCCATCGCCGACTCGAAAGTTGGTCCGTACGCCAGGCGATCTTGTAACGCGAGTACGACCAGGCGCAACTCCGGCATCGGACTCCGCTCAGCCTGCAGATAGATCGGTTCTGCATACAACAGCGCGCTCCCGGTCGGAATCACCAGCAGGGCCCCGCGCCGGACGTGCGAGCCTTGCTGATTCCACAGCGTCAATTGTCCGGAAAGCTGCGCGTTCTGATCGATTCGCGCTTCGATTTGCAGCGGCCCGTCGACCAGCTTGGTTTTGGGAAAATTGTAGACGACCGAGGTGCCGTATTGTGCGCCGTCGCTCCGCCCCGCAATCCAGCCAATCAGATTGTTCCGGTTGGACGGCGTGAAGGGCAGAATCTCCACGAACTCCTCGCCGCTTTCGCCCGGCAGTTTCATCAGTACAAAATTTGGCTGCATCGCCTGTGTCGCTTGCTCCCCTCCCTCGGTCATCCCAACTTCGGTAGCGACCGTCCACAGATCCTCCCGGTTGTAGAAGGCTTCCGGATCCGTCATGTGATAAAGGCCGTAAACCTCTGCTTGCAGCTTCAGCAACAACTCCGGGTAGCGCACGTGTTTGCGCAGTCCCGCCGGCATCATGGCGGCATCCTTAAATAAGCTCGGAAAAAGCCCGCGGTAGGCGGCAATGATCGGATCCTCGGCATCGAACACATAAAACGTTGTGGTGCCATCGTAGGCGTCGATAACCGCCTTCACGCTATTCCGCATGTAATTAATGGAATTCTCGCCCAACGAATAGTGCGTTGAGTATGGATAGCTGTCGGAAATCGTGAAGGCATCCATGATCCATGACAGGCGGCCGTCGTCGCCGAGCACCACGTAGGGGTCCGGATCGAAAGTGAGAAACGGCGCTAATGCGGTCACACGCTCGCGGAGGTTGCGCCGCATCAGCAAGCGGCTTTCCTTAGTCACGTCGTCGCTGAACGGAAGCTTGGTAAGATCGCCTTGATCGAGCGCGATGATCATGCGGCGCAGAAATCCGCCGATAAGAATGCCGCCGCTGCCTTCGTAGGAAGTTAAGTTGTTGCTCTGGCCTTGCGGATAATTAAATTCTTTCTGCCGCGTCTTGACGTAGACGTCCGTATTGGTCAATTCGCCGAAATAAATCTCGGGCCGGGTCACGGTCAGACTCCGCACCGTACTCTGAACCGGCATGTTGCTCAAAATCAGCGTGGGCAGCCCTTCCGGCGTAAATCCATTGACCGGATTCATGGTTATGCCGTAGCCGTGCGTGTAGATCAGCTTTTCGTTAATCCAGTTGCGGCTGCTTTCGGGCAGCTTATCGACGTTCAGTTCGCGAGCTGCGAGCATCACCTCGCGATTCGTGCTGTCAATGTCGTACCGATCAATGTCGATGTCGGGAAAATCGTAATAGGTGCGGATTTCCTGAATCTGACGCAGCGTATCCTGCAGCGCGTGCCAGTCCCACAGCCTGATATTTCGAAGCGTAGCCTGATTGTTCGCCGGGTCAGCCGCTTCGATGGTGGTCTCGGCGGGAAACTCGCGTTGCGCAACCCGGTTTAATCCGTAGGCCTGCCGGGTCAGGTCAGTGTTGTAGACAATATAAGGCTTCTCGCGAACCAGTTCGTTCGGTTTGACGATGAAGCTGCTGACGTACCATGCGATCCCTTGCACGGCGATATAACAGAGCGCGGCCGGAAGGACCGCCGCAATCAGCCAGCGTCCCCGCGGCATTCGGACCGCATTGATCACCGCGATCAACGCTCCGAGGACGAGCGCGATGCAGACGACGAGCATCCCGGTAAGCGTGATGTGCGCGTCTGTATAGGTCACACCGCCGAAGATTGTATGGTCGTCAAGTAATCGCTCGAACCGACTCATATATACGCGCATGGCCAGGATCACCAGCAGAAATGCAAACGTGATAGACAGCCCGCGCCAAGGCAATATCACTTGCCGGCTGAGACGCCCGGCCAGCACCCGGGCTCCGCCGGCGATGAGGAGAAAGAAGAGCGCGAGAACACAGGACATCACGGCTAGCGTAAGCAGCCAGCCCGCGATGACCTGCCACGCGGGCAGGGTGAACAGAAAAAAGTTCAGCGGCTTGCCGAAAATCGGGTCTACGAGGCTACCCGCAGTGCGAGGCGCATACCAAAAGAGCGCGAGCGTCAACCACTCTCCACTCATCGCGGCGCCGGTTGCCGCGGCAATGGCGAGCGAAACACCGAGTGCAATCAGCTGTAGAACCGGCCCTACCGGCAGCTTCACGGGACGCCCGCCGATAAGAATCGTATGACCATCCGGTAAATCGGAGAGATGTGCCCGCTTCAGAGCCAGGAACGATCCGAACAGAATGAGAAACGTGGCGACTGCAAAAGCCAGGAAAACTTCCCACTGAAGTCCCAATGTTTTAAAGAAGACGTCCCCGTATCCGAGGGATCTAAACCAGAGCACGTCCACGTAATACGACAAACAGGCCCGACTACCGAAGAAAATGACGGCAAGCACGACGAGAATAAGAAGGAACCGGGGGCGACGTCGAGGCGGCCCCGAATGCGGCGGCGGCCAGTCAAGAGACTTAGACATTGCTTTACTCCATTTTGTCAACTTGATTTGTTGTCCGCATCATACGCCTTGCGCTTCCGCAACTTGCCCCTTCTGGCTTGTTCAGTAAGCTATCGTTGCCCGACAAGACCATGAATGCGTCTCCTGAATGCGTCTCCAAATCCTTCAGTGCTGATGCCTAATCCCTGGCTTCTTCGTATTGCAGTAACCAATCTCGCCCTCTCCCTGGTCCTGTCGGTGTGGGGACAATTCTGTCGAGTATGGAATTATGGAATGGAGGGAGTCCGCCTCAACGGCTTTCTGGATGCAACGAGAGCGCGGACACCTCGCAGCTCGAAGCCACGCGCTCGTGTTGTGTCGGTTCCCTTCTTTCGCTGTCGGGGAAAGAGGGAAACGGCAGTGTCCCAAAAATACGGGCGCTCTCACACTCGGTCGAACAGACACCATTTTGAGAATTCGGAACCACGACGATGTGAAAGTGATACACCACTTACAGCACGCTAATAGACTGATTAGACTAGATTTATGTGGAAGCAGAGAGCCGAAACGTGACTCGACGAACTTCGTCATTCAACCAGAGGTTGTGGTCCCGGTCCAGGGCGGATCTCCGCCAAAAAATCACTCTGCCCTGTGATGGCGGCGCAGCCTCCGGTTCCCCGGCGACGCAGCCTACTCCCTGCGATGCGAGCGCTTCCGCTAACGTCTTCTAAATCTGGTGTATTTTGTGATCTAGAATTGGGGTCCGCACACCACGAAAGAGGAACCGGCTTTCATGCACCCCTACCGTTCTCTTAGTTCGAAGCTAATCCGATGGCTGACGTATGTGGCGGGATGGACTCTGTTCGCGCTTTTCTTCATCAGCCAGGATGCCGGCCGTCTTCTGTATCAAGGTCAGAGGGTCCAGTGGCACGGCTATCTCGTGGTCTGGCTGACCACGGCATACGCCTGGGCTTTTCTCACTCCGTTCGCCTGGTGGCTGGCTGGACGCTTCCCCATCGAGCGAAAACCCTGGTGGCGCAATGCTGGACTCCATCTGGTGTCGAGTTTCTCTTTTGCGTTGATCGAGGCAGTCCTGTTCGCGTGCATCACGCCGGTGTTTGGCCTGCCATGGTTCCCACGACACTTTGCCGCGACCTTTCGGGCCGTCCTGCCTATCGATTTTCATTTGAACGTGATCATCTACTGGTCAATCGTCGGCGTTCAGCACGGCGTGAGCTACTATCGCAAGTTTCTGGAACGTGAAAGATTGTCGGCACAACTCGAGCTGCGCGCAACTCAGCTCGAGAGTCAGCTGACCCAGGCAAAGCTGAGCGCACTCAAGATGCAACTGCATCCCCATTTTCTCTTCAACACGCTCAACGCAATCGTCGTTCTAGTGCGGCAGCATAGGGCAGGGGAAGCGGATCAGATGCTGACCAACCTCAGCGAACTCCTGCGCCAAACCCTGGCGGGTTGGGAAACGCAAGAGGTTCCGTTGCGCCGCGAGGTGGAGTTGATCAACCTCTATCTCGACATCCAGCGGGTCAGATTCGAGGACCGCTTGACCGTCGAAATAAGTCTATTGCCAGCAACTCTGAACGCTCTGGTCCCGACTTTGTTGCTTCAGCCCCTGGTCGAGAATGCAGTCCGGCATGGAGTGTCCAAGAGTTCCGCGCCGGTTACGATCGCGCTGCAATCCTGCTTGAAGAATTCGCTCCTGGAGATACAGGTTTGCGATGACGGCCCCGGGGTTTCGGGGGAAAGTTTCGCGAATGGTGTGGGATTGAGCAATACGCGAGCCCGCCTCGAGCAGCTCTATGGCGAGCGGCAGTCCTTGCGTCTTGACAGCCGCCTGGGCGGAGGTACGATCGCGACGGTCTTGCTACCCTATCATCCCGAGGAAGACCACCTCTGATGAAGCGGCCAGCGAGTCGCCACCCTGAACCCGACGAGATTCGCACCTCGCGCGGCGGACTGCGGGCCCTGATCGCGGACGATGAGAGCCTGGCGCGTCAAGGGATCAGGATGCTCCTCGATCGGGATGCTGAAATCGGTTTCATCGCAGAGGCCGACAACGGCACACGGGTGGCCGAATTGATGCTGACCGGCGGCTTCGATTTGATGTTTCTGGATGTGCAGATGCCGGAAATGGACGGTTTTTCCGCCTTGCGGCGGGCCGGAGTCGAATTGGCCGGGGCTGTGATATTCGTGACCGCCTACGACCAGTACGCAGTGGAGGCCTTCGAGGTGAACGCCGCCGATTATCTGTTGAAACCATTCACGCCGCAGCGCTTCCGCCAAGCTCTGCAACGAGCAAAAGCCCGAATTCGCCCGGGCTCACCGGCAACCGATCGGCGGTTGCTGGCGGTCCTGGAGCGGATCGCAAGCCAGCCCACCTACCCGAATCGGATCGCGGTGCGGGGCGCTTCAGGCACGAGCTTTGTGGACACGAAGGATGTGGACTGGCTGAAGGCGGCGGAGAATTATGTGGAATTGCACGTCGGGCGGGATTGCTATCTCGTCGAGGTGACGATGGCAGAAATCGCAAAACGCCTGGATGGCGGTCGCTTTGTTCGAATTCACCGTTCCGTAATCGTGAACGCCGAACGCATCCGGAATGTGCAGACCGCATCCCATTCGGAGTATCTGGTGACTCTCGCCAGCGGCATTCGGCTTCGCTCCGGACGGACCTACCGGGAAACGATGCAGAGGTTGATCTCGAATCCTTTTTGACCGTTCCCCCCGGGGCACTCCGGTTTGTCAGGCGGCAGCTCCATCTGGTCAAAAAAAGCCTTGCCAGCATGGCTGTTGCGATTCGTCGTCTACATCGCGACAAAGCAAATCATCGGCCCCGCGGGTGAAGCGCGCAACCAAGAGTCGTGACAGGCGTAGAGATCTGGAGCCGTTCGATCTGCGCCGCGCGCCGATCGACGTCTCCCGTGTGGCCTCCGGTCCTGACTGGCAGCAAAGCGCCAGGAGACTCGTGGACATCCTCATCAGGGGTTCGCGGCCAATCAGATAAACACTGACCCCAGGTTCCCTGCCCCACCAGGAACAAACACGGTCCCCAACTCATCGAAGTTGCCGCGATACTCACTTCCAACCGCTGCTCCCAGGCAACCCTGTTTCCCCACCTACGCAGCCGAGTCGAAGCGATCATGGTCCATCACCTTTGTCCATGCCGCCACGAAGTCTCTCGCGAACTTCTCCTTGGCATCCGAGCACGCGTACACTTCCGCGAGTGAACGCAGTTGGGAGTGCGAACCGAAGATCAGATCGACACGAGTGCCAGTCCATTTGACTTCGTTCGTCTTCCGGTCGCGACCCTCGTACACGCCATCAGCGCCATTCGGCTGCCATTGCGTATTCATGTCGAGCAGGTTGACGAAGAAGTCGTTGGTCAGCGTGCCGGACTTTTTGGTGAAGACCCCGTGTTTGGAGTTGCCCGCATTCGTGCCCAACACACGCAAGCCCCCAACCAGAACCGTCATCTCTGGTGCTGTCAGCCTCAGCAATTGCGCCTTATCGATCAGTTGCTCCTCCGCCGACAGGCGCCCGTTGCCGCGGCGGTAATTGCGGAATCCATCCGCTGTCGGTTCGAGCGGCTGGAAGGACTCGACGTCCGTCTGCTCTTGCGACGCGTCCATCCGCCCCGGGTTGAAGGGAACTTTCACATCGATCCCGGCATCCTTCGCGGCCTTCGCGATCGCCGCACCGCCGCCGAGAACGATCAGATCGGCAAGCGAGACCTTTTTCCCGCCAGACGCTGAAGCGTTGAAGTCCTTCTGGATCGCTTCGAGTTTCCGCAGCACCTTCGCCAGTTCTGCCGGCTGGTTGACTTCCCAGTCCTTTTGCGGCGCGAGGCGAACGCGCGCGCCGTTCGCTCCACCGCGCTTATCAGATCCGCGGAAGGTCGAAGCCGAGGCCCAGGCAGTCGAAACCAACTGAGACACCGACAGGCCTGAGGCGAGAATCTTCGCCTTCAGTGCAGCAACGTCCTGCTGGCTGATCAGCGGATGATTCACCGCCGGGATCGGGTCTTGCCACGGCAGGGTCTCCTTCGGAACAAGGGGGCCGAGATAGCGCACGATCGGACCCATATCGCGGTGCGTCAGCTTGAACCAGGCGCGGGCAAATGCATCTGCGAACTGGTCCGGATGCTCGTAGAACCGCCGCGAAATCTTCTCATACGCAGGATCGAAGCGCAGCGCCAGATCCGTGGTCAGCATGGATGGTGCGTGGCGCTTCGAAGGATCGTGCGCATCCGGCACCGTGCCTTTGCCTGCGCCATTCTTCGGGGTCCACTGATGTGCGCCGGCTGGGCTTTTGGTCAGTTCCCAGTCGTAGTTGAACAGGTTCTCAAAAAAGTTGTTGCTCCACTTCGTAGGCGTCGTGGTCCAAGTGACTTCCAGGCCGCTGCCGATGGTGTCAGCACCACACCCTTTACCAAATTTATTCTTCCACCCTAAGCCTTGGTCGTGGATGTCGGCACCTTCTGGTTCGGCGCCGACGTATTGACTGGGAACGGCAGCACCGTGAGTTTTGCCGAACGTATGCCCGCCGGCAATCAGGGCAACCGTTTCTTCGTCGTTCATCGCCATCCGGCGGAATGTTTCGCGAATGTCCCGGGCCGCCGCAACCGGATCCGGTTTTCCATTGGGTCCTTCTGGGTTCACGTAAATCAGGCCCATCTGAACCGCGCCCAGGGGACTCTGGAGATCACGGTCGCCCCGGTAGCGCTCGTCTGCCAGCCACGTGCCTTCGGGCCCCCAGTAGACGTCCTCTTCGGGCTCCCACACATCCGCACGTCCGCCGCCGAAACCGAAGGTCTTGAAGCCCATCGACTCCAGGGCGACGTTGCCGGCGAGAATCATCAGGTCAGCCCACGAGATTTTGCGGCCGTATTTCTGCTTGATCGGCCACAGCAGCCGGCGCGCCTTGTCCAGGTTCACGTTGTCGGGCCAGCTATTCAGCGGCGCGAAACGTTGCTGCCCCGCTCCGGCGCCGCCGCGGCCATCGCCGATGCGATACGTGCCGGCACTGTGCCATGCCATGCGGATGAACAGTCCTCCGTAGTGCCCGAAGTCGTTCGGCCACCAATCCTGCGAATCCGTCATCAAGGCATGAAGGTCCTTGATCACGGCATTCAGGTCGAGACTCTTGAATTCTTCCGCGTAATTGAACTCCTGGCCCATCGGATCGGACAGCGGAGAGTGCTGGTGCAGGACCTTCAGGCTCATCTGATTCGGCCACCAGTCGGTATTTGTATAGGACCTGCGAGCGCCATGCGCGACCGGGCACTGGGATTCGGTTGATTTGTTTTTTTCCTGACTTTCGGGGGCCACAGTCCCCGACGAATTAGCAAGTGTATTTTCCATATGTTTTTTCCTTCGAATGAGTCAAACAAACTGTGTTGAAACTACGAACCTATCAGACTTCCGGTGCGCACAATTTGGTTCCGCTTTTTCTTGATCGGCCGTTCAAAACATGTATCCATTTATCTCCAGATTAACGAGAAGTATGTCGGCGAGCACATTTCGTGCAGAGCCCGCGGAGAATGAGCTGGCATTCGCGAACAATTCGCTTACCGAGAGAACGCGAGGCAGGCCGGGGCACGTCGTACCACTCCATGTCCTCAACATTGCCGCAGCGGTCGCAGATGAAGTGATGATGCTGCATGCCCTTTGCATCGAAGCGGCCGGCGCGGCCCTCAACGGCCACCTCGCACACCAGGCCAGCCTTCACCAAATCCCGCAGATTGTTATAAGTCGTGGCCCTTGAAGATCGCGGAACCACTCGATTCACAGCTTCGAAGATCTCTGCCACCGTGGGATGCCCCTTGTGATCCATCAAGAAGGACATCACGGCGTGGCGTTGCGCTGTGCACCGCAAGCCGCTGTCCTCCAAGGACCGTCGAACTGCATCGCTGCCCATACAAGAGTTTAGATTATATCTAATCTAATAGTTTGTCTAGATTTGCGAACGCTCCAGAAATCCTGGAGAATTCTGTTATGGCAAGACTTTTCCGACCGCACCTTCTCCGACTCGTTTTGACAACTGGGTTGGCGCTACTTGCCTGTGTCTATCCCTCGCGGGGGGAAGCACGCCATCATGAGCATGGCAAGATTTTCGGTGGCTACTTCGAAGAATGGGGCATCAATTACGCCGGTTACAACGTCGCGGATTTGCAAAAGAACGGGGTGGCCGATGAATTGACACATTTGATCTACGCCTTCGGCAACGTAACCCCGACTTCTCCGCCGGCGTGCGCCGTTGCCGATCCCGTGGCCGCTTACCAGAATTCGAGCCTTCCGAGCGTGAGCGGCAAGCCTTATACCGCGCCGCTTTACGGAAACTTTGGCGCCATCCAACAGCTGAAAGGGCTTCATCCCAATCTGAAAGTGTTGATCTCTTTGGGAGGACAAGCGGGCGACGTTACAGGCTTTGTGACCGCCGCAGCCACCGCGTCCGGCCGTGCTGCGCTCGCCTCTTCGTGCATCAACTTATTTGTCAAGGGCAACATCGTCGCAGGGGTTACAGCTCCCGGCTTGTTCGACGGCTTCAACATCGATTGGGAGTTTCCTCGCGCGGCGGACAAGCAGAACTTTACCGCTCTGCTGAGGGAGTTCCGCACCCAACTCAACGATTTGGCGAAAACGACCGGCAAGCACTATGTCTTGACGTTCGATTCGCCAGCCAGCCCGAAGGAATACGTGAACATCGATCTTAAGGCCGCGGCTGCGCAGGTGGATTTCCTCACCATCGACGGGTATGACTATGCTGGAACCTGGGACAAGCAGACCAACCAGTCATCTTCACTCTATGACACGAGCGCGGACCCCGTATATGCCGACGCCCGTTACATTGATGCGACCGTCCGCGCCTATTTGCAAGCTGGCGTGCCGGCGGCCAAGTACACCATGGGCTTGCCATTGTATGCGGTAGGCTGGAGGGGCGTCCCCAACGAGAACCGTGGCTTGTACCAGAGCGTAACCGGCCCTTCGCCAGTACTGTTGGCCGATGGATCGGGACAGTGCCCGAATCCAGACAAGGCCACGGCTTCACCCGGTTGTGACACGATATTGACGCCGGGTTTTTCAACCTACTCAACCATCGAGAGCCTCACCAACAAGTACGGGTACACCCCCTGGTACGATTCAGCCAGAGTCGGAGCTTCCCTCTACAATCCGTCGACCGGAATCTTTTACACCTACGATGATTCTGCCGTGGTGGCAGCGAAAACGGCCTACATCAAGAAGAAGAAACTTGGTGGTGCATACGTGTGGGCGTTGAATGACGATGATGTCAGAGGATCCCTGACCAAAGCGATTGCTGCCGGCCTGAAGTAAATCGAGATTGGGCGCTCCCCGCTTGCGGCTTGTCCGGCGGACTCGCCACCCCAAGCCACTCTTGGCATCAAGTTCGTTTTCCCGAACCGGATCGCGAGAAATCCCCATCTTTCCGCAGATTAAACCAGCCCGCACCGACGATTCGCGACCCACGCTTTCTAGAAGTTAGCGAAGGCGGAAAATCTGCAGTTCGGATCGCGACCTCAAGGTCCACCGTTCGAGCGGCGGTGACCCGCAGAAGAGACATTGAACAGCGTCCTGCCTTCCAAAGGAGCGACGCAATACGGTTGAGCAGGACAAAGTGGTGATTTGTCCTGAACAGTGTTTCGAAGCCATCGGCTGCTCGATCGGAAACCGGAGAGGATCGGGCATCGGGTGGAGTGCGCACTGGCCGGTGCTCTACACCCTGCATGTCTGGATCTGGAAAAAGAATCCCGCTGGCGCTGATCGCGCTCGGTCGGCAATTCTTCCCGAAAGCATCCTCCTCAAGAATCCTTTAATATAAGAAGCCGCCAACAACGGTTCCGTGGTGTAGCTGGACCCCGTGGCGAAATTCCGAGTTCAATGGACAGAAGAGCATTCTTAAAACGATCGGGAATGGCGGCCCTGGGTCCGCTGTGGGCGCGAGAGCTATGCGGAGCCGCAAAGAACCTTGCGCGCGATGCGGGAACTGCGGACCTGCGAAATGCGAAGCGCGTGGGTGCGGAGATTCGGCGGCGGCGGCCGTCGGATGCGAATTGGCCTTCGCCGGCAGCGTGGAAGCGGCTGAATGATGAAGTCGACGGAAATTTGATTCCGGTGGAATTTCCGATGGAGGCCTGCGTCAAAGACACGGGAAGCGCGAGCTGCAAGAACCTGTCCGACAATATTCACAATCCCTATTACATCGGCGATCAGCCTGGCTTGACGCAAACCTTGGGCTGGGTGGACGCATGGGTGAGCAAACCCAGCGTTTACGCGGTGGCGGCCGGCAACGCACATCACATCGCGGCGGCGGTCAACTTCGCACGGGAAAATGATTTGCGGCTGGTGGTGAAGGGCGGCGGGCACAGCTATCAAGGGACCTCGAACGCGGCGGATTCCCTGCTCGTGTGGACGCGCCGCATGCATGACATCACCATGCATGAAGCATTTGTTCCGCAAGGATGCCAGGGCAGGCATGCCCCACAACGCGCGGTGACGCTCGGCTCCGGTGCGATTTGGATGCAAGCCTACGATGCGGTGACGACAAGAGGCGGCGCGTATGTGCAAGGCGGTGGCTGCACTACGGTCGGCGTAGCGGGCCTGGTTCAGAGCGGAGGCTTCGGAAGTTTTTCGAAGCATTATGGAACCGCGGCGGCGGGATTGTTAGAGGCGGAAGTAGTCACCGCCGATGGGACCGTGCGCGTGGCCAATGCATGTGCGAACCCAGATTTGTTTTGGGCGCTGAAGGGCGGTGGAGGAGGAACGTTCGGCGCAGTGAGCAAACTGACGCTGCGCGTACGGGATCTGCCGGAATTTTGGGGCGCGGCGATTCTTACGGTGAAGGCCACGTCGGATGACGCGTTTCGGCGCTTACTGCGGTACTTCGTCGGCTTTTATCGAGAGCATCTTTTCAACGATCACTGGGGCGAGCACGCGCGCATTGCGAGCGATAATGTGCTCGACTTATTGATGGTGTGCCACGATTTGAATACCGAAGAAGTAAAAAAGATATGGCAACCCTTTCTGGATTGGGTGGCGCGCTCGCCGGTCGCTTACACCGTCGGGGGGGAGCCGATTCTGGGCACTATGCCGGCTGGGCATTGGTGGGACGTGGAGTGGAGGAAGCAGAACCGGCAAGCAGTTTTTAATTTGGACCAGCGGCCGGGAGCAAATTCAAACAACGCCTGGTGGACGGGAGACGCCGGACAAGTGGCGTGGTTCCTTTATGGATACGAATCGTTGTGGATGCCGGCGTCTCTGCTCGAAGACGATTCGCAGGAGCGGCTCGCGCAGGCCCTGTTTGCCGGTTCGCGCTACAAAGACATCGAGTTGCATTTCAACAAAGGTCTGGCGGGAGGCCCGCGCGAGGCGATGGAGGCGGCACGCGATACAGCGACAAACCCCGCGGTGCTGAATGCATTTGCGCTAGCTCTCGTAGGCGACGCAGGCGGCGGATATCCCGGCGTGCGCGGCCATGAGCCGGATGTTGAGGCCGGACGAAAATCTCGGAACCAGATCCACAAGTGCGTCAATGAGTTGCGCGCGATGGTGCCGGATGACGGAGCGTACGTTTCGGAGAGCAATTTTTTTCAGGAGAACTGGCAGCAAGCGTACTGGGGAAGCAATTACGCACGGCTGGCGGCGGTGAAAAAGAAATACGATCCGACCGGATTGTTTTTTGTGCATAACGGCGTGGGCTCTGAAGAGTGGAGCGAGGACGGGTTTGTGAGGAAAGCTAGGAGTTAATGGTCGACAATCGATTACTATGCCGGGTAGGGCGTTCCGTGGCTGGCTAAGGGTATAAATTTTGCAGCCCGCTGATTTGCTGGACGTTAGGGTTGCAACTGCGGGGGACGAATGGCAGGGACGACGGGACTCGGACCCACGGCCTCTGCCGTGACAGCGCGCGGGTTTGAAGTAGTTTCAACGACATAGAAGAGCAGGGACGTCACTGCAAGTCATTGCAACTAGATTATCGGCAACTTTATTGTGCATCGCGATGTGTATCGCTCAGACCTCCGGAGTCGTGGAGAGGACGGCGGGTTATTTCCGAGCTGTCCATGATCCGTCCACAATCGGTGAGTGCTGTTCGAGCGCCTAACTTCCGCGAACAAGACCCTTTGGTTGCCCAGTTCGATGAGCCGGAGGAATGCGGCTGAACGGGAGCACCGAACTATTCATGGCGCAGGGCGACCATCGGATCGACGCGCATGGCCCGGTGAGCGGGAATGTAACACGCAATAAGTGCAACGCCGAGCAGAACAATGGCCACGGTACCAAAGGTAATCGGATCCGTCGCCGAAACTCCATAAAGCAGGCTGGCCATCAAGCGCGTGAGCAGAAGCGCGGCCACGGCTCCGGCGCTTAAGCCAAAAATTGCCAGCTTCGCTCCGTGCCCTAAAATCAGCCGCAACACGTTGCCCTGCTGCGCGCCAAGCGCCATACGGATGCCAATCTCATGCGTGCGCTGCGACGCCGAGTACGAAATCACTCCGAAGATTCCAACCGCCGCGAGAATCAGGGCAATTCCGCTGAATGAGCTCAGCACCAAAGTGCGGAATCGTTCCTGCGCGACCGAAGCGCCGAGGGCGTCAGGAAAAGATTCGACATTCGTCAGCGGCAGGCCCTTGTCAATGGAGTCGACGGCCTGGCGAATGCCGGCGGCCACGCTCGATGCGCTCAACGAACTTCTTACCACGACCTCGCCTCCATAAAGAGGCGCCTGAGCGAAGGGCACATACATCATCGGGCCGGGTTTCCGGCTAAGCGCGACATCCCGCACGTCGCCGACGACGCCGACGATTTTGCGCGACACGTTGCTGTTTGGTGGAAATCCAAATCCCATTTGCCTTCCGAGGGGGTCCTGGTTCGGGAAATAACGCCGCGCCAGCATTTCGCTGATGATCGCTACGTTCGGATTGGACGACGAGTCTTGCTCGGAGAACAAACGGCCCCGCAGCAGCGGAATTCGCATCACGCGAAAATAATCGGGGCTCACGGTGGCGTAATCGGCGGTGGTGGATTTGCCGGGCGGGAGCGGAGGATCTCCTACAATGCCGAACCCCAGGTTCGCTTCGCCTTGGTGGTCCATCGGCAGCGGAGCCGCCAGAGCGGAATCTCGCAAACCAGGCTGCGCGTGAAGGCGCGCCAGCAACTCGTTGGAAAATGCCGTCCATTGCTGCGGCGTCGAATATTGAAATTGGGGAAGAGAAACCTCGGCTTCTATGACGTTTTTCGGATCGAAGCCCGGATTGACAGACGTGACCAGCGCAAAGCTGCGCATGAGGAGGCCGCCCGCAACCAAAAGCACCATGGCCAGGGAAATTTCCGCGATCGCCAAGAAACTCCGCACCTGCTGGCCGCCACGCTGGCCAGTACGCTCGCCGCCCTCTTTGATGTTTGTCTGCAAGTTGGAGGGAGTTGCGAGGAGCGCGGGTGCCAGCCCAAACGCCAGCGTGGCAGTAACAGACAACAACAGCGCGAACGCCAAGACCGAGCCTCCAACTTGAATCGAACTGATCTGGGTCAAGCCGGACGGCAAGAAAGACCGGAGACTCCAGACACCCCAAGCCGCCAGAAGCACACCGACAAATCCACCGAGCAATCCCAGAAGAGCGCTCTCGGTCAGCAATTGCCGGACAATGCGGGCGCGCCCAGCCCCAAGCGCGATTCGCACTGCAAATTCTCTTCCGCGAGAAGTGGCCCGCGACAGAAGCAGGTTCGCAATATTGGCGCAGGCGATCAATAGGACCAGGCCAACCGCGCCCAGCAAGATAAGCAGCGCGGATTTCACGTTTTCGACCACCACCTGCCGATAGGGCTCAATCCGGATCGTCAATCCTGAATCTTCTGCTGGAAATTCCCTGGCGAGCCGCGCGCCCAGGGTGTTCATCTCGGCCTGAGCTTGCGCCAGAAAAACGCCTGGCTTAAGCCGGCCGATCCCGACCAGCACACGCGCACCCGGCTGCGACATCCGAGGTCCGAACAGTGGGTCCTGCGCAACAGAAATCCACACGTCCTGAGGGGGAGCGCCGTCAGGATAGCGAAAGCTTGCCGGCAGGATTCCGACAACGGTGAATGAACGCATGTCCAGAGTGACGGATTCGCCAATGACAGCCGGATTGGAACCGAAGCGGCTGCGCCAGAGATTTTCGCTCAGAACAGCGACAGGCGCCGCGCCTTGCTTGCCATCCTCGGGCAGCAATGTGCGGCCCGCAAGAGGCTTTGCGTTCAGCAGAGGAAATATCTCCGGCGTCACGGCCGCAGTGTTCACGATGGATGGCTCGCCCGCGCCGGTCAATGTGAGATCGTGAAATGAATTTCCGGCCATTTCGCTAAACACGCGGTTCTGCTCGCGGTACTCGGTGAAGTCCCGGTAGGAAATACCCGACAGAGCGTCTGGCTGTTGCAGCGGGACCTCGAACATGAGGACAAGTTGATTGGGATCAGGATACGGAAGCGATCGCAAAAGGACTGCATCCACGATACTGAAAATCGCGGTATTGGCGCCAATGCCCAGGGCTAGAGTGAGGACGGCGACGGCGGTGAAGCCCGGGTTCTTCCGCAGCATTCGGGCTCCGTAGCGGGCGTCCTGCCAACATGCCTCGAACTGAGAGAAGGCGGCCATCTTGCGAGAGATCTTTCCTCAAATCACGTGTCGTAAATTCTACGCCGGATACCAGTTGTACGGTCGGTGAAACTGATTCGCAAAAGTCTAACGCGATTGGTAAACATAGATGCGGAAGCTCTACTGGATTCGTTGACTCCCGGTTGGTCGGCATAACTGGCCAATCATGATGCCCGAGCGGACGTAACTCAAACGGATAAAAAGATTTAGGGCGCGTGCATAGATTGGCCCAGTCATGCCGAAAATAACCGGCCAAACTGTTCCGCGGCGAAAACGATTATTCTGGTACCAATCATTCCTAAATGGTTTGGAATGAATGGCGGGGACGGCGAGACTCGATCCCGCGGCTTCTGCCATGACAGAGTCGCTGGCCGATGTAACTCGTTGGAAATCAATGGTACTGATAGCCGGTTGCTAATCCACTAAAGGATCTAGTGCCCGCAGCCGGTTCTGGTGATCATCGCCGGCTCCACATCGGGCGGCTCAACGCTCAAAGGTGCGCTTCATCGGTCGAGGCATGCAGCTTGAGTCTCGTCATCCGAGATACCCCACACCAATTGTTACGTCTATTATCCGAGAGTTCGCGAATGCCCGCGAACTGCGGCCGACCGGCCGGGCAGGCAAGTTTGGGCGGAGCGCTTCGCTGGCAATGAAAGCGAAAGCAGCCAGGACGAAGCTCCTCGACCGCACTGGAACTGTGGAGCGGAGAGTACTGCCGGGTATCGTCTGCGATATCAGTGCGAATCAAACATGGGTGAGCGACAATTCCACCGCGCCGCTCGGCGCCGTACAAGTCACCGCCTGCAGGTCCGGCTCGGCGACCTTGGCCGAGCGGCCCCGGGATGTTGAGTTACGCAAGCACTCGGCAAAGAGGCCGAGAATCCGACCTGTTTTTCTGCCTGAGGGGAATAACTGCTTTCGCAGAGCGTCTGTTTGCCTTCTGAAGTACTTGGTCAGACTTTCGCGAAGCTGCATCCGAGCACGCCATAGCCGCGCTTTCACGGCCGTCTGACTCACGTTCAGCACTTCTGCTGTCTGTTCTATGGTAAGTCCTTCGATATCCCGCAGCACAAAGACCGTCTGCAAGATTGGGCTTAGCTTTTCCAAACACTTGATCAGAATGTCTCGTAATTGAGATGCCCAGTAGAGCTGTTCAGGATTAGGGGCCCAGTCGGTGACATCGATTGGCAGTATGTCACCCTCGGCCTGAAAATCCTCATTCAGGGACGCCTCTCTTGTGGCGCGTTGCTTTCGCAGCTTCATCAGCGACTGGTTCAAAGTGATGCGAATCAGCCAGGTTGAGAATTTGGATTCCTCTCGGAATTCGCCCAAGTTCTGGAAGGCCTTCAAAAAGGCGTCTTGAACCGCCTCTTGGGAATCTTCCCTGTTATGCGTGACGCTTTGAGCGATTCGGAGAAGTTTGCGATCGTATCGCTTTACGAGTTGTTCGAAAGCGGCAATATCCCCGTTCTTGCTGGCGTGGACAAGGTCCAGGTCATCGCATGCCACTTCCGTCGCTGCGAGTTCTGCCGAGTCTACAGTCATATTCACTTAATTGCTCCCTCCGGAATGGCAAAGGGAATCGTGATTTTGAATAAAGTTCCGGTCTCACTTCTCCCATCAAGATGGATCACCCCGCCATGATCCTCGACGATCTTCTTTGCTATAGCGAGGCCCAGCCCGCAGCTTTCTGCCTTTCCGTAGCTCACAAAGGGTTGAAAAAGGGAGTCCTGGATCTTCGGGGGAATGCCAGGGCCGTTATCCCAGATAATAATTTGCAAGTAGGATCGATTTCCGGTCGTGGTTATGACGATCTGTCCGGAGTCCGGCGAAACCGCCTCGCAAGCATTCAGGACGAGGTTGGCGACCACTCGTTCGAGGCGGCTGGAATCGAACCAGCCCACGGACAGGCCTTCATGATGATGTGTGATCGTGATGTGGCGGAACTCCTGTGCCACACTTGTCATCCGAATCGCACGCTCGACTGTGTCCACGATGTTTCCGATGGCAGGCCAAAGTGTGTCACGACTCTTGGAGCACTCCAACAAGGAAGCGACCATCTCATTCATGCGGTCGATGGCCCAACGGATTTCCTGGTAATAATCGCTCTTTTCCATCTCGCTAAGATCTGAGCGGGTGAGAAACTCCGCATTGGCAAGGATGGCGGTCAAGGGATGCCGAAGATCGTGGGAGATGAAGGCGACGCTGCTGTTCGTAGCGGAGAGCGGCTCCAGAATGGGAAGATCCCATGGCCTGCTCCGCAAAGATCCAGCTGGCAACAACCGCCTTTTAGACACTGCTTGCTTCAGCATTAAAGCCTCCTTCCATTCGCGATTGGCCGAAGTTCACAGAGGAAGAGCCCTTTCCTTCGGCATCGCATGCACTCCTTAGGTGACTCCAGATTCGTCAGATGATGCCCCATCTTTGAGCTGTTCCGACATAAACGGGTTTATGCGCACAAGACCGACACCGCGACTGCGCAGTTCCTTGAGGAGTACGATCCCCGCGACATCGGCGAACGAAACGTCCGCCAGATCGAGGGACAATTGAACCTCATCGGCGAAAGTATGCACCTCGCATGCTCTGCGGAGCTCCTCGACCGAGGAACCTGTTATCCGACCCTCTACCCGAAGGTTCACGGCACTCCTTGAGGACTCGACAACCGTGACCCTCACCATCGCGATTCACATCTCCTCTCGACTTGATAAAGCAATTGACATGCCCTTCACAAAATCAGGCCAGGTCGGAGCGATTCCCGGGATCTACCGAGATCGCCCGGTCCAAATTTTTATCTCGAATCAACTAGAATCAATAGGTTGCGACGCTTGCCGCCATGTGTTGTTTGCCGTCCGGCTCCCAGGGATGGGCAGACTGCTGTCTCCTCCAGGGGGCTGGACTGAGGTGGAACCACCGCATATGGTAATCACGCCAAGTGAGTGTAGAAGGAACTACGATGGGCGGTGACGAGGTCCTTTGATCCCGAGTTTATCCATCCGATGGCGAAGCGTGTTTGGATGGAGGTTCAAGATCCTCGCGGCACCTTTTGGACCATCCACCACTCCACCGGTATGTTGAAGGGCGCTGAGGATGTGGTTTCGGTCTACCTCGTCCAGCGTTAGGAGTGGCTGCGGAGAGTTGCGGTGATCCGGGCGATGATCTGGAGCATCTGTCTCCGGAGCCGCCATGCCTTTTGTAGAGCCAGCAACCGGCATAAGGTCGCGGTCCAGCCGGAGAGTCGAATCCACTGACAAGACGACTGCTCGCTCGATGACGTTCTGCAGCTCCCGAATGTTTCCGGGCCATGGATAGTTCACCAAGTTCTCCATCGATTCCCGTGAAACGCCCTCGATCTTCTTCCCTAACCGCTTCGAGAACCGGGATATGCAGAAAGCCACTAGCTGGGGAATGTCGGATCGGCGCTCTCGCAAAGGGGGAAGCTCAATGGGAAATACGTTGAGGCGGTAGAAGAGGTCTGAGCGGAAGCGGCCCGCCTGTATTGCTTCGCTGAGGTTGCGGTTCGTGGCGGCAATGACGCGCACGTCCACGCGCAAAGAGCGGCTGCTCCCTACCGGCTCAAACTCGTGTTCTTGCAAAACGCGGAGGAGCTTCACTTGCGTCTCCAGCGACAGCTCCCCGATCTCGTCCAGGAAGATCGTGCCGCCGTGAGCAAGTTCGAAGCGGCCGATGCGCCGCTCCAGCGCCCCCGTGAAGGCCCCCTTCATATGGCCAAACAGTTCACTCTCCACCAGACCGGCCGAGATGGCGCTACAGTTCACGTTCACCAGGGCACGGCCGTTGCGGGCGCTGCGGCTGTGGATCGCGCGCGCCACGAGTTCCTTCCCCGTCCCCGTTTCCCCGTAAATGAGCACGGTTGAATCTGTGGGAGCGACCTGATCGAGGGCGTGGAGCGCCTTGAGGAGTGCTGGACTATTGCCCACGATTTCCTCGAAGTTGTGCTCCGCGCGCAGTTCCTCCCGGAGATAAACGTTTTCCTTCTCCAACCTAGCCTTCAGGCTGTCAATTTCCTGGTAGGACCGCATGTTTTGAATCGCCAATGTGACCTGGTTCGCCACTTCCTGCAAGAACATGGCGTCCTCATCCGAATACCGATCCTTTTCCCGGCTCACCAAGCTGAGCGTGCCGATACACTTTCCCTGGAAAACCAGGGGCACGACGCACATCGACTGGATACCCTCTGCGGCAAGGCGGCGCTCATTGAGATACTGCTGCTCTTTTTCAAGATCGCGGCGCACGAGAAGTTGCAAATGCTCGAATACCCAACCGCCGCAGGTCTCTTTGCGGCTAAGCTCCAGCCCCGTCTTAAAGTAGTCCGAGAACAGATCTCCCTCCACGGCAAGGAAACGAAAAGAATCTCTCTCCGGCTGATAGAGGGTAATCGCGCATCGGTCAAATGGGAAGACCGGATGCAAGGCCTCGGAAATAGAATGCAGGAGTGCCTGCTGAGTCAAATTCGTGATGATGGCATTGTTTATCTGAAGCAGGATGCGATTCTTCTCTTCACTTTTTCGGAGCGCCGCCTCCGCTTGTTTCCGTTCCGTGATGTCAATGAACGTTATCACCGCCCCCAGGGTTCTACCTTCCCGAACGACTGGATGAGACCAATACTCTACGGGAAAGCTCGTGCCATCCTTTCTCCAATAAACCTCATCGTCTCGATGGACACTCACGCCTTTTTGAAAGCCTATATAGATGGGGCATTCTTCAAGTGGATATGGGGTACCGTCTTTTCGGGTATGGTGCTCCAGTGCATGCATGTTTCTCCCGATTAATTCCGCGGGATCGTGGTATCCGAGTATGCGCGCCGCCGAAGGATTTGAGAAAAGACAAGTGCCTTCTGGATCGCAGCCACAGATCGCTTCCGTGGCGGAGTCGAGGATTAAGCGGATTCGCTCCTCGCTATTGCGCAGAGCGTCTTCCGCCTGCGTTCGCATCGTGCTGTCTTCAGAAAGCAGCATGGCGCAAGATACCGACATCGTGTGCTTGGCAACTTCCTCCACGCGCCGCCTGAAGCCAGCATATCGCCGAGCACATAAAGAAGCTATGAGGACTTGGTAAAGTTTGGTAAAAGCAAATCCTGGCTGCTAAATCGGTCCATGATCTATCGATCGCTCGGAGAGGCGCAACGGATAGTAGCAGTGATTCGTCGCTCAACTCCACAATCATGCCGCAAGCAAAGCAGCCTCCGGTGTCGCTTGAAAGCGATATTTGAAGTGATGGGTTGGATGAAGTCCTCTCCGCGACAGATTCAAACATTTTCCGGGAAATGCCGGGGAACTAGCAGCTCCATTGCTTTCCTCAGACGCACCTGCCTTCGCCAAACCTCGAAGCTCGTCCCCACTTCTATGCGGAAAGCTCTCTGGAACGTCCTCGGCGCAGGACTCCGGAGCATTTGGAAGAAGACCTCGTCTCAGATAGAGCGTCCGCATCGAATTTCGGTGCCGTGTTCCTGCGGGAATCCAAACGGCAAGATGAGGAGGGCATCCAGAGGCTTCGACCCGCAGAGATCGCCATACCCGCGTGTTGCGTAGATTAGTGGATCAGAACCGTGAGCGTGGCCAGGAACGTTGTATCCCGCAGGATATTACGCCAGGGTGAAAATCGAAGCGCCTGTCCTGGGATCATATTGTCTCAAGAGGCTGTGTCGCTTATGGGTGTATTACGTCCCAACATTGTCTGCCGGAAAGTTGTAGTCTGCTCCGGTACCATCCCTGTCCAGCCGACGGAGAGGCGATGGCACTCATAGAAATCATCCTGCAAGAAAAGGCAGAGATTACGATTGCGTGTCTTCTTCAGCGCTTACAATTGTTCTTAATGAAATCGGCCTCCATTCTCCTTTGTCTTCTGTTGGTAGTAGGCTGGTATGCGTCTGGCTCGACTCGGGCCCGCACTTTCCCGCCCGACCCTCTGGCACGTTCCACACAGACGATCGTGGTCACAACGTCGAGCTGGAACGCGGTAGAAGGACAGTTGCAGCGATATGAGCGCGCCACTACGCATGAAAAGTGGCGTCCGGTGGGCGAGTCGATTTCCATTGTCGTCGGCAAGAATGGCTTGGGCTGGGGAATCGGCGTGCTTGCGACCGATGATTCCGATTTCCGCGTCACATCCGACCCGGTCAAGAGAGAAGGAGACGGCAAGTCTCCCGCCGGCGCCTTCGCGATAGGCACTGCATTCGGCTACGCTTCTCAGCCACTGCGGGGACTAAAGATGCCCTACCTGAACCTGACCCCATCGATCGAGTGCGTCGACGACAGTGGCTCGAAGTACTATAACCGCATCGTGGATCGCTCTGTCGTCGCTTCCGACTGGAACAGCTCAGAGCACATGCGAACCGTCGGTGAGTCGTACCGATGGGGGATCGTCGTAGATCACAATGGCATCGTGACGGTGGACAACGCCAATCCGCCTGAGCCGGGAGGCGGGTCGTGCGTCTTTCTCCATATTTGGCATAGCCACGATCAGGGCACGGCTGGATGCACGGCGATGCCGCAAACCGAACTGGAAACCCTCCTTACCTGGCTTGATCCGGCGCGCAAGCCGTTGCTGGTACAACTGCCGGAGCCGACATATGAGCGGGTGATCAATCGCTGGAAGCTGCCAAAATTGACTAATGCCTCCCGGCGCTGAGCGGTGGCAACATCTCTACTGTCCGAGATCTTCGAACTTCACATTCAGGATTGGATACTGGTTCCAATCCTTATAGTCGAAGTGCCACCATTCCTTGGGGTTAACCTTGAAATCCTGTTTTTCCATGGCTTGGCGCAGAAGAGCACGGCGAGCGCGTTCGTCGGCTGTGCCGCCGGCGTAGTCGGCAAAGGCGCGATCGGTCATTTCGTCGTAGCCACTGGGCATCTTCACTTCCTTGCCCGTTTTCAAATCATACAAGGACAGGTCCACGGCGCATCCGCGGTTATGCTTGGAGCCCGCCGCCGGATCAGCGACAAAAATCTTTTTGTCGTTGGGCGTGGCGTCCCAGAAGATTTTCGTGACGTACCACGGGCGATAGCCATCGTGGATGATCAAACCGTATCCCTGAGCCTTGAGTTCGCGATGGGCGCGAAGCAATGCCTCCGCCGCTGGCCGTTGAAGGAAGGCGCGTGCCTGGGTGTAGACGGGCGTGCTCAGAAAATTGTTCGTGGTCGCGTAGCGGATGTCGAGCTTGATCGTGGCCTCGAGCTTGACCAACTCCATCAGATCGGGTTTGAGGAAAGTTCCCTGCTCAGGTGGCGGCTGTGCCACGAGCGCTTCTGCCCGCAACTCCTCCACAGGACGCAGAGGCGTGATACGGAAACTGGTCTCTTGTGCGAAGCCGAGTTGCAACAGAACAAGAAGGACACTACAAAGACGAAGCTTTGGGGTTTTCAAGGATTTCATATTCATCTGTCTCATTGCGACTATAACCTACGCGCAGAGTCTAGGATGCGTGATTTGGTGCGAAGGCCTAGCAATCAGCAGCTCTCAATGCAATCAACAAGGGGAGATGCGAGACAGTTCCCCTTGTTGGGGGGTAGGACAGTCGTTACAAATGCCCAATTGCTCGCAACTTGTCGAGCTCTTCCAGATTTGCCTTCTTCGACAGCCTTGCAAATCATGTGAGCATCCACGCAATATCTTCTAAAAACTCGTGCAGCGCGCTGAGCCCCGCGGACGGTATTTGGCCCTCTCGCGGATGGTTCAAAACCCTGAGTTACCAAACCAATCAGGCTATCGCTGGAGCAGCGCACTATGTCTCTTTTCGCGGCTACTGGATGTTTTTTGCGGACCAGCGAACGACGAGGCAGTACAATATTCGGAGGATAAAGCAGGATTGAGATGCCAAAACGCTTGTGGATCGTGGTGGTCGTTTTGGGTGCGTGCGCGCGACTGGTTCCGCACCCATGGAATTTCACTCCGATGGTGGCTATCAGTCTGTTCGCAGGGAGCCATGCCC
>DATBYA010000050.1:0-2795 GCA_036514015.1 Candidatus Sulfotelmatobacter sp.
TACATTGTCCGAGGGCTTCGAACGGTTTGTTGCCGCCCCGCTCCTACCTCGTAGGCTACGTGCGATGGCACGCACGGTCTGATAGTGGTTTTATTCCTCCTTCAGACAATCATTGCAACAGCTTTCAGGTCGCAAACGGGCAACCCTTCCCTAATCCTGTAAGGGAAGGGCTACCGATGACCTCCGCTAGGCGGAGGTGCAGAGGATTTCAGCATCCGCGTCGATGATGCCAACGACGGCTTAGGACGCTCTTGCAAACTTGAACTCTATCCTCGCTCCCCTGATTCGATCCAACTCTCCGTAGAGCTGTCGGATTCTTTCAGAACGAGCCTGATAATCCTGAAGCTGGGGAGAGTCTAAAGACGACTCTTGTTTCAACGTCTCGATTTGCAAGTCAATCAGTTGAAGAACTTCTCGCATGCCATGATCACGGACCCAGCCTCCGGCATCAAACGAAAGCTCGCGGGCCACATCGGGCGTGAGCTTGGTGTCGGGTGGGCGCGTCATCAGCTTCAAAGTTGCCGCCACTTTATTGTCCGAAACGACAGAATGTAACAGGGGAACTGGAGAAAGCGGCACAAACATATCAGCAGTTGATTCAGACTTACCCACGCAGGGCTTGGACATATCAGAATCTGGGCCTCGTGTATAGCGAGCAGGGGCAGCATGAGAAAGCCGAGAGTTCGTACCGTGAATTGCTGCGCCTCGACCCGGATAATGTAATTCCGTACAACAGCCTCACCAACACCTACCTCGCCTTGCAGCGATTCGACGAAGCGCGCCGGACAATTCAGCAGGCGCGGGCGCGAAACTTGGAGTCTGACCTACTGCACAATGCTCTTTACGCCCTTGCGTTTCTCACGTCTGACTCCCCTGCGATGGCGGAACAGGAACGGTGGTTTGCGAGCCAACCGGATTATGAGAACGAAGGGCTTTCGCTCGCCTCTGACACGGAGTCGTACTCCGGTCGTCTCGGCAAAGCCCGAGAATTGAGCCAGCGATCTGTAGATTCCGCCATCCACGCTGACAACAAGGAAGCCGGGGCGATCTGGCAAGAGAATGCCGCCCTGCGCGAAGCCACCTTCGGCAACGCGGAGGAGGCGAAGCGGGCAGCGGCAGAGGCTTTGAAGCTCGCTCCACAGAGTGAGGGAGTCAAGGGCGAAGCCGGGCTTGCTTTCGCCATGGCGGGCGATGCGGCCCGAGCCGAATCCTTGGCGCGAGACCTCGACCAACGATTTCCGCTGGACACCCAGATGCAGTCGCTTTGGCTGCCAGGGATTCAAGCGCTACTGGCGCTCGACCGAAAGAATCCGGCCGGGGCCCTCAATGCTCTGCAAGCTGCTGCACCATCCGTCGAGCTGGGGTCGATCGAGTTCGTCAACAATGGTTCCTGCCTCTATTCAACCTACATTCGCGGCGAGGCGTATCTGGCGGCGGGAAAAGGCAAGGAAGCGGGGGACGAGTTCCAGAAAATTCTCGACCACAGCGGCATCGTCTGGAACTGCTGGACCGGAGCATTGGCACGTCTGGGTGTGGCGCGTGCCAATGCCTTACAGGCAAGAATTTCAGAGGGCGCTGACGCAGAAGCGGCCCGCGTGCGGTCGCTCGCCGCCTACCAAGACTTCCTCGCCCTCTGGAAAGATGCCGACCCCGACATCCCCATCTTGAATGAAGCGAAGGCGGAATACGCAAAGCTGCAGTAGTCCCAGTGGCAGGAAACATTCTTCCCACGTCGCTCAGTAATAATCGATGATTGGCGCAAGCGGGAAACTTCGCAAGTTCTTACCGGCGATTCGGGGCGGATCACGGGCCAACCTAAAGTAATCCCAAGGGAAGGGTTGCCGACCAACCACCCAGTGACGAGCCGATTTCAGGGTTTTGAGTGTTATGGCAATTTTGCAACAGTTAAAGTGCTTGGAGCTGCAACCCGTCTCCACATTGCCCGATCTGGTCATTGACCCTACAATGGCGGTCACGCTCTCTGAGACAAGGGCGATCCGGACAGCGGGGGGAACTATGGCTACAGCTGCGGAATACTCCCGGACGGGTGCTCACGGTGCGAACCTGCCCGGCCGGCGTTTCGATCACGTGTTCTTTACGAGCATGGCGCTGGTCATGCTGGTGACGGTCTTCGTGGGTTTTGCGCACACCTATTATCTCGCCGGAATCTTCCGGGCGCCGCTGCCCAGCCGAATCATTCGTATACACGGCGCGGTGTTTTCCTGCTGGATTCTGTTGCTCGTCGCACAAACTTCGCTGGTCGCCGCCGGCCGCGTAGATATTCATCGGCGCTTGGGCGTGGCGGGATTTTTTCTGGGATGTCTCATGATTGTTCTCGGTGTTGTGGCCGCAACCGATTCTCTGGCTCGGGGCGCGCCGGCGGGCCGGGATCCACAAATGTTTTACATTATCCCGCTGACCGATATCCTGATCTTTGCGGTCCCGCTTTATTTCGCCTTCCGCGCGCGCTTGGACCCGCCCGCGCACAAGCGACTCATCTACATCGCGACCATCGCGCTGCTGACTCCCGCGATCGCGCGCTTGCCGTTCGCTTTTGTATTCCGGAAGGGTCCCGTTGTAGCTTTGCTCGCCGAAAGCTTTTTGCTCGTCTTGGTTGGCTACGATCTATGGTCTACGCGCCGGATCCATCGGGCCACGCTGTGGGCCGGCTCTTTCCTCATATTGGTGCTGCAAACTCGAGTGCCGATCGGAAAGACGGCGGCGTGGCACGCATTCGCCGCGTGGGTGCAACACCTGGTTCGGTAAGAGTGTATGCGGCAAGTCTGCGCGTTCGG
>DATBYA010000051.1:0-188504 GCA_036514015.1 Candidatus Sulfotelmatobacter sp.
CTTGGGACGGGGCGCGGCGAACTTCACGTAGTCTTCAATCTCGTCTCCGAATTTGTGCGAGTCCACCTGCTTCGCCAGATACGCGGCCACAGGCGCAAAGATGTCGCGTCCGTGAAAAGTATTGCTTACCGGCTGCCGGAAATAATGTTCGGAGGTGATGTGCCGCACGTGAATGCGTTCTTCGCGCGCATACACCATCGAGAGCACGCCATTATCGGGTGCGACGAAATGATAGCCATCGCTCGACGCCAGAATCGGCCGCCGCGCGGTGCCCACGCCCGGGTCCACCACCACCAGGTGGATCGTTCCATTCGGGAAGTACGAATATGACTGAGAAATGGCCAGCGCGCCGTCGAGCACGTCGAAGGCCTGCACGGCGTGGGTGATGTCCACGATCTGCACGTCAGGCAGGATGTCGACGATGACGCCCTTCATAGTGCCGACAAAATGATCGCTAGTTCCAAAATCGGTGGTGAGCGTAATAATCGGACGATGCGGCAACTTTTCCCTCGCTGGCAGGTGAAGACGGAAGAATCCCTGTGCTTGCGACGTTAATTTGCGGGGAGCATGCGCGTCAAGGCACGTAGGTAACAGGCGAAGCCGTAGGGGCGTGAAATGCCAACCTTAGCGGATTATTCATAACGCAGCGCTTCAATTGGATTTAGCCGCGCTGCCTTGAGGGCAGGGAAGAAGCCAGAGACGATCCCCACCAGCGACAGAATCACGAAAGAAACCATCATTACGCCCAACGAAGCATGCAGGAAGATTGCGCCTTCGTGGTCGGCGGTTTTGTAGAACTCGTCGTAGAGCGGCATGGGGGGAATTGCCCAGGTGAGGAATTCGGCGACCGCCATACCGATCACGCCGCCTACAAAGGTGAGCACCAGGGCCTCCAGCAGAAATTGGACCAGGATATGCCGTGGCCGGGCTCCAATCGCCTTGCGCAACCCGATTTCCCGCGTCCGCTCCGTCACTGAAACCAGCATAATATTCATTACGCCAATGCCGCCCACCGCCAGTGTCACCACGCCAATCAGTCCCAACACGGCCTGCAGGCCAAATGAAAATGCGTTGATCATGGCGCGGTCTTCGATGGTGTCCCACTCGGGCGTGGCCTTGTCATCTTTAGGATCGAAGTGGTGCCGCCGCGCAATCACCTCGCGCACCGCCATCAGAGCCTTTTTGTTGAGTTCGGGAGCAGTCGGTTGGATGATGATCTCGTCGGGATCGCGAATGTTTTTCAGATCGCGCATCAATGCGAATGGAATGAACCCGTTCTCGTTGTCCGGACCCTGATACATCGAGTCCTGAATCTTATTGCGCATGGTTCCGATTACCTCAAAATCCAGGCCGCCAATTTCGATGTGCTGGCCCACTGCGGGCGCGCCCTGAAAAACTTTCTTAGCCGCCGCGTAGCCGAGAATTACTACGCGGCGATGGTCGGCGAAATCGCTCTCGTTGAAGTAGCGTCCGTCCGCCAAGTCGAGCTTGCGCATTTGCCCGTAAGGCATATCCACGCCCCGCACCTGAATGGAAACCACCCTGGTGCCGATCTTGAAGCCAAAATCGCGGTCGATCTCTCCGCTCACCGCCCGCACGATGGGAACTTCGTCGCGAATCGCTTCCACATCCTCTAATTCATAGGTAACCTTCTTGCCCGCCCTTTGCCCGCCGGCCTGCATGCTGGTCTGCCCCGGCCACATGACGATCACGTTGTTGCCCATGTTCATGAATGCGTGCAGCACGCACCCGCCCAGACCTTGACCGTAGGCCAGCAAGAGCACCACCGACGCCAAGCCCCACACGATGCCCAGCATGGTCAGCGTGGAGCGCATGCGATCGCGCAGCAACGACTGCCAGCCTTGCGAAATGAGTTCCTTTAAATACATGAACTGTTTTATCCGCGTCAACCTAAATTCCCAGCCACCGCTCGAGGCGGATTACACGAATTCAATTCGTGAAGCACTTCGACTTTTCTTGCCTTGCTGCGCAGAAAATCCAGCCCCTATCGCTAGGGCTCCGTGGTAAATCAAGTTGTTCTAGTGCGCCGAAATTAGGAAATGTGAATATCGCCCGATCCCGTGCGCACCTTGAGCAGCGGCCCTCCGCCGTGGACCTTGCCATGAATCTGCCGGTGCGTATCGTCTACGCGCCCTTGCACCGTCATCTCGATTGGCGACCCCACATCGATCGATCCCGAACTGGTCGAAATGTCCGCATCGAAGGCGGCATTCTCAGGCAGGCGTACATGCACATTACCGGAGCCGGTATGAATTTCCCAGGATCCGGTCTGCGTTCCTTCGGCGGTAACATCGCCGCTTCCGGTCTCACCCCGGAAGCCGCCCTGAATTCCGCGAGCGGTAACGTTTCCCGAGCCGGTGTGCAGCTCAATGTCGCCCGCACTTGTTTCTTCCACTTCGACATCGCCGCTTCCGGTGCCACCCTTCAAGGAGCCAGCGATCTGATGCGCCCGCACATCGCCTGATCCCGTCTGCAGTCGAATCTCGCCGGTAAGATTTGCAAGCTTCACATTGCCCGAGCCGGTTTGTGTGTCGACGTTGCCACGCGTGCCTTCGATGATCTGATCTCCCGAGCCGCTGCGCGTCCGGACAACGGTATCGGCGGGCACGCTGATCTCGTAATTGACGGAGATGTTCTTCATGTCGTTGTCGATATAGTCGACGTGAATGTTGTTTCCTTCCTGCCGGATCGGAGGATGCTGCTCGATCTCGTGGACTTCGGCGTCCCGATTGGTCCCGAGCCAGCGGTTGCCGACGTAGATCTTCCCGCGGATGAAGATTGATCCGGACGAACCGGCGCGAACCGTGACATCGCCGGAGCGGGTGAGCACTTCCAGATTGACAGGTCCGTTCACCGTGAGCGTTTTCTCGAATGTGCCTTGCGGCGTTGAAGCAAATACGGCGGTGGAGGTGAAAAGCACGACCAGCGCGATCGCAAGCATCGCAGATGCAGACCGGCTGGAGAGGGTAACAGAGCGCAGTGTTCGAGAGTTTTTCATAGCCGATTTATTCATAGCGTAGTGACTCCACAGGTGTCATATCCGCGGCGCGCTGGGCGGGATACATGCCCGCGGTCACGGTGATTAACGAAAGCGTCAGGATCGAAGCGACAATCGAAATCCACGAAACAATGGGATGGGGGACGAAGTCGGGCAAGGGCAGCGTTTCCAGGGCCACGCAGGTGCCCATTCCGAAGCCGAGTCCCAGAACGCCGCTCATCACCGTCAACATGGCAGACTCGGCGAAAAATTGCCGCAGGATATCGCGCTTGGTGGCACCCATTGCCTTGCGCGTGCCAATCTCTCGCGTACGCTCGGTGACCGACACCAGCATGATGTTCATCACGCCAATGCCGCCCAGGCACAGGGTCACGATGGCCACGCAGCCGAAGAAGATGGTCACAACGCCGAAGATTTTGTCCAGCATCTTGGCGCCCTCCATCGTATCCCAGATAAACAACGCATCCTTGTCGATCGCGTCGAAGTGGTGCACTCGCGCCAGGGTGTGCCGCACCTGCAGCACCGCAGCCTCATGTTGTTCGGGATCGGCGACTTCGAAGACGATGTCGTCGAGATATCCGCGCGTAATTCCAGCTCCAGGCTTGGTGGGGGGCGGAAAATCGCGTGATACCGCCGAATACGGCGCGAACAAATAGTCGTTGTCCGGGCCACTGTAATTCGAGTTCTGCTTTTTCTCCTGGAGAGTTCCCACTACTAAATAGGGAACACTCTGCACCAGCACGCTGGCCCCAATCGCGGGCTGACCGGGAAACAATTGCCGGTAGGCCTTCGACCCCAGCACCAACACGCGCCGGCCCTCGCGCTCGTCGTCGTCGGTAATCAGCCGGCCCTCGGAAATTCTCAGTGACCGGAAATCCTGATACGAGGGCCACATGCCGACGACGCCGCGGTTGGCCATATTGTATTGGCTCACTTCCGGAATCGTCCGCCGCAGTTCGGGACTGACGTTCTTTACCAGATAGCATTCGTCGCGAATCAATTCCGCATCGTCAACGCTAAGGTGAATCTCCCTCCCTGCCGCACGCCCGCCCACTTGTGAACTGGTACGCCCGCCCCACAGGATGACCAGATCTTTCCCCAGGGTCTGCATGTTTTTTTTCTGGTCGACGCTGAAGCCGCGACCCAATCCCACCAGGATGATCACCGACGCGATTCCCCACACGATTCCAAACATGGTCAGGAAGGTGCGCATTTTGTGGGCCCGGAATGTGGCGAACGCCTGGCGCAGGATTTCGGAAAGAGTCATGACCGTCCCTAAACCCTAAACGGCGTCCGGCTTCCGGTACTCTGAAAAGCGTTTGTGAAGCGGAAGCCGGACCGCGGAAGCTAGAAGCCGTGTTTTACTGCAGCACTACCTGATCGCCTTCCTTCAACCCGCTCAATACTTCGGTTTTCGCGCCGTTTGAGATCCCGATGTTGACGGCAACTTTGTCCTTGCCATCTTTGCCCTTTGGGTCCGGTACTTCCACCGAGGCTTTTTTGTCCTTGTCGTACAGGATTGCGCCTTCGGGAATCTGCAATACGTTTTTATGCTCTTCCAGAATGATTTCCGCGTTCGCGGTCATCTCAGCTTTCAGTTCTCCGCCCGGATTCTGGATCGAGACGCGCACTTCAAAGGTCGTGACGTTGTCTTTCTCTACACCCATTGGGGAAATCTTGGTCACCTTGCCGTCGAAGGTTTTGTCCTTAAACGACTCCACCTTGATGCGGGCCCGCTGTCCTAGATACACCTTGCCGATATCGCTTTCGTCGACTTTGCCCTTCACATACACTTCGCTGGTGTCGCCCAGCGTCATAACCAAAGTGGCCGAGGAACCCAATACCAGGATCGAGCTCACCGCATCCCCCATTTCCACATCGCGCGAAAGTACGATGCCATCAATGGGAGAAACAATATCGGTGTAGCTGAGCTGTTCATCGAGTTGTTTGAGATTGGCCTCGTCCTCTGCCACCTGTGCTCCGGACTGTGCGATCTTGGCCTTGAGCACGGTGACCTGCGCCTTCGACACGTTCTGCTTGTTCAGGGCCATCTCGTAGTTCTTCTCGGCATCGTCCAGGGCGGAGGCGGAAACGACCCCGTCCTTCGCCATTCCGACAGCCCGGTCATAAGCGCGCTTGAGCAGCGGAACATCCGGACCTTCCGCATCGACCTTGGCGCGTTCAAAGTCGGCCTGCGAACTCTTCAAGTTAGCTTCAGCGGCGTCCAGTGCCGCGCGGGACTGCGCCACTTGCGCCTCGATCTCGATCTTATCGAGTTGGGCCAGCAGTTGTCCCTTTTTGACACGATCCCCGTAGTCGACCAGAAGTTTCTTCACAATACCGCTAGCCTTCGACTTGACCTCGACCTTCGTGATAGGCGTGACCTTACCGGTCGCCACCACGCTTTTGGCCAAGTCGCCTTTTTCCACCTTGGCCAGTTTCGAAGCATCAATCTTGGTGCCGCCACGCGTCGCCGCGAATACTCCGCCCGCGATCAGCAGCACGATCACCGCGACAATGCTGCCCCAAATAATCAGTCTGCGACGCTTCTTCTTAGGATTTCCGTTACCGTTCACAACGCCTCCTTGTAAAGATTGGCTAGGTGGGGATTGGGAGCCATTCCGCTGCCCTCACTCTGATGTACGCGCTCCGAGTTGCTTTTGTTCCTGTGATTTGAAAACGAAGATTTTCCGGCCGGATTCGAAAGCCCCGGCGCGACCGCTAACCCAACTACCGTCTTCCAGTTAGACCCGCGACCTTTTAAAAGGATAGCGTACCAGAGGCTCGAATTTTCTCCTGAATGGGGGACAGCCGCACTCGGCTGCCCTCGGGCCGAAGGCCCGACGTTGGTGGGTCGAGCAGGGGCCTCCGGCAAAATCAGTCGAGCGGTGCTCGACCGACCCTGAGGCGCTATCCCACGAGCGCTGACCGTCAGCAGGACGGGGCTAGCAGTTGACGCTGCCGATCCGGTCTCTGGTCGGTACCTTTCGAGGGGCCGACAATCCGCCCACAACCACAGTTGCTGGTTCGACGGGGAAGGGTCGATAGAAACCCAATGACACAGACTTGGGGACCTGCGGACTCCGATCTGTTGCTTTCCCCTAGAGAGTGTACCATCATTCCTGTTGGAAACCAAAATGGCTGGCGTTATGAAGCAAAAACAATAAAAGGACGTCTTACAGGGCACGCTAGCGTTGATGGTCCTAAAGACTCTCGAAGTTCTGGGACCGCTGCACGGCTATGGAATCGCCCGGCGCCTCGAGCAGATCAGCGGCGATCTGCTGGCCGTGAGTCAGGGCACTCTGTATCCGGTGCTGTTGAAGCTGGAGCAAGAAGGCGCCATCGCGTCCGCGTGGGCGCCTCAGAGAATAATCGCCGGGCGCGCTTCTATCGGCTGAGGCGCGAAGGACGCAAGCAGTTGCAGATCGAAACGCAAGATTGGGAACAAAGGGCAGCGATCATTGGTCGGTTCTTCGAAGCCAAAGCGGAGGATTTGTCATGAACTCTCTGAGGCGGTTCCTCGCCCGGCTGGGCATCACCCAAGCCCCAGCGTCCTCCGCCAGCGGCTTCGTTCTCACCGGCAAACCGGAAGTTGATGAAGGAGTCTTGCCGCCAGGAACCTTCCCGCACAGGCTGCAAATCCAGGCCATGGGAATTCCACAGGCTCCCGGGTCGGGCAATCCCCAGAAATGTGCGCCGCTCACTTCGCGGCTGCGTTCTGTCCGGAATGGCGACCGCGAAAAATGAAAAATCACCCACTCGTCTTCTATCTTGTATCTTGCCGGCATTGACGGACTCGGTCTCGCATATTTAAGCGCTCAAACAAAAGACCCTCTCAAGCCGTCTCTCGGATTTAATTATCCCTCGGAAGCGACGGGTGGAACCCCAAAGCAGCTGCGCATTGACGAAATATTGAATAAATACTGGACTTTATTCGCAGATTCGGGGTAGATTGGGATCCGCTGGACGTATGCAGGTCGGAGTGCAGATTGGGGAATGCGGATCATTTTTCATGCTGTCATACGTGGTTCATCGTATACATAAGCGCTCAAATATGAAGGCGACAAGGGTTCCGTTTCGCACGCAGATCGAGATGCAATTGTTCCCTTTAAGGCAGAAAACCGTACGCAGCAACCGAAGATTCAGGAGCTTTCCATGAACACACCAGCGATAGAATCGTGCATTTCTAGCAGCGCGCCTCATCAGGAATGGGCTGAGCAGCACAGCGAAATGAGGCAAATCCGGAACCCGATCATGGCAATTGCCATCGCCATGCTGACGCTCTCGTCGAAGGCCGTAACTGCCATGGCTCAGGTCAATCGCGTGGGCGCAAGGCCCTATTTAGGCTGGAGCACCTATAGCGAGCAGACGATCGTACCCTCCAGCAGCGTGATGAGTGAGCAGAATATGTGCCGCTGCAGGCGGGGGCCAACCAGATTGAATTCAGCAATCCCAGCAACTACGCTCCCAACTTGGACTCGATCATCCTCTCGTTGTCATTGGAATTTTGAAGGCGCTTTTCCGGGAAAAGCCTTGGGAAGAAGAAGACCAGCCTTGGATTTCCATCCTTTCCGGTGACAGGAAAGGATGGAAATTCAGATTGGGCCAGCAAGTATATCCACCAAATCCGTCAGTAGCGAAGCTGCGCCACCTCAGGGGAGAACTCTACTACCCGTCGCCCTGGATGGGCGCTATACGGACTTTGGTTGTATACATAGCTATGACCTTCCTGCGCCGCGTCGCACTGCTCTCTCGCCGCCGCAAGTTTAGCCGGTATCCCGGGGCCAGATGGGTGAATTGCGCCATGGGGACGATTCACCCATCGATCGCTTTGCTAGTGCTGTTCTCGCTGGTGCATCCATCGCGGGCCTACGCGGCGAATCCTGACCTGGAGACTGTGCTGACGGGCTCGCGCCAGCGTATTGAGAAATTGGACTACCGCGTGACCGGGCGACTCACACGGGTGGAAGGCAATGGCAAGCGCACGAGCTACAAGTTTGTCGCCAAGGCCCACTGGTTTTCCGATGGTCTGCTTCTGCTATGCGAGATCTCGGGACCCGGCTCAGAGAAGACGAGCCTTCTTCTGCATATGAGCGTGAGTGGGCACGTGACCATCGAGGCGGCGCTTGCTGGCGAGAAGGCCGCTAGCCTGTTGCCATTCGAACGTTGGAACGACCAACTCGTGGGAACAGACTTCTCCTATGAAGACATGGTAGAGAGCCAGTTCTTCTGGAAGAATCAGCAACTCCTGGCACCGGAGAAATACGGCGCACGGGATTGCTTTGTCCTTAAGAGCATGTCCGGCTCTCAGGACCGGACTTACTATGATTCGGTGACATCGTGGATTGACCGCGGCATTTTATACCCTGTGCACGGGGTGAAGACGCTTCGCCGGACGGGACAGCAGAAGGAATTCATTTACTATGGGCTGCGGCAGATCGGCGGCGTTTGGTCTGCGACGCAAGTAGAGGCAAAGCTGCAGGGCAAGCCCGGCTCCTCGATTCTTGTAATCGAAGGGGGCTCGGGAAAGGCAAATCTTGCACGCAAGGACTTTGACATCAGCCGTTCCAGTGCTCCCGGAGAGAACATCAAATAAATCAAATCGCTTGATTCGGCATGCGAGCTGTCCCTGGAGCATGCACGGTGGTCGCCGTCATGGGATGAGCTCTTTTTCAGAGGTTGCCGGGGCCCCATATAAGCCCAAGGGCCACCAATTCAAGTCGCCGGCAAGTTGCAATAGCGCCGGCCCAACAACCATCCGCACCGCTGTAGCATCAATGAACACCGCCACGGCGAGGGTAAAGCCCAGCATTTGGACGACCAGAAAGCTTCCCACGGTGAATGCGGTGAAGACGGCAATCATAATTGCCGCCGCGCTCGTGATGAGCCCGGCCGTCCGCGCCAGGCCCTCGATCACCGCTGATCTCTCGGATAGACCGCGCCGCCGTTCTTCGAGGACTCGGGCGACCAGGAAGACCTCATAGTCCATGCTCAATCCGAAGACGATGGCAAACGAGAGAATCGGCACGATCGGGTATACGGTGCCGGTCGGTCCGTGGAGCCCAAACAGTTTGCTACCGTGGCCTTCCTGAAAAACGACGACTAACGTACCGAATGAAGCGCCAACGGAGAGCAGATTGAGCAGAATTGCTTTGACCGCCGCAAATAGAGAACGTAACCCGAGCAGGAGCGTCAGCAAGCTCCCCAATACGACGCCAAGGACCACCCTCGGTAGCCGCTCTTTTACTACCGAGTCATAATCTGCGTCGAGTGCGGGAACGCCGCCGACGCGCAGCACTGCGCCGGGCAAGCCGGTTATCGCCGCGACATCGGAGGAACGCACCTCTCGTACCCATCGTATCTGTTCGTTGGGCGAAACGGTGGCGGTGGGCAGCAACTCAATCAAAGCAGCTTGGCCATCGCTGCGAAGAAAACTCTTGCGGATGGACTCGGGCACATCGTCGACAGCATCGGCAGTGTCGGACATTCCCGTGAGGGTCGGAAGAGATAAGACCTCTTCCGCTCTAGGATCGCTCTGGAAGCGCTTCGTCAAGCGACTGACGGCAAGCCAGCCAGCCGGCGAGAGCGGTGGAGACTGCGGCGGCAACTCCAGAACCACTCGGAGGGACTGCACAATACCCGACCGCCCCATGCCTTGAAGCGTGCGCAGTGCTTGCACCGACTCGGCTGCGGCCGGGAGCGAGTCATGGTCAGGAATCCCAGGAGAGATTCTCCGGGCCTGGAATGCAAGGATCAGTAGCGGAATCCCGGCCACAAGCAGAGCTGTCCAGGGCCGGCGGGTTATGATGCTGCCCCACCGCACCCACCGCTCACTCGCCGCGCATAGGCTGTCGGGCGTTTTGAGTCGTCGGGCTGGAAGACGCACTCTGGCGGCATTGATGCGATGCCCAAGCAGACCAAGCACCCAAGGCAGAATGAAGGTACACAGCATGACACTCCAAACGGTTACCAGCAGACCAGCGATCCCGATGGAGCGCAGTTCGCTGATGGGCACAGTCAGCAGCGCTGAAAATCCGATTGCAACTGTCGCGGCCGAGATGATCAGCGTACGCCCCGCTTGCCCGGCAGCAATATCGGCAGCGTAGCCGGGATCATATCCCTCGGCCAATGCTTCGCGAAACCGGCTCACCATCAGCAATGCATAGTCGATGCCCAAGGCAAGGCCGAGCATCGTCGCCAGATTCTGCACCAGAATCGACAGATGCAGATAATGCGAGAGTAGCGCAGCCGCACCCATCGCCATCGAGATGGAGAGTACTCCAACTCCCAGGGGCAATAGTGCGGCCACAAGACTGCCGAAAGCCAGCAACAGGAGCAAGAGGGTTACCGGCATCGCTCGTTCCTCGGCATGGTTGACGTCATCTGCACTGACCTTGCGAAGATCGAAGTTCAGTGGCGTTTCACCCGTAATCTCCAGTTTGATATTGGGGTATTGCGACCTGAGCTGACCTTCCATCCAGTCTGCTCTTGCCCTCAGTTTGGGGACCAACGCCTCGACCGTTTCATCGTGCGGGTCCAATCCGACGATGATCAAGGCCCCGCCATTGTTCCCGGTGAACAGAGGATCGGGCCAATCCAGACTCGAGACAGCACCCGACACGCCTGGCACACTACGCAATGAACTGGTTAAGAAGCCCAATGCATCTGCGCCTTCGGCTAAATCCGGATCGGGAATACCGCTGATCACCAGAACCAGGCGGTGGGCGTACGGAGAATGGAAACGCTGCGCCAGTTCCAGGTCAACTTTCTCGGATTCTCCGCCCTTGATGTGAGAAGCTGTTTCCAGGCGACGTTCGACTTTGTAGGAAAAGGGCAGAAGCGCAAGCGCCATGACAAACCCCGACATGGCCAACCAGAATCGGCGGCGAGCGGCATCATGGCCAGGTTTCAAGCTGGGCATTCCCATGCAAGATCCACGTCGTTTCCTGGTTCGTCTGAGAGCCAGGAAACGACTTCGGTGATCGGGTACATCCATGATATAGGGTCCAACCGGATATGCATTGTGGTTCGGCCTTGAGCTTAGTTACCCAATGTGGGCGAGAACTGCCGTGTTCGGCGCGAGTTGATTCAGCACGGCGCTATGGCAGAGTGAAATTCTGGCGACGGTTGTAGTGCGTTCGCTTTTGAGTGGTCGGCAATCCGGAAGGTCTTGGCTTCAGTTAGCAGCGCTTATGGGGCGCTGTCCCACAAGCGCTAACTTAAAGATTTAGATTAGGGAGTGCTTTTCTGCGGTTAGCGACAGCCAACTGCTAATGCGATCCAGTTGTCGACTCGGCGTTTCGTCCTACTTTGCCAAGGCCTTTTTGGCTAGGCGGTTGATGTCTTCCGACGACGAGCGAAGATGCCGAGAATCAAGCCAAGCGCTGTACCCACCACCGCACCACCAATTCCCGCCCTCCAAAATACGCCTTGAGCAACCATCGCGATGATGGGGTTATCGAAAGCATCGGCAGAGGAATGAAAACTACGGATCATCCAGCCATCTGTGTCTTTCGGCCCGTCGAGGGACTTGAAAACGGTCACCGTGAACCGACTATTCAGGGCAAAACTCCTGCCATCATTTAGAACGTACCGATCGTTCATGTAGCCATAGGAAAGACCGACATCGTTGTGCACGGTTCGGGATTCGACTTGGGGATCTGCAGAATAGCTGACTACACGGTGATTCGGAGCAGTCATCATCTGTTGATAATAGTTGCGAAAAGCCTGGGGGCCCTTCAAGATGCTGCCATCCGGAAAAACAATAACCACGTCGGGATGAAGATAACGCATCATGGCGTCGATGTCGCCTTTCGCGTATGCGTCTTTTAGCGCAGCGCGCAAATGATCCAACCCAGTTGTAGACGCATCTGCGGCCGGCGGAATCGAGGGGTTATCTTCCGCAGCGGCAGGAACGACAGCCAGCGCCAGAACGAATAGCAGTATCACAACCACAGCAGGTCTGGAAATCATGTCGGCTCCTTCGAGGATCGCTTGCTGGACACGCATGCCAGCCAGCAGAGATAGTCGATCATTTGCCGGTCGGCATGGATCAAGTGGTCTGGGTTGTACCGGGCCCGAGTCAGCAGGAGTGTATCAGGCTTCAGGAAGGCATGAATGAAATATCGCTTGATTCGCACGTCCAGCCAGTCAAGCACGGCTAAACCGGGCCGCCTTTTGCGGAAGATAGTTACTCGCACGTGCGATTTTTGTTGGCCAGGAGATGAGATGGCGCGGATCTCGGTCATGCCATAACTGCTGGTTCGCGTGGAGTGGTGATCCCAGGTCGGCGAATCGTGAAAGTGCGCCATGACGAACGCCAGTGTCCCAGACCAGATCGTCACGTCCATGGAGACTCGGGAACCGGCAAACTTTCGTGTGAGTCGGTCCTGCCAATTGCTTCCGCAAATTTCAAAGGTCGTCACGATTCTCCGCGCGGCCGGATGAGGGCATTCGATCGTGGGCAGGCCCACCAAGCGACGATGATGTAGGCCGGTGAAATGCTGAAGATCGAAGCCGTTGGTCCCGACCAACCACCAAGGACACTCGATCACAAATTCGAACGGCGGAGCGGCAAGGAGTTCGGCCCGTTCGGTGCCGGCGAAAAAAGGCGGCACATGGTCGCAGACATCGCATGGAAAGACAAACACGTATCCGGCATGCTCTTCGGTGTGATACGTCCGCTGCCGCGCGCCCGCGGGGATTTCGGCCTGACTTGGTATGTACTCGCAATTTCCAGATGCTCCATATCGCCAACCATGGAATGGGCAGACGATCTGGTCACCCGCCACGGCGCCTTTCGCAAGGTCTGCACCTATATGCCAGCATCGGGCATCCATTGCCACCGGTCTCCCGGACGACAGACGGAAGCAAACGAGCCGCTGGCCGAATAACTCTATCGCTTTCGGTCGACTCGTTATTTCGTGCGATTGACCAAGTATGTACCAGCCCAAGGCTGAGTCGGGGAAGGCTTCCGCCCGCGGAGGGGCGAGGTCGACGCATTGGGCTTCGTGAATCACGCAGCCTCTCGGTCGACGAAGGCTGGCATGTTCGATGGGCGCGAGGTCCGACTGACAAAAAGCCATTGCGCAAGCAAGCCCAGGAACACACCGGCGGGCAAGTCGATCGCGAAATGCTGACGAATGGCTATGGTCGAATACAAGATCAGGCCAACCCACAGCCACGCCAGAGAGACCAGGAACATTCTCAGCTGGGGACGTGAGGTATCCCGCGATGCATAGGCCGCGAAGAGAACCGCATAAACTGCACATGCGGCATGCAAGGAGGGAAAGGAATTGTAGGGGCGATCCACCAGAATCAGGCGCTGATACAGCCAGAAATCGTCCGCCGCAGGCGGCCGCGGTCCCGGGACCGGAAAGAATACAAAGCACAGGAATCCACAAACGAAAAAGAACAGAAGGCCGCGGGCATACCGGAGTAAGTCCTCCCGCGATCGCGTGAACAGAGGCCCAATGGGATTGAGTAAATACATCGAGAGATACACCCAGACCCAACGCGGCTGAAAAGGAATAACGTGGTCGAACCACGTCACCGGAACTCTCCCGTCTGGAAAAACAACAGCGCGTTGGATCGCAAGATAGCCAACTGTCACGGCTACGGGTAAGGTGAGCAACATAACAGCCTTCAATCTCATATTCGATCGAAGTCGGCTCATTAACGCGGAAAGTAAAGGTTCTTTTCGGCTCAATCCGAATCGCCCTCGTATCGGCTTTGTGCCGGCTCGTTATCTTGCCAGGTGGAAAACGGTCGAACGTACTTGCCGGCGGGCAAAGAAACTCCGGCCGGAACCGTGCAGCCGGCGGTAATCAGACAGTAGCCGCCGATCAGGGCATCATCGCCCAATGTGACAGGAGCGAGCCACAGTTGAGCTTCCCGCTTCTTACCCGGGACAATCACATGGGGGTTGAGTCGCACCCCCGCGCCAAACACCACGCGACTGCCGATGCACACAAAGGCTCGATCCAGGACCGCAACGCCGGGACTCCAATAGACGAGTGAGCCGATCTTCGCCCCCCACAGACGAAGCCAGGCCGAATAGAGTCCGGGAACGATTCGAAGAAGTTCCTCGAGCATGGGAAAGCGGTTAAAAATCAGTTGCCACTGTGCAGACAACCACCAATGCAGGAAATCCGCCGATGCTAGGGAATGCCGCCCTGGCCGAGGTTTGAACAACAAGGACGCCATGCGAAAAGCCAGCAGCGGTAAAACATAAAGCACAATTACGCCGCAGCCGATCCCTGTAACAAAGCCCCAGCGTCGCGCGGCAAATACGGCGCAAGCTACCACCAAGCCTGACAAACTGAATGGAATATAGCCGATCAGCACCATCATCAGTCGACGATGGACCGGCCAGTCGATCGCCACCGCGTTACGGTTGTACAACGTGTCCGTCATACCGATTCTGCACACGTTCCCTGGTCAACAGGGGACCTCGCCACATTTTCAGATAAGCGCTGCCCAGCGATTCCGTACGGGGCTCATCCTCACCCGCGACTCGCTGCAAGTGCAGCCATGACACTGTAGGATGAAGGTGGTGTGTCAAATGCCAGCCATGGTTGAGCCACAGTGCATCCAGCGGCCAGCCGTAGCGCAAGTTCTTCGCGCCGCGCAGGACGTCCCGGCAAGTCCCGTAATGATGTACGTACTGCAGCGTTGACCAACTCATGCCGAAAACCAGGTAGATCAAACCGTATCGAATCGCGCGCGGGCCGAGCAGCCAGCAAACTGTAGAATGAAAAAGAAGGACCATCCACGCCTCTGCTCGGATCCACCACTGGTTTCGCCGATTGACGTAGCGGATCACCGCCGCCGAGGGACGGTCGATCTCCATGGCTTTCGAGAGCCATCGCCTGGGTATCATCGCAAGCGCGATGTTGCCGACTACAAGGCTCAGCCAAAACCCTCCCGTGAGAATGCCGAAAAACTGCAGCTTCTTCCACCAGCCCGTATCTTCTTCGAAGTACAGATCAAAGACTTCGTCGTCCGAGCGATTATGCACATGGTGTGCCAGATGCACGTTGCGAATGAAAGTGTATGGGGCGGGAAGCAGGACAGAGAGAACCGTCCCCGCTAGTTCGTTCCATCGGCGATTGGAGAGCAACAGGCCATGCTCCGCTTCATGAATGGCGAAGTAAACCGAGTTCAAGGTCAAAACGAACGCAGCTGCGATTACCATGCACCACCAGCGGTTGGCCACTCTGCACTCCGCGATGCAGAAGGCCACGACGGAGAGTTGCACCGCCACTACAACCGCATTGGCTGTGTTAGGGATTTTGTGGACCCTGGTCATGCGATGACGCTCTCGAGCTCGGGAAACGAATCCAAGAGATGGAAAACAATGGGAGACGAGCGCGCGGACAGCATCATGCTTCTAAATTCCCGGTCCTGGCCGACTTCGCGAAGCTGGATGCGAATGCGCGGCAGCAATGGACGAAGTCGCGGCCTTTCCCGTACCAGTTCCTCTACAACCGACATCGCAATATGTTCTGTCTTAAACAGCAGGCGCGTGATCACCAAGCGGAAGAGCTCGATATTGATTCGTCGACGCCATCCGCGCAGACACGGCCACAGCGAATCGAGCAAATGGCAGTCGATCTGAACATGGCGGATCTCGTCGCGCACGTGCGCTACATAGGCGGCTGCGAAATGGGGCTCGATCTCATGGGGCCGTCTTGCCGCACATCGGCGGGCAATCTCGTTGCCATGTTCTTCCAGAACCAGCATGATCCAAATGACGACGGGAAAATCAATGGGACGGCTCGCCAGCCACCCCATCAGAGTGCGCCCCACAGGAGCGATCTTCGCGATCGACGGAATGTTGCGCGAATATCGCACGGGGTCAACACAACGGTTGAGAGTCCACCAAATCTCTTGATGCCGACACTCGTCCTCGAGAAAACCTGGCAAGAGAGATTTCAACTCCTCCGGCAACTGATCGCTTCGCATGAGTGCGCGTAAGGTTGAGCTAAACCCGCTTTCAAACCAAGCGATCACCTCGTTGAACGATAGGGCTGAAAGTTGGGTACATCGTAGCTGATCCTCAGCATGCAAACTGTTCCATGACGGGGTGTAATAGAGAGCGGTCAAACTCGGACAGACGAAGGGCTTCGTGAAATCGATCGGAATGTTACTGTCGAATGGATAGCGGTCCCCACGGCAGCGATCGGCGTGCTCTGCAATTTGCACGATCGACAGACGTGGGGGCGGATTCGGCATGTCCATCTTCCTAGGTGTCGCTCTTACGTGTCGCTCCGTTCAATCTTGTTTTCGACTGTCTGAGGCGTCTGAGGCAGCATTACTTGACAAAGTGGAGGATAACTATAATATCTCCGCCAAGGATTTCAAGCAGTTTGTCCACGGGCTGATCGGTGGGCCGTAGGAGGTGGCATCGCGTGTTCCAAGGTGATGGACGACCCTTGCGACTGGCTCTGATTTCCCCGAAAGGGCCGTTGTACCGCCATCGTGGGGGAATTTTCCGTAAGTCTCTGCGTTACCAACCGCTGACGCTCACTACTCTTGCCGCCCTTATCCCTCCTCAACTCAACGCTGAGGTCGTACTCATCGATGAGGGCATCCAGGAAGTTTCTGAATCCCTTGATGCCGACCTGGTCGGATTGACCGTCATTACGGGCACCGCCCCGCGCGCTTATCAGCTGGCAAAACATTTCCGATCACGCGGGATGGCTACCGTTCTGGGTGGACCTCATGTCACCCTCGTTCCCGACGACGCGCAGCCCAACGCCGATTCCATCATCGTCGGCTATGCCGAAGAGACCTGGCCACAATTGCTTCGCGACTTTGCGGCTGGCCAGATGCAGCGAAGATACGATCAAGCTCCCGATCTCGACCTTGCGAGGCGGCCATTTGCTCGTCGCGATCTGCTCCCCTCACGGCGTTTTCTGACCAACAGTGTCTTCGAGGCTACTCGCGGGTGCGTGCACAACTGTGATTTCTGCGTTGTGCCGGTGGCCTGGGGACGCAAGCCGCTACAAAAACCTGTCGAAGACGTAGCCGAGGACATCCGGCTGCACGGCGCGCGCAAACTTATTTTTGTAGACCTCAATCTGATCGCCGATCGCGGCTACGCAATTCGCTTATTCAAGGAGTTGATTCCCATGCGCGTGCAGTGGTATGGCCTGGCAACCGTACTGCTCGCGGAAGATCCGGAATTGTTGGACTTGGCCGCCAGCAGCGGCTGTCGCGGATTGCTCATGGGGCTGGAGTCGATTTCAGTGGAGAACTTGCGTTCCAGCAAAAAAGCGTTCAATTCCCCTGAGCGTTTTGTTCGTGTGGTTGAAAAGCTGCACGATCATGGGATCGCGTTGCAGGGATGCTTCGTTTTCGGCTTGGACGGCGATGGTTCCGACGTCTTCATGAAAACTGCAGAGTTTGCCGTGGCCGCGAAAATCGATCTCCCTCGGTTCGCAATTGTGACGCCGTTTCCGGGCACGGCTCTTTACCGCCGACTCGAGAGTGAAGGCCGAATCCTGACCCGCAACTGGGAACTCTATGATGGCCAACACGTCGTGTTCCAGCCCAAGCGGATGAGCGTGCGGGAACTGGAACGAGGCACTGAGATTGCCTGGAAACACACCTATAGCTTCCGCTCGATTATGGCCCGCTTGCCCCATTCTCCTGCGCCCTGGGGCGTACGGTTGGCCACCAACGTCGGCTATCGGTTCTATGCGAACCATCTGAGCAAGTTCTATAACTGCGACTGGATCATCGGCCGCTCCGATCGGACGACGAGCGCCGAAGCGGGTCCCCCTTCCCTTTCTTGGAACGTTCCCGAAGAGCAATGAGAATGAGAATGACAATTATCCATCCTTGCATCGGCCGCCGGGGTGGCGACAGCAGTTATGTCCGGACCTGGCAGATGGAGTCATTGCCGGCCGCCACCGTCGCCGGCCTTACGCCCAAGGGTGTCGAAGTGCGATTTTATGACGACCGCATGGAGCAGATTCCGTTTGATGAACCGACCGACCTTGTCGCGATCAGCGTCGAAACCTATACCGCGAAGCGTGCCTATCAGATCGCCAGTGAATACCGTCGCCGCAAAATACCGGTGGTGATGGGAGGATTTCATGCCTCGCTTATGCCCGATGAGGTCGCAAAGTACGCGGAATCCGTTGTGGTGGGCGAGGCGGAGAATCTGTGGGAGCAAGTGATGGACGACGCTCGCTCGGGGCGATTGCGAGAACGATACACGGCCGAAGGTCGTCCATTATTGGCGAAAGTCAAACCCGATCGCTCTATCTTTCGCGGAAAGCGATATTTACCGATCGGCCTGGTGGAAGCAGGACGCGGCTGCCACTTTCGATGCGAGTTCTGCGCGGTGCAGACGGTGTTTGGCGGCACTCAAACCCGCCGGCCTTTGGACGATATTCTCGCGGAAGTCGACGCCGTGAAGAAATACAGAAAGTTGTTCTTTTTCGTCGATGACAACATCACCTCAAATCTCGTCCAGGCGAAGGAATTCTTTCGCGAGTTGATTCAGGCGAAAGTCCGGTGGGTAAGCCAGGCGAGCATCAACGCTGCCCATGATGAGGAGTTCCTGGAGTTGCTTGTCCGCAGCGGCTGTATGGGAGTGTTGATTGGGTTTGAAAGTCTCGATTCCGACAATCTGAAGGACATGAATAAATCCTTCAACTTAATGCGCGGAGGTTTTGTGAAAGCACTCGAAAACCTGCGAAAGCATTGCATTCGTCTCTACGGAACGTTCATTTTTGGCTATGACCGCGACACGCCGGAGAGTTTTCAACAAACCGTGAAGTTTGCTCAGTCGAATTCGATGTACATCGCTGCTTTTAACCACCTCACGCCATTTCCGGGCACGCCGCTATACAAGCGCCTCGAGGCCAGTGGGCGACTGATCTATGATGCCTGGTGGCTCAATGATCGTTATCGGTACAATGACATTCCCTTTCATCCGGCGGGAATGACTGCGGTGGATCTGCGACGTTGTTGTGTCGAGGCACGCCGAGGTTTTTATTCGTGGCCTAGCATCTTTCGTAGAGGTCTCGATCCGGTCAACCGCGCCGACGGTTTCATGTGGCGAAATTTTTTCCTCATCAATGCAATGCACCGAGGCGATGTGGGTTTGCGTGATGGATATCCATTAGGGGACGAATCGTGGACGGGTCCGCTGCTTCAGGCCAATTGATAGTTGGCAATGAGAGACGCGTCAATCATGAGAGACGCGTCAGTCATGACCTGCACTTTGAGCTGGCTACTGCGGGCCACGATGCGCCGCTCCGGCGCCTACTCCGCGAGAATCCCATGCCCGGCTCGATCAGCATATCCCTGGAGCGCGAGCCCGAGTTTTTCGCCGCCGCCGAGGTCGAAGGTTCGGAACACCAAACCATTGTTGCTATTGAAAACGGATGCGTCGTGGCTAGCGGCAGCATCTCCGCCCGTCAAAGATTTATCAATGGCGAGCCCATGCGGGTTGGTTATCTCAGCGGGCTGCGACTGGATCGGTCGTGCAAAGGCCGCCCTGAAATCATCCGCCGCGGCTATGACATGTTTAGGAATATCCATGAGCGGGGAGGTCCTCTGATCTACCTGAGCAGCATCATCGCCGGCAATCGGACCGCTCTCAGATTCCTGGAGAGAGGACTGACGGGGATGCCGACCTACAGGTTTCTCGGCGAATTGGTGACATTGATCATCCGCCGAAGTCATTTGTGGAAGTTCAAGCATCCCGCACCCCGTGCCCGGCGGGTGCTCCGAAACAGAGACCTTCGAGCACTGCATGGTTCGCACGGCAGCAGCGCCGATATCCTAGAACTCCTCAACCGCAACAATCGCGAATACCAATTTGCGCCGGTTTGGTCGGCGGGCGAGATTTGTGCTGAGGACTTTTGGACGGTGCATGAGAATTTCGACACACCAGTGGCATGTGCCCGCGTTTGGGACCAGAGAGCAATGAAGCAGAGCGTGGTGCGCGGCTACTCAGGCGCCCTGAAATGGGCGAAACCATTCTTCAATGTTGCGGCTACGTTCCTCGGTACACCTCGCCTGCCCGAGATTGGCGGCGCGCTTTCGCACGTCTATCTCTCCCATTTAGCTGCAAGGCATGATCAGCCGGAACTCACGGAATGTCTCGTCAATCTGGTTCGGGCCTCCCCTAGCGCCCGGTCCGCCGACTATGTGGTGATTGGTTTTGACTCGCGCGACCCTCGTCTGGCGCATCTCCGAAGGGCGTTTTGTGGGCGCGAATATGTGAGCCGTATTTACGCTGTGTATTGGGAGGATGGCGCCGCTTTCGCACGCAACCTGGAGGAACGGTTGTTTGCCCCGGAGGTAGCAACCCTTTGAGTTCTGTAACGGAGATTGAGGCCGCCGGTACCGGCCGTCTTGTGGCACGCGAACTCCTTCAGGAGCATGACCTGAGTCAGATGTACCGCTTACTGTCCCAACACTTTGAAGGTGTGACTCCGGCCCAATTCCAGCGCGATCTCTCGGAAAAGAATTGGGTCATCTTGCTGGAGAAGGGCGGTCGCTTCGTCGGGTTCTCAACCCTTCTCGTATACGAGACCTCAGTCGATGGCGAGATCTACAGCGTGGTCTACTCGGGAGACACAATCGTTGCTTCAGAAGGTTGGAACGCGTCGACCCTTCCCCGAACCTGGATCGCATCGATAGCCCAGTTGCGCAAACGTTACCCCCGGGGTCCTTATCTATGGCTTTTGATCACCTCCGGCTTTCGCACCTATCGTTTCTTACCGCTGTTCTGGCGAGAATTCTTCCCCCGCTTTGATTCGCAAACACCCTCCCACTGGAAGCGCTTGACCGACCTGTTGGCCGCCGAACGATTCGGCCGTGCATACGATGCCGGGACCGGGGTGGTTCACTTCCACAATCCACAAAGGTTGCGCGGTCCCCTTGCCACGGTCCCCGCGGGTCGCCATAGAGACTCTCATGTCACATTCTTTCTGTCCTGCAATCCAGGTCACGAACGAGGGGATGAGTTGGTGTGTTTCACCGAACTCTCGCCGCACAATCTGACGCCAGCAGGCCGCCGCATGGCTGCTGGGTTACCACAATGGTAAGAGCTGCCCTCGCAAACTCGGTATGGTGGCTTGCCAGCAGGCGTTCCTATGCTGCCTTCGCCACTGCGTTGCGGGATCCGGCTGCCGCCCAGGAGCAAGTGCTGCGCTCGTTCCTTAGAAAGAACGCACGCACTGCTTTTGGCCGAGAGCACGGATTGTCGGAGCAATGCACGCCTGCGGATTTTGCCAGTCGCGTTCCCATTCGGAACTACGATGAGCTGCGGTCGTGGATGGAACGAATCCGGCAGGGAGAAACTGGAGTGCTGACTGATGAGCCGGTGAGGCGATTGGTGCCTTCCAGTGGCTCAACGGCCGCCCGCAAACTCATCCCCTATACCGCCTCGATGCATTCGCAGCTCAACCGGGCGATCGGTCCCTGGATCTTCGACCTTTATCGTATGCATCCTAAGGCGGTGCTGGGCGTAGCCTATTGGTCAATTTCTCCGGCAGGTGCGCAGCCGTTCGGGTGCTCCGAGGACTCGTCAGTACCGATTGGGTTTGGTGATGACGCGGCATATCTCGGGAGGTGGCATAAACGGTTGATCGATGCGAGCTTGGCGGTGCCGTCAGAACTTAAACACATTACGTCCATTGAGGATTGGCGCTACATCACGGCATTGCTTTTGCTTCGACGAAGGGACCTGAGTCTGGTCTCCGTGTGGCATCCCTCCTTCTTTTCGCTGCTGATGCAAACGATCCTCGATCACTGGATGCAACTCCTATCCGAGATATCCAGCGGGAGCTGTGCGGTGGCGAAACGCCTTCCGCCGGCAGCGCGTGCAGCAATCCGGTTTCGTCCCGACCCTCGCCGTTCTGTGGAATTGCGAAGCAGTGGTCCTCAGAAGATTGATCAGTTATGGCCGAAACTGAAAATCTTGAGCTGTTGGACGGACGGACATGCCGCTGGCGCCGCTGCCGAACTCGCGCTCTCGTTGGGCTCCGTCGTGGTCCAGCCAAAGGGCCTTATCGCAACAGAGGGCATCATCTCTATACCGTTCCAACACCGGCATCCCCTGGCCATTCGGTCGCACTATTTGGAATTCGAAGATGGTGCTGGTCACGTGCATGGTTCGTCAGACCTCCAACCGGGTCACGAGTATAACGTCCTGCTGACTACGGGCGGCGGGCTCTGGCGTTATCGCCTGGACGATCGTGTGGTCGTTGATGGAATGCTAAAGCGAACTCCGTCCATTCGTTTCCTGAGTAAATCTGGGCAATTCTCGGATCGAGTCGGGGAAAAATTATCCGATGGATTTGTGGCCTCAGTCTTCCTGAAGCTATTTGAAGCTGCGCGGCCTCGGCCATCGTTCGCCATGCTCGCTCCCGACATGGACACCAGAGAATCGCGTTACACGCTGTATATCAACGTGGATGCTCCCCATGAAATGTGCTTCAGGCTGGATGGTCTCTTGTCGGCGAATCCGCATTATGCCTATTGCCGGCAGCTTGGCCAATTGTGCCCGCCGCGATTGTTCCGCGTCTCGGATGACGCCTATCGGTCCTATTGCCAGCGTCTCCAGGCTATGGGAAGGAGCTTGGGCGAGATCAAGCCTGTAGGCCTTAGCCGCCTCGATGGCTGGTCAAGTCAACTGAACGGTCACTATATCGAATGATCGAGAAGACCCTTTGACGGGCTCTGTCGGCTGCATGGCCACCGTCCGCCATCGCGCCGCTCGAGCTTGTGGTAGATAAATATGATCACGTAATCGGCGTACTCGAGTGTTCCTGGCCTCGTCACCATTGGCTTCTATTCCCACCACCCTCGCAATCGCTTTGAAATGTTAGAATTACCGTTCCATGATCGCTTTTGTGCTGCTCCGGGTCTTTCTGATCCTTCTCCTGGTGGCGGCCAATGCCTTCTTCGCGGCGGCTGAATTTTCCCTGGTTAGCGTGCGCGATACCCGTATCCAGCAGCTCATTTCAGCCGGACGCATCGGTGCGCGCGTGGTCCAGCGCCTGCACCAGCACCTGGACGAAGTCGTCAACGGCGTTCAACTGGGGATCACCATGGTCAGCCTCACCCTGGGCTGGATTGGCGAGCCCATGGTTGCTCGCCTGGTGGAAGGCATGCGCTTCGTCCACGAAGTTCCGCACGCCGCGGTCTACGCTCACACCATCGCGATCGCCATCGCCTTCAGTCTGATCACCTACATGCACGTGATCCTCGGCGAACTGGTCCCCAAAACTCTGGCCCTGCAGCGCGCCGAGCAAGTTGCCCTGGCCGTGGCCGCGCCGATGGAAGCTTTTCTCACCATTACCCGCCCCGTCCTTTTCTTCATGCGGCGCTCCGGCGGCCTGGTCCTGCGCGTTTTTGGCGAGAAAACCACTCGCCGTGGAGGCGCCGTCCACTCCCCCGACGAGCTTAAACTCATCGTGACTGCCAGCCGCCAGTTTGGGCAGATTCCAGAGTTCCAGGAAGAGATGATTCACAGCGCCATTGAACTTGACAGCATCACCGTGCGCGAAGTGATGGTCGCCCGCCCCGACATTTTCTCGTTGCCCTCCGACCTCATGCTGGACGAGGCCTTGGCTCGCGTGGTCGAGGGCCAGCATTCTCGGATTCCGGTCTATGACCCGCAGAGAGGCCCGGAGCACATCGTCGGCGTGCTTTATTACAAGGACCTCATGCGCTGGATGCGCCTCCGCCTCAGCAATCTTGGACAGTCGACCGCGATTCGCATCTCGCGCATGCAAATCAGTCAGATCATGCACGACGTGCTGGTCGTTCCCGAAACCAAGGTTTTGGCCGAGTTGCTCTCCGAGTTCAAGGATCGCCGCCGACATCTGGCGGTCGTAGTCGACGAATTCGGTTCGACCGCCGGCGTGATCACGGTCGAGGACATCCTCGAACAACTGGTGGGCAACATTGAAGATGAATTCGATGTCGCCCCCAGGGAACCCGCGCTGGAACACGAATCGGTTCTCGTACTCGAAGGCTCGGTCAACATTCGGGACCTGGAAACCGAGTATGGCCTGACGGTCCCGCGCGACGCCGGCTTCGAGACTTTGGCGGGATTTGTTCTGGCGCGCCTGCAGAAGATTCCTAGCCTGGGCGACGGCTTCGAATACGATGGCCGGCGCTACACGGTCGAAGAACTGGAAGGCCACCGCATCGCGAGAGTGAGGATCGAAAAAACCGCCAAAGTCGAAGGCGAAGCCGAAGCCGCGAGGCAGGGCGGAGACTAAAATGCGGCTTCCGGCTTCTGACACCGGGCTTCCGCGATTCGCCTCTGCACCAGCGGGCAATCTGTTTCGTAACCCCGAGCGCGACGATCGAACGCGAAGATTCTGGTGCCAGCGGAAGCCGGAAGCGGAGGGTCGGAAGCCGAACTAATGCTCTCTCGACTCCTCCAACGCGTTCTCTACACACTGCCTGTGATCTGGCTGGTGGTCAGCCTGGTCTTTCTACTCATCCACCTGGTCCCAGGAGACCCCATCGCGCAGATGCTCGGCGAAGGCGCTCCGCCCGCCGACATCGCGGCCACGCGCCACGCCTTCGGCCTCGATGCGCCCCTGGGCGAACAATATCTCCATTACTGGAAAGGCGTGCTGCACGGCGACCTCGGACGGTCCTTCCGCTACAACCAGACCGTGACGCGGCTCATTGCTCAGCGCTATCCCTATACGCTGCGGCTGACGCTGGCCTCGCTGCTGGTCGCGATCCTTCTTTCCCTCCCCGCGGGAGTCCGCTCCGCCCGCCGCCGCAATCGCTGGGACGACCGCCTGCTCTCGGTCGTCAGCCTGTTTGGCTTGTCGTTCCCGAACTTCGCTCTCGGCCCCATCCTGATCCTGATTTTTGCCATCAAGTTAGGATGGCTTCCGGTCTCCGGCGCAGGCTCATTCGCCAATCTGGTGTTGCCCGCACTCACCATGGGTAGCGCCCTGGCTGCGATCCTCACCCGCATGGTGCGCACCTCCATGCTCGAAGAGCTCAGCCAGGACTATATCCGCACTGCCCGCGCCAAAGGTTTGCCGGAACGCACGGTTGTGTATGGCCACGCCCTGCGCAACGCCATGATCCCGGTGCTGACGGTCCTGGGTCTGCAGTTCGGCGCGCTGCTTGCCGGCGCCATCGTCACCGAAAAGATTTTCTCCTGGCCGGGCATCGGCCGCCTGACGGTCGACGCCATCTCCAGCCGCGATTACTTTTTGGTACAAGGCTGCATCCTAGCGATCGGATTGACCTATGTCGCGGTAAATTTCCTGACGGATGTTCTGTATTCGGTGGCGAATCCGAGGATCAGGCAGTGAAGAATTTCCCTTGGGAAATTTCCCCCACTCACCGCCTAGAACTGTTCGTTGGGTTGCTTGTTTCCCCTGATCACGAGGCAGACCACGGTCCTGGTGGCATATTTGCCATAAGCCTAGATTTTTCTGCAAGCGCAGGAGGGATCGACAAAGGGGGACCGAGATGCTGACGAGGCAGCGCATCTCCGGGAGTACCGGGGAGGACCGGAGTCGCACCGTCACGGACCGGGCGCTGGGGTTTTGGGGGGAATATTCCTTGCTAGTGATCAGGGTGCGCTTCGTCGTTCAGTCTCTTTACCTTGTTGACTTCCAGCGAGTGGTCGTCTTCGTGCAGTCGCGCCTTCACCTCCACGTGATGCCCCTCATGCTCCCGCACCACTTCTGAGTTCTGGACGCGGTAGCGGGTTTTGTCCTTGTCATCTTCCACCACGTAGTTGTCCCCGTCTTTTCGGACGTATCCCCGCACACTCGTCTTGGTGACGCGGTGCGACGTAACCTGTGGATCGTGCTGATCCTGAGCGACAGCGCCAGCCGTCGAAATCAATGCGATAACGATCGTTGCGAAAAGCGCAATTTTCATGTTCCCTCCGCTAAGCAGTATTCCCTTCCAATTGAAGGTGCGCCTCCCATGATGCTTGCGGCGGGACCGCCGCACTGTTCAAAATTGCACAATTCCCGACTTTTCAACCGGACGAATGAGCGAGATCCTCATCGAGACTTTCAACGTTTAAAGGTCCCACTCGCGAACTTTAGGGAACAGCCGCAGGAACCACATGGATGGTCTGCAGCCAGGTCTGGACCAGCGTTGGCCAATCCGTGATTGGAAGTTCGGTACGGCGCAGTCCATAGCCGTGTCCGCCATTGGCGTAGAGATGCATCTCGGTCGGAACCTTGGCGTTCTTTAGTGCCAGAAAATAGACAGTGGAGTTTTCAACATGCACCGGATCGTCCTCGGCTTGAACAATAAAAGATGGCGGAGTCTGGCTGGTGACATGAATCTCCGGATTGGGTGCAAAGCTCTGTTCCGCGAGCGCTAGATAACCGGGGTAAATGATCACGGCGAAATCGGGACGGCAGCTGACTTTGTCACTGTCATCCACGGGATCGTAGAGACGCTGATCGAAGTGTGTGCTGAGCGCGGCTGCCAAGTGAGCTCCCGCGGAGAATCCCAGCACTCCGATGCGCTGGGCATCAATGTGCCACAGGCCAGCGTGCGAGCGGACGATCCGGAGCGCTCGCTGAGCGTCTTGGAGGGCGGCGGAAGACTTGGGATATGGTCCGGAATCGGGTACACGATATTTGACCAGAAGGCAGGTGATGCCTACGGTGTTGAGCCAATCGCAGACTTCGGTACCTTCCAGGTCGATGGCAAGGATGCGGTAACTGCCTCCGGGAAAAACGACAACCGCTGCCCCGGAGTTCTTCTGCGGGGGTGCGTAAAGGGTGAGCGTTGGGGTGGAGACATGGCCCAGGCGGACGACCGGCTTACCGGCAATCAGGTTGTCTTTGGCGGTCGTGGTGTCGACTTCAGAACCCGAACTCGGCTGCGCGCCGGGCGCGCCGTGGGGCCAGAGGTTTAGCGTCAGATGACCGGACGGAGGCTGCCATGCGGGCTGTTGAGCGAAAAGGCTAGCCGAGAAGGCGACAACTGCGGCAAAACAAGACAGACGGCTATGCATAGGCAATCCTCGCAATCCCTGAGTTTGACAGGCAAGAGCCGCGCCCCAATCTTGGACGCTATCTATATTTGATCTGATTCATCGGTAGTGGGCTACTTTGAATTCTATCGAATGGTTTCAGCCGGAAGATGGAGAATCACGCGGCTGCCACGGCCCTCAATTATTTCTCCTACAACTTCATCAAGCTTCACCGTACACTACGCACGTCTCCAGCCATGGCGGTGGTGTAACGGATCGGCTGTGAAGCGTAGAAGATTTGGTAGCCCTCTGGGAGTCCTACGAGCAGGGGAGGGCGGAAAGAGCGGCGTAAATGAATTGGCGAATAAAAATGGTCGTAGCGGCTTGGCTGATAGCGGCGATTGCCGGTGCGCTTGAGGTCCGAAATTTGATGCTTAGTGGGTGGAAAGACTTGCATTACGTTTCTGGGCTCTTGGTGCCTGTTGTATTACTGCTCTGTTCTGGCTCTTACTTTCTAGTGAGAGAGGCGGGGAGAAATTCAAAGTAGCCCACTCCGATTCATCATTACAGAACATTCCAACTCGAGATATGGTAGTTGTAGCTCAGCGTATGTCGACCGCCGCCATCTCGTTCCGCCGCTCGATTGCCGGCAACGCCCGCCACAATCCCCTCGCGGCCGCGGGAGTGGTGTTGGTTGCCGTCTTTGTAATCTTCGCGCTGTTCGCGCCCTGGATTGCGCCCCAGGATCCCGCCTCGATCCATTTACCCGACCGCCTCGATCCGCCGTCAGCGGCGCATTGGTTCGGTACCGACGAACTCGGCCGCGACATCCTCTCGCGTGTGATTTATGGCGCGCGCATCTCCATGCTGGTCGGCAGTTGCGTGGTGCTCACATCGCTTGCCTTGGGACTCATCATTGGCGCCATCGCCGGATACTATGGAGGAGCCATCGACCGCTTCGTCAACGTCGTCCTGATGAACGCGTTTCTTTCTTTCCCAGGTATCCTGCTGGCGATCGCTTTCATCGCTTTTCGCGGGCCCGGTATTTTCAACCTGGTGCTGGCTCTCTCCCTCGGCGGGTGGGTCGGCTATGCGCGCCTGGTGCGCGGACAAGTGCTCGCTGCCCGCGAACGCGAATTCGTCGAAGCGGCTCGTGCTCTCGGCGCCAGCGATCTGCGCATCATCGTTCGCCACATTCTGCCGAACATTATTCAGCCGGTCGTGGTACAGGCAGCGATCGGCATGGCGGGGGCCATCCTGGCCGAAGCCACCATGAGTTTTCTCGGACTCGGCGTTCCTCCGCCTACCGCCAGTTGGGGAGCCATGCTCAATGACGGCCGGGCCCACCTGTTCGACGCCCCGCACCTCGTGCTGTTTCCGGCCCTGGCGGTGATGCTTGCCGTGCTGAGTTTCAACTTTATCGGCGATGCCTTGCGCGATTATCTCGACCCGCGCTCGCGCCTCGAAGCCGGTCTGTAAGGTCTGCGCAAAAGGGTCGTCTCAAGGAGCCGGAGCGAAGGCGAGGGCCAGGGCCAGTCCAGGAACCTGCTTCTCCTCGCCCTCGAATGAAAAGGTAGAGCCGTTGTCGTCTCCCTTCTGCAACTCACTGAAAATGCTGCTGATCCATTTCTTGACATAAATTGCAAATTGCAATATAAATATCTCGATCTGGGATATCAACTGGGGAAGGGTAGCCGGTGAAGCTGGGCGAGAAGATTCGTTACCTGCGCGAGGTCGAAGGATCGCTGCGCGGCCTGGGGCGTCCCATGACTCAGCTTGAACTGGTGCGCGCGCTGCGCAAAGAGATCGGCAAGGGGAAGACCATCAGCCAGTCCTATCTCTCGCAGATCGAGAGCGGGGCGCGCCCCCACATGACGCAGTCGTCGCGCGCGCTGCTGGCAAAGTTTTTCAAGGTGCATCCCGGCTTTCTGGTGGATGACCCCGACGGCTATCACGCAGAGCTGACTTCGGATCTGCGCACGACCGAAGGTCAGCTCGATGTCTGGCTGTTGCAAGGCTCGGAGCGCTTTGCGAACGACCCGGAGGTCAGCCGTGTGCTGATTAAAGCTGCACGCGAGAACGACACGCGGCGCTGTTTGCTGGCACTGGGTGCGATTCTCGACACCCCGGGACTGGCCGACCGCCTGCTCGAGGCGTTGCGACCGGAATTGGCCGCCAACGGGCACCATCGCCCGTCAGCGAGTGCGGCAGGAAGGCGAATCCGATGACATCGACACAGCTTGACTGGTCGGATTTTTATTTGATTTGTTTTGCGATCGGTTTCTGCTTCAGCTTCTTTTCGTTTGTGTTCGGAGGATCGCGCTTCGGGCGTCTGCATTTGCCGCATTTCCACGGACACGGCGTGGCGCCAGCCACCGGCGCAACGCTAGATGCTCCGGTCGCAGGCGGGCAGGGGCCCGCTGCGAATGGGTCGGTCGCATCCTCCGCGCACAGCGCTCATGCAGCCAGCCGCGGGAGCAACGTTTCGCCATTGAATCCGCCTTCGCTGGCCGCGTTCCTGGCGTGGTTTGGCGGCACTGGCTATCTGCTTACACGCTTCTCGACGGTATGGGTTGGATTGGGATTGCTGCTTTCGGTGGTCAGTGGCGTTCTGGGTGGAGGAATCATTTTCTTCTTCCTCAGCAGAGTGTTGATCTCGGACGAAGAAAACATGGATCCCGCCGATTACGAGATGGTCGGCGTGCTCGGCCGGCTCTGCGTTTCTATCCGCGAGGGCGGCACGGGCGAGATTCTGTATTCGCAGGCGGGCACGCGCCGCGTCTGTGGCGCACGCAGCGAGGACGGTAAAGCCATGGCCAAGGGAAGCGAGGTCATGGTTACCCGCTACGAAAAAGGAATTGCCTACGTTCGCTTGTGGAGCGAGATGTCGGGAGATCAGTAGAAGGACCACGGTAAACGTTGCGCCTGGAGGTCTTATGAAGCGAGATGGGTACACACTGGCAATTTGGCTGATGTGGCTGGCTCTGCCCCTTACAGCTCTGAGCTATTGGCGGGTGTGGGACCGGCTGCCGATGCGGATGGCGGTGCATTTCGACGCCAACTGGCAACCCAACGGCTGGACATCGCGCGAAGGAGCGCTGTACTTGGGTCTTGGGATCATGGCATTCATCCTCCTGTTGTTCACCGTCGCATCGTATGCCGTGCGAGCCAACAAACCGAGTTCAGGGTGGCCGCTGATGCTGGTTTTCTATTTGATCCTATTGGGTCTCTGCCTGGTCAACAACTGGATCGCAGAGCGCAACCTGCAGGCCCAGCCGTCGTCCGCGGGGTTGCTGCGCAAGGCACATCCCCGCGGATGTGAGTCCGAGCGGGCGTGATTGAGAAACGGTTCTTCCAATGCATTGGTTATCGGAGGCGTTATGCCAGAGATGTCACGGATGGTCGAGATTTGGATTTTCGTTGGGCTGGGAGTGATGGTCCTTCTGTTCCTGATGAGCGGAATGGCCAGGCTCTATCGCAAAGCTGGGCCGCACGAGGCACTCATCGTGTACGGCTTAGGCGGGACGCGGGTAGTACAGGGGCACGGCACGCTGGTGCTCCCGATGGTGCAGATCTGCCGCGATCTATCGCTCGAACTGATGTCGTTCGACGTGGCGCCGCAGCAGGATCTCTACACCAAACAGGGCGTGGCGGTGACGGTCGAAGCGGTCGCCCAGATAAAGGTTAAATCCGATCGCGAATCCGTCCTCACGGCCGCCGAACAGTTCCTCACCAAGAGCGATCAGGAGCGCGAAGGCCTGATCCGTCTGGTGATGGAAGGTCACCTGCGCGGCATCATCGGCCAGCTTACGGTGGAAGAAATTGTCAAGCAGCCGGAGATGGTTTCCGACCGCATGCGCTCCACTTGCGCCGAAGACATGAACAAGATGGGCCTGGAAGTGATCTCGTTCACCATCAAGGAAGTTCGCGACAAGAACGAATACATCACCAATATGGGGAAACCGGACGTGGCGCGCATCAAGCGCGATGCCGACGTCGCCACCGCCGAAGCCGATCGCGACACGGCGATCAAGCGAGCGCTGGCGCAGCGGGAAGCGGCCGTTGCCCGGGCGCAGGCGGATCAAGAGCGCGTGCTGGCGGAGACTTTATCGCTGGCCAAGCAGGCGGAATCGCAGCGCGACCTCGAAGTGAAGAAGGCGCAATACGTGGAAGTCACGAAACGGCAGCAGGCGCAGGCCGACAAGGCCTATGACATCCAGACCAACATCATGCAGCAGCAAGTGATTGCCGAGCAGGTGAAGGTCCAGCAGATCGAGAAAGAGCAGCAGGTAAAAGTACAAGAGGCGGAAATCAATCGCCGGGAGAAAGAACTCATCGCGACCGTGTTGAAAGGCGCCGAGATCGAACGCCAGCGGATTGAGACATTGGCCGCGGCCGAGAAGCAGCGCCTCATCGCCGAAGCCGAAGGCCACGCGTCCTCGATTCGCGCCCAAGGCGAGGCCGAAGCCGAAATCATTTTCAAAAAGGGCGAGGCCGAAGCGAAGGCGATGAACGTGAAAGCCGAGGCCTTCCAGGAATACAACCAGGCGGCCGTCATCGACAGACTGTTCGCCAGCATGCCCGAGATCGTGAAGGCATTGGCATCTCCTCTCGCCAATGTCGACAAGATCACCATTGTCTCCACTGGCAACGGGGAAGCGGCGGGCATGAACAAGATCACCGGCGACATCACCAAGATGGCGGCGCAAGTGCCGGCGTTGTTCGAGACGCTCTCGGGCATGCCGCTGTCGGAGTTGCTCGGGAAAGTCCGCCAGATCGGTGACAAAGCTCTGAAGCCCAACGATCGGCCCAAGGCATAGCGCGGGGTTGCGGGAACGAGCCAGGGCTCGTTCCCGCGTGGCTTAGGGAGCGACCGGCGCCTCGCAGTCCCGCCAGAGCGAAGCTCGGCGGCTTTCAGGAGCAAGCGATGACGAACAAATCGAAGCCGACGGGATTAGGCCTGGCGCTGGGAGCAGCACTGGGCGCGGTTTTCGGAGTGCTGGCCGGACATATGGGTATTTGGCTAGCTGTCGGCGTAGTGATCGGGGTGTTACTCGGCGCCTCGTTCCGTCGCAAACCGGCACAGTGTCCGCAGTGCGCGCAGATCCATCGTGCGCATGAACTGAAAAGGCAAGCATGACGCGAAGTTGATTAGCCCACCGAATGCTTGGTGGCAAGACAGCGAAAGAAAGGGGTTCACAATGGCACTACTAGAGCGCGTTTCAACACTGGTCCGGGCAAATCTCAACGACCTGATCGACAAGGCCGAGGAGCCGGAAAAAATGATCAAGCAGGTGATCCTGGACATGCAGAACCAGCTGCTGCAGGTCAAGACGCAGGTGGCAATTGCCATCGCCGACCAGCACCTGCTGGAAAAAAAGCAGAAAGAAAACGAAGACAAAGTGGCGGAGTGGATGCGCAAGGCCGGGCTCGCCGTCGACAAGAAAGCGGACGACCTGGCTCGGGCCTCGCTGCTGCGGGTGGAGAGCTATCGCGAACTGAGCGAGAACTTCACGCAGCAGGTTTCCGACCAGAAGGCGCAGGTGGAAAACCTGAAGTCCGCGTTGCGGCAACTGGAGCAGAAGTTGACCGAGGCGCAGGCCAAGGCCGACGTGCTTATTGCGCAGCATCGTCGCGCCCGTGCTGTCGGCAGGGCCAGCGACGCGCGCCTGGCGTCGGGCGATGGCTCAAAGGCCGCGGCGTTCGACCGCATGAAACGCAAAGTAGCGCACTCGGAAGCTGTGAGCCAGGCAAAATCCGAAATTGCCGGCGACAATCTCGAAGACCGCCTGGCCGCGCTCGATAAACAGGACCGCATCGAGCAGTTGCTGGCCGAGCTGAAGAGCAAGCGCGGCGCCTAGGGACAACCTACCGGACTCGGGCGCGCGTCCTAGTCCAGTTCTCGGCCTTAAGCTGCTTCACGCGGTCGAAGACGCGGTTCTCGGTGACCAGCACAGCTTGCGCGGCCAGCGCCGGGGCGGCAATCGTCCTGTCGAGGTTGCCGCTTGGTGGATCCCCCTATCTATCACGATCGATATTGCCTGGCGATTGCTCCGGTTCAGGCTATTCCATGATGACCGCGAACGTAAATCGCTCGTTCCTTACCGCCTCCTCTCAGGCCTCGGCGGACCCGGGCGGCATTTTCTGCCGGGGTATTCGTCGCCTTTTCCGCGGACCCTTACATCCATTGACGGGCCTACCCGCATCTCTTTATCCTTGATTGGGCCGTAAAACCACTCCCTTCAGGGAGTAGATATAAGGCTTGCCTTTTTGTGGAAGCTACAGCAAAATTTTCTTCGCACCTTAGCTGGATCTGAAGACCGCGCACCGAAAGGTCTGCTGTGACGGAGCTAGTCTCTGTCTAAAAACCAGGCGAATGCAGTAAAGCTACAAGTGGGCCCGGGCCGGGCCTTCAGGCGCTAACGTAGGGAGATTAAGCCCATGCGTAGCCTGAGAAGGAATGCCCGCTCTTTAGGGCGGGGAGGATGTCAACCTCATAGGGATTCAAGGACGGACGGTACATGAAGAAGCTTGTATTCGGGATGGTGCTGGCGCTGGAACTCGCGATCTGTGGCTGCGGCAGCAATACGATCGCCAATACAGTCACCAACACCTCTGCCAGCGGCACCTGGGAAGCTCAGCTTACCGGGGGGTTCGATCAATCCAGCCTGCTGAATTTCGTGACCGCATTCAGGATATACGATACTGGCCCGCTAGACATTACCGGCTTCAATTTCTTCAATAAAGAGGGGAAGTGCTTTGCCATCGGCACAATCGACGCACCCGGCTCCAGCGAAACTGGAACCGCTACCCTGATCACAGGTGCTGCGGACCAGGTTACAGGTACTTTTAATTTTAAGGTGACATCGATATCGCCGCCGGGCAATGTCCTTACGATGACCGGCAACGTGACCGGCACGTCGAATGGAACTCCGCAGGTCACGGGAACGTTGAGCAATGGGGTTGTGGTGGGTACCTGGACCTTGTCCGGAGGCGCCGGGGACGCCAGTTGTGCGGGCTCCGGCAATTTCATCATGTGCCAGGGAACCAGTACCTGCACCCCAATAACCTAGAAGGGTGGGTGCGGCCGCTTCTGAAGCTGCCTCATCCCGCTTTTCTTTATTCCGTATTCCCTGTCTCCAAAGTTCCGGCTCTTCCTTCCTATCGCCCCCCTGCTATAGAGTGGGAGCCATGAAGTGCTCTCTGCGACACATTGCCGAGGCGGTCGGAGCCCGCCTGATTGGCGAGAGCCGGGTCGAAGTGAGTGGGGTGGCCAGCATCGAGTCGGCCTCACCCCGCGATCTCGTTTTCGTCGAGGATGAAAAACATCTGGCCGCGGCTCTCGGATCTCGGGCGGGCGCTGTAATCGCGGGGGAATTTGCGGCATCGGTGCCGTGCGACCGGCCACTGCTCATTAGCGATCATCCCAAGCTTGGTTTTGCGCGTGCCGCCCGCTTGCTGCGGGAGGAATTGGCCCTCGATGGCAGCGCTCAGCGAGGAACTGTGCACGCCACCGCGGTGATTCATTCCACCGTCGTGCTCGGCCCCGGCATTTCCGTGGGCGAACGGGCTCAGATCGGGGAGCATACGCGGATTGGGGCGGGTTGCACCGTCGGCGCCGGCGTTAGGATTGGACATCACTGTGAGATCTATCCGAACGTTACGCTGTATCCGGGCACAAGCTTGGGCGACTGGGTGATGGTGCACGCCGGCGCGGTGCTGGGCAGCGACGGCTTTGGCTACGTGCGCGACCCTAAGACTGGGCGCTATGAAAAATTCCCCCAGGTCGGCTGTTTGGTCATTGAAGATGACGTTGAGATTGGAGCCAATGCAACGATCGATCGTGGCGCGCTCGATGAAACGCGGATCCGGCGCGGAACCAAGATCGATAACCTGGTCCACATCGGACACAACTGTCAGATCGGCGAAGACGTCATCATTGCAGCGCAGACCGGCCTGTCGGGAAGCATTGTGATCGAAAACGGCGTCGTGCTGGGCGGGCAGGTCGGCATTGGCGAGCACGCGCGGCTTGAAGCGGGCGTCATGCTGGGCGGCCAGGGCGGCGTTCTGCCCCATAAAGTATTGCGTGGCAAGGGCGTGGCATTTTGGGGAACTCCGGCGCAGCCCGTGCGGGAGTATCTGAAGCAGCTTGCGACTTTGGCGCGGCTGGCGAAAAAGTAAGAAGACCATCTTCCGTCGTTCGCTCTCGGCCTTTGCGCGCGCCTCGCGGAAGCCGTATTTTATGGCCATCATCGTCATTGGCGGACATTCCCGCAGCGTGGGCAAAACCAGCGTGGTCGCTGGCCTGATCTCGGCGTTGCCCGAATTCAACTGGACGGCGGTCAAGATTACGCAGTACGGCCACGGCATTTGCTCGGCGAATGGTAAGGCCTGTGACTGCGCAACGGCCGATCATTCCTGGGCGATCTCGGAGGAGCGCGACCGGTCGGAAGATTCGGATACGTCGCGGTTTCTCGTCGCAGGAGCGGTGCATGCCTTGTGGGTGCGCACGGAACAAGGCCGGCTCGCGGAAGCGATGCCCGCCCTGCGTCAGCGCCTGGAAGGATCGTCGAATGTGATCATCGAATCCAACAGCGTGTTGAAATTTCTCCGGCCGGATCTGTATCTCACCCTGCTCGATCCCGCCACGGCCGATTTCAAGAACTCTGCCCGGGAATTTCTGGACCGCGCCCATGCGGTGATTTTGCACGAAGCCCCCCAAGGCGCCGCGTGGCAGGCGGTCTCTCTGAAACCGGTAGCGGAGCGCCCGATATTTCGCGTCAGCCCGCCACCCTACGTCAGTCCAGAAATTGTCGAGTTCGTTCGCACCTGCTTGACCGCACGAATCGAACCGCTGAGAACGGAGAACTGAGAACCGCTCTTTGTTATCCTTTTCCGTGCGGCAAATCCATTTCACTGCCTGGTTGCTGGTCATTCTGTCGGCCATTCTTCAGGTCATCATCTTTCCGCTCCCCGGACTTTATGTCCTCTCCTGGTTTGCGCTCACACCGCTGATCGTTGGGTTGCTGCGTGCGCGTCCGGCAGGCGAACTCGAGATTGCCGGATCCGTGCGGCTGCGTGCGGCCACGCCAGGGCAGGGATTTCTGCTGGGCTATGGGTGCGGAATCCTGTGGTACGCGGGCACCTGTTACTGGATCTACGACACCATGCGCCAGTACGGCGGCCTCAGCGCTCCGGAAGCGCTACTGGCTCTTTTTCTGTTCTGCTGTTACCTCGGCCTATATCACGGTTTGTTCGGTTTGCTGGTAAGCCTGCTGGCGGGCTCGGGACGCGACTTCCGGCGGCCGCTGGTCATGGCTCCTTTTTTATGGGTGGCCGTGGAAATGGCGCGCACGCGGGTGACCGGCTTTCCCTGGAATCTGCTGGGAATCGCGCAGGTCGACAACGTTGCGCTCTGCCGCATCACAGAATGGACTGGGGTGTACGGCATCTCGCTCGAGATCGCGCTGGTCAATGTGGCGCTGGCAGCGGCGTTCCTGGTTCCGCGCGAGAAACGTGGTGCCCTGCTGGCCGCGGCCTTGGCCGCGGCCGCGGTCCTCGAGGCCGGCAGATTGGTCGACGCTCCTCCAGCCCAGGCGGATCATGCGGCCCTCCTGGTCCAGCAGAACGTTCCGGTTTCGGCCGAATGGACTCCTGCTTATCTTCAGCGCACGCTGAACGAACTGACCGAACTCACAGTTAAGTCCGCAGCCAGCAGCCCGATGAAGATTGATTTAATCGTCTGGCCGGAATCACCCGCTCCGTTCTTTACCAATGATCCGCGATTGCGCGAGGCGGTCAGCGCCCTGGCTCGCGACACCAAGACTTGGACGGTGGCTGGTTCGATTGGAACTGGGTCCGTGGGAGCCGGTCCGCTGGGAAAAGGTGCGGCCGGGATTTCATCGGCCGCGGCCTCGCCGGGGCAGACTTCGCTCTTGTTCAACTCTGCCGTATTGATCAGTCCCGCGGGGGAGTGGATAGCGCGCTACGACAAAGTGCACCTCGTGCCCTTCGGCGAGTATCTCCCGTTTCCGACCATCTTTTCCTTCGCGGGCGGCTTGACCAAGGAAGTCGGCGAGTTTCAACACGGCTCCTCGCGCCAGCCGCTCGACGCCGGAAGCGACCGCCTCGGTGTTTTCATTTGTTATGAATCGATCTTTCCCGATGAAGTCCGTCAGTTCGCCAATCAAGGTGCACAGCTCTTCGTGAACATTTCCAATGACGGATGGTACGGCGACAGCGGTGCCTACGCGCAGCATCTGAATCAGACCCGCATGCGCGCCATCGAAAACAATCGTTGGCTTCTGAGCGCGACCGACACTGGGGTCACGGCCGCGATCGACCCCCTGGGGCGCGTGCTGGCGCACATTCCCCGCAAGCAACGAACGACTCTGGTCGCGCCCTATGCACCGATTTCCGTCACTACTTTCTATACACGCCACGGCGACTGGTTCGCCGATGTCTGTGCGATAATTTCCCTGGGAGCGCTGTTGTCGCGATTCGCATTTTCCAAGAATAAAAAGGCTGATCCATCCTCATGAATCAAGAGCTGGTCCTGGAATACGAAAAGCTTAACAAGAAAGTCCACGAACTTCGGGAGTATCTTTGACGCGGAGAAGGTCCGTCCGCAACTAGCCGAAATTGAAAAACAGTCCGCCGAGCCGAACCTGTGGTCCAATCCCCAGCGATCGCAGCAGGTGATGCGCGAAAAGAAGCGGTTAGAGCACGTGCTCGCAACCGACGCCGACCTGGCCCGGCGCGGCGATGACATTGCGGCCTACTTCGACCTGTCGAAAGAAGGCGAGAGCGTCGACCCCGATTTGCAGCGCGAAATCGCGGCGCTGCGCGAGTTGCTCGAGCGCCTGGAAACCGAGACTCTACTCTCGGGCGAGAACGACGTTCGCAACGCCATCGTTACTATCCATCCCGGAGCCGGGGGGACCGAGTCGCAGGATTGGGCTGACATGCTGCTGCGCATGTATTTACGCTGGGCCGAGCGGCAGAGGTTCGAGACTGTGCTCTACGACTACCAGCCCGGCGAAGAGGCGGGGCTGAAGTCCGCGACCTTCGCGGTGAACGGCGAATACGCCTTCGGACTTCTGCAGGGTGAGATCGGAGTGCACCGCCTCGTCCGTATTTCGCCCTTCGATCAGGCCAAGCGGCGGCATACTTCGTTTGCCAGCGTTTATGTTTCGCCGGAAATTGACGATAGTATTGAGATCGTCATCAAGCCGGAAGATATCCGCACCGACACCTACCGCTCCAGTGGCAAGGGCGGACAGCACGTCAACACAACAGATTCCGCGGTGCGCATTACTCACATCGCTACCGGTCTGGTGGCCAGTTGCCAGAACGAGCGCTCGCAACACAAGAATCGTGAGCGCGCCATGAGCATGCTGCGCTCCAAGCTTTACGAATTCGAAATGGAGAAAAAGCGCGCCGCCACCAAGAAAATCGAAGATTCGAAGCTCGACATTGAATTCGGATCGCAGATTCGTTCCTACGTGCTGCAGCCCTATCGCATGATCAAAGATCATCGCACCAAGACCGAGGTGGGCGACGTCGACCGCGTGCTCGACGGCGACCTGCTGCCCTTCATTCGGGCTTATCTGCTGGCGCGACGGGGGGAAAAGCAGTGAGGACGGTGGCGAAAAAGCGCCGGGGGCCCCAGGCCACCAAGCTTGGGCCGCGTTTTTTGCGTGCATTCTTATTCGCCGCCGAAAAACACTCCGGGCAAACCCGCAAGGCATCGACCATCCCCTACATTGCGCACGTAATGGGGGTTGCGTCCCAGGTGCTTGAAGCGGGAGGCGACGAAGATCTTGCCATCGCGGCGCTGTTGCACGACGTGGTTGAGGATTGCGGCGGGGCTCCTCTGCTCAAAGAAGTCCGCCGCCGTTTTGGCAAGCGCGTGGCCAAGGTTGTGGAGGGTTGCACCGACGCCGACACCGATCCGAAGCCGCCCTGGCGCGAGCGCAAGGAAGCCTATATTCGGCATCTGAAGCGCGCGGACGCGGACACGCGCCTGGTTTCGGCTGCCGATAAACTGAATAACGTGCGTTCAATCCTGAGCGATTACCGCGCCATCGGAGAATCTGTTTGGTCAAGATTCAAGGGTGGACGCGAGGGCACTCTTTGGTACTATCGGACTTTGCTGGAAGTATTTCTTAGGCACAAGCGCAATCGCATCACTCGGGATTTGGAACTGGCGGTGAACGAACTCGATTGGCTGGCCAACGGAAAGCCGATTCGGGGCGGCATAAGTTCGCAACCGTTTGCCGAAGCATGACTTTATGGCGCGCACCATCGATCAAATCCGCGCTTCGAAGATGCCCTCCAACATGATGCAATTTGCCGCGCGTGGGGCGCTGCAAGTGCCTGCGGCGGAGAACATCGAGATCCTGGTCTATCTGGCGCGGCACAACAAAGTCTTTGGCGAACAGGCTCGCATGACCCTTGCCGGGTGGGACGAAAAGGCTTCCCTGGCGGCCGTCGCCGATCCTCAGACTCCCGCCGAAGTGCTGGACTACTTCATCTCGCCCGACAATTTGCGGCCGAAGTTGTTACCCGCGCTTTTGGAAAACCCCTCGGTGCCCGAGGGGCATGTGGTCAAACTTGCGCTCTCTGCAACCCGCGAATCGATCGAACTGATGCTCAAGAGCACTCGGGTACAGTCGCTCAGTGGCGTCCTCGAAGCGATCCGGTCAAGTCCGTACCTAAAAAAGGAAGAGGCAGAAAAAGTTGAGAAGCTTCTGAGCGTAGTCAGTTCTTCCCCAGCCCCCGAGGATGAGGTACCGGAAGGCGAGCCCGTCGATCCCGCGGGCGAACCGTTAGCGTCAGCTTCGAGTTCCGAGAGCGCCGAGGAAGGGGTGGATGACGGGACGGTGTCCTCCTACATCAACGATCACCTCCACGATATTGAAGCGGAAGGAGAAAAGCCGTTCCACGCAATTGGCGGGATTGTGGACTTGCTGGGGGAAGATTATTTCCCGGTCGTCGAGTCTGCCGAGGCGCCGGTACCCACCGCAACTCCGGCACCAGCGGTCACCACGCCCCAACCCATCGCGACCATGAAAAAGCCACAAGCCGCCCCCAAGCGCGAAAACGCACTCCAGAAAATCAGCCACCTCGACGTGAAGGGCCGCATCCAGCTGGCATTGAAGGGCAATAAAGAAGAGCGCTCGCTTCTGATCCGCGACGGCACAAAAGTCGTCGCGCTGGCCGTGCTCGAAGCTCCTAAGCTCTCGGATGGAGAGGTGGAGAGATTTGCCGGTCAGAAGAACGTGCTCGAGGCCGTCCTCCGGCAGATTCCGCTGAAGCGCCGCTTCATGAAGAATTACAAAGTGGTGCGCAACCTGGTGGGAAATCCGCGGACGCCGCTCGATCTCGGCCTGGGTCTGATGAAACACCTGCTGACCGCGGATCTGAAGAATCTTTCCGCCAATAAGGAAGTTTCAGAAACGATTCGTAACCTCGCTTTGAAAATGTTCAAACAGAAGTTGGACGCAGCGGCCAAGAAATAGGTTGGAGGGCGCGCTTGGCTTCCGTACCGCAATCCGATCCCATTGCCGCTGTGCTCAAGCGTTCAAAGACCATCGCCGTAGTCGGGCTCTCCCGCAATCCTTTCCGCCCCAGCCATGGCGTATCGGCGTATATGCAGGCCCAGGGATATCGCATCATTCCAGTGAATCCGCGAATCGACGAGTGTCTGGGCGAGAAAGCTTACCGGACGTTGCTCGAGGTGCCGCAGAAGATCGACATCGTAAATATTTTCCGTCGGCCCGAGGTTGTGGAAGAAATTGTTGACCAGGCAATTCAACTGAAGGTTCCGGCGATCTGGATGCAGGAAGAAGTGATCCACGAGAAGGCCGCGGAAAAGGCGCGCCAGGCGGGGATCTTCGTGGTGATGGATCGCTGCATCCTGAAGGAACATCGCGCGCGAATGCGGTAGATTTGCGGGGAGCGGGGGAAGGATTTGGCGAGCTCTAAGTTGACGATCGGCCGCCGGGGCGTAGTTTCCTGATTTCTTCCATCCGCTCCCGAATGCGTTTCTCGATGCCTTCATTCGTAGGGCGGTAATAGACACGGTCACGGAGATTGTCGGGCAGGCATTGCATGTCGGCGACCTTGGCGTCGAGATCGTGGGCGTACTGATAGCCCTGGCCATAGCCCAGGCCTTTCATCAGGCCGGTAGGAGCATTTCGCAGGTGCAGAGGAACCGAGTCCGCCGCAGTCTGCTCGACATCCTGCTGAACTTCGCCGTAGGCGGTATACAGGGCGTTTGACTTCGGCGCTACGGAAAGGTAGACAACGGCCTGGGCCAGCGCCAAGTTGCCTTCCGGCATACCAATGAAGTCGACCGCGTCGCGAGCCGCCATGCACAGCGACAGCGCGTTCGGATCGGCTAGGCCAATATCTTCCACCGCCATCCGCACCACCCGGCGCGCCACATACAGCGGATCTTCACCGGCCTCCAGCATGCGCCCGAGCCAGTACAGCGCTGCATCCGGGTCGCTATTGCGCACCGACTTGTGCAGGGCGGAAATCAGGTTGTAGTGTTCCTCGCCTGACTTGTCGTAAAGCAGAATGCGTTTCTGGAGTGCGTCGCGGACAATCTGGTCGGTGATCTCCAGCGCACCCTGCGCGTTTTTCTGCGCCAGTCCGGCGGCGACTTCTAAAACGTTGTAGGCGCTGCGCGCGTCGCCGCTGGTGTAGCTGGCAATCCTTTTCAGCACATCGTCGGACGCCGTCAAATTTTTTTCACCGAGACCGCGCTCGCGCTCGGTAAGAGCCCGTCGGAGCAACAGCACAATCTGATCCTCGGAGAGCGGCTTCAAAACATAAACGCGACAGCGCGAGAGCAAGGCCGCATTGATTTCAAAGGATGGATTTTCCGTGGTAGCGCCGATTAGCCGGATATTGCCTTTTTCCACGTGCGGTAAAAATGCATCCTGCTGCGCCTTGTTGAAGCGATGAATCTCGTCGATGAAGACGATCGTCCGCGTGCCGTACTGCCGCGCCCGCTCGGCGTCGGCCATGACTTGCTTAATCTCTTTGATCCCCGCCAGCACCGCCGAGAACTCGATGAACTCCGCTTTGGTCAGGTGGGCGATAATCTTCGCCAGCGTGGTTTTCCCCGTTCCCGGTGGACCCCAGAAAATAAGCGAGCCGGTATCGTCGCGGTCGACCTGCGTGCGCAGCGGTTTTCCGGGGCCGATCAGGTGCTCCTGGCCGACGTATTCCTCGAGCGTTCGCGGTCGCATGCGGTCCGCCAGCGGGCGTGTCGCATCCACTGCGCTGCCTGCATTCGGGATGGGCTGAAACAGACTCATGGGATCTTTATTCCAAAAGGCGGAAGTTCCAGCTTAACTCCTGGAGAGATCGAGAGCGATTGCGAGAGGCGCGGTAGGGGTGCACGCCCAAGTCCTCTTGCGGAGAGCTTCCTCCCGAAGCCCGCGCAGTTCAGCCGAGGAGGGATCTCGCGTGGCAACGATTGTCGCTCTCGGCGCGAGATCCTTCTTTTCGCCTGCAAAACCGCTCCCGATGAGATGACTCCCTGGGGAAACACATAGCCTATAACGCGGCCTCTTTCGTGACGTCCACAAACAGCAGTTCCGGCGCTGCCGGCAAGGCGCCAATCTCCGCCGCGTAACGATAGAATAATCGCAACCCCTCCAGGCAGCCGGCGTCGAGCTGGTAGTGAATATTCTGGGTCAGGTAGCTCCGCACATCGGCTTCGCTGATCTCCAGCCGAGGCGCCCATTCACAAGCGATCTGGCGGAGGGCGGACGCTTCCAGTCCGTGATCACGCGAGTTCTGAAACAGCGACGGCAAATCCAGCGATGGAGCCGCTTCCTGCAATGCATCTCCGCGCACCGCCCAAAACGCGAAGACAAAAGGCTTACCGGTATGGCGGATCCATTCTTCTGCCAAGTCGAGCGTATGGTAGCGTGAGCGATCGATCTTCAGCGCCGGATCGCCAATAAGCAATCCCGCGTCGTGCTCGGCCAACATCTTGCCGATATCTGGCGCCATCGAAGTGTATGTCCTTCCGCCGCCCAGCCACTTCTCGAACAGAACTCTCGTCAGCGCCACCGACGTCAGGGAAGAGGTGTCGAGCGCGATGCTACGAACCTGCTCGACCGGAACTTTGCTGATCAACAAAATCGAGCGCACGGCCCGCCGCGAAGCGATTGCGACTTCGGGCAGTAGTTGTAGTCCGGGAATCTCCGGATACGCCGCGGCAGGAATGATCCCGATGTCGCTGGTCCCATCGGCCATCGCGCGGGCGCAAACGGAAGGAAGCGTATAGGCAATATCGAATTCGCGGCCAACCTCGCCATGCTCGAAATCCCACATCAAGGGGGCGGTATTAAGGTAGGAAATGGCGGAAATTCGTAAACGTCTCATCCTTTTTCGGTATCTTTCCACAATTTTAACAAATCGCTGTGAGACCTGACGGTGTGGCGCATGACCTTGAAACCACTCCGCAGGGTAGTGACCGTCCGCTCGGAGTTCCCTGTGTCTATGGCCGCTGTATGCCCGCCTACAACTCATCTTCTGGAGTGGCTGGCCATTTCGCTGACGCCCGGTCTCGGACCTACGACGGCGCGCACGCTGGTCGAACACCTCGGGTCCGCCGAGGCTGTCTGGCGCGCGTTGTTGACCGAACTTGAGAGCACTGGCATCCAAGCGGTTTCCGCAATCGCCGGCCACGGGAAAGCCGGCGGAACTGGCACGGAAACAGATTGCGCACATTCGCGACCGCATTCTCGGTGGAATGTCGATCGGGGTTCTACGTGGAAGCCGCGGAATCGTGCGGTAGGCGTATTACTGCTCGTTTGCGCGCTGGAACAGAATCGGGAGGTTTTCGCCGTGCCTGGCAACGTCACTAACAAGAATTCCCAGGGGGCCGAACACACTGATCAGACAGGGTGCCAAGCCGGTTGCGGCCTGGAAGAACGTGTGGCAGAACCCGCGCCGGAGGTAGGACGTGCTTTGACTCCGCTCGATTTGCCTGAATCCGCAGAAGCTTGCTCCGCATCTCTATTCCCAGACGAAGGTTCGCTCCTCATCAAGAGCGAAGTCTGGGCCTGCTGAGCCGATGAGTCCACGCGCATCGACGAAATCGTCGAGCGCCTGGAACCCAATTATCGTCTTCCGAAATCTTCGCCGCCTTGTTCGAACTGGATCTGGCCGGCAAAATCAAGCAGATGCCGGGGAAAAATTTTGTGAAAAGCCCCTCAGCAGTGATCAGCCGGCATCTTTCAGCTTGACCATCGGGGAAGGAGGCGATGTGCAAGCCTTCAGAAATCTTAAAGTTGGGGGAAAAGCTCGCGTGCTGGTGCTCGAGGTTTAAAAGGCGAGCCAGTTGTTTCCGCGAGAAGAAAGGTACGGTTTGACGAGTCCAATGCGGCGAGCGTCGCTATCGATGGCGCCCACAGCACGGAGGGATGGTGTCAGAAAGGCGACCTTGACTTGTACGCTCCCTGCAGATGGCTGCTGGTTCGGCCAGCGAAGTTGAGTGTCACCGGCTGCTTTGCCGGGTCTGGAGTTGCTGCAAGCGGCCGACTTTCAGCGTCTTTCCGACGAAGTAGCGGAGGTCCAACGGATGCTGGCATCGCTGATGAAAAAGCGAAGCGCTGAGCGCTGAGCGCTGACAGCTTCTTGCCAGTAACTTGTTGCTTTCCGCCCATTCGTGCTAGCTTCGAAAACAAACCCCAAGGATATTGAGGATACATTGTCAAAAGGTTTAGTCATCGTTGAATCGCCGGCCAAGGCAAAGACCATCCAGAAATATCTGGGCAAGGGCTTCACGGTCGAGGCTTCGCTCGGCCACGTGAAAGATCTGCCTAAGAGCACGCTGGGTGTGGACATCAAGAACGACTTCGAGACGGACTATGTCGTCATTCCCGGCAAAGAGAAGGTTGTGGCGAGGCTAAAAAAGCTTGCGGCAGCGGCCGATGCGATCTATCTGGCGCCTGACCCGGACCGCGAAGGCGAAGCCATTGCCGCTCATCTGGCGTTCGAACTTGACGGAAACGGCAAGAAGCCGAAAAAAGCCAAGAAGGCCAAAAAAGGCGAGCCCGAGCCTCCACCGCGGATTCAGCGGGTTACTTTCAACGAGATCACCAAGCGTGCGGTGCAGGCCGCATTTGAACACCCGCGGGCCATCGATCAGAACCTGGTAGATGCTCAGCAGGCTCGCCGCGTGCTCGATCGGCTGGTGGGGTATCAAGTGTCCCCGCTGCTCTGGGACAAAGTCCGCCGCGGTCTCTCCGCCGGGCGGGTGCAGACAGTCGCGCTGCGGCTGATCGTGGAACGCGAACGCGAGATCAAGGCGTTCGAGAAAAAAGAATATTGGACGATTGACGCGCACCTGGTAGCCAACAAGCCTCCCGCGTTCGACGCACGGTTTGTCGGCAAGGGCGAAGAAAAAGTTGAGGTCACAAACGGCGAGGACGCTGAAAAAATTCGCGGTGCGCTCGAAAAGGCCGACTGGCTGGTACGCTCGGTCGATAAGAAAGAACGCCGCCGGAACGCCGCGCCTCCCTTCACGACCAGCAAGTTGCAACAGGATTCTTCGCGCAAGCTGCGGTTCAGCGTGAAGCGCACCATGATGATCGCGCAGCGCTTATATGAAGGCGTGGAACTCGGTAGCGAAGAAGGATTGGTCGGCCTGATCACCTACATGCGTACCGATTCGACTCGCGTGGCGCCCGAGGCGATCCAGGAAGTGCGCGAATACGTCGGCAAGGAATATGGTGCGACCTACCTGCCCGAAGCGCCCAACACGTTTAAGGAAAAGAAGGACTCGCAGGGGGCTCACGAGGCGATTCGTCCCACTGCGGCAATGCGACATCCCGACCAGGTCAAGCAATACTTAAAAGAAGATGAGTTCAAGGTCTACAAGCTGATCTGGCAGCGCTTTGTGGCTTCGCAGATCAATCCCGCGATCTTCGACCAGACCACGGTCGACATCGATGCCAAGAATGGCAACGAGGTTTTCTGGTTCCGCGTGACCGGGTCGGTTCTCAAGTTCGACGGCTTCCTCCGGGTTTACGAAGAATCGAAAGAAGGCAAGGACGAGGAAGACGAGGAACTGAAACACAAACTGCCCGCGCTCGAAGCCGGTCAGAAACTCACGCTCAAGGAATTGAAGCCCGAGCAGCACTTCACAGAGCCACCGCCACGTTACAACGAAGCATCACTAGTGAAAGAGCTCGAAGAGCGCGGCATCGGCCGTCCGTCGACTTACGCTGCGATCCTGTCCACCATTCAGGAACGGCAATACGTGCAGAAGGTGGGAGGGAAGTTCTCTCCTACCGAGATCGGGTTGGTGGTGACTGATCTTTTGGTCGAAAACTTCCGCGATATTTTTGATGTGCAATACACGGCGCATCTGGAAGAGGAGCTTGATCAAATCGAAGAAGGCAAGGAGACCTGGACCGACACTCTTGGCGAGTTCTACAAGAAATTCCAGAAGGATCTGAAATATGCAGAAAAGCATATGGAAAACATCAAGCGGATGGAGAAGCCTACAGACGAGAAATGCGAGCTCTGCAAGGCGCCGCTGGTGATCAAGTGGGGAAGGCACGGGTCCTTCTACGCTTGCAGTACTTTCGATAAGGAAGACCCGAACACCTGCAAGTTCACGAAAGAAAATCCCATCAACCTGCCCGACTTGGATTCGGCCGACGTGCAGGAAACGACGCAGGAGGAATACTGCGAAAACTGCGGACGTGTGATGGTGCTGAAGCGCGGGCGCTTCGGGCAGTTCATGGCGTGCACGGGATATCCGGACTGCAAGACCACCCGGCGTTTGGACCAGGGCAAGAAGGTGCCTGACATTCCGCTCGACGAGCTGTGCCCGAAGTGCGGACGCAACATGATGATCCGCCACGGCCGTTACGGCGAGTTCACCACCTGCAGCGGCTACCCCGAATGCAAGTACGTGAAACAGAATTTCATTGGCGTAAAGTGTCCGGAGTGCAAAGACGGCGAATTGGTGGAAAAGCGGGCGCGCAAGGGCAACACATTCTACGGTTGCGGAAATTATCCCAAGTGCAAGTTCACTTCGGCGCACAAGCCGATCCCCGAGAAGTGTCCGAGTTGCGGCAGCGAATATCTAGTGGAGAAATTTCTGAAAGCCGGCCCGGTGATCGCGTGTCCCAATAAAGAATGCGATTACGAGCGGCCTAATCCCGCGGCGGAAGCGGCCGCGACCACGGCGTAGACTGGGAATGGCGTAATTTAGCAATTTTGTAATTGAGCAATTTTGAAGTCCGGTCGCGCCGGTCCTGCTGGGCTGGTGGAAAGTCTGATTCCGACGGTTACATTCCCCAATTTCTCGAGGACTAAATTTAAGATCGAGGTGCAACCATGGCGAAGAAAGCAACCATTGCTGATGCCCAATTGATTCTTCAACTCTACGATTTGCGTCGCGAAACGGAGATGCGCAAGGCGCGCAGTTGGTGGCTTGGCGAGTTCTGGCCGCAGAATGCCGACGATTTTGCGAACGTTGCCTGGGCCGTGGGCACGCCGGAAAACAATTGGCTGCGCCAGTGCGGCGGTTACTGGAGTATGGCGGCGTCTTTCGTGCTGCAGGGAGCCCTGAACGAGGAAATGTTCGTCCAACCTGCAGTGAGCGGCGAAATGTATTTTATGTTTGCGAAGGTTCATCCCTTCCTCAAGGAACTGAGGGCAAAGATGGATGACCCGCAGCTGTTCGGGAACATCGAGAAGGTTATCATGAATTCCAAGTTCGGCCGGGACCGGCTGAAGGTCACGCTGAAGCGGGTCGAAACCCTGCGCGAAAAGAGAGCCGAACGCAAGGCCGGCTAACTGGGACGGCCGGCACACCGGGTTGGGCTCAAGGTCCTCCCCTCCGCCGGAAGAACGGCCCCGTTCGGGATGACGCCCGGAGAAGCGTACGGACCAGACGGAGCAGTGGAATCGCGTTCCGGGCTGGGCCGCTTCTGTTATCCTAGTCGGCTGTGCGGATGATCTGGTGGTTTCTGATACTGGGTGGGAGCACCCTGGTCGTAGTGTGTGTGGCGATCGCCCTATATATGCACCTGCGACATCACCTGCAGAAAGCGCATGCCCCGCACGAGGTAGCGTTGACGGAAGTGCCACAACCGCGCCATCCCGACCGCATGGAGCGTTAAATATCGAGCAGGGAGTGGCGAGGGTCGAATTGTAGAACCCGGCAATTCGAATAGCGATCTGGAGATTGGGATATGACAAAGTCAGCGATTCAAATTCTAGGCACTCCGCAGGAGCGGGCCCTGGAGGCTTCGCGCCAGGTTGCGCTCGTGGTGGGCGCGAGTCTGGTGGTGGCGTTATGTGCGCGGATTACGATTCCGCTGATGCCGCTTACGCCGATCCCCCTCACCGTGCAGAACCTGGGCGTACTGGTGGTCGGGTTGTTGCTGGGCAGTCGCCGTGGTTTCGCGGCGCTTGGGCTCTATCTGATCGAAGGCGCGGTGGGGTTGCCGGTGTTCAATCCCACAGGTCCGGGTGGGATCGCCCAATTGCTCGGCCCCACCGGCGGATTTCTGATGGTGTACCCCTTGGTTGCTTTCCTTGCGGGCTACGTTTTTGAGCGAGGCGTCCAGAGCTTTCTGCGCGCGGCGCTCGCCGGACTTCTGGCTGAGATTTTATTGTTCGCCGGAGGACTGACCTGGCTTTACGCGTTCACCCATTCCTTGTCGAAGGCAGCCGCTCTCGGCCTTTACTGGTTTGTCGCCGCCGAGTTTATCAAGGTTATGTTGGCCGCCGGTATCGCTACCCGCTGGGGCGGTAGGGCAGTAAGAGCTGCAGTGAAGCCGTAGATTTTTGGAGTCCAAACATGACAGTCGTATCCGAAACCGCGAAAGCGCCGGGCAGCACAGCATCCGGTCAGGTGCGCGAGATTAGCGTAGCCCACAGTCCGGATTCCGACGACGCCTTCATGTTTTACGGTCTGGCAACCAACAAAGTTCGCGCTGCGGGCCTGCGCTTCAGTCACACGCTCGCTGACATTGAAACGCTGAATCAGAAGGCGCGCGAAGGCGTCTATGACGTCAGCGCGATTTCGTTCCACGCCTATCCTTACGTCCAGGACAAGTACGCGCTGATGAGTTGCGGAGGCAGCGTGGGCGAGGGCTACGGGCCGATGATCGTTTCGCCGCGCGCCTTTACCGCGAGTGAAATAAAGAGCAAGCGAATTGCCGTGCCGGGCACGCTCACCACGGCTTACCTGGCCTTGCAGCTGTTTGCCCCTGGAGTGGAAACCGAAGTCGTTGCCTTCGACCAGATCATTCCGCAGGTGCTGGAAGGAAAATTCGAAGCGGGGCTGATCATTCACGAAGGCCAGTTGACCTACGATAAGTCGGGCCTGCACCGGGTCGTCGATCTGGGCCGGTGGTGGCAAAAAGTGACAGGCCTGCCTTTGCCTCTGGGAGGCAACGCGATTCGCCGGGCGCTCGGTGCAGAAGTGATGGCGGCAGTTTCTATAGCTTTGCGCGATAGCATTCAGTACGGACTCGATCACCGCGAGGAAGCGCTTTCCTACGCGATGCAGTTCGCTCGCGACCTTGACATACAGTCGGCGGACAAATTCATCGGTATGTATGTGAACGAGCGTACTCTCGACTATGGCCCAGACGGTCGCGAAGCGGTTCGCCGCCTGCTGGACATGGGCCACAAGGCCGGAATCATCGGTCCGGAAGCCAGAGTGGATTGGGTGTAGGAAGCTGTTGGCTCTTAGCTCTTGCTTCTCCACTCACCTGCCGGAATGCCATGCTTTAAGGCAAAAGCCAAGAGCGAAGAACCAAAGTTTGTCTCCTCAAACCCTTCTCATCGACGCCGACGATACGCTCTGGCAGAACAACATCTACTTCGAGCGGGCCATTGCTCGCTTTATCTCTTTTCTGAATCATCACGAGTTTTCTCCCGAGCAGGTGCGCGACGTGCTCAACGATGTGGAGCGCGAATGCATTCTGAAACACGGCTACGGGTTGCACAGCTTCGCGCATGCGCTGGTCGACACTTTTGAGCGCTTAACAGTGCAGCCGGTCACGCCTGCGTTGCATGCCGAGATCAATGGCTTCGCCCACACCATTGCCGATCAGCCGCTGGAGAATTTGCCTGAGGTGCCCGAGACTCTGCGGTACTTGTCGGCGCGCCATCGCCTGATCCTGATGACCAAGGGCGCCCTCGCCGAGCAGTCGGGAAAAGTCGAGCGCTCCGGCCTGAAAGAATATTTCACCGCGGTCGAGATCGTGGCGGAGAAGAATACGGCAACGTATTCGTGGGTGGTAGAAAAATACCGGCTCGAGCACGACTCAACGTGGATGGTGGGCAACAGTCCGAGATCCGACATCAACCCCGCTCTCGCCGCCGGCCTGAATGCGGTTTTCGTGCCTCATGGCGACACCTGGATATTGGAGCACGAGGAAGTCAACCCGGCTCCTGCGCAACAGAAACTTCTTATTGTGGGGCGCTTCGCGGAACTGCGAGACCATTTCTAAAACTGAACCACAGAGGGCACAGAGGAACGAGGCGCAAGAAAACTTTGGTCAGAGCTGGTTCCCTTTGTGGCTACGTTCCAACGCTCTCCCACCGCATCAAACTAACCAACACGCACTCTCGCTTTGATTTTTTCCGCATGTTACGCTGATCTTGCTCTGCGATCTGGCTCCCACTTCGTCAGTGGCGATTCAGACAAACAATGTACGGCGGCTGTTGCACACGGTCGAGGCGCTTTCCGAACTCGGGCCCGCGCTCACGGCGGAGCGCGACTTCTCGGAGACTTCGCGGCTGATGCTGTCGGCCATCATGGAAGCGGCGGGCGCGCGCGAGGGCGTGCTCTTTCTGTTCCACGACAAGCCTGCCATGCTGACCTCCGCGTCGGCGCTGGGATTCGCCTTGATGCCGGATCCCGCCTTTATTCCTCTCCTGCCAAAACACGTGCACGCGCTGATGGCCGCGCGTGGTCCGATCGTGCTCAATCCTTCCGCCTATTCGGCGTTTCTCAGCTCCAATGGCAACGTCGCGCCCGAGCTCTTCAAATGTGTCGCACCGTTAAAGGCGGGAGGACGGCTGGCGGGAGTGGTGGCGCTCGGACGCCGTCCCGGCGATGCCCTCTATGAAGACGGCGAACTTGACGCACTGGATCTGCTCTGCAACTACGTTGCGCTGGCGGTGCAGAATCATGCCCTGACGCAAAGCATCGCGCAGCGCGTTTCGGAAAATCTGCGGCTCATGGCCTCGCTGCATGGTTTCTACGACAATGCGCTGGAAGCCTTTGCCACAGCCATCGATGTTAAGCACGTGAACATTCATGGCCACTCGCTGCGGGTGGGGCGCTATGCCTCGGCCATCGGTGAGGCTATGGGCATGGAGCCGGGCGAGGTGGCAGCGCTGCGCAGTGCGGGATACTTGCACGACATTGGAAAAGTTGCCGTCGATCGGCGCCTGTTCTCCAAGGCCGGAGCGCTCGATCCGGAAGAGTTTCGTGAGATGGCGGACCATACCGTCGTCGGCCATCAGATCGTCAGCACCGTGCAGTTCCCCTGGCCCAAGATTCCCGAGATTGTGCGCTGGCACCACGAGCGCAGTGACGGGTCGGGCTATCCCGACCAACTGGCGCAGGACGATTTGCCGATGGCGGTGCGTATCATGGGCCTTGCAGATTCTTTCGATGCGATGACCAGCGTGCGCCCCTATCGCGCTCCGCTTTCGGTGGGCAGCGCCCTCAGCGATCTGGTCCGCATGGCGCCTGAGAAATATGATCCGAATGTGGTGCAGGGCCTGCTGATTCAGGTGCGCCGCGATGTCGTCGGCAGCAGCCGAACTCCCCTGCTCGATACCATTTCGGTGAATATAGCCGCAACCGACATCGATCATCTGGCGGCAACGCTGCAGCATAAGGTTTCGCGCGGGAAAACGTATTTAACCAAAGAGATCGGGTCTTAGCAGGCTCGTCATGGTGGGCCAAAGCCTACGGCACATGGCCACCAGACGCACCATCGAGGGCAGGTCCATGGGATGCGGAGTCAGACCGATGCCACCTCCAGCACTTGACTTTCACCACACTGGTCAATCCTTAGAGGGCGCAGACCGCCCCCCATCTCGCAGGGGAAATCGTATTTGACGAAAGAAATTTGAATCTTAGCTCTGCGGAAATCACCCTCGTCATTGCTTATCTCGAAAGGCTTGTCTTTACAGTGACTTGCGAGGCCTCTCTCGACCTCGCATGGCAGCAACTTTTTCTCCTCCAAGGGTTCATAATCAAGAGGCCCACTCCGCCGGGGAGTCTTCATGCCATCCAAGTTTCCGAAGCCTGTGCTTTTACTGGTGTGCGCGAGCCTGGCCTGCGCAGTTCCGCAATTGCTTGCCCGGAAAAAGGACAAGGGGTTGAGCCCCGGCACGAACCAGCAGAAGCGCGCCGTGCAGGCACTCAATCGCCTCACCTTTGGCCCGCGCCCGGGCGACGTGCAGCAGGTCATGGCGATGGGCGTCGACCGCTGGATCGATCTGCAGCTGCACCCGGAAAAAATTCCAGATGGCACCGTCGAATCCCGCCTCGCCGCCTTTCGTACGTTGCACATGAGCTCGAAAGAAATCGCCGAGGAATTCCCCGACAACCAGATGATCAAACAGGTGATGGACGGCAAACGGTCCATGCCTTCCGATCCCGCGACGCGCGCCGTGTTTCAGGTGCAGATAGCGCGCTTGGAGGAAAAGCACGAGAAGAAAGCGCAGAAAGAGGCGGCGGTCGCGCTCGCTCCTGCTCCGCCGTCCGCTTCCGGCGCTGTGCTGACCGCCCCGGCCTCCGATACTGCGAAGACAGCAGAAGAGCTTGCGGCAGCAGCCGTCAGTGGAGATCCGGCCGGCAATCCACCAAACAATCCCGACAGCAATTCCACGAACTCAATGAGCGCAAACTCAACGAGCATGCAGTCGATGAACTCTCCACCAAGCCAAGGTCGCTCCGACGTCGCGGCTGCCAGCGGGATGTCCATGACTCCGCGGTCCGCCCCCGATCCCGCAGTTGTCGACCCCACCGCGGGCCGCCGGCGGGAAGATCGGCTCTACGCCGATTTGAAGATTCAGGATCTTATCGATCTTCCCCCCGACCAGCGCTACAGGAAAGTGCTGGCGATGTCGACGGAGGAGCAAGTTGCGTTTGCCGATTCGCTGCGCGGCGGCGGCGGAAAAGCGCAGGATTTGCTTGCCGGCATGAACGCCAAGCAGAAGGAAACGCTGCTGGCCATGAACAACCCGCAGGCCGCGGTGGCGGATGAACTGGTGCAGGCCAAGCTGCTGCGGGCAATCTATAGCGAGCGCCAGCTGGAAGAAGTGATGACCGATTTCTGGTTCAATCACTTCAACGTCTTCGCTGGCAAAGGGCCGGAGCGCCTGTTTCTTACCAACTACGAGCAGGGAGTCATCCGCCCCCGCGCGTTAGGAAAATTCGAAGACCTATTGGTGGCTACCGCCAAAAGTCCGGCGATGTTGTTCTACCTCGACAACTGGCTGAGTGTGGGGCCAAACTCCATGCGTTCGCTCGGGATTCCCGATCACCCCGCTCGCTATGGCCCGCGTCATTTTCCGCCGCCGAATCCGAACGCGAAGCGCAAGGCGAACAATGGCCTGAACGAAAATTATGGCCGCGAATTGCTGGAACTGCACACCCTTAGCGTGAGCGGCGGCTACTCGCAGCGCGACGTCACCGAGGTCGCCAAGGTATTCACGGGTTGGACGATCGACAAACCCAACGACGGCGGTGGTTTTAAGTACGAGCCTCGCACCCACGAACCGGGCGCTAAATTTGTGCTGGGACATCGCATCAAGCCCAAAGGCAACGGGGAAGACGAGGGCAGGGAACTGCTGCACATGCTGGCCACCAGCCCCGAGACCGCGCATTTCATTTCGCTGAAACTCGCGCAACGCTTCGTGTCCGATGACCCGCCGCCCGCACTGGTCGATCGCATGGCGAAAACGTTCGAGAAAAAGAGAGGCGACATCCGCGAAGTGCTGACGATCCTGTTTCATTCACCGGAGTTCTGGGCCGATGACGCCTATCGTGCCAAGGTGAAAACGCCGCTCGAGTTTGTAGCTTCCGCCGTGCGTGCCACTGGCGCGGGCGTGGACGACGTCATGCCGCTGGCCCGTCAAGTGGCGAATATGGGCATGCCGCTTTATGGAGCGCAGCCACCTACGGGATACTCGATGAAGGCCGACACTTGGGTGAGTTCGTCGGCGCTCCTGAATCGCATGAACTTCGCCCTGGGATTAACCGCTGGCAAAATTCGTGGGGTGAAGGTGGATACGGCACAGTTGGTGGGAAGTCCGCCTCCGCTGTTGGATGCGGCGCTGGCTCTTTCGACGATGGAAGGGAGATTGCTGGCAGACGACGTGTCGAAGCAGACTCACGATTCGATCCTGGCGCAGATTGCAGCGCCGCAGAAACCCGCTCGGGGGGCCGATGCCAGCATGATCGCCGGACTGCTGCTAGGATCGCCGGAGTTTCAGAAGAGATAAGCGATTGGCGCTTAGTGGTTGGTTAGGATTGGATGATCACGAGTAATCGAGCAAGGTAGTAGCGGAAGCGATCAGAGTTAAGAGCCACCGCCAGGAGCGTTTTCCATGTCCATCACACGTCGCATCTTCCTTCGCAACAGCGCACTGACCGTCGTCGGTACGGCAGCCGTACCGGGCTTCCTCATGCGCGCGGCTTTTGGCGCGGTCGATGCGAGCACGCGCAACCGGCGTCTGGTCGTCATTTTTCAGCGTGGCGCCGCCGATGGGCTGAACATTGTTGTGCCTCACGCGGAGCCGCAGTACTACGCCATGCGGCCCAGCATCAATATCCCGCGCAAGTCGGTGATCGACCTCGACGGCCGCTTTGGACTGCATCCGGCCCTGTCGGCGTTTCAGCCGCTGTGGCAGCAGGGTCATCTGGCCATCGTGCATGCCGCGGGATCGCCGGACACGACGCGCTCTCACTTTGACGCGCAGGATTTCATGGAGAGTGGCACTCCGGGGGTGAAGGCCACTGACGATGGTTGGCTCAACCGCTCGCTGCGCAATCTGCCCCCAGCCCAGCAAAATTCTCCATTTCGCGCGATTGCACTGGGGCCGTCATTGCCGCGAATGCTGAGCGGCGCGCAGTCCGCGGTCGCCATGAACAACATCAACGACTTCTCGGTGGGCGGGAAGAATCCAAAACCTTCTCCTGCCGCGCTCGCGTTCGAGGCGATGTACGACCACTCGTCTGACAGTGTGCTGCACGGCACAGGTGAGGAAACTTTCGACGCGGTGAAGATGCTGAAGGCCGCCGACCCTGGAAAGTACAAGCCTGATCCCGCTGCCAATTATCCCAAAGGGCGCTTCGCCGACGGTTTGCGACAACTGGCGCAGCTGATCAAGGCGAATCTCGGCGTGCAGGTAGCGTTTGCCGACATCGGAGGCTGGGACAACCACGTCAATGAAGGCGCGACCGAAGGCCAGTTGGCGAATGTGCTCACCGATTTCTCGCAGTCGCTGGCTGCGTTCTGGACCGATCTCGGAGACTTGGGCGAAGACACCGTTGTCGTCACCATGTCGGAGTTCGGACGCACGGCTCGTGAAAACGGAAATCGGGGCACAGACCACGGCCACGCCAACGTTATGTTCGTTCTAGGCGGGCCGGTGAAGGGCGGCAAAGTCTACGGGCGCTGGCCAGGCCTCGAGCCATCACAACTCTACGAAGGCCGTGACCTAGCCCTGACCACGGACTTCCGGCAGGTGATTGGAGAAGCGGTGGAACGGCACATGGGAAACAGGAATCTCGCGGCAGTTTTTCCCGGCTTTGACAATCAGCCGGGAAAATTTCTGCGCTACTTGGGCTGAGCCGCCGCGGGTATCTCAGGCGACAAGCGATCGCTCAACCATCGATTTCGGCGGCGGTGCGCCGTCCGCCGTGGGCTGCCGCGTGTAATCGACCCAGGCTTCGGCGGCGAGAAACGTAATCGAGAAGCCAAGCCAGAATGCAATCCCAAAGAATTCGTGAGGCGTGAGTTTGCGGAAGGCAAAAAACATTCCGACAATCGGCCGCGTCGTGGCCACTCCCAGGCCAACGCCGAAGGCGCGGATCATCCATTCGCGATGACGCATTACTTCTTTCCGGCGGATGTGCAGGTAGGCCTTGATCAGACAAATCAGAAACACAATGGCGAACAGCGAGGTCGCGGCGGTTTCGTTGAGGCCGCCAATATTCATCTTGTAGCTCATGACCAGGGCGGAGACTCCGATGATCAGCCCGCACACCACCAGAACTCGTCCCATCCAGCGATGAAGCTGCAAATGCTTCCGGCGCATGCTGGGCATGAACTGCAAGGGCGCAAGGACAAGGAATAACCCGCCGGGCAGGATATGGACCAGCGTCAGCGCCAGGTGCCGCGCGAAGCCGGCATCAAGAGCCGCGGCCGGCGAAGCTTTTCCGGCGAACTGCCCCGGCCAGAACAAAACCAGCGTGCGCCGAGTTACCGCGGCCACACCCAGGGCAACCAGGAAGCCGACTGCTATCCCCAAGAAGCGAGTTGCACGTTTGGATACCGGCATGAAATTTCCTCATGTTTTACATTTCAATATATTATACAGACTGTATGATTAAATAAAAGGGAGGATTGGAGTGAGCCCGCGGCCCTACCAGATGGCGCAGCGTCAGGCCGCGACCGATGCCACGCGTGAGCGCGTGCTCGCCGGCGCGCACGAATTGCTGGCTGCGCAAAGCTTTTCCGGGTTCACCATGGACGCCGTAGCCCGCAAGGCCAATGTCTCCCGGCTGACGGTTTACTACCAATTCAATTCCAAGGCTGGACTTCTGGAGGCGCTTTACGACTATCTTGCCAAACGGGGTCAGATGAGTCGCCTCCCCGAAGTTTTTCGCCCCGGTAATGATCCAGCCAGAACGTTGCACGACTTCATGGGAGTGTTTGCAGGTTTTTGGGCTTCGGATCGCAATGTGATCCGGAGGTTGCATGCGCTCGCCGCCATCGACCCTGAGGTTGCGCGGGGGCTGCATGCGCGGAATGAACGGAGGCGAAACGGCCTGAAGGAAATCCTCGAGCGTTATGGCCGAGTTTATTTTCCGCTAACGTCGCTGCAGCAATCGGATGCGATTGACACGCTACACATGCTCACCAGCTTCGAAACCTTCGATGCGTTGGCGGGAAGCACGCGAACCGTGGACGAAGTGATGGAAACCCTCGGGAAGCTGGCGGATCAAGCCATCGGGTTCAGGCCGGGTCGCGAGTAACTCAAAGTAGATCTTAGATTTCGATCAGCACGTCGCCATTTTCGATTTTCAGCGGATATAGCGCGAGCATCGCATTCGCGTTGTGCGTGGCCCGGCCGGTTTTTGGATCCCAGGCCCAGCCGTGCCAGGGGCAGACGACTTTCCCGTTCTCAATCATTCCTTGGCCGAGCGGGCCGCCCTGGTGCAGGCACACGTTGCCCATGGCGGTGTAGCTGCCGTTCACGTTGGCGATGCAGATGGTCTTGTCTTCTCCCTTTTGTGGGCAGGGAAATTCTTTGGCAGTGTTGGTGCCGGGGAGTTCGGATTGGGTGGTCAGTTTGATCAAGGTGGACATGCGTTCGTGCTCTTTGGATAGGCGTCTGGCGAGCCCTGCTCGGCCGGATAGCTGGGGGCGGCTGTCCCCACAGAGGTTGTTTTGAATCGCTGATAACCTGCAGCTATTTGGGTTGCATGGTTTGCGCGATCATTACCTGGCGTTTGAAATCTTCCACCATGTTTGAAGCGAGACGGACTTCGGTGGGCTTCTTGGCCAGCGTCATGGTGTCGATCTTGTCCTGCAACTTCAGCAGGGCATAGAAAAGATTTTCGGGGCGGGGCGGGCATCCGGTGACATAAACATCAGTAGGAACGATTTTGTCGACGCCTTGCAGCACCGCGTAAGTGTTGAACGGTCCGCCCACCGACGAGCACGCCCCCATCGAGATCACCCACTTGGGGTCGGGCATCTGATCGTAGATACGCTTGACCACCGGCGCCATCTTCAGCGTCACGGTACCGGCGACGATCATCAGGTCACTCTGCCGCGGGCTCGGACGGAATACCTCCGAACCGAAGCGCGCGATGTCGAAGCGCGAGGTGGAAGAGGCGATCATCTCGATCGCGCAGCAGGCCAAACCAAACGTCATCGGCCACACCGCCGACTTGCGCGCCCAGTTGAAAACGTAATCAACCGTGCTGATCATGAAATTCTTTTCGAACTTGTTTTGCAGCCAGGCCATGCTGGATCCTCGCAGAACGCCTACTCTGGCAGTCTAGGTAACGCGGGAAACGCTGTCAATCAGGCTATCGAATTGCGGCTCGTGACTCTGAGACCCATTTGAAAGTTTGCGCAAACGCGCGGGGCTTGCCGACAGGACAACCTGCAATCTGCCTGCAAACACAAGAAACAAAATAATTTATCCTTTTTGGCCGTAAAACCACTCCGTTCAGGGAGTGGATATAAGGTTTGCCTTTTTGCGGAAGCTGCAGCAAAACCTTCTTCGTACATTAGCTGGATCTGAAGACCGCGCACCTAAAGGTCTGCAGTGACGGAGCAAGTCTCTGTCAAGAAGCCAGGCGAATGCAGTAAAGCTAGAAGTGGGCCCGGGCAGGGCCTTCAGCCGCTAACGTAGGGAGATTAAGCCCATGCGTAGCCTGAGAATGACTCCCCGCTCTTTATGGCGGGGAGGATGTCAACAAATCGATATCGAAAAACTTTTTCGATAGATTATAGATACGTCCATCTCCGCGTTACCAGCGAGCGGTATTGAGATTGCTTGGATGAATCGCACGGACTCCGCTAGAATGAAACTGTTCTGTGATCCCTTATGTCCCTAACCAAACAGCAAGCGCTGGAGATGTTCGAGTCGGATGATTTGATCGGGATTGGGATGGAGGCTGACGCGGTGCGTCGCAAGCTACATCCGGAGGGCGTGGTCACGTACATCATTGACCGCAACATTAATTACACCAACTTCTGCACCGAGTACTGTACGTTCTGCGCGTTTTACCGGCCGCTGAAGGGGCCGGCCGCGAAGCAGGGGTACATTCTCGACTTCGAGACGATTTACGAGAAGATTCGCGAGACGGTGGAGTTGGGCGGGACGGGTGTGCTGATGCAGGGTGGGCTGCATCCGGATTTGAAGATTGACTGGCACGAGAAGATGCTGCGCGGGATCCGGGAGCGCTTTCCCAAGGTGCATCTGCATTGCTATTCGGCGTCGGAGATTATTGCCATTGCGGAGTATAGCTCGCTCTCGATTCGCGACACGATTTTGCGGCTGCGCGATGCGGGGCTCGATTCGATTCCAGGCGGCGGCGCGGAAGTGCTAGATGACGAGGTCCGCTTCAAGATTGCGCGGCTGAAATGCCTGACCGATGACTGGCTCAATGTGCATCGCACCGCGCATCAGATTGGGATGCGGACGACTGCGACCATGATGTTTGGCGTGGGCGAGAACTACGAAAACTTGGTCAATCACTTTCAGCGGCTCTATGAATTGCAGGAAGAGACGGGCGGGTTCACGGCGTTTATCCCCTGGAGCTTTCAGCCGCAGAACACGGCACTGGGCGGGCGGCACTGGGATGAGGCGACTGCGGTCGACTACCTGAAAGTGCTGGCCATCTCGCGGATTTATCTTTCCAACTTCCTCAACGTGCAATCGAGCTGGGTGACGCAGGGTTTGAAGGTGTGCCAGATGGGGCTGCGGTTTGGCGGGAACGACGTTGGTTCCGTGATGCTCGAAGAAAACGTCGTACGCGCCGCAGGCGTGACCAATTGCACGACCGAAGAGGAATTGCGGCGGATTATTCGCGATGCGGGGTTCCGTCCGGCGCAGCGCGATACACTCTATCGGCAGTATTTCCTGAACTAGCGATGCTTGGGCTCCCACGTCTCGTCAAAAGATGAAAGATGGGAGCAATGGGTCATCCCGGGGGCCGGCCTTCGGACTTTCGCGCGCCAGTCGCCCGGCGCCACATAAACCTATTTCGCTTCCTCCGGCACAACGCTCAACTCCAACTTCTCGGTCCAGCGCAGGATGGTCAGCGAGCAACTGACGCCGACGCGTACGTCTGTAAGCACTCGATGCAGGTCGTCGACGCCGGCCACGGGTTGGCCTTCGAGCGCGACAATAACATCGTTTTCACGCAGACCGGCGCGCTTCGCCGGGCTATTTTCCTCGACTCCAACCACCACTGCGCCCATCTCCTTCGGCAGATCGTAGAAACGTACTACGCGGCGATGTACCGGCACAGTCTGTGCGGAAACGCCGATGTAGCTGCGCCGAAGGCGGCCGTCGCGCAGCAGGCGGCTGGCCACGAACTTGGCGGTGTTGATGCCGATGGCGAAACAAATTCCCTGCGCGGGCAGAATGGTCGCCGTGTTCACGCCGACGACGCGTCCGGCGGAATCGACCAGCGGGCCGCCCGAGTTCCCGGGATTCAGCGAGGCATCGGTTTGAATCACGTCGTCGATCAGACGGCCGGAATAGGACCGGAGTGACCGGCCCAGGGCGCTGACCACGCCTGCCGTTACCGTGGACTGGAATCCGTAGGGTGCGCCGATTGCGATTACGATCTGGCCGACGCGCAGGCGCTGGGAGTCGCCGAGAGTGGCGGCAATTAAGCCAGGTTCAGTGACGCGAATCACCGCCAGGTCGCTGGCGGGATCATCGCCAATGAGCGTGGCGGGCATGTGCTGGCCGTCGGCCATCGTCACCCCGATGCGGACTGCGTCATGCACGACGTGGCTGTTGGTGAGGATCAGGCCGTCGGGAGTGAAGACGAATCCTGAGCCTCCCCCGCGGCGCTCGCGCGGTTCGCCGGAGCGCGCGCGGCCGGCGCTCTGGTGGACTTCGATGTTCACCACGGATGGGCTCATACGCTCGACCGCGCCGGTTACAGCGGTCGAGTAGGCGTCGAGCAGGGAATCGTCCCCCGGAGCGCTCCGTGGCGCGACTGCCGATTCTGGGGACGGTTCATCGTGCCAGCCCGTGCCCTCGGAAGCGAGGGGCGAGAACAGGTTGGCATGGGAAACGGCCGAGAACGGAACTCCATCTGCTTGGTTCATGCAGGATAGATGCCGATCGATCTATGCTGGATTCACGGCGGGGGGCTCCATATTGTCGGACGGGCGCCCGTCTTCGTCGAGGGATTAGAATCCCTACTTCTGACAACAGACGGCAAGTAATAGGGCCCCGATGACTTAAGCCAGGGAAAAAAAGCCGGAACCAATTTCTTGGTCCCGGCTAGTGTTGGCTGGTTGCCCGGATAAAATCGTTTTCCACCCCAGGGGCGGAGGCCGCTTTTTCCTTCTCGTGCTCACGCGGTCCGGCAGGCCGGCGGTTGCACATTTATGGGTTGCGGCACATTTCTTACGCGCTACGGCGCGGACGAATGGTCAAGTCCCGCACCTGGGTCAGGATGCTGGACATCTGCATCCCGTTCAACTGCGAAACAAACGGCAGCAACTCTGCGATAAACTGGTCTTTCATTAGTTCGTTGACTTCTTCCTGGCGGCTGCGTTCGCCGCCGCTGAGCAGATCGGGCACAGTGACCTCCAGTGCACGCGCCAGCCGTTCCAGGGAAGACAGCGTCGGCGTGGCCTTCTCGTTTTCGATCTTGGAAACATAGGTGCGGGGCACGGACATGCGTCCCGCGAGTTGGCGTTGACTGAGCCCGTTGCGCAGGCGCAGGGAGCGGATGGAGGTCGCCAGGTTTAAATGTCCACGACCGTGGCTGGTCACAGGCATCATCATGGGTGGCGCTACCATGATGGGTTCGGGTTCAGGTTCCTCGTCTAGGGACGCGTGGCAGCGTCGGCAATTATTATTGAAAGTACGGAACTGGACCAGCAGGCAGTGATCGCATCGTACGACTTCCCTAGAGTCTACCGGGGCAAGAGTCGTGGCCATCGGGTTGTGGGAGTGCCAGAGCGGGCTACTCCTTACAGCCTTACAGGAACCAATTGGGGGAAAGGTTCCGACTGCAGGCTCAATCTGCGGCATCTGCCCTGTGGATGTCAAGACTAAAATGTTGGAAGCCCGCGAATTTTGCGGGCGAAAACAAGAACAACACGAGAAAACAAGGAAAGACCATGATCGATCGCGAGTCTGCGTGGTGTTTACTAAATGAGTTCACTCAATCGGAAAGTTTGCGCAAGCACGCGCTGGCAGTGGAAGCGTGCATGCGCGCCTGCGCCCGCAAGCTGGGCAATGGCTCCCCTGAGGATGAAAATCTGTGGGGCATCGTCGGGTTGATTCACGACTTCGACTATGAGCGCTGGCCGAGCCTCGCTGACCATCCTTACAAAGGCAACGAGATTCTGAAAGCGCGGGGATACCCCGAAGAGATCAGCCGCGCCATCATGTCGCACGCCGAATACACTGGCGTCCCTCGCGACACGCCCATGGAAAAAGCCCTTTTCGCCTGCGATGAACTTGCGGGATTCATTACCGCCGTCGCGTTGATCAAACCGGGCAAGTCGCTGGCCCAAGTCGACACCAAGTCGGTGCGAAAAAGGATGAAAGACAAAGCCTTCGCCCGCAAGGTGAACCGGGACGACATTATCGTGGGCGCCGCCGACCTGGGCGTTGATTTGGACGAGCACATTGGATTCTGCATCGAAGCGTTGAAGCCCATCGCGAAGGAACTTGGATTGGATGGGAGTGCGGTGAAGCCCTTATAGTCACGACTGGGGACGATTGGGTGGCGCGGGCACCTCTGGTTGCGTTGTGGAAGCAGGCTGCTTTGACGCTCTCCCTCCAAAAATAGCGTGCAAGGGTTACCGGTTTCGCCGATAATGCCTAGCTCTCTCCATGGATACGCCGCACAGTGACCTGGAAGCGATCCGGCAGATTCTGGCGGATCTGACGACTCGGGTTTACCGCATCGAGCGCAGACTCCAGATGGAGGCGCCCGCGGTCGAACGGCACCCCCCCTCGGTTGCCGAAACTCCTAGGACTCCTCAGACGTCGCAGGTCCCGCCCGCTGCCGGTTTCAACCCGCAAGTGCCGACTGCCGCTCCAGTGCCCAACATCCCGCCCGAGCCGTCGGCTCGGCGAATTGAAGCCGACTCCGACCTCGAATCGCGTATCGGCTCGCATTGGCTGAATCGCATCGGCATCGCGGCGCTGCTGATCGGAATCTCCTACTTTCTGAAATTCGCATTCGACAATAACTGGATCGGTCCTGCCGGCCGCGTAACCATCGGCTTGCTTGCGGGGATCGGGATCGTGGCGTGGAGCGAGCGATTTCGCACGAAGGGGTACCGGGCGTTTTCTTATTCGCTCAAAGCGGTTGGCATTGGAGCGATGTATCTGTCCGTGTGGGCGGCGTTTCAGATCTATAGCCTGATTCCGAGCGGCGTCGCCTTTGCCATGATGCTGGCGGTGACGGCGGCCACCGCAGCCATGGCTTGGACCGAGGACGCACAGATCCTCGCCGCCTTTGCGCTCACCGGCGGATTCAGCACTCCGCTGCTCCTTTCCACCGGTCAGAATCGCGAGATGGGGTTGTTCACCTATGTGGCGATTCTCGATCTCGGCACGCTGGTCTTGCTCAGGTTCAAGCCCTGGCGGCGCCTGCTGATCATGAGCTACGCGGGCACTCTTTTGCTTTACGTTGGATGGTATTCACGCTTCTACACTCGCAGCCAGTTCAACCTTACGCTCGCCTTTGCCACGCTGTTTTTCGCCATCTTCGCAATCGCGCCGCTGATCACACGGCAACCGGAAGGAGAGATGCCGCTGCTCGCCTCCGTTCCGGCGGTGGTGGCATTTGTGAATGCCGGAACTTATTTCCTCCAGGCCTACGCCATGATCGAAGAGGTCGATAAAACCTACATGGCATGGTTCGCGCTGGCACTGGCTGCGGTCTACATTTTTCTCAGCCGCCAGGTTCATCAGCGGGCGATGGCTCGCCGGGCATCGGAGACATTGCACTATCTTCATCTCGCCCTCGCCATCGGCTTCATCACCGTCGCGATTCCCATTCGCCTCGACGCACACTGGATTACCATGGGCTGGTTTGTCGAGGCCGGAGTACTTCTAGGGGTGGCCAATCGCCTTAGGTCCGACTTCCTGAATCTGTTTGCCCTGGGAGCTCTGGCACTCGGTGTAGCACGATTGCTGTTGATCGATAATTTCCACACCACGCAACTTCTCTTCAACCTGCGCATGGCGACCTATGCCGTGGCCGTGGCGGTGCTGGGAGCCGTAGCTTGGTACGCGGCGAAACGCGATGACGATTGGGCGCGTAGGGTCGCCTCGAGCGCCGTGGTCGCTCTGAATGTTCTTGCCCTGATCGCTTTCAGCCGCGAAGTGGCCGAGTTTTATTCGCGGCAAATGATGGGAGTGCGGTCCTGGCGAGCGAACTTGGTCCCGGAGTTACGCCGCATCGAGATCGAGCGCGACTTTACCTACTCCGCCCTGTGGATGGCTTACGGCGCCGTGTTGATGGTGATCGGATTTCTCCGGCGCTCGGCTTTTGTTCGCTGGCAGGCTCTCTTGCTCATTGCCGCCACGATCGTGAAAGTATTCGTCTACGACGTCTCCCAACTCGATCGCGGCTATCGCATCGTCAGCTTCATGGTGCTCGGCGTGTTGCTGCTGGCAATTTCGTTTGTTTATCAACGTGACTGGCTGCAGCTTTCCGCCCCGGCCGGAACTCGAAGAAAAACAGAAAGGAATGCCAGCAGCGCATGAGATTTACAATCTCATTGTTCCTCATGCTTCTGGTTGCCGGGGCCGGCAATCCGCCCGAGCCTGCCATTCCATATTTCAGCAATGTCCGTGACGTCCACATTGCGCAGCCGGACCAGCAGAGTTTTTTCATCGTCGACGCAGAGCTCTGGAGTCACGCGCGTCCGGATCTCGGGGACCTGCGCTTGTATGAGGGGGAGTCTCCCGTCCAGTACGCGCTTTCCGAGCAACAGGCCGGAGTCTCTTCCGAAGAAGTGGCGGCGAAGATCGTCAATCTGGGCAGTGTTTCCGGGCACACCGAGTTCGATCTCGATACCCAGGACCTGGCCGAATACGATCGCATTCGCCTGCGTCTCGATGCGCGGGACTTTGTGGCCACGGCATCGGTGTCTGGCGGCAGCGCGCCTGGAAAGGCCACCGACGTCGAACTTGCGCCGTCCACACTCTATGATTTCAGCCAGGAACAGTTGGGCTCGAATTCGGTGCTGAAGTTGCCAACCTCCAGTTTTCGCTACCTTCACATCCGGCTGTCTTCTGGCGTTACCGCGGATCAGGTGAAGGGCGCGAGCATCTTCAATTTGCGCGAGCAACAAGCCTCCTGGACCAAGGTCGGATCGTGCGCCGCGCCGCAACCCATGCCGCGCAAAACCGAAATCGCCTGCGATATTCCGGCGAGGGTTCCTCTGAGTCGCATCTTGCTCGGTGTAGATCCCGCGCAAGTGAATTTCCGCCGCACCGTCAGCGTCGAAGACGCCAAAGGTATGCAGGTCGCAACCGGCGAAATCAGTCGCGTGCGCCTCAATCGCGCGGGCACGCTGGTTACGAACGAGGAATTAGCGGTGAGCGTGATGGCCGGGGATGCCATTGCCCTGAACATCGACGGCAATTCCCGCCACCTGATCCTCACCATCGACAATGGGGACAACCCACCTCTCGCCGTGCTCGCGGCCGAACCGCTTGCGCTCGAACGCCGCATCTATTTTGATCCCCAAGGCAAGACCACTCTCCGTCTGTATTTCGGCGACGAAAAACTCTCGGCTCCGGAGTACGACTACGCTCGTTTCTTTCACCTGGAGGCTTCTGCCGCGCAGGCCGAACTCGGCCCTGGCGCGCACAATGCGCGCTACACTGGACGTCCCGACGAGCGGCCGTGGTCAGAGCAGCATCCGGGGATTCTGTGGGGAGCCATGATCCTGACTGTGCTGGCGCTGGGCATGGTGGCTCTGCGAGGATTGCGCACGGAGGCGCCGCGGTAACCCCGCTTCTCCGCTTCTTCCGCTTGCTCCGGTTCCGCCGCTTCCGGGAAACTTATGGGTTCGCCCGAACCTGTGCTAATATCTGCTGGCATTTCTGCATCAGTCGAAAGGGCCCTCCTTTGCGGAACGTGCGCGCAATCTTCCTGATGGTTCGCACTTCGGTTTGCAGTGCGGAGAGCCGGTGAGTATGCCTACAAATAGCACGACGCCGACCGCAGTCAAGGTCCTGCTGGGATGCAGCAAGTGCGGCGCGAGCCTGCCGGACGAAGCTCAGTTCTGCCTAAAATGCGGCAAGCCGGTAAGCCTTCCGCCAAAATCTCCCGCAGTCGTCGAACCGCTACCTCCGGAGATTCGACAGATACGACGGCCGTCGCGTCTGCTGCTTTGGATATCGCTTGCTGTTCTGGTTGGCGTCATTCTGTGGGCCGGGATCAGCGACAGCCCGAGCGCACAGGAGGTGCAGGAGTTTGTCGGGTGGAAGCACGACCGGATCATTCTCGACGCGCCTTTTTCCGTCGGTCCGCATACTTTTCGGTATTACAAATTTGCGTTGCCGGAAGGCTCCGTGAATGTGGCGGTCGTGGGGCAGTTCACCTCTCTCGCCGACAGTTCCAATGGCGGCAATCGCAGAGACTCGGCCAAGGCTAAAAATAATAAAGTGGCGGATCAAGAGGTTGACAACGGGCTTGAGGTCTATGTTCTCACCGACGCCGCCTTTACGGTTTGGCAGAACGGATATGCAACCAGTTCGGTCTACGAAAGCGGCAGGGTCGCCGAAGGGACGGTGCAGGCAGACATTCCGGCGGGAGCGGGAATTTATTATCTCGTCTTCAGCAACAAGTCTGCGCCGAAGACGGCAAAGGCGGTTAAGGCAACGGTCCTGTTGCGCTACAAGAGTTGGCTGCCCGAATGGTCTCGGCGGATGAAAGGGCGCTTTTTGGACTGGATTGGGGCTTGAGTGAGATGGGAAAAACAGTTGTAGCGACTTAGGCCATCTCTCGTGGGCGGCAAGAAGAACTAGCAAGCCAGTCTCGACGAGGAATTACGGGATGCGTTAGCGCGTGGTTTCTTCGATTTCTGAAATCCAATCGGGCCGCTTCAGGACTTCGCGCGGTTTGGGGCCATCGGCGGCGCCGACGATGCCGTCCTGCTCCATCAGGTCGATCAGATGCGCAGCGCGGCCGTAGCCGATGCGCAAACGGCGCTGCAGCAGGGAAGTGGAAGCCTTACCGAATTCCACTACCAACTTCACCGCGTCGCCATACAGGGGATCGTCTTCATCGCTGCCCTCCGCGCCGGCTTCTCCGCTGCTGCTTTCCGAGCCAACCTCGCGCTCGCCTTTGGGCGCCTCGAGGAATTGTTGCTGATATTCGGCCAGGCCTTGTGCTTTCCAGAACTCGACCACGGCGGCGATTTCTTTTTCGGTGACAAAGGGAGCATGCAACCGGTGCACACGCGCTGAGCCTGACGGCAGATACAGCATGTCGCCTTTGCCGAGGAGAGCTTCGGCTCCGTTCGCGTCCAGAATGGTGCGCGAGTCAACTTTCGTCGCTACGCGGAACGAAACACGTGCGGGGAAGTTCGCTTTGATCAAACCAGTGATCACATCTACGGAAGGCCGCTGTGTCGCCAGTACAAGGTGAATGCCCACCGCGCGCGCCATCTGCGCCAGGCGCGTGATGGATTCTTCAACGTTGCTGGAATCGAGCATCATCAGATCGGCCAACTCGTCGATGATGATGACGATGTAGGGAATTGGCTTCTCGTCATTCTCTTCGTCGAACAAACTCGGCGTGCCGCTCTGATCGAACAGCCGGTTGTACTGATCGATGTTGCGGACGCCCTTGGCCGCGAGCAGTTTCAATCGGCGCTCCATTTCACGGACGGCATTGCGCAGAGCGTTGGCGGCGAGTTTCGGCTCGGTGATGATCGGCGTGTAAAGATGGGGAACACCCTCGTAGTTGCCCAGTTCGAGGCGCTTCGGGTCGACGAGAATGAGGCGCACCTGATCGGGCGTGGCTTTGTACAAGATGGACATGATCATCGCGTTGATGGCGACGCTCTTGCCCGCACCCGTGGAACCGGCGATCAACAGGTGTGGCATTCCCGCGAGGTCGGCAGTGACGATGCGGCCGTTGATGTCTTTGCCCATGGCGATCGTCATCTTCGATTTCGAGCCCATGAACTCCTGCGACTCGATGTTTTCGCGCAGCCAGATAATTTCGCGCTGGCGGTTCGGGACTTGAATGCCGACCGTGCTCTTTCCCGCCATGCGCTCGATCAGGATGCTCTCGGCTTTCAAGGCGAGGCAAAGATCGTCGCAAAGGTTGGTGATGCGGCTGTATTTGATTCCGGCTTCGGGCTTGAACTCAAAGGTGGTGACGACCGGTCCGGGATTGATCTGCGTGATCTGTCCGTGAATCTCGAACTCGGCGTATTTCTCGGTGAGCACCTGCGCCAGCAGTTTGAGTTCATCCGCATCGACCAGCTGCTGTTCGTCGGGACGCTGCAGCAGGCTGCTCGAGGGCAACTTATATCCGCCGGCAGCGATGCGCGGCATAGTGGTCTTGGCTTTGTGTCCGCTGTCGCCGCGTTCGCTAACTTCAGGATCGGCGGACAGTTCCTGCGTAACCTTCAGGGCCAGAGGTTCAGGCAGAATTCCGCCGGATGCTGCCGCGGGCTTTACCGCTTCCTCCTCGGCCATCATGCGTTCAATGCCCGTCCGTCGGGGTTCCGCAACTGCCGGACCTTGCGTTGCCGGCCGCGACGGGATCAGTTGCGTCTTGACTGCAGGCCTCGAGATTCGCCGCTGATCGAGTTCTTTTTGCTGGCGTTTTTTGGCCCGCTCTTGCCGCCAATCTTGGTAGCGGTTCCACAGCGCAGTGGCGAAGGCGAAACGCGTCGGAGCCCAGAGTTGAATCGCCGCGAAAGAGAACGCTGTCGAGAGATACAGGGCCACGGCGAGCACTGTAGCGCACACGATGTACGCGCCCACCACGTTCAGATAATGAATCAGCAGGTCCCCAACGACGCGGCCGAGCAAGCCTTCGATGGGAATCACGTGCATCCAGCGCAGCTGTCCGGGCAGCAGCGCCAGCATCGCGGGCACAAACATCAGCAGCCAGACCCCGCCGAGACTTTTTGCCAGCGGCGATTGCACCTTCATGGAACGAAACCAGCGCGCGCCGAGCATCGCGGGAAAGATGACCAACAGAAAGGCGCCGATGCCGAAGAACTGCAGCATCATGTCAGCGGTGAACGCGCCGACGACGCCGATCCAGTTGCGCGCAGCGTGGGAGCCGGTCAGGACCGAGGCGCTATTCCATGACGGGTCCAGCGGAGAATACGAAACCAGTGCGAGGAAAAGGAGGAGCGCGGAGACACACATCAGGAATCCGATCAGCTCGTTGAGCCGCCGGTTCCCGGTGGGAATGAAGATGCTTGCCAGATAGTCCATGTGGGGCAGATTCAGACAGTGAAGACACTACACTCTTCAGCGCCCAATCGGCCAGAGCCCTTACATTATGCCAAGAAGGCTGGGTTCCGACAATGCAGGAAATAGGGCGTAGTATTCACCTAGCTTCCTCGTAGAGTCTTTGCTGGCAGCGACTTGATAGCAACGCGTATTTCTGCTGGCGCCGGCAAGAGACGCTGCCAGCAACCTGTCTACACCAGCCTTGAGGCGAATGCCAGAACTAGCGCTCCGACAATAATCCGATAGACCGCGAAGGGAGCGAAGCCGCGTCTGCGGACGTAGGCCATGAACCACGCGACCGAACCGTAGGCGACAATGAAGGAGACGACGAATCCGATGGCGAGCAAGATCCAGCCATGCGCATCGATCTGGGCGACGCCGATTGGGTTTTCCCCTTTGCCGCTGAGCGATTTGAGCAGAGTGTAAACTGTGGCCGCAGCCATGGTGGGGATAGAGACGAAGAAGGAGAACTCAAGAGCGGCAGCCCGCGACATGCCCGCAATCTGGCCGCCAGCGATGGTCGACATGGAGCGCGATGTGCCGGGAAAGACGGCCGAAAAGATCTGGCAGAAGCCTATCCAGATCGCCTGTCCCAGGCTCATATCCTCCATTTTCCAGGTGTGGATGCGGCTTCCGGGCGCACCAGGACCTGCGGCTTCCGACTTGGAGTTTAAGGCATCGACCAGCCACATCACGATTCCGCCGATCAGCAGCGACCAGCCTATGATCAAAATGTTTTCCAGGTGTTTGCCAATCACTTTGGTGAGTAAGAAGGATGGAACCGCAGTAACGACGAACGCTACCGCGGTAAGACCGAGGGGGTGGGTGAGCGGGGTGCGTCTTCCGCTGTCGCCGCGAGGAAACGTGGAAACAAATCTTTTGATGCGACTCCAGAAATAAACCGGCAGGCACAAGATCGCGCCGAGTTGGATGACGATGGAATACATCTTCCAGTAACCGTCGGACAGGCTGATGTGCAAGAGCAGTTCGGAAATGCGCAGGTGCGCCGTCGAGCTGACAGGGAGGAACTCGGTGAGACCTTCGACAATGCCAAGGATCAGAGACAGCAGGTAGTCGTTCAATCGTCCTCCGCGGAAAATTCAGGCAACAGTATCGCAGAAAAAGTATAGGTCGAGGACGGCTCCGGGAAGACGCCAACGGCAGGGGCCTCCACTTCGCGGGCTTCGCTTTGGTCGGAATGGCAGAGTGTAGAAAGCTTCGCTGCTTAGAAAACTTCGGTCCGCTTCGGTCCTGATCACAAACGTTCTTTTCCCCCGACGCGCTGACCAAGACCTTAGTCGGTGGCGTTGCCGTAGGTGGGGACGCCTTGCTGGATATAGAAAATCAGCATTTGCGCGCGGGTGGACCAATCGCTTTGGGCGTATTGGGCGACGATTTTTTGCGCCAGATCCAAAGCGCGGGTTTTCGATTCCTCGGATTTTTTCTGATTGGCCTCGGTTTTGTAAATCTCGATCAACGCGGAGCGGCGCCAGGCGGCGTCGTAGAGCGCTTCGGACGCGGAGGGAGACTGCTCATGGTCTTTGGCGTACTTCTCATACATTTCGGCCTCTTTGTCCGGGCACTTGGACGCGCTCTGCCAGTCACCGCAGAGTTTGTTTTCGATGAGATGGAAGGCGGCGAGATCGGCCCACTTGGTTCCGGGAAATTTCTTAATGACCAGCTTCATCCACTCTTCGTTGATTTGGCCGCGCATGTAAGAGTCGCGCTCGCGGGCCGAGGGCCGGGTCAGCACGTCAGATCGATCCGTCTGCCAGCGGATGTCGGCGGCGCGGTAGAGTCCTTCGGCGGCGAGTGGGGACGTCGGAAACAAATCGTAGACCCGGTAGTAGAGGCGCATGGCGTCTTGCGCGGCATCGCGGCGGCCGCGGCGGCGACTGGCTTGGTCTTCTGAGTCGGCGGCTTCGCCGAAAACAATCTTGTCGCCGTTGGGCGTGGTCAGGCTGACCAGGGCTTTGCTGGAGACCCATCCGGTGATGGCCTTGCCTTCGGATTCGGGATCGTCCTCGTCGGCATCTTTTCTTGGCTCTCTGAGGATGGCCTCCACATGAGTCCAGTCATGACCGGATTCGATGATGACGAGCTCGTGTCCGCGGCCTGCCTCGCCGAGTTTAGCGGCGTCGGTGCTGGGAGAGACACGGATGGACTCCTCGCGAACGAGCGTGCCGCGTTGCGCCTGTGCGAAGCCAAACGAGGATACGGCGAGCATGGTGGTGCCGAGAAAAGCGAGTTGAAGTCTCATATCGGAAGTCTCATAACTATGATTATTGGCCGTAGCGGCGCTTGCTTGCAATGTCTTATCGCTGGCGGAGTTCTTCCAGCATTTTCGGCTCGATGTTGCCGCCGGAGATGATTGCCACATTCAATTTTGTTTTCGGCAGGTCATCGGAGCGGAAGAGGAATCCGGCGGCGGCGACCGCTCCGCTGGGTTCGGCTACGGTGTCGCAATTGGCACACAACAGTTTCAGGGCTCGACGGATTTCGTCCTCAGTGACGGTGATGATGGCGTCGACGAAGGACTGCATGTGGTCAAAGTTAATACTACCCACGCTTTGGGTGCGCAGGCCGTCGGCGAGGGTGCGCGAAACCTGATCGGCGGGGAATTGGACTATCTTGCCGGCGCGCAGGCTGGCCTGGGCGTCGGCGGCTAGTTCGGGTTCGACGCCGATTACCTGAGTTTCAGGCCGGGTTAGTTTGATGGCCGCGGCTACGCCGCTGATCAGGCCGCCACCGCCGACCGGGACGAAGACGGCTTCGACTTGCGGTAAGTCTTCGAGGATTTCGAGGCCGATGGTGCCTTGGCCGGCGATGATTTTTTCGTCGTTGTAGGGAGGCACGATGACGTAGCCGTGCTGGGCGGCGAGTTCTTCGGCTTTGAGTTGGCGTTCGGTGCTGCCCGGGCCCACGAACACGATCTGGGCGCCCAAGGCGGCGGTTGCTTCGCGCTTGATGGCGGGAGCGTTGTTGGGCATGACGATAACCGCCTTCACGGCGAGCGCGCGGGCGGCGTAGGCTACTCCTTGCGCGTGATTGCCGCTGGAGTAGGAGATGACGCCGCGTTTGCGGTCGGCTTCCGGGAGGGAAGCGATTTTGTTGTAAGCTCCGCGGAGTTTAAAGGCGCCGATGGGCTGCTGATTTTCGGGTTTGAGGAAAAGGCGGCGGGAGGGGTTGGGAGCGAAAGTCCCCACGTCTTGCAAAGAAGGCGAGACCTGGGCCGCCCTGAGGTCGAATTCGATGAGGCGGGTGCGGGTTGTGATGCCTTGGAGGCGGGTGCGGGCTTCCTGGATGTCGGAGAGGAGCACTGTATGCATGAGCTTTCAATATACGCATTCAATTTTCCGGTGGCCACTATTGTGATTGCCGTCGTGAAAGGGACTGAACAACTTGTGACTGCCTGAACTTGACGGTACCGACGGCCCATTGTGGAGCCGCAAGTCGTACACGGGAAAGAGTTATTGGACCCTGATTGGACCCTGATATTTTGAACAAGCTCGCTCATTTTCGATTGGGATCTGCGGGAATCGACGACCGAGGCCGACATTGAGATCATTCCGGAAAGGGCCCAAGCGCAGCGTTAAACCGCGGGTCATTTCCGACAACGGACCCCAATTCATCGCCAAGGACTTCAAGGAGTTCATTCGGATCTCGGGTATGACGGCACGTCCGGACTTCACCGTATTACCTTCAATCCACGATCCGCTCGCAACCTTCCGATTCGACTCTCCCCACAAGCCCGTTTTCTCGGGACCGTCGTGGCGGAATGAGATTTCTGCGATGAGTGGAGTGCGTTCGAATCGGAGCCCTGTAAAATTTGGGAGGTGCGGCTAACCGAGCCCCCAAAAGCTTCTGGGAGGAGAGACTCGTGTCACAAACTCGCAAGAGTAATCATATTTACGCGATCAAAGCCCTCGGGAGGATAATCTCGAACCTGCTCGCATTTCTTGCGATACTCTCCACCGTGCCAGTTCGGGCGCAGGAGCCAGCCAAACCCGCCAGCCGCTCTGCGGCGACCGCCATCATCGCAAATGCGCGCAAGATCGTCGCGCCCAATGGAGTCGAGCGGCTGGAAAAGGTGCGGATCGGCGGGATCGATCAATGGGTGTCGATTCGCGGCGCCGACCGCAGAAATCCGGTGCTGCTCTATATCCACGGTGGCCCCGGATACGTTTCGATTCCGATGAGCTGGTGGTTTACCCACGGCCTGGAGGAATATTTCACCGTTGTCCAGTGGGACCAGCGCGCCGCGGGCAAGACTTATCTCTTGACGGATTCTGCGAAGATCGCGCCGACACTCACACGGGAACGCATGATTGCCGACACGGAGGAAATGGCCGCCTGGGCGCGCCAGGAGTTCAGCAAGGACAAGATATTCGTCCTTGGCCACAGCTGGGGCAGCTTTCTAGGCTTGCAGCTAGCGGAGCATCACCCCGAATGGCTGTACGCCTATATTGGCGTCTGCCAGTTGATCGACGGACCCGAGAGCGAGCGTCGAGGCTGGCGCTTCGCCATGGATGCCGCGCGCCGCGACGGCAATGCCGAGGCGGTGCGCGAGCTCGAGGCGATCACTCCCTACGGGGCTCCCGGCCAGACCATTCCTATCAAGGACATTTACGTCGAGCGCAAATGGGTTGGCTATTATGGCGGCGTGATGGCCTACCGCCGGGACAATTCCGCGGATGGCGATCTCTCCCAACTTTCACCCGACTATAGCGACCAGGAGATCGGCCATATCTGGGATGGCAACAAGTTCGCAACGCCATACCTGCTCCCCGAGGTGGTCGCGCTTGATCTCAGGAAGGCGAACAAGCTTGCAGTTCCACTGATCCTCTTTCTGGGCCGTCACGACCGGAACGTGAATGCCGAAGTCGCCGCCGCGTGGTTCGATGCGGTGACGGCGCCGGAAAAGCAGCTCGTTTGGTTTGAGCGTTCGGCACACATTCCGATGACCGAGGAACCCGGAAAGTTCCTCCTCTCACTCGTGCGCTACGCACGGCCGATAGCGGAGAAGGCGGGTGACGTAGCTCCGTGAATCTAGAATTCTCATTGATTCGATCGTCAATCAAGAGGAGTGTTGAAGGGCGTCCTTGGCTTGCCCATGGGTTGGCTCGACCTCGCAGTCGGCATCCAACTGTACGGCGCAACTCCGGCAAACCTCTTTTCTTTGAACCCATCTATTGTGAGATCCGATTGGCAATACGTAGTCGGCTTCTGCGAAGCTTGCCAACGTCTTCGAGGCTCAGCGCCGGCCGCTGCGGCTGCGAACCGGTTAGACCGCCCAAAGAAGAGATCAAGGCACCTTGCACGCGAAGTTTGCCGCGTCGTTCGTGCTTCCCACGCCGTTGTAATGCGCGACTGCTGGATAGGAACAGATTGGCCGGGTCATCTTTACACGGTTGTTACTGACACGCGATGCGATCAATCGATCGGGTGCGATTCCGGACTCGCGCCAACGTTCTAGCGCCGCCATCCAGTTCACCTGGTCGGGCCCCGGCCCACCTCCACAATGCTCCATGCCGGGTACCATGAAGAGCCGCAGCCAATCCTGCTGCTGCGATCCCATTCTTGCCAACACACTTGAATAATAATTGACAGTGTTCTGCGGCGAGATCGCCCCGCCGGATCCGCCATCATTCCAGCCGTGATAAATGAGCAGTTTCCCACCATGAGCCCGAAAGGCGGAAAGATCCGGATTCACGGCGTCGATGAAACCGGCTTTCTTGTCGATCAGGGAGGTATCGCGGTCCAGGTCGAAGGTGCGCCAGTCCCACGCCGGGTCTTCGTGGGCGACGAACCTGAACATATCCACGTCGATCGATCCAGGTTCAGGCTGGGCGCCTGTCAACATGGCCCAACCTGTTTCGCCGCCAGGCACTAATCCGGGGTAAATCAATTCCCCCGTCTTTCGCCTCGCCGGGGCGTACCCCATCTTCACGGCCTCTATCTGTTGCGCCGTCAGGCAATCGTCCTGGTCGGGGCCGCGGCACAAAAGTGTTGCAGGATCGAACTGGCATTGGTGTGGGTCCGTCAGCAGGCCGTCCGTCACTCCGTCGATTGCGTCGCATGCGGCGAGCACGGCGCGATTGAGGCGGACGAGTTTGGCGGGAGGGACAACGCTCGCCGGGCTTTGGAGGATCCTCGCTTCCACTGCGATCCGCCAGGCACACAGCTGCGTCTGATTGTTCGCTGGAGCGCCGGCGATAATCCCATCGAAGTCTTCCGGGTAGCGCTGAGCCTCCATCAGGGCCTGCCGCCCCCCGGTGGAGCAACCCATCCAGTACGAAAACCGTGGCGCGCGCCCGTAGAACGTCGCAATGATGGCTTTCGATTTCAGCGCCATCTCGTGGACGGCACGATAGGCGAAATCGATGACTTTTTCCGGATGTCCGATCGCGAACGACGCATTCGCGCCTGCATGTCCAGTGTCCGTCGATGCCGTCGCGTAACCCTCCTGCAACGCCGAGGCCAGCGCGCCGTAGCTGATGGTTCCCGCCCAGCCGCCGTTGCCGACGGCCTGGAACTTTCCGTTCCAATCAGTAGTCGGCAGCCAGACCTCAATCTTGATGTCAGAGTCCGCCGAGGGAGTGAGCGTGGCTGCCACACGGCAAAAGGTCGGCAGCTGGCTGAATTGCGGCGTCGCAGGGCCCGTTCCAGGCAGAGTGAATGCTCCCGCCGGCACCACCTGGACGAGGCTGATCGAAGTGTTCGGGAGCGCTAGGGATGACAAGCTCTCGCACGACGATGAGGCCTTGAGGGCGTGTCCGTGCGTTGTCAGTGCGAGGAGGAGCGCACACGATCCGCCAGTTACCATCTTCATCGCACGTTCCTCCGAAGTTCCGGCGCGAGGGCAACAAGACAAAATCCACTCGCTACACCGGGAAAATCGCGTTGCTTGCCAAAGCTTCCAGGAAGACGACACCCATTGGCGTAGCTCTACTTCAGTCACTGACTCAAAGGACATTCTCGATTTGTACAAAGGCAACTATTTCTTCATCGACCCATTATTGGCTCACTGGATAAGAAGAAAGGGCACCAATTGGTTACGCCAAATGGCGTTACCCCAAACAGCGTAAAACGCGGCTGCTGCACAATAAAAAGCGCTCGCCACCCCGAAGGGTGAAGAACGACATTACACGAGTTACCGAACTTGCTTTCGGAAATAAGCAAATGTAATAGTCCAGGACAAATATAGGGAATTGACAGTTCACTGCCTATCAGATTTCCAGGATTACGGGCATGATGAGCGGGCGTTTTTGGGTTTGCTTGGAGATATAGCGTTTCAGGTCAGCGCGGATTTTTTCTTTGATGACGCCGTAGTCGGCTTTTTCTTCTTCGCTGGAGTGGGCCAGGGTGTCTTCGACCATGCGCTTGGCGCCTTCCATGAAACCGTCTTCGCCGACGTTGAAGCCGCGGGTGACGATCTCGGGGGCGGTCTCTACTCTGCCGGTGAGTTTGTTGATGGCGATGATGGGCAGGACGATACCGTCTTCGCTGAGGTGGCGGCGGTCTTTAATGATCAAATCTTCAACCACATCCGTGCGGCTGCCGGAGTCGATGCAGACCCGGCCTACGTTGACGCGTCCCGCTTTGCGGGCGCCGTGGTCGTCGAATTCCAGGATGTCGCCGCTTTCGATCAGCATCACTTTGCCGACTGAGCCCTTCATGGCTGCGGCCATTTCAGCGTGCAGCTTTAACTGGCGATATTCGCCGTGGATGGGAGTGAAATAGCGGGGCTTGACCAGGTTGATGATGAGCTTGAGTTCGTCCTGGCTGGCGTGGCCGCTGACGTGGATGGGCGGCGAGGTTCCGTCTTCGTAGATAACGTAGGCTTCGCGGCGGAAGAGGTGGTCGATCATCCGGTAAATGGTCTTTTCGTTGCCGGGGATGATGCGGCTGGAGAGGACGACGGTGTCACCTTTTTCTATTTTGGCGTGCTTGTGATTGTCGACGGCGGCGCGGGAGAGCGCGGACATGGGCTCGCCTTGGGTGCCGCTGATGAGCACGCAAACCTTTTCCGGAGGGAAATTCTTCATCTCGCCGGGATTGATGACCAGGCCTTCGGGAATTTCGATGTAGCCGAGATCTTCGGCGATCTCGGCGGAGTTGTTCATCGAACGGCCTAAAAAGGCGATCTTGCGGCCATGCTGGTGCGCAAGTTCGACGGCCAGATTGATACGGTGAATCGACGAAGAGAAACAGGAGATGAACAGGCGGCGCTTGGTGTGGGCGAAGACTTCGTCGAATTTTCTGCGGACGGCGCGCTCGCTGGGCGTGTATCCCTTGCGCTCGACGTTGGTGGAGTCTTGAAACAGAGCTAGGACGCCATTCTTGCCGTACTCGGCGAAGCTGTGCAAATCGAAAAGTTTGTTGTCGGTGGGTGTGGGATCGACTTTGAAATCGCCGGTGTGGATGATGACGCCGAGCGGAGTGTGGATGGCGAGGGCTACGCAGTCGACCAGGCTGTGGGTTACGTGGATGGGATGGATGGTGAAGGCACCAGCCTTGAAGCGCTCGTTGGGGCGCATTTCGCGGAGATCGGCGTCGTCGAGCAGGCCGTGCTCGTCGAGCTTGTCTTCGACGTAGGCGAGGGTGAACTCGGTGCCCCAGACCGGGACTTTAAGTTCGGAGAGCATCCAGGGAAGCGCGCCGATGTGGTCTTCGTGGCCGTGGGTGAGGACGATTCCGCGGATGCGCTGTCGGTTTTCGATGAGATACGAAATGTCGGGGACTACGATGTCGACGCCGAGAAGTTCGGCTTCGGGGAACATCAGTCCGGCGTCGATGACGATGATATCGTCGCCCCAGCGGACGGCCATGCAGTTCATACCGAACTCGCCGAGGCCCCCAAGGGGGATAATCTGCAGTTTTCCAGTTGGCATTGACTAAGGATGATGCTAGCACAGGGAGCGAAGGACCGACGCCCGGGTAAGCTGGAGCGCCACGCCGGAGCGCCTCGTGGGGCGGTTCAGGAGATCGGCTAAGCCTCGTGGATGGTCTCTCGAGGCAACAACGCAATGGATCCCCGCGGTCAAAGCCGTCTCCCACTCAAGCTCCCAACGCGGGCCCTGGAAGCCCCGCTCTTGCACCCTGGCGCCAACGGCGGACCGGGAGTATGGGCCGGTGGTTGAGCGGAGAAATCACAACGAACAACCAACAACTCATCAGAACGAACCAGGAGCGAGACAGGAGCGAAAGACGCCGAACTAGGAAAGAAAAGGTGAGGACTAAGGTCTTCTCCGAGTAGCTTTGTCCTTCCCCATGCGGTAAGGTTGGAGTCATGGTGGGGCAGGGCAAATCGTGGCTTCGGCGGCGCATCGAGTCGGGAATGGTGAAAGGCCTGACGCGCGCTTATTCGACGGTGCGCGTGGATCCTGACAAATTCTTGCTGCAACTGCGTGCGGGCTATCGGATGCCGATCAGCGGCTATCACGGTGTGTATTCGCTGGAGATTGGGGAGGTCGATGCCGTCGCGGATTCGATCATCCGCGCGGGAATGAAGATGGCAGCGGTGGAGGGAGCGGGCTTGGGATTGGGCGGGTTAATCACCATCGTGCCCGATCTCGGAATTCTTTCTGCGATCACGATGCGCACAATTCAAAAGTTGAGCCTGGTCTACGGATTTCACTTCAATACCGACGAGGAGATTGCCGAACTCTGGGTAGCCGCGGCCAGCGCGGCGGGAGTGGACGTCAGCCGGGAGTTGCTGGAGAAAGAAGTCATCAACAAATTTGTGCCGCGGGTCATCCAAAGAATTGCGGCGAAGGCCAGCGCGGAAGTGGTGGAGAAGTGGGCGGCGCGTGTGATTCCGCTGGCCAGTTCGGCGATCGGCGCGGGACTGAATTACTGGTTCGTGCGCGCCTGGGGCCGACGCGCCCAGTTGCATTTCCGCGAGCGGCATCTATTGCTACGGCAGAGAGCGCTACAGCAGGCTTTGGTCGCGCAGGGTCAGGCGAGTCTTCCGGCGACTACGAGTTAGTAACCTTCGAGTTCCGCAACGCTGCTCTTTCCCGATCACTGTGATTAAATAATCAGAGATGCCTATCTTTTCCTGCTCAGCCATTCTTTTTGATCTGGACGGAGTTCTGGTGGACTCGACACGCGCGGTCGACCGGGAGTGGCGTGAGTGGGCGCGGCGTAAGGGCGTCGATGGAGACGCCGTAATGGCGATTGCCCATGGGGTGCGCACGATCGAAGTGATCCAGCGGGTGGCGCCGCATTTGGAAGCTGAGGCGGAAGTGCTGGAACTGGAAAGCCGTGAGGCTGACCATCAGGAGGGCGTGCGGGTGATGCCGGGCGCAGGGGCTCTGGTGCATTCGATTCCGGAAGGGCGTTGGGGCGTGGTCACGTCGGGGACGCGGCTGCTGGCGAGCGCGCGTTTGCGCTTCTGTGGATTGCCGGTGCCGAGAGTTCTGGTAACGGCGGATGATGTGGCTCATGGGAAACCGCATCCTGAGCCGTATTTGAAGGGGGCGGAGTTGCTGGGTTTCAAGCCGGCGGACTGCCTGGTGATGGAGGACGCGCCCGCGGGAATTTGCTCGGCACGCGCCGCCGGGATGAAGGTGGTGGGAATTACGAGCACCTATCCGAGGCCGAAGTTAAGCCAGGCGGATGCAGTGGTGGGCCTGCTGGCGCAGATTCAGGTCTCGTTCAATGGGAACTCAAAATTGAAGATCGGCATCGTGGCGGCAAAAGCAGATTCCTCTCTGGTCTCGCCGTCCTAGGTCGCGCGATTCCGCCGGCGTTGGAATGGACCCCTTCGATCTTCTATCTGAGCCAGTCTTCGAGTCCGATTCCGCGATCGGTTTTTTCGTCGCGATACTTCACAATTACTGGGGTGTAGAGGGAAAGATTCCATTCGGCTGCCGCGCGTTTTTTTACGGCGCGCGATCCGGGAACGACCACCGCATTTTCTGGAACCTCGAGCGGGGCCTCGGGAGTAGCGCGGTAGACTTCGCCGCGGATTAGATCGTAGAGCGGAGTCGAGCGCGTGAGGATCGTTCCTGCGCCCAGCACGGCGCCTGCGCGGACCAGAGTACCTTCGTAAATTCCGCAGTTTCCTCCGACCAGCACATCGTCTTCAAGGATGACGGGGGCGGCGTTGATCGGTTCGAGAACTCCGCCTACCTGCGCTGCGGCGCTCAGATGCACGCGTTTGCCGATCTGGGCGCAGGAACCGACCAGCGCGTGAGAATCGATCATGCTGCCTTCATCGACGTAGGCGCCCACGTTGATGAACATGGGAGGCATGCAGATGACCGAGGGGGCAAGGTAAGCTCCGGTGCGGACCGACGACCCCCCCGGGACGACGCGGACGCGATCGGCGGTGGTGAACTGGCGGGCAGGGAAAGTATCTTTGTCGATGAAAGAAAGGCCGGCGGTCATATCCGTGAGTTCGCCGAGACGGAAGCCAAGGAGGATGCCTTGTTTCACCCAGGCGTTGACGGTCCAGCGGGCCTGTTTCTTGTCTTTAGCGCCACCGCCGATTGGTTCGGCGGCGCGTATTTTGCCCTGCGTCAGTTGGTCGCGGAATTCCAGGAAGATACGACGGGCGTCGGGGTCGTGCTCGACTTCGCCTTGCGCGGCCAGGCGCTCGATGGAGGATTGCAGGGAGGGCATGCGGGGAAAGTTTGACATCCTCCCCGCTCTAAAGAAGAGAGGGGATTTCTTCTCAGGCTACGCATAGGATTACGACCCTTACGTTAGCGCCTGAAGGCCCTGCCCGGGCCCACTTGTAGCGTTACTGCATTCGCCTGGTTTTCCGACAGAGACTAGCTCCGTCACAGCAGACCTTTACGGTCTCCAGATCCAGCTAAGGTACGTGATTTTGCTGCAGCTTCAACAAAAAAGCAAGCCTTATATCCACTCCCTGAACGGAGTGGTTTTACGGCCCAAAAGCGATAAAGGAAATGCGGAAATCGGAATCCAGAATGCAGAAGTTGGAGGGGGATGAAACTGCTTCGTAACCGCGGGGAATATCAGGTCCCACACTCCGCTTGCGGCGCTCGGTCGGTAGGAGAGAGTGGGGTGAGGAGGGCCGCGACTCGTGGGTCGTTACACGCACTTGCATTCGCTGCGAATCAGGATACCGGTCATGGCGTGGGCCGTCTCGCGAGCCTCGGGCAGGGTGGCGTAGGGGCCGTGCCAGCGGGAATGATTTGCGTCGTGGCCGGCGGGACGGCCCTTGCCGTGGCTGCATTGGCCGCAGGATCCGCGGTGCAGGACGATCTTGCGCGGGCCGGCGGCCCAGTTTTCGTAGATGAAAAATTCCGGCGTTTCGACAGATGGACTGATGGGTTTGGGAATGAGTCCGACCTCGGTGGCGATTTTCTGCAGGCGGGAGCGCGTGTCACGGCGCATGGGCAGCAGAGGCAGGCGGTAGACTTCTTCTATTTTGCCCATCATGGCGAGAACCGCTTTCACCGGTAGCGGGCTTGATTCGATGAAGTTGGCTTGCATCAGCGGGAAATACTTGCGCTGCAGGCTACGCGCTGTGGCCCAGTCGTTAGCGAGAGCGGCTCGGGTAAGCGACGCCATTTCCTGAGGAATTTCGTTGGAGGCAACCGACACCAATCCCACGCCGCCCAGAGCGATGACCGGAAGCGTGACCGCGTCGTCGCCGGAAAACACCAGGAATGTTTCGGGAACGGCGTGGATGGCCTCGGCAATCTGAGTCATGTTCCCGCTGGCTTCTTTGACGCCCACGATGTTCGGAATCTCGGCGAGGCGCGCCAGGGTCGCGGGTTCCAGGTTGGCGGCGGTGCGGCCGGGCACATTGTAGAGAATGATGGGCTTGTCGCTGACGGCTTCGGCAATGGCTTTGAAATGACGATACTGGCCTTCCTGCGTAGGTTTGTTGTAGTAGGGCGAGGCGGTGAGGATGGCATTGACTCCGGGGCGGGCGGCGACTTCCTTGGCTCGCTCGACCGCATCGTGCGTGGAGTTAGAAGTGGCGCCTGCGACGATGGGGACGCGTCCGGCTGCGACTTCGATCGTGGTGTCGATGACGTAGAGCCATTCATCGTGAGCGAGGGTGGGAGTTTCGCCGGTGGTCCCGCAGGAAACGAGGAAATCAATGCCGGATTCGATTTGCCAGGTGACCAGATTGCGCAGGGCTGCGTCGTCGATGGAACCATCCTGACGAAAGGGAGTGACCAGGGCGGTGCCGCAGCCGCGGAGTTGCATACGAATAGGATAGCGCGAACCGGGAGTGAGGGAAAACCGCCGGGCGCCTCGCTTCTCAATTTGCTGGCGGCGTTGCTCATCTCGCGCCTTCCCTTGCGGGTCAGGGCCGATTGCGACCGGACTGTTCGACGGAGTTGCCCATGCTTTGTATGCCTTCGTCCAGTTGGGTTTCGAGCGCGCTCAGCTTATCCTGTTCGGCCCGCAGTTGCTGCTCGGCCTGGATTTCTGTCGCTTGACGCTGCTGCTCTGTGTCGCCTGTGACTTCGAGATCGGATTTGACGTGGTTGATCCGGTCCTGTAATGCCTTCTGTTGCTGGAGGTTCTCTTCGGCACTTCTCGCATCCTCGAGGCGCCTGACCTCGCCCGCCATTTCCCTTTGATGGACTTGTATCTCAGCCAGCTTCGAGCGAGCCTCGTCCAAATGTTCCGATGCTCGCGCAACGGCTCCCTGTTGCATCTGTAAGCGAGAAAGCAAAATCTGCGTGCTTTGAACTCTTGTCAGCGAGATGCGCAATTCCTGACGCAGGGCACGGACCTCCGTGAGAATAGCCTGGAGTGTCTGAGCATCGGTTGGGGCAGCTTGAGCGAATGCAGCGCCACATATCCCGAACCCTACCGTCAGGAGAAGAAATCCTCGTCGCATGTCGACCCTCCTTGGGAAGTGGCGTAAGAACAACTACAAGTCGCGCCACAAATCCCTGAAATCGTAAAAGCCCTTTTTGCCGGCGAGCCATTCTGCCCCGCGGATTGCGCCTTGGGCGAAGGCGCGACGGGATTTGGCGTCATGGCAGAGATAGATTCTGTCGGCGGAAGATTCAAGGACGACTTCGTGCATGCCGACTACGTCGCCTTCGCGAAAGGAAGTGATCTCTAAGTTTTCGTTCTTACGGCTGGCTTGCTGGATTACGTGCTGGATCGCGAGGGCGGTGCCGGACGGGGCATCCTTTTTTTGGGCGTAGTGGCGTTCGAAAATCTGGCCGGAATAATCGTGACCCAGCGCCTCGGCCGCAGCGCGAGCCACTTCGAGGAAGAGATTCACGCCGATCGAGAAGTTGGCGGCGTAAAGGAATCCGGTTTTGTGCTGGTCGACCAGGTTGCGGACTTGCTCGATTTCTTGGTACCAACCGGTGGTGCCGACGACCATGTTTTTGCCGGCTTTCACGCAGGCTTCGATATTCGAGAGAACGCACTGGGGCGTGGTGAAGTCGATGACGGCGTCGATGTCGCCGAGGATTTCTGGACTGAGGGCGGCGCTGGAAGCGTTTTCTTTGGCGCCGACAATGACGGTGCGGTGCTTGCGTTCGGCGGCTACTTCGGCGACCAGCGATCCAGTTTTGCCGCGGCCTAGGAGCAGAAAATTCATGGCTGCCGCTTCGATGTTATCGCATTGGTTGACTCTACGTTTAATTTCAGCAAAGTACTCTACGAATCGAGAACCCACCTCTCGCGAACCAGCGACCTGGGCCACCCGACGCGCTCCCACTTTAGGCAAATACTTCCGGATCCAGCTCCGAGAAGAAAGTCTTGTGTAGGCGTCGGACTACGTCCGGGACCTCGTCTTCCTCGATCACGAAAGTCAGGTTGATTTCGGAGGCGCCTTGCGAAATCATGCGAATTTTCTTGTCGGCGAGTTCGCGGAAAACCAGAGCAGCAATGCCGGGGGTGTTGCGCAGGTTTTCGCCGACCAGGCAGACGATGGCTTTGCGACCTTCGTATTTTACGTCGGCCAGCTTGGCGAGATCGGCAGCCAGCGCCGGGATGGCTTGATTGGAGTCGACGGTGAGCGAGACGCTGACTTCTGAAGTCGAGACCACGTCGACGGAAACTTTGTGGCGGTCGAAGGCTTCGAAGATCGAGCGCAGGAATCCATGGGCCAGTAGCATGCGGGGAGCGGCCACGTCGACGATGGTGATGCGCTTTTTGGCGGCGATGGCTTTGAAAATGTTTTTGCTTTGCGGAGCGCGCGAGGTGATTTGCGTGCCCTCGCAGGATGGATTGCGCGAATTGAGCACGTAGACGGGAATGTTTTTTTGGATGGCGGGTAAGACCGTCGCGGGATGCAGGACTTTCGCGCCGAAGTAGGCGAGTTCGGCGGCTTCATCGAAGCTGATGACTTTGATGCGCCGGGCTTCGGGACAGATTCTGGGATCGGTGGTCAGGATGCCGTCGACATCGGTCCAGATCTCGATGCGGTCGGCGCCCAGGCCCGCGCCGATGATGGCGGCGGAAAAATCCGAACCGCCTCGTCCGATGGTGGTGGTGATGCCGGCGCGATTGGCGCCGATGAAGCCGCCCATCACCGGCACCTGGCCGGCGCGCAGCAAAGGCTGAACCTTCTGCTGAAGCTTCGCGTTGGTTTCGTCGTATTGCGGAACCGCCTCCGTGTAGTTGCTGTCGGTAACCAGGACGTCGCGGGAGTCGACATGGACTCCGTTGAGGCCGCGTGCGGCAATGGCAGCGGTGACGATTTTGCTGGAGAGCATTTCGCCGAAGGCAGCAACATAGTCGGTCGTGCGGGGAGTGACCTCGCCGACGGCGGAGATGCCGCGTAGAAGTTCGTCGAGCGCTTCAAAGTCAATGCCCAGTTCGGAGTGGAATTCGGTGAAGCGGGCGGTGCCCAGCAGTTCGCTGGCGGTGTTATAGTGGCGCTCCTGGAGCGAGCGGCAGAGTTTGAGGGCGGTCTTCCGTTCGCCTTCTCCGGCGGCGCGGGCCATGGTCAGCAGAGTGTCGGTTACCTTGGCCATGGCGCTGACCACAACCACCGGATTCTGCGCCAGGCGTCCCGCGACAATAGAGGCGACCCGGTCGATGGCTTTGGCGTCTTCGACGGATGTGCCGCCAAACTTCATGACGATCATGGGCGGGACTTCCCCAGGTTGGAAATAGAACCATGATCGATGGTCGGCCATTCTGCTGCGAACCGGTTTGCGGCGGAGGCGATGCGCGCGAGATCCATCGCTCCGCCTGACCAACGGCTGCGCTCCGGATGACGCCGTCGATGAGGGGGGCAGAAAGATAGGGATGGTTTCGCGGCGCCCATGCAGTCGGCTAAGCGCGCGGTCATCCCAGGTAGCCTTTGGCCTTCAGGAGTTCGGCGTTGAGGACAGCGGCGCCGGCGGCTCCGCGAATGGTGTTGTGGGAGAGCACGGTGAATTTCCAGTCGAGCACGCCGCAGGGACGAAGGCGGCCGATGGCGGTAGTCATGCCAGCGCCAAGGTCGACGTCGAAGCGCGGCTGCGGACGATCGGCGGCCTCGAGGTAGACGACGGGACGTTCGGGAGCGCTGGGCAATTTTAATGCTTGCGGCTCGGCGCGATAGCGGTTCCAGGCGGCGATGATTTCTTCCGACTTGGCTTTCGTCTTCAGGCGGATGGAAACGGATTCGGTGTGTCCGTCTTCGACGGCGACCCGGTTGCATTGCGCGCTCATGGCGAACGCTGCGGAAATGATTTTGGATCCGTTCAGCTGGCCCAGCAGTTTTTTGGTTTCTTCCTCCATTTTTTCTTCTTCGTTGCGGATGAAGGGGATGACATTGCCGAGAATATCGAGCGAGGGCACGCCCGGATATCCCGCGCCGCTGACGGCTTGCATGGTCACGGCCATGACGGCTTCCAAACCAAACTTCTGGTGCAGGGGCGCGAGAGCGAGGACGAGACCGATGGCCGAGCAGTTGGGATTGGTCACAACGTAGCCGCCGGATTTCTGGCGCCAGGATTGTACGTCGATGAGTTTGATGTGGCCGGAGTTCACCTCGGGGATAACGAGCGGGACGTCTTGCTGCATTCGCAGGGCACTGGAGTTGGAAACCACGGCGCAGCCGGCGCTGGCAAATCGGGGCTCGAGTTCCGCAGCAATCGACGAGTCAAGGGCGGCGAAGATAATTTTTGGCGCGCCTTCGGGAAAAGCTTGCGAGACCGTCATGGCGGCGACCGCGGGCGGGATCGGCGTTTTAAGGCGCCAGCGCGCTGCCTCGGCGTAAATCTTGCCCTCGGAACGGTCGGAAGCGGCCAGCCAAGCCACTTCGAACCAGGGGTGGTGTTCCAGCATCTGGATAAATCTTTGTCCGACGACGCCGGTGGCGCCCAGAATCCCGATAGGAATTTTGCGGTTCATTGAATACTTGGAATTCTATAACAGTTGAGCACAGCAGACTCCATCTCCTCGCCACTCGCTGGGCAGTCGCAATGACAAGGCTGCAGATTCCTCCACCCTTCGGGTTCGCACGAAATCCGAATGACCCTACCATCATCAGCCTCTGACGCGAGCCTGGCGGTTCGCAAGTAGCGAAAGGAGGACCACCTTGGTCGGGTGCGGGTCACTGCACAATCGGCTTCCATCTGCGGTTCGAGAAACTGGGAGGGATTCCGATGCCCGAACTGCGGCAGAACTTTTTCATCCTTTTTCATCCCTTTTTATGAAGGACTGGGTGCTTACGGCGGACGAACGGGCGAAGCGTCCCGAGCAGAGGGCCAAGCACGGCTAGGGGCGATGGGTTTCCTGACTGCGGAAGGGAAATTCGGTGAGCGGGCCGAACTTTTTCTTTTCGGTATAGAGGCGCCAGCGGCGCAAGACGATACGCAAGCTGGCCATCACGGGGATGGAAAGGTAGATGCCCAGGATGCCGGCGACTTCGCCGCCGGCCATGACGCCGAAGATGGCGGCCAAGGGATGAAGTTCCATGCTCTCGCCCATGATGCGAGGGGAAGAAACGTAGTCCTGCAACAGGCGCCAGATTCCGAGAAAAATGACCAGGATCAGCCAATGTTGATAACTCAGAAGCAGGGCGACGCTGACAATGACCAGTGCGGCGGCCAGGGGGCCGACCACGGGAATGAATTCGAGCACTCCGCCCAAAGTGCCCAGAACCAACGCGTAGGGAACACCCATGATGCCAAGAAACGCGGAGTACATGACCAGAGTCAGGGCAGCCAAAGTCAGTTGGGCACGGATGAAGTGAGCCAGCATCTGATTCAGATCGTTGAGCACGTTTTCCAGAAACTCGCGTTGCGGACGGGACTGGATCGTGGCGAGCAGAAAGTCGCTGAAAGAGCGGCCATCCCTGAGGAAGAAAATGGAGAGCAGCGGGACCACGAAAAAGAGCCAGGCCTGCCCGGCGACGTCGGCCACACGCAGCCCGATGCGCTGGGCCAGTTGGGTGATCTGTTCGCTGTGGCCGGCCAGGAAGGATTGAGCCAATTCGGTAGATTTGGCGTTCCAGCCGTGTTGTGCGCCGAGTTGGGTCGCGATTTGACCGGAGCTAAGCTGCGTGAGCAAAGCGGGCAGGGAATGTCCGAGGCGAGCGCCTTCCCGCGTCACCTTGGGACCGACCACCACAAAGAACACCACCACCAGTACGAGCAGCATAATGTAGATCACGGCGATGGCTGCTACGCGACTGCGCAGCAGATTTTCCAGACGATTCACCAGCGGGCTCATCAGGTAAGCAAAGAAGATGGCGAACAGAAAGGCAATCAGCGTGGCGCGAGCGACGTAGAGAAACCCAAGCGCCAGAGCAAAGAGCAGCACCGTGACCAGAACCCGCGCCGTACGTGAGTCAGCCAGCAGCAATACGTTCTCCAGGGCGATCTCGATTCCGCCGCCGGGCAGGTGCAGCTTTAGTCCCGGACCACTTCCGTGTTATCGGCAGAAATCGCCACCTGTATGAGTTTGAACTGATCGTGATCATCTACCCAGAGCGCCCAGTCAAAGTCTTCGCCGGTCAGGTTCAGCCGGAGCAGTTCGCGCGGGACTCCGCGAACCGTGATTTTTTCTTTGCCTACGAGCTCCAAGCGCACGCTGATGGAAATATGCTCCTGGGGCACGAGTGCGCCGAACTGCGAAGCACCCTGCTGGCACTTCAGGTTTCCGCCCTCGGGCCTGCAGGCGGCGCCCAGGTAGCGCCAGGCCAGCAGTTCGCGGTGTACAAAAAAATTGTTATCCAGAATCGCCGTCGTGCTGGGCAGCAGGAAGGGCTGTTCGGCGGGCTTGCTGGCGCCACTCGCGGTCATTCTTTCCATCAGAAAATCGTTGTTGGGAGAGACATTCAGGGAACTTCCCGAGGCCTGACTCCATTCATAGCGCAGCAACTCGCCGGTGGCAGTCATTTCCAGTTCCGACTTCTGAGCTGCGGCATCGGCCGCGGAGGTTTCCTTGAATTGCGATTTGATCGTGCTGATGCCGTTTTGCTGCTCTATCTTGAAGGTCTCGGTGGCGACTCGCTGGCCCTTGACGAAGATGCCGAACGAGCCGGAGTCAACGGTCTGAGCAGGTGCGGGTTTCGGCTTATCTTTTTTGTCGGCAGCATGGGCCCCGGCGAGAGCAGCCAGGGCGGAGGCCAAAATAACCGCCGCGGCACGGCGCATTCCGGTTTCAAACTTCACTCGACTTCTCCTTGTTCGGTGGGCTCCGCGATTTTCTTCAAGCCCAGGGTTTCGGCAATTTCAGCGGCGATTGCTTCCACCGTGCGGTTGCCGGTTTCAATCCGCAGGCGTGCCTGCGAGTACGCACTGCGCCGAATCTGGTAGAGGTCGCGAAACTCCGCCACGCTACGGAGCAAGGGACGGTCTGCGCCGGTTTCGCTGGCTTGCGCGCAACAGCGCTGCCATAAGTCTTCCACCGGAGCGTCCAGAAAAACCGTGGACACGCAGGATCCCCTTAGCAGCGCTGCGTTTTCCTTCTGCGCGAAAGCTCCGCCCCCAAGGGCCACAATTCTGGCGACTCCGCCGCGTAGTTCGTGAAGCACATGTTCGAGGGCCGCGTGCTCGGCTCGGCGAAACTCGGATTCTCCCGAATCCCGAAAAATTTCCGTTACCGTACGCCCTTCCCGCGCCGCGATGCGGTCGTCGAGATCTTCAAAGACCCAATTCAGCCGCCGTCCGAGGACGCGGCCCACACTGGTTTTCCCGGCCCCCATGAAGCCAACCAAAAAAACAGCGTTGACCGGAAGACCTCCGACCGCGGTGGACGATGGCTTAAGCCGCCCCGGTGGGCGTGGCCGTGTATTCGCCGCTTTTCCCGAAGTCTTCGTCAAAAATTAGCTGCTTGCTGCAAACTGCTGGCCGCCACTTGTCGAGCTGGAAGCGAGCAGCTGGAAACTGAATGGTTCGCTATTTTGCGGTGCGTTTGCTGAGGTGGATTTTACCACTGAAGCTGCGCAGCACCACGGTCGATGAGACCGCGGCGCGACCCATGGTACCCCAGAAGGCACTTCCCTCTTTGATGACGAACCAGGTGTGCGTCCGGGGTTGGAGAGGAATGTCGTCGTGTACTTCACCGCGCACGGAGCGCGCACTCACATCCGCCGAAGTTGATTCGGGCACAGTGGCTTCGATGTTGCCGCTATGGCTGGTCAGGCGGTACTCGCCGCGATCGCCAAAGTCGCCAATGTAGTTAATGCTGCCGCTGGTCGAAATCACCTGCACCAGCGGACCGGTGACGCCGTTGAGCGTGACCTCGCCGCTTAAGGAGTCAACTTCCACGTGGCCGTCCTGCACATTGGTGAGCGTGACCGGACCGTTCAGAGTTTTGACGTGCAGGTGAGCGCCGGTGATGTCGCGGATTTCGACGGTGGCGGCGGCTCCTTCCAGGGTTACATCCCCGTGGAGTCTTTCGGCCCGCAGCGGGCCGGTGCTGGAGTGGAGCGTGATGCTGGCGTCGGCAGGGACCAGAATTTCATAGTCCACGCGTCCTGATTGAGCATCCGCACCGGGCAGGAGGTGAGATTGAATTTCGACGCGATTGCCGACCAGATTCTTGTCGACTTCGACTTTGTCGGAATAGAGCAAGGCGTTGATGATCACAACGTTGCCGGCGGAGGGTTTAACCGAGATCGAGCCGTAGGGGTTGTTGACGGAAACTCCGGACTTGGGACCTACATTGAAACGATATTCCTTATGGGTTTCGGCTAGAAGCGTCCCGGCCAGCAGCGCACCGATGGCGATCATTTCGATCGTTCGCGCGCTCATCAAGGCCCGCCCAGTGATTAAAACTCGCCCGCTCATTGAAACTCCCCGATGGTCCCCAGTCGGTCCGCGCAGCGTAGAAGCTGTCGGGTTGAGAATGGCTAACATTACGGCAAAGAACGATCCATTGCCAACTCGAAAAGCAGGGCCTTTTGCTGATAGGCCTCCATCAGGGAGCGGCGAGCTTCGTCGTCGTTCGGATTGGCGGCGACCACACTCTTTGCATCCTGAATGTATTCGTTGACGCGGCGGAGATTGTCCGCATACTGCGCCTTGATCGCGGGCGACTGCTGGGCTAGCTCGAGCAGCAGGTCATCGTCGTTCAGGCCGGCCACAGCCAGATCGGAGGCAGCAGCCACTGGCACCGTGTCGCGGGCAAGCTGATGGGAAAGCGAATGCTCACGAACATATAAACCCACGGTAATCAGCAAAGCAGCGGCCGCCGGGACCATCCATCGCGCCCAAGCCCAGCGACTGCTAAGGGAAGGCAAAAGGGATCGGTTCGCACGTTGGGGGCGAATGACTCCTTCCTGCCGCAATGCACGTTCTATGGATTTCCAAACGTGAGGACCGGGTTCTTCATCCGCACGCAATTCAACCGCCGTGGAAGCAATGAGGATCAATTCTGTGACCAGAGCGGAACACTCCGGACAGCTCTTCAGATGATCCCGTTGTTCGGCGCCGCGGCCGTCTTCAATCTCTGCCAGGCTCGCTTGCAACTCAACGCAATTCATACTGCTCTCCCCAAGCCTCTGTCGAACCAGCCCCACTGCCATGGTCAATCCGCTGGCAGCTTGACGCCGCAGCCGAAGGTATTGCCGTGTCCAGTCTGCGCCGGCTCACGTAAATCGTCCAAACTGTACCACCCCAACTCACCAGCCGTGCTGCTCAGGACGCCCGTTCCGCTCGCTTGATCTTGAGCAGATCGCGCAACTTCATCCGCGCCTTGTGCAACTGCGACTTGCTGTTGCCGATGGAGCAACCGACAATGGTCGCGATCTCATTATGTTCGTAGCCTTCCACGTCGTGAAGAACAAAAATCGTGCGGTAGCCAGGAGGGAGATCGTCGACTGCTCGCTGCAACTGCAGCCGGTCAATCGACCCGGCTAACGCCAGATCTTCTGCCCCGAAATCTTTCTTCGGGGTATCTTCTTCGCCGCCCTGCGTGGTTTCTTCCAGCGAAACCACCGGAAGGCTCTTTTTTCGCAGATGCATCAGCACCACGTTCACCGACAAGCGATGTAGCCAGGTCGAAAATGCCGACTCGCCGCGAAACGTTCCAATCTTACGATAGAGCTGCAAAAACGCTTCCTGCGTCAGATCTTCGGCTTCGGCAGTGTTCGCCGTCATGCGCAGGCAGAGCGAATAGACGCGCCGTTTATGCTTATCGTAGAGAGCCTGGAACGCCTGGGCGTCCCCTTGCCTGGCCTTCTCGATGAGGTCGGCTTCGTTCGAATCGCTGCCCTGCCGCTGCACTGGGTCGGTCAAGTCGCCTTTTTCCGGCCGCACCCCGTGAGATGCGGCTAACTATCTTTCCGTTGTATGGCTTGCGGGTTGTATGAAGTGAAACTAAGGTAATGTCTGTATTCAGAATATCAGAGCACTTCTACCGATCTTGGGATTCTGCCATAGTGGGGTCTGTCTCCGGAAATCCTTTGCTTGCCCAGGGTTGAACAGTGTGCGGTTCGAAGCTATGAACCCGATTCCAAATTTAGAGTCGCGATCTTCGTAAATCGGTAAATCTGGTGGAGCTAAATTGGTAGATTTGTTGGCCGCCAAGAGATCCCGGATGCATCGTGGTGATGGTCTCTAAGCGATGTCCATGCGGGCCTAGCTCGCGTTGTCGGAGTAGGAAGGCGAAGCCCAAGCCTAGAAATCCCAGGACGGAAAAAATCCACATTCCGAGGTTGTGGCCGCTGGGGTGGTCGGGGCCGGCATGGCTGTAATCGTTGGCCCATCCGACCATCAGGTTGAAGCCGAACAGGCCAATGTTCTGGATCATGGTCATCAGCCCGTAGGCTGTTCCGAGCTTCGATTGATCCACGATATAGGCGACCGAAGGCCACATAACGGCCGGGATCAGCGAGAACGCCACCCCCATGAGCGCCATGGGCACGTACAAATTCACGCGAGTGTAAGCCATCATCAGGTAGACAGGGATCAGCAGCGTCGAACCGAACAGCATCAGCAGAGCACGCTTGCCGATGCGGTCGACCCAGAGGCCGAACAGGGGAGTGGCGATCATGGCGAACAGCGTCAGCATGCTGGAGAGGAACCGGCGAACTTGCGCGACGTGCCGTGCGCCTCGATGAGAAATTTCACGGCGAAAGTCTGAAAGGGAAAGATCGCCGAGTAGAAAGTGATGCACAGGGCAACGATATACCAATAGCTCGCGCCAAACTTGAACAGATCGGCAAAGACGACTTTGTCGGTGGAGGATTCGCCGAGGTGGATATGCTTGCACTTCCATCCCCCAGTAGACGACTGCGCCCACGATGCAAAATGCGGACAGGCCCAGCGCAATCAGAAACGGCCAGCGCCAGTTGGCATACGCGGCGCGTGCCCAGGTGGGGGAGTTCAGCGTGGCGAACGAACCTAGGCGGCCGATGGTGAGGTTGACGCCGAAGGCGAAACTCAGCTCTTTGCCTTTAAACCAGCGGGCCAGCGCGGCGACGACCGCGACATTCAAAGACTCCGCGCCCATGCCGAAGATGAGCCGTCCTGCGGCCATCACCAGGAGATGACTGGATGCCGCGGTAATGGCAGGTCCAAGGAAGCAAAGCACGCCGGAAATCGTCGGAGATTTTTTCAATCCGAGGCGGTGAATTTCCGCTTTGTCGAACGCAGCATTGGGATGACGGATAGGATCGCAAACCTTGGCCGAAATCCACCACTCTGGTGGAACTCGGCCACCAGAGCGGCGACCGGAGGGTGGTAAAACGTGCACTGTTTTTTTTTAACCCACTAATAACAATGTAATTAGAGAAAATCTCGCCGCGCGCTCTGCATTGGCATTCGGGCTGCACCCTGCCGGGACAATGATTTTGACCCTGGACCGGCGGTTTGTGCTCAGACAGCCGGACGGGGGAACACCATCCCAAAGGAGTATCTCCCATGCGTTTGCGCACCTGTGGTCTGTCCTTTGCCTGCCTGCTCACTCTCGCCGTCTCGATCCTCGGCTGCAACAACACTCTAAACCCCTTGTGCGGCAGCGCTCGGCCGGCGCCGCTGATCGGTTCACTCTCGCCCAGTACCTTGACTTTCGCTCAAGTGCAGGATGGCCGAATTCTCGTGGTGAACGGCAGCCAGTTTGTTTCGGCTTCGGAAGTACTCATCAACTCGACGCCACTGGCCACCACCGTGGTGAGCGATCAGCAATTGCAGGTAAAGCTTTCCAGTGATGTGATCTCGGGCCCGGGAACGATCAAGGTGATGGTGCAAACCCCGAGCGGGAATTCCGGAAACGTGGGCTGCACCAGCGGAGGGAATAGTAGCGTACTCGATCTAACGGTGAACTAAGCGTCCCAAAGCAATCCGGAAGAAAGATGATGATCCGGAGTCAAGGTTATCTCGGAATGAATCGACGCTGGGGGGCTAAAGCCCGGATCATGGGGGGATGCTTAGGGCTCGGCTCGAAGCCGCGCCCGGCAAAACCCAGCCGCAGGCGAGTGCGGCTGCGTGGGGAAAGCTGTGCCCCGTCCAAGGCATCGTGCGGTAACTTTCACCCGACCCCTAGCTTCCTACATAACGTGCATACAGGCTGCGCGCGAGGGCCGTGTCGGTGGTGCCTTTGATGATGGCGCGACCATCGGGAAACAGCGTCATCTCGTAGGGGTCGTGCCAGAATTTCAGGACGAAGTCGTTGTGACGGACTGTGCCGTGGGGCTGGAGGCGACGGTCCAGCTCGGCGAAGTCAATGGGCCGTTGGCGCTCATGGATTTGCACGGAATTCCTGCCGCACAGGGTGATGTGCGGGCGGCCTTCGCCGGCCAGATGGATGAGATCGCGCTGACCGCAAGAGCGACAACCGGGGCGGGGCTGGGTGGCGGAGATTTCGGCGTGCTCGTTCGTCCAGACGTCGAAGGAAAGGAGGGTGCGCCTCAGTTGTGGTGCGGTCGGGCCGGCGAGCAGGAATTTGAGCGCCTCGGTCGCGGCGATGGAGGCTACCAGATTCACCGCTGAATTGAGGATGCCGGAAGTTTCGCAGGTTTCGACCATGCCGCGAGGCGAGTCGGGAAACAGACAAGCCAGGCATGCGGTTTGGCCGGGAAGAACGTTCAAAGTGACGGCATAGCTGCCGACGGCGGCGGAATAGATCCAGGGAAGTGCGCGCTCGACGGCATAGTCATTGATCAGGTAACGAGTTTCGAAGTTGTCGGTTCCGTCGAGGATCAGCGACATTCCTTCGAGTAAGGCTTGAATGTTTGCGGGAACCAGATCTTCAACCTTGGGTTCAATTGCAATCTGAGAGTTGAAGGCGGCAATCTTACGGGCGGCGGCAATGGCTTTGGGAAGAGATTCCGCCGCGTCGTTCTCATCGAAGAGCGACTGACGCTGCAGGTTGCTGGGCTCGACGTAGTCGCGATCGATGATGCGCAGAGTTCCTACGCCGGCGCGAGCCAGCAGGCTGGCCAGGGCGGAGCCGGTCGCACCGCATCCGACAATCGCTATTCGGGAGGCTGCCAGCTTTCGTTGGCCTTCTGGGCCGATGCCGCGGAACAGGATCTGGCGCGAATAACGCTCGTCGGTAGGAGAATTCTGTGGCGAACTCCCGCCGCGTGGCTCCGGTTGCGATTGCTGTGCCAAAGAGGTCACCAATGTCAGGGTGTAAAACCTTTATTATAAGTGGCTGGCTTGCCGGTGGAAGATTCCCAATGCCGGGCTCGACTTGAAAGCGCGGGCCTGGCCGTTTGCACAAGGACCGCCAGGCGCATTCGCTTGCCGTCAAATCGAAATGGAATAGCGCCTGGGCCCAAGGACACGTTTGCTGAAACCCTACGCGACACTGCTGACCGCGATGATCTTGCTGTGGTTTACAGTCGTTGCGTCGGAGAATGCGTCGGGGTCTCGGTCGCAAGCTGGATCTTCCGCGTCACACGCGAATCTGTCACCGGCGATGGCTGAATCGATGATTGGGCAAGAGCCGCAACTTCCATCCCCGTCTGGCATTTCGGGATATGTCGGCAAACTTGTGCAATCCCTCGAGATTCAGGGTGTGGGGGGGCGCGATCGCGACCACATCCTGCAATTGCTGCCGCAGAAAGTGGGTGAACCGTTGGATCGCGGAAAAGTGAGCGACAGTATTCGGGCGTTGTATGCGACCGGACGCTTTGCCGACATCCAAGCCGAAGTTGCGCCGTCGGGCGACGGCGTGGCGCTTCGCTTCACGACCTCGGCGAACTTTTTTGTGGGAGCGGTCGAGGTGGAGGGCGCTCCCGCCCATCCTACTTCGAACCAGATTGTGAATGCGTCGAAGTTGCAGTTGGGAGAACTGTTTGCGCAGGAGAAGTTGCAGCGCGCGCTGGAGAACATTCGACAACTGATGCAGGAGAACGGTTACTACCGGGCGCGAGTCACTGCCGAAAGCGCGGCGAAGGCGGTGACCCAGCAGGTGGACATTCTGTTTCATATCAGCCGAGGGGAACCGGCGCACGTGGGCGAAGTGAAAGTTACGGGCACTTCGGAAATGTCATTGATCGAGGTGCAGGATACCGCGCACCTGAATCACGGAGAGCGGGTTACCGCCGACCGGGTGAGAGGTTCGCTGCAACGGCTGCGCAAGAAATTTCAAAAGCAAAATCGCGCATTGGCCCAGGCCTCGATTGCGGAGCAGCTCTACCACCCTGAAACCAATCGTGTCGATTTCACCTTCCAACTCAATCCGGGCCCGGTGGTGGTGATTTCTGCCCGCGGTTACCACATCGGCCGCGGTGTGATGCGGAGGGAAATTCCCGTCTATGAAGAGAACGCCGTGGATGACGATCTGCTGAATGAAGGCAAGCGGAACCTGATCAACTACCTGCAGGCGCGCGGCCACTTCGATGCCAAGGTGGACATTCTGAAAGAAAGCGACGCGAAAACGATGCGGGTCATTTACCAGATTAACCCTGGGGCTGTGCACAAGCTTGTATTGGTGGAGATTACAGGCAACCAGGATTTTCTGGACACGGCGAAGCTGCGGTCCTATTTGCAGATTCAGCCGGCTAGCCGTTTTGTGAGCCACGGACGTTACAGCGAAGACCTGCTCAAAAGTGACGTGGCGACTTTAGAGGGGTTGTACCGCTCCAGTGGCTTCCGACAGGTCCAGATTCAAACCAAAGTGGATGATGACTACCATGGGGGGCTAAACAAGCTGGTGGTTCACATTCATATCGACGAAGGAGTGCGAACGCGGGTCGGCGAGTTGCACGTTCTGGGTACCCAGAACGTGGCGGCCAGCCAACTCCCCGAACTAAGCACGCAGCCCGGGCAGCCGTATTCGGAACTGGATCTGGCCAACGACCGAGAAAGAATTCTCAACTTCTACTTCGATCACGGATTTCCCAACGCCACGCTGGAGATTACCACCAAGCCGGCGGAACAGGAGCCCAATCGGGAAGACGTGACCTACACCATTCAGGAAGGAGAGCGCTTCACGGTGAATCAGGTGATGGTGGCCGGAACCGAACATACGCGCGACTACGTCGTAAACCGGGAATTGCGAGTGCACGAAGGCGAACCGCTGAGCCAGCAGGATCTGCTCAGCACGCAGACTCGGCTGTATGACTTGAGCATCTTCAGCCAGGTGGACACGGCGGTGCAGAATCCGGAGGGAACCGATCCACAGAAAAATGTTCTCGTGCAGGTGCAGGAGTCCAAGCGCTACACGTTCACTTACGGAGTTGGATTGGAGTTCGAAACCGGCTTGCCGGCAGGTGAGACCGCGCCGCAAGGGACGACGGGAGTAAGCCCGAGAGTCGAATTTGATGTGACCCGGCTGAACGTTGGCGGGCGCAACCAGACCCTCACGTTTCAGTCCCATGTGGGATATCTGCAACAGCGTGGGCTGATCAGTTACGCCGTTCCGAAGCTCTTCGACAACGACAAGTTCAAACTGATCTACACGATTTTTTACGACAACAGTCTGGACGTAGCTACGTTCACCTCGCAGCGACTGGAGGGGAAGATCGACCTGCGACAACAGTTCGGTAACTCCGGGATTGAGCCCGGGATGCGCGCGGGAGCCAATGCGATTACCTATCGCTGGGATTTTCGTCTGGTGAAGGCCAGCCACTTCGCGGAGGGATTCAATCCTGGCGAAATTGCTCTTCTCTCTCTTCCGGCGCGGGTGGGCGGTCCCGGGTTCACGTTCATTCACGATAAACGGGACAATCCCCTGGAGAGCACCAAAGGAAGCTATTTCACCTTGGACGGTTTTGCGTCTTCGACCTCGTTTGGCTCGGAAGCCGATTTCGGCCGGGGCTTGGGCCAGGATTCGACCTATTATGCGTTTGGAGGAAGAGGTAAGGCCGGACATCAGTTCGTCTTTGCCCGCTCGACCAGCATCGGCCTGCAACAGCCCTTCGGAGGAACCAGAGTAGTGCCACCGGGAGCATGTCCTTTGAATCCCAATACCGGGGAAACGGTGTGCCAGGGAATCACGCTGATTCCGCTGCCTGAGCAATTCTTTGCCGGCGGGGGAAACTCTCATCGCGGATTTGGGTTAAATCAGGCGGGACCTCGAGACCCGTCCTCAGGCTTTCCGGTGGGCGGTACCGCGCTGTTCGTCAACAACCTGGAACTACGCTTCCCAGAGACGACTCTACCCTATCTGGGGGAGGGCTTCGGCTTTGCCATCTTTCACGATCTGGGAAATGTGTTTACCGCGCCGCATGACATGTTGAAGGGACTGATGCGCTGGCACCAGCCCGATCCGGCGCAGTGTTTGCTCGCCGGTGGTACAACGAACCCCCAGTGTTATACCCAATTCAATAACTCCGGATATGATTACACTTCGCAGGCTCTTGGGGTGGGACTGCGTTACAAGACTCCCATTGGTCCGTTGCGTTTTGACTTCGGGTACAATCTGAATCCGACCCGCTATTTCCAGGCCCCAATCGATACACAGCCGTCGACTTTTGAAACCCAGCGACTGAAGCATTTCAACGTATTTTTCAGCATAGGCCAGCCATTCTGATGGACAGCGTTCGTACAAAAGTTCGTGCCAAGAAGATAGTCGAAGTGGTGGCGCTCGCTTTATTGGTGAGCGCTTGGTTGCTGCCCTCCGCCCGAGCTGGCGAGGTCATCGACCGCATCGTGGCTACCGTCAACGGGCACATTATTCTGCAGAGCGACTGGGAGGAGGCGCTGCGCTATGAGGCCCTGCTCAATGGCCGCGCGCTCAATCAATTCACGGACGACGATCGCCGGGCCGTTCTCGACCGCCTGATTGATCAGGAGCTGCTGGCGGAGCAAATGAAGTCAGCTTCTTTTCAGCATGCGTCCGAAGCGGAAGCGGCGGCGCGGGTTGAAGATTCGCGGAAGCAGTATCCGAAAGCGGCGAGCGATGAGGGCTGGAGATTGGTGCTGAACCGGTTCGGGCTGTCGGAAAAGGATCTGGTGGCGCATGTGCAGCAGCAAATCGATCTCATGCGGCTGGTGGATGCTCACCTTCGGCCAGCGGTCGAAATCGATTCCAGGACCATCGAAGCTTATTATCGGGAAAAATTCGTCCCCCAGCTGAAGCAATCCATCGTTGTCGAGATCCCCTCGGCAGATGTCGCGGTCAAGATCCGGGAGTTGCTCACCGAGGAGAAGGTCAACGAACTGATGATTTCCTGGCTGCAATCGCTGCGCTCGGAAAGCAAAGTAAGCGTGCCCGGAGCACCCGGTGCGGGAGATGGAGCACAGACGCGGTGACCGAACCGGCTGCCCGACCTCCGCGCTGGTGGAAATTTCTGCTCCTGGTCATTGCTGTCGGTCTGGTTTCTTTGTTGGCCGCACTCTGGTACTCGACCACCGATTCTTTTCAGGCCTTTGTGCGCCGGCGCGTGGTCGCCGAAATCGAGCGGATTACCGGAGGTCGCGCGGAAGTTGGCAGGTTCCACGTTGTCCCTTTCCACATGCAGGTCGAAGTACGCAACATAACCGTGCATGGGAAAGAATCCGCCAGCGACGTTCCGCTGGCCCATGCGGACAGCCTGGTTGCGCATTTGAAAGTGATTTCGTTTCTCCGCACCGAGTTCGGCTTCCACTCGGTGATTCTCGAGCATCCGGTCATCCACGTTGCGATTGGGCCTGACGGCACCACCAATGTTCCCGTCCTAGGGGGGCGCGGGAGCGCCGCGGAGAACACTTCAGCGAATACTCCGATCGAGCAATTGTTCGCCCTGTCCATTGATCAGCTTTCCGTGCGGAACGGCGAAATGCTGTGGTCGGACCGGAAAATCCCACTGAATTTTGACGTTCATGACGCCGATCTGCAGATGGAGTACTCATTCCTACGCGGCCGCTATGAAGGTCATCTCACCGTCGGGAAAGTGGACAGTGCGATTGAGGATTTCCGTCCATTCGCCTGGATGACCAGCGTCGAGTTCAGCTTGGCGCCGAACTTCGTGGACATCAAATCGCTGCGCTGGAACTCCGGTCGGTCGTCTTTGGAAGCGAATGGACGGGTCAGCGACTTCCGCAATCCCCAGGTGGGCGGAAGCTACGACGCTCATGTCGACCTCGCCGAGGCTGGCGCGATTGTCCGCCGGCGCGAGATGCGCGAAGGCATCGCCGAGTGCAAAGGCAGCGGCCATTGGACGCTGCATGAGTTCGCCAGTTCGGGTACTTTGGCGCTGCGCGACCTGGGCTGGGAGAACAGTCGGGTTGCGATCAAGAGAGCGAGTGCTACTTCGGATTACTCACTGACGGATGAGCAGATCAGGCTTTCGAAGCTGCAAGGAAAGCTGTTTGGTGGGAGTTTCACCGGAGATGCGGAGGCGGATAACTGGTTGCGGAGCATTTCACCGCCCCTGCCGGGGAGAGCGAAGAAGTCCCGGGAAGATTTTCCGGTAATCTCCGCGGCTCGGCCGCCAGCCAGGAAGGGCGAGAAAGCGAAGATGCCGGGCATACAAAGCGGCGCGGTGCGTCTTCGTCTGCGAGATGTTTCGGCCGCAGAGATGGCGGCGGCGTTTGATCTGCCTGCGCATCCGCTGCACCGCTTTCACCCGGCAGGGGTGGCCAGCGGAACGGTGGACGCGTTCTGGAAAGGATCATTCAAGACTGCCGAGATCGGATTTGCCGTGGACGTGAACCCGCCATTGCATGCCGCCGCAGGGGAGTTGCCGGTGACGGCTCACACCCAGGGCAAGTATCGCGTCGACAGCGACTCCCTGGAACTTGGCCAGTTCAACTTGTCTACGCCGGCGTCGCGGGTGCAGGCTTCAGGAATTTTGGCAGCTACATCGACGCTGCATTTCTCGGTTTCGAGTTCCGATCTTGAAGAATGGCGCCCGTTGGTGACGGCCTGGGGCGGACCGATCAATCTGCCGTTTCGGGTGGATGGACATGCGACCTTTAACGGCGTAGCCGAAGGAACATTTTCGGAGCCGACCGTGGCCGGGACGCTGGTGGCGGAGGATTTCGAATTCACGTTGCCTGCGACCTCGCGTACATCCCTGCAACAGGCGCATTGGGACTCGCTTGCGGCCAGTATTCAATTTTCTTCGCATGAGCTGACACTTCGCGGAGGCAGCCTGCGGCGCGGCGACACCAGCGCCGACTTCGAGTTCAGCGCCATACTGCTGGACAGCCAATTCGGCGAAGATAGCCCCTACACGGCTCGAGTGAATCTGCACAATGTGGACGTGGCGTCGACGGCGGTTCTGGCCGGGTTCGCCTATCCCGTTGCCGGGACCGCGGACGTGACGGTTCAGATTACAGGCACGCGGGCGCATCCCCGGGCGCAAGGACACATTCACGCGGCAAATGCGTCGGCGTATGGGGAAGCGATCGAGAAATTCGATGCGGATCTTCGGATTGCCGGCAACGAGACCGCTCTCAACGATATTCATCTTACCCATCAGAATGCCTCGGTTTCCGGCAGCGCCGCCTATACGCCGGCGACCGGCGGCTTTCGGCTTGATCTGATCGGGAAAGATTTCGACGTATCCCGGGTTCGCCAGATTCATCTAGATCCCCTGCCGATGGAAGGCCGCGCCGACTTTACCTTGCAGGGTTCGGGCACGCTGGGCGTTCCTGTTATTAACGCGACCGTTCACCTAAGCGATCTCACGTTCGATCATGAACTCGAGGGCGGACTGGATCTTGAGGTCGTGACCAAGGACGGTGAATTACGCTTAAGCGGGCACTCTGCGTTTACGCACGGCACGATTGCTATTGGGGGAAGCGTGGGAATGAACGGCGATTATCCCGCGAACATCTCCGCGCAATTGGATCATGTCGATCTCGATCCGCTGTGGCGCGCCTATTTAGGCAACCAACTTACCGGACACTCCGCGTTTGGCGGCAGGGTGACGATGCAGGGGCCTCTGCTTCATCCGCGGAACTGGACCCTCGACGGCAGCGCGACCGACGTTGCGGTCGAGGTGGAATATGCCAAGCTGCACAATCAGGGTCCCATGCCTTTTACCTATGCCGACCAGACCATTTACATTCAACCGGGGCATCTGGTGGGGGAAGGAACCGATGTTGTCGGTCACGGTTCAATTCATTTCGTGGGGGGGCGGGAACTCGATCTCTCGGCCGACGGGCAAGTTGACCTCAAGTTACTCAGCATCATTGCCCCGGATCTGACGGCCTCCGGTCTAACCACGATCCATATGACGCTGGGGGGTACGCTGATTGAACCGTTGCCGCAAGGTAACGTCGAGGTTAAGAACGGCGCAGCCAATTATGCAGGATTGCCCAGCGGGTTGAGCGAAATGAACGGCACTCTGTCATTCACGCGGGATCGCCTCCATATTGATCAGCTGACGGCTCGGACTGGCGGCGGCACCCTGGACCTGAAAGGCGATGTCACCCACTACAACCGGCAGCTCAATTTCAATCTCACCGCCGTGGGGAAAGAAGTGCGGCTGCGCTATCCGCCGGGTGTGAGTTCGACGGCGACGGAGGAATTGCATTGGGTGGGAAGCCGCTCCGCGTCGCTGATCTCCGGGAACATCCTGGTGACGAAGTTAGCGGTGACTCCGGGCTTTGATTTTGGTTCGTACCTGGAGCGAAGCCGGCAGTCGGCGGCGATTACGCCGGCGAATTCGCCGCTCTACAACGTGAAGCTCGACGTGGCGGTAACGACCGCGCCCGAACTGCAGATGAAGACTGCGGTGGCACGCCTGTCGGGCGATGCGGATCTACATCTCCGCGGGTCAGTGGCGCGTCCCAGTGTTCTGGGACGCGCTGACATCCTGGAAGGCGACGCAACCTTCAACGGCATCAAATTCCGGCTGGAGCGCGGTGATATTACGTTTGCGAATCCGGTGGCGATCGAACCCCAGGTTAATTTGCAGGCCACGACCCATGTACGCAATTACGATCTCGACGTGACGGTCACGGGGACGCCCGAACGCCTCGCGGTCAACTATCGCTCGGAGCCGCCTCTGCCCAAGTCGGACATCATCGCGCTGCTGGCGCTGGGCCGCACCAGCGAAGAGTCGGAGCAGTTGCAGGAACAATCGGGCCAGGAAGCGTTCACCGACGAAGCGACCAACCTGATCATCAACCAGGCGATCAACTCGTCGGTGAGCAGTCGCATGCAGAAGCTGTTTGGAGTCAGCCGCATCAAGATCGATCCACAGGGGTTGACCACGGAAACCAACCCCACAGCGCGGGGCCCACAGGTCACCATCGAGCAGCAATTCGCCAATAACGTTTCTCTTACTTACAGCACGAACGTGTCGCAGAGTTCGCAGCAGATCATTCAGGGCGAATACTACATCAATCGCAACGTTTCGGTGGTGGGCACGCGGGATCAAAACGGCGTGGTCAGCTTCGACGTCCGCGTTCGACAGCGCAAGAAATAGAATAATTCTGACGGGAAGATTTCCCAAGCTGCATGACCTTCTCCGGCGAAACCATTCCATTCTCGAACCTGCGGCTGCGCATGGTCGATTCCCAACTGCGGGCGCGCGGCGTCAGCGACCAGCGGGTGCTCGATGCCATGTTGCGTGTGCCGCGTCACGAGTTCGCGCCCGAACGTTGCCGGGATCAGGCCTATGAAGATCACCCCTTGCCGATTGGCCAGGGCCAAACGATTTCTCAACCTTACATGGTGGCGCGGATGTTGGAATCTTTGGCGCTTTCCCCCAGCGACAAAGTACTCGAAGTGGGCACCGGATCTGGGTATCTGACCGCGTTGCTCGGCGAATTGGCGGCACAGGTTTTCTCGGTGGAGCGCCATCCCGAGCTGGCGGAGGCGGCCCGAGAGTTGCTCGGCCGCATGGGCTATACCAACGTGAGAGTGATCGTGGGCGATGGAAGCCAGGGGTTGGCGGAGGGTTCGCGCTACGATGCGATCATTGTTTCTGCTGCCGCTCCCGAGGTGCCGCCGGCGCTGCTCGAACAACTGGCGGAAGGCGGACGAATGATTATCCCGGTGGGTCCATCTGATTCTCAACAGTTACAGTTGATCCACGTGGAGATGGGCCAGCCGCGAACCGCATTGCGCGAATTGTGCCGCTTTGTGCCGTTGGTTTCGGGAAACCGGGATTAGCTGGGTCTGGGGCATCCAGAATTTGAATGTGTTCCGCAACGGTTCCGTCCCTGCGCGATTCGTTCGCTCTTTCCGCCCTGCCGGGCTTTCCCCTGCCGCCGTTCGCGGCGGGGGAGACTCAAGGAGACTCAAGACCCACCTCAGGCCCAAGACCTTAAACCTTGGTTCAATCCTTGCATTACAATTTGGACGTGCCCGTCCTGCACAATTTGCGCCTAACCCTGGAGATGATCAAGTGGGAGCATTCCATTTTCGCGCTCCCATTTGCGCTGTGCGGAGCTATGCTCGCGGCGGGAGGACTGCCTTCGGCGCATCAACTGATATGGATCGTGGTTGCCATGATCGCGGCGCGGTCCGCGGCAATGGCTTTCAACCGCTGGGCGGACGCGGCCATCGACGCCGCGAATCCGCGAACCCGCACTCGAGCCTTGCCGGCAGGACATCTTACGCCCGCTTTTGTGGCTACATTTGTAGTCATCTCCAGCGCCATTTTCATTCTTGCCGCGAGCCAACTGAATCGGCTCGCTTTGGAGCTTGCTCCAGTCGCGCTGGCTGTGTTGCTGCTTTACTCTTACACGAAGCGAGTGACACGCTGGTCGCATCTGGTGCTCGGATTCGCGCTCGGCATGGCGCCTTCGGCGGCTTGGATCGCGGTGCGGGGTTCGCTGGATCCGCGAATCCTGCTGCTCACCGCTGCAGTAACTTTCTGGGTGGGAGGCTTCGACGTTCTGTATGCTTGTCAGGACTTCGATTTCGACCGCCAGAGCGGGCTGCATTCCATTCCGCGATATGTCGGGATTCGCGCTGCGCTATGGATCGCGCGGGGTTTTCATGGAGTGATGATCGGCTTGCTGGTCGCTCTGCTGATCGTGTTCGGGATGGGGAAGTTGGCGGCCTGTGGTGTGGGGGCTGTGATCCTGCTGCTGCTCTACGAACATTCGTTGGTTCGGGCCGACGATTTGTCGAAACTGAATGCCGCGTTCTTCACCACGAATGGTGTCATTTCGGTGCTGTTCTTCGTGTTTGTCGCGGGCGATCTGCTGCTGCGAAAATAAGGGATTCGCGCCGACCTGCGCCTAGCGTTTCGGGAGTTTCGGGAGCCGGCTGATGCCGTCTCCATGGGCACCCGTGGGAATCCAGACTCCGATCCCGGTGCGGCAATCGTTCGAAATCTGTTTCTGGTCTGTCGGCTCGCACCCCTCCATCGGATTACCGTTGTAACCACCGCGGCGGCAAAGCGCGTTGCCTTGGGTGGGAGGATCTCCTAAACTCCTGAGTGCGTGTCATTTATTGCGCACGGTACACTTCAGGGTCCAGTCATTTGAAGCCTCCCAGGTTAAACACGCGCCTCGACCGCCGGGTCGTGATCAAGATCGGCTTAACCACGATCCTTTTCACCCTGATCCTCGCGCTCGCTCTGAATCGCGACTTTTATAACGATTCCATGATCTCGGCGTATCTTTCTCTGGCACTGGCCAGTGCCGTGATTGTACTTGCGATGATCCGGCGCTCCTGGTTGGATTTGTTTTGGGTTCTGGCAGGCGGACTGTGCTTGGCCGTGCTCGACTACCGCGTGATGCATTTTCGCCCCTGGCTCATGGCCGGCTTTTCGTTTGCAGGGTTGGCCGCCCTCGCGACCTTGGGCGCTCACACCATCTGGGCTGAGGCGAAAGACCGCGCCTTGCTGCTCTATGGCTTCCTGCCGGCGGTTTTGTTTGTCGGTTCGGAATGGTCGGCGACCACGCTGCTCGATATTACCGAGGCTCTTCACCCGAAAACATTTGATCTATTTCTCTATTCCTTTGATAGCAGTCTGGGCGTACAAATCAGTTTCGCCGTGGGACAAATGTTCTGGAAGTTCCCGTGGGTACGGTTTGCCTGCCTGGTAACCTACATCGCGCTTCCTTTGCCGCTGGCCCTGGTGTATGCCGCTCGTTTGCGCCGCAGACGCGAAACTGCGCTGGCAGTGATGCTGGCATTTCTGGTAACCGGGCCGCTCGGTGTCCTGTTCTATAACATGTTGCCGGCTTGCGGTCCGGTGCATTTGTTTGGCGCAGCTTTTCCCTTTCATCCCCTCTCGACTGCGGACGCCATGCGGTTGAACGTGGCGCCGGTCGTGATTAAGGGTGCACGCAACGCGATCCCATCGTTGCACATGGCGTGGGTGCTGCTAGTGTGGTGGAACTCGAGAGGGTTGCCGCGCTGGATACGAGGCATCGCGCTGCTGTTCGTCGCGCTCACCGTCTTGGCCACCTTGGGCACGGGCGAGCACTACTTCATTGACCTGGTTGTGGCGTTCCCATTCTCGCTTATGGTCCAGGCACTGTGCTCATATTTTCTGCCGCTCCGCAGCGGCGAGAGGCGAACGGCCTTTCTGTTCGGAACGTTTGCGACCTTGACTTGGCTGGTACTGCTCAGCTTCACGACCAGGCTGTTCTGGATCTCGCCCCTAGTGCCTTGGGCGATGATTGTTGGCACGATTGCTCCATCCGTTTTTTTCTGGCGTCGGCTGGCAGCTGCCCTGGAGCAGGCACAGCCGGTGCGCTCCCGAGCCGCCGCCGCGAGTACCTAAGAGCCGACAACTCGTTACGCGAGTCAGACGCGCGGCGCTGGCCCGGCTCTGGCTTACGGGTTCACCTTCAGCAGCATAAATGTGCCGCCTTCGACCTTGACGTTATTTTTGTCAGAGCTCAATACCGAGCCTTGTGCCGTGGTCTGTGCGGGTTCAAGCTTCAGATCTGAGATGCCTACGACTCCCTGCGTGTTCCCGGTAATCTGCGGCCGCGCGCTGGCTTGCTGCGCGTTGTTACTTGTACCTTCCGGTCCAGCAGCGTTTGGCGCCGTATTCGAAGGCTGAGTTTGTCCTGCGCTGCCCGAGTTGCCGCTGCGTCCAGCGCCCATTGAGGATGAGGTGGCGCTGCCGCCGCCGGCGGGGGCGCTTTGAGCCGGGGAGCCGGCGTTATTCGCATTGTTATCGTTGGTTGGAGGCGCAATGACCGCCTGGATCGACATCGGCAACGACACGTCTCCTTCTTTCAAGACGGCGTGGTCAAAAGCGATGCCGACCTGAGACTCCTTCTGTTCCTTGTTGCGTGCCTGCGCCGCGGTCACGTGTCCCACAACCTTGGTGTCCTTAGGCACCACCACTTCTCCGCTCGAGGTCTTCAAATCCATGGTGACTTTGGCCACAACTTCGTCCCCCGGCTTGGCCTTCTTGGCGTCAATGGTCTTGGCTAATTGAACCGGGATCACGCTTCCCGGGGCGATTCTCGGAGTGGCAGAAGTTTGTCCCTGATTCGTGCCCGTTGCAGTGGAAGCGGGAGCCGGATTCGCCTCCGGAGCTTGCTGTTGCGCTGGTGACGGCGAGGCCGGTTGCGCCTCTGGCTGTGCCGGAGGAGCGCTCGGGGTTTGGGCAGAGGGCGCGCTTTGGGCGAACGAGGCAGCACAGAGCAATGCTCCGCTCAGCAATGTAGCGGGAAGAATGTTTTTCATCGGCAATCTCCTTTGTTTGCAAGTTCCGAGACGGCGCGCAAATGAATTTGTGTCTATTGAGTAGATGCAGTTTTCGAACCAGGGGTAGACGGGGAATTCTCGGCGAATACGCCGAAATCTTCCTATCCTCGGATTTCTTAAGCATTGCTGAATCGGCTCCGCTCTTGGCGAATCGTGGTCTTTGGCATCGTCCTGCGATATCATCAAGAGGATGTCCGCCACGCACTCATCCCACGCCTTCCAGACCGATGACCTGCGCCTTGAGCCGATTCGTGAGAAAGTCTTGGCCGGCGAGAGGCTCGATGCCGACGATGCCCTTACTCTCTACCGCACGGGCGACATTCTCGCCGTGGGCTGGATGGCGAACTCGGTGCGCGAGCGCATGCACGGCGACAGGACTTATTTCAATGTCAACCGGCACATCAATCCGACGAATGTGTGCGTGGCGGCGTGCCGGCTGTGCGCTTTTGGACGAAAGAAGGATGCGCCCGGTGCCTACACCATGGCCCTCGAAGAGGCTTTCGAGACTGCGGCCTCGGGATACTCGGAGGCGGTCACGGAGTTCCACATCGTTGGCGGATTGCATCCCGATCTGCCATTTCAATATTTTCTGGAGTTGTGTTCTGGTCTGAAGCAACGCTTTCCGCAAGTGCATCTCAAGGCCTTCACCATGGTGGAGGTAGCCTATTTGGCGAAGCGGGCCAAGCTATCCATTCGTGAAACCCTGGAACAACTGAAAGCTTCAGGGGTGGACTCGCTGCCCGGGGGCGGGGCGGAGATTTTTGCCGATCGCGTGCGCCATATGATCTGCGACCACAAAATTGACGGCAGCCAGTGGCTGGAAACCGCCAAGTTGGCGCACCAGATTGGGCTCAAGTCGAATGCGACCATGCTCTACGGTCACGTCGAAAACGACGAAGATCGCGTGGATCATCTTTTGCGCTTGCGCGCGCTGCAGGACGAAACGGGCGGCTTCCAGACTTTTATTCCGTTGGCCTTCCATCCCGACAACACGCCGCTCGAGCATCTGCCGAAAACTACCGGAATGCTCGACATTAAACAGATTGCGGTCAGCCGGCTGGTGCTCGACAACTTCCCGCACATCAAGTCGTACTGGCAGATGATGACCGCCAAGATCGCGCAGATTTCGCTGCGTTTTGGCGCCGACGACATGGACGGTACGGTGATTGAAGAAAAGATTTACCATGACGCGGGAGCGACTACTCCGCAAGGAATGCGCCGCGAAGAACTGGAACGGCTGATCCGCGCCGCCGGGCGCGAACCCATCGAGCGCGACACTCTCTACCGGCCGGTAACGCGGACGGAGACATCGGTGACGGTCGCGGTGTAAGCCTCGGCTGGGCTTGCCCTTTCCCCAATCGCGGTCGCAGCTGACCAATGTCAATCCATTTGTACTTGCATTACCCGCCGTCGTAAAGCCGCTCGAAAGGGCTTTACCGGGACGCTGATTCTGCAGTTAACTTGTGCAACTCCTCGGGCGAGGAATTCAGCAAGTTCCGCAGCACCGCAACTTCGGCGCCGATTCCCGCGCGCAGCGCGGGATCGAGGTCGGGCGCGAACAGTGGAGAATGATTGGACGGCAGCTGGGTTCCGGACGCTTTCGCCGCCGCGAACTTCTCGGGATCGGCTCCGCCCAGGCTGAAATAGAAACCGGGCACTCCCTGCTCGATGAAGTAAGAGAAATCCTCCGAGGGGGTGATCGGCTGGGCGGTCACAACTTTGTTTTTTCCGAGCGCGGCTTCAAGCGGCGCTCTGAGCCGCTCGGCCAGTGCGGGATTGTTGTAAACCAAGTCCGTGCCTTCGTAGCGTTCCACCCTAGGTTCGCGGGGAGCGCCGGCTGCAGCGGCCTCTGCCTGGGCGATGCGGTGGATGGCGGCAAGGATTTGGGTACGCACTTCCGGCTTGAATGTGCGTATCGTCAGCCCCATTTCTGCCTGATCGGGAATGATGTTGTTTTTCGTTCCGGCTTGTATATAGCCGACTGTCACCACGGCCATTTCGCCCGGCTTGATTTCGCGGGAGACAATCGTCTGCAGCGCGAGAATGGTACGGGCCGCAATCACGATGGGATCGATGGCGGTGTGCGGAGCGGAGCCATGCCCGCCTTTGCCGTAAATCGTGATGCGCACGGAATCCGAATTGGTGTTGTAGACGCCGGGAGTGATCGAGGCCATTCCCGCAGGCAGTTCGTTGCCCACGTGCAAAGCCACCGCCACATCCGGCTTGGGGAATCGGGTGAACAATCCGTCGCGTATCATGCCCTCCGCGCCGCCGATGGTTTCCTCAGCGGGCTGGCCAATCAAGAGCAGCGTTCCGTGCCATGTATTCTTGCTGTGCGCCATGATCTCGGCTGTACCCAGAATTGCCGCCATGTGCAGATCGTGCCCGCAGGCGTGCATCACCGGAACGTCGCGACCGGCGTCATCTGTGGCGCGCACTTTGCTGGCGTAGGGAAGACCGGTTTTTTCTTCGACGGGGAGCGCATCCAGCTCGGTGCGCAGCATGATGGTCGGGCCCGGTCCGTTCTTGAGTATGGCCACTACTCCGGTGCCGCCCACCTGCTCGGTGACGTCATATCCGGAGCTGCGCCAGCGGGCGGCAAGCTTGGTGGCAGTGTGTGTTTCATGCGCCGACAATTCGGGGTTCTGATGCAGATCGAGATAGAACGCGTGAGCGTCCGGATGGACGCTGTCAAGTTCTTTCGAAGACGGAGCCTGTGCGCAGGCAACGGCGGTGAGCAGTGCCGGCGCTAGAAGCTTGAACCAAGTCATGGTTCCGGATCTTATCGCGACCATTCCGGAGTCTGCAAACCGATATTTCCCAAAACCATGGGTCGCAGAAATTGTTAGGCTGCAACGAAATCCCGCAAGCGAACATCTTAGTTTCGCAGAAGCAGTGCAATTCTCCGTTTTCCTTTTTTCACCGGGTGTACAATCGGCGTAAGTAAGCATTTGGTTGCGCACTTCGTTAGCAAGGACGAGGCGCTATGAACGTTCACTTCAGTTACCGTCTTCATAAAATTCCCGCCGTAGAAAAAGACATTCAACATCAAATCGAAAGACTGCAAAAACGCCTGCAACTTTTCCGTCCCGAACTCATCCACCTGAAAGGAGTGGTGGAGGAAGTTTCGGCCCGCGAGGGCACAAGCGTTTCGCTAAACCTGCGTTTGCCTTCGGGCCAAATGGCGGTCCAGGTCTCGGCTCCGACGGCCGCGGCTGCGGTGAAGGGCGGGTTTGAGGATCTGCTGCAGCAGGTCAACAAGCACAAGGAAATTCTGCGCGCGTCGCACAAATGGAAGCGTGGGAAGCGCGGCGACAGCGCCCGGCCCAGTGCTGGGGTGCGCGAAGTGCCGTTCGAGCAGACTTTGGCCGCCGTATTTGCGCCAACAATTTCCGGCGACGACATTCGCTCCTACGTGAATGTCAACCTTTCGCGACTCGAACGGTTTGTGGAGCGTGAAATCTACTTCCGCGAAGCCCAGGAATCGATCGCCGCGGACAGCCTGTCGAAGGAAGAAGTCATTGATGAAACCATCGCCGCTGCTCTGGGTGACGGTCAGCAGAAGCCGGAAAAGCTGGCGCTTGAGCCCTGGTTGTACCATCTGGCGTTGCGAGCTCTCGACAAACTCTCACGCACCGAAGAGAGCAACGGTCACGCCAGCCCTTTGGAAGATTCCGCCCGCCGGCCCAACGTGAAGGCCAGCGATGAGCCGGGGCTGCAGTTTCATCAGCCGGACGAATCCATCACGGGGGCGACGGTGATTCCGGATGCACGCGTAGCCACGCCGGAGCAGATCCTCGCCTCGGATGAGTTGTTGCGCCTGATCGCCGCGGCGCTGCGAGATCTGGGCTCGGGCCCGCGCGAAGCCTTCATTCTGCACGCGGTCGAAGGTTTCACGGTGGACGAGATCGTGGCGATCACGGGCCTGCCAGCCGAGAGCGTACTCGCCTATGTTTCCGCCGCCCGCGATCACTTACGCAAAACGCCCGGACTGGCCAAGCAGTTTCCCGGCCGGTTCGCTCCGACCGGCGCGGCTTAAACGAACTCAAATCTTGGGGAGATTGTCCATGAGTATTACCCGCGAACAAATCCGAGAATTAGCTGAATTTCAAGATAAAGAATCCTGCGCCGTCAGTTTTTATTTTCAACCATCCGCGCCACGCAACAAAGCCCACAAAGAAGACATGATTCTCATCAAGGACCTGGCACGCGAAGCCCTTCGCAGCCTGCAGGGCGAAGGCAAGAAAGACGGCGCCCGCGCCGATATGGATCGTATCTTGCGCCAGTCGGACGAATGGCGCAGCAACAAGACCCACGGCAAGGCCGTGTTCGCCTGCGCCGCCCAAAACATCTGGCGCGAATATGATGTACCCGCCAGCCTGCCGAGCACGCAGCTTTTCGTCGATCGCCATTTCCATCTCAAGCCGATTGCGCATCTGCTGGGGGCGCTCCCGCTGGTGGGTGTGGTGCTGGTCGATCGGCACCGGGCTCGCATCTTCGACCTTCGGCTGGGGGAGTTGACCGAGCGCGAAGACTTATTCCATCCGCTGCCTCGCAGAGGCCGCAGCGACGGGTTTGCTGGATATGACGGAGGCCACGCCCAGCGCCGGGCGGAAGACGAGGCGCGCCAGCACTTCAAAAACGTGGGAGAGTCGCTGAAAGCGTGGTTGGAAAAGGGTGTGTTCGAGAAATGGATTCTGGCCTGCCAGGATGCTCATCTTTCGCTGCTGGAGCCGCAACTGCATTCCTCCGTCAGTCAGGCGCTCATTGGCCGCTTCCATGCGGATGTGGGCCACATCAGTCGAGACGGGATCCGCAGCCACGCGCAACAGATTGCGGAGCGCTGGCAGAGCGACCGCCGCCGCGAACTGGTCGGACTTGCGCTGAGCCAGGCACGGAGCAATCGGCGCGGGGTTACCGGACTGCGCCGCGTCTTGCGCTCGTTGGAACTGGGAGAAGTGCAGACGCTGTTGATGGGAGAAAACCTTCAGGCGCATGCGGTCGAATGTTCCGGATGCGGACACATCGACGCCCACCTCGTCAGCTCCTGTCCAGCTTGTGGCCGGGCCACGCAGGAAGTTGTCGATGTCGGCGAGGCCATCCTTCCCTGGGTTATTCGCCGCGATATCGAGACGTTCTACGTGAAGGATGATCCGGAATTCGATAAAGTCGGCAATATCGCCGCGCTGCTGCGTTTCCGTTCCGAAAATGTGCAGCCTATTTCCACCCCCGTCGCGGATCAATTGGGAAAGGCGGGCGCCGCATATCCCGGGCGGCTGCGGAGGTTTGCCAGCCGGTGAGGATGCGGCATCGGTGGATCCGCCCCGGTGGTTCCACCTCTATATTTTTGCATCGCGACTCGATCGCTGACGAACAAATCAGGCTTCGGCGTGGTTTTGTTCGCCGCCCGCGAGATCCTTTCGGGTGCCTAAAGCGCGGCTCCGGGCACAACGACCTCGATCTAGGCCGGATTTCGTTGAAAGCCCAGGGGGCGGGATTGATCTGCTATTTGTTGCTCTCCGCTGAGGTGAATCCCGACACCCCTCGTGGTATGCTTCCCGCTCGCCTGGAAGTTTTCATCCGCCGTCGTCAGACAGATTTCGTTGTCAGCAACGATCAGGAGGATTGGTGGTATTTTCGCGCCGTGATTTCGTGAAGACGTCCGTGCTGGGAGCGGTCGCTGCCGGAGTAGGAGTGCAAGCTGAGATTCCCGGAGTGCTCGCTCAGAATGCGCAACCGGGCCACGCCTCTCAACCGGACAGCGCAAAGCGCCCCGTCATCATTTGCGCAAACAACGGCTACGCCTATGTGGAAGCGGCGTATGCCTTCCTCAAGGGCGGCGGCGACACGCTGGAGGCGGGCATTCGAGTGGTCAAGGGTCCCGAGGATGACCCCAATGACGATTCGGTCGGCTTGGGCGGTTTGCCCAATGAGGAAGGCGTGGTCGAGTTGGATTCTTGTTGTATGCACGGACCTACGCGGCGTGCGGGTTCGGTGGGCGCAGTGCGCAACATCAAGAATGTGTCGATGGTCGGCAAAGCGGTAATGGAACACACCGGCCACGTAATGCTGGTGGGCGAAGGTGCGGAACGATTTGCAGTGGCGATGGGCTTTCCGCGCGAGAACCTGCTGACCGAACACTCTCGCAAAATCTGGTTGCTGTGGAAGCAATTCAATTCCGACCGCGACTGGTGGGGGCCGGGGATTGCAGATCCTCGCTGGCATCCGCCCACCCCCGAGTCCAAACCGCAAGCGGAGGTTTGGCGGGAACGTATTGAGGAATTGCAGCAGCGCGCTGCCGATCTGGGAATTGAGCCGGAGTTTCAGCTCGCGGCAGTGCGGCGAGTTCTATTTCCGCCCACGGGGACGATCCACTGCTCCGTGCTGAATGAGAAGGGCGAGATGTCGGGCATCACAACGACCAGCGGGTTGGCCTTCAAACTGCCCGGCCGGTGCGGCGATTCGCCCATCATCGGAGCGGGTTGCTACACCGATCAAGATGTGGGGTCCGCCGGAGCTACCGGAGCCGGGGAAGAAAACATCAAGGTCGCGGGCGCACACACGATTGTGGAGAATATGCGTCATGGCATGTCTCCGCAGGAAGCGGGTATGGATGCTCTAAAGCGGATCGTGCGCAATTACAACGGCGACATGAACAAACTGCGTTTCGTTGATATGACCTATTACGTGTTGCGTAAAGATGGCGCGTACGCGAGTGTCTGCCTTTGGCAAGGATATTCTTCGGGTCACCAGCATAAGTTCACGGTGCATGACGGGACGCTGCGCTCCGAAGTTGCGACTCCTCTGCTCCAGGGATACTCGCAGGAATGGCCGCCGTTTCCGCCGATTCCGGAGGAGCTGAAGAAGGATTCGGAGTATCTGAAATAGGACGTCTTCAGCGGAGCGTCGAGATCCCAGCCCGCATTGAGGCTTCATCCAGGCGCCGATCCAGCGTTGCCAGTGGCAGTTGGCGGGTCCGCGCTGTATCGAGAGATTCGGCCTTGTAGGCTGTGGGATGAAACTCGCGGGCGGGGTTCATGACACGCTGCACTGGGAGGGACGGTAGGCTATCTTCAACGGCCTGGGCGAGCAGGCTCGGAAAGCTTTGCCGGATGTGCGCGCTAAAAGCGGCGAGCTTTCTGCGGCGCGTGATTCCGATGCGCGCGCCCGCGCTTGCTGGCTCTACGAGTTCCGATAATTTCTGATTCCCTTCGAATAAACGCCCAGGCGTTTTACGAGAACCTGACCTTCACATCCGGCCCCTTCTCCAGATGGATGCTCTCCACGAAGCGGACCTTGCCGGTTCGCAAGGTTAGGATCACAGAAGACGTCCGCGTGCCTTCGCCGAAGAAGCGGACGCCCTTCATCAAGGCGCCGTCAGTGACGCCGGTGGCAGCGAAGATTAATTGCTTGCCGGGAGCGAGGTCTTCCGCTTCGTAGATGCGGTTCTTATCTTTGATGCCCATGCGAGCCAAACGTTCTTCCTGGTCGGGCTTCACGACTAGGCGGCCCAGCATGTATCCGTTCAGGCAGCGAATGGCGGCGGCGGTGATCACGCCTTCTGGCGCTCCCCCTGAGCCCATCACGGCGTGGACGCCGGTGCCAATCACGGCGGCGGCTATGCCAGCGGAAAGATCGCCGTCGCCGATGAGGCGGATGCGGGCGCCGGCCGCGCGAATGGCGGCAATCAGTTTGTCATGACGCGGGCGCTCCAGCACCATCACGACCAGATCTTCCACATCGCGATCCAGACGCTTCGCAATATTTTTAAGATTGTCGGCCACGGGGGCATCGAGTTCGACCGCATCTTTGCACGATGGTCCCACGACAATTTTCTCCATATAACAGTCTGGGGCGTGGAGCAAGCCCCCGCGCTCGGAGGCTGCCAGCACGGTAATCGAACCGGGGGCGCCAGTGGCGCACAGGTTCGTGCCTTCGAGGGGATCGACGGCGATGTCGACCTCCGGAACTTCCGTTCCGTCGGGAAACTCCGCGCCGACTTTCTCGCCAATGTAGAGCATGGGGGCCTCGTCGCGCTCGCCCTCGCCGATGACGATGGTGCCGCGCATGGGGATGGAATCCATGGTTCTACGCATGGCTTCGGTGGCGACCTGATCGCTGAGCTTGCGCTCGCCTTGTCCCATAGTGCGGGCGGAAGCGATGGCCGCCACTTCCACGACCCGCAGGAAGCGCGACGCCAGGTCGCTCTCAATGTTCTCCCCGTAAGTGCGGGCCTTGCCTTCTGCACGAGTCTGCGTACCCATTCTTGATGTCTCCCGACGCCTTATGATGCGGCGGTCGCGCGCCGGGTTGAGACTATAACGCAAGCGCGGCGGGAATGGAATGCTGCGAGCAGCAGTATCGATTTTGTTGGTCGTATTCGCGGATACACGCGGGCCAGTTCGTCATGGTATCCTCCTATGCCTGATTCCGGAACCGAGTCCATGCCTGACGCGCGCCCGCTGACAGTCCTGTGCATCACTACCTACGAAAAGGGACAGGAATTCATGCGCGAGTGCAAGCGCCAGGGCTGCCGCGTGATTTTGTTGACCGCCGAAAAATTGCGCGATGCCGACTGGCCGCGCGAAAGTCTCGAGGAGACCTTCTACCTTCCTGAAAATATTGCACTGGCCGACATCGTGAAGGCAGTGACCCATCTGGCTCGCACCCATAAATTGGATCGCATTGTTGCCCTCGACGAATACGACATGGAAACGGCCGCCACTCTGCGCGAGCATCTGCGCATCCCGGGGATGGGGCTGACGACCCTGCGCTATTTCCGCGACAAACTGGCCATGCGCATGCGAGCGCTCGATCGCAATGTTCGCGTGCCGGATTTTGTGCCGGTCGTGAATCATGATGATATTCGTTATTACATGGAGCATGTGCCAGGCCCGTGGGTGCTGAAGCCGCGGCAGGAAGCGTCGGCGATCGGAATCAGAAAGATTCACACGGCGGAAGAATTATGGCCTGTGCTCGAACCCTTGGGCGACCGGCAGTCTTCCTATCTACTGGAGAAGTTTCTCCCCGGCGACGTTTATCACGTGGATTCGGTGGTGTCAGAGAACGAAGTCGTCTTCGCCAATGTCAGCAAGTATGGCAAGCCTCCGATGAACGTGGCGCAAGGCGGCGGGATCTTCACGACATTTACCGTGCCCCGCGGAGGCGAGGAGGACTCCCGGCTGCGGTCGATGAATCGCGAACTGATCGCGGCCCTGGGATTAGTTCGCGGAGTCGCGCATGCGGAATTCATCCAGGCGCAGGCGGATGGCCATTTCTATTTTCTCGAATGCGGGGCGCGCGTGGGAGGTGCGTATATCCATGAAATGGTGGAGGCCGCGACTGGAATCAATCTATGGCGGGAGTGGTCGCGCATCGAAATCGCCGGCCAGGATGGCGGCTACACGTTGCCATCCGTGCGCGAAGAATATGCGGGCGTGATTCTTTCGCTGGCGCGGCAGCAAGAGCCGGATACTTCTGGCTACGACGATGGGGAAGTGTACCTGCGGATTAAAAGACATCATCATGCCGGCCTGGTGCTGCGGTCGGCGGATGCGCAGCGCATTCCGAAGTTGCTCGACGATTATGCGCGGCGCTTCGCGGAAGAATTCCTCGCCATAGAACCGCCGCGAGACAGGCCCACAGCTTGATTCCTACGGGATTTCCCCGACGCTAGGAAGCGCGCCGTCTGCTAACATTTGCGGATGAGCACAACCACCAGCGAACATTCCGCGACGGCGGAACGCTCTCAATCTGATCGTTCTGCCCCAGAACGCCCGGAACGGAAAGAGCCGACCTACCTTTTTACGGAAAAATACGTCGCCGATAAAAGCGAGACGGCGCGCCGGTTCATCGAAACCCGGGCGCGGCTCAATGCCAACGTCGACAAGGCGAATAATTTTCTGGTCAAGCGTTTCTATAACATCGATCACAACGCTTACCTGGAAGGCACGCTGCCGGCCAAGACCAAAGAGTTGATGGGACTGGTGGCGTCGGCGTGTCTGCGCTGCGACGACTGCATCTTCTACCATGCCATCCAGGCTTACCGGCTGGGTGTAACTCGATCCGAGCAGGAAGAATCGCTCACCGTGGCTCTGGTGGTGGGAGGAAGCATCGTGGTTCCGCATTTGCGGCGGGCGTACGAGTTGCTGGAAGAGATGTACGGTTGATAATTGTTAATCTCGACGGCGCAACGCTGAAGTCAGTACTGTGACCACGATCAGCGTGAGTCCGCCGCCAAGTTCGAGGCGCTGCGGAGGTTGTAGCGCTGCCCAGACCGCATCCGGAGGCCAGAAGATTCTGGCGTTGTCCAAGGCATCGAGCGAGGCCAGCACGCCGGAGAGGAAGCCCACTGCAGTTGCGACTCGCCGTTTTTTCTCTGGAGTCATCGGAACTGTATCCGCACGGCTCACTCGCATCCGAAAAACACTTCCGGCGACACCTTAAAACGACGGCTTCGCCTGCGGATAGGCTCGGCGTTCCGTTTGCGTTTAGGGCTGAAAATGGTCCACCTGCCGCGCCGCTCATCGCCCAACTAAGGTTGGCAGATCTTCGAGGACCAGCCTGGCAATTTCCCCTGGCTAGTTCAGAATGCTGACCTCAGAAGGCGTCGATGCCGGTGATGCTCTGGCCGATAATCAATGAATGCACGTCATGGGTGCCTTCGTAAGTTTTTACCGACTCCAGATTCATCATGTGACGCATGATGGGATAGTCGTCGGCCACCCCGTTGGCGCCGAGAATGTCGCGCGACAGGCGGGCGCACTCGAGCGCCATCCATACATTGTTGCGCTTCGCCATGGAGATGTGTTGAGGTTCGACCTTTCCGGCATCTTTCAGGCGGCCGACCTGCAACACCAGCAACTGCGCTTTGGTGATTTCGCTGATCATCCAGGTAAGCTTGTTTTGCACAAGTTGGTGGGAAGCGATGGGCTGATCGCGCCATTGCTTGCGCAGCAGGGAATATTGCAGCGCGCAGTCGTAGCAGGCCATGGCGGCGCCGAGCGCTCCCCAAGCGATGCCATAGCGGGCCTGGTTCAGACACATCAGTGGGGACTTCAGGCCGCCGGTTTTCGCCAGCAGGTTTGATTCAGGGACATGCACGTCCTGCAGCGACAGACCGGATGTGACCGAGGCGCGCAACGACCACTTGCCATGGATGTCGTCGGCTTTGAATCCGGGGCGGTCGGTTTCGACCAGGAAGCCGCGAATGCGATCGTTCTCGTTTTCGACTTTGGCCCAGATGATCGCGACATCGGCGATGGTGCCGGAGGTGATCCACATTTTTTCGCCATTAATCACGTATTCGGTGCCGACTTTTTTGGCCCGGGTGCGCATGCCGCCGGGGTTCGAGCCGAAGTCGGGTTCGGTCAGGCCGAAGCAGCCGAGCTTTTCTCCCTGCTGCATCGCAGGCAGCCAGGTCTGCTTCTGTTCGTCGCTCCCGAACTCGTAAATGGGATACATGCAAAGTCCGGATTGCACGCTCACGAAACTGCGGACGCCCGAGTCGCCGCGCTCAAGTTCCTGCGTCATCAGGCCGTATTCCACGTTGCCCATGCCGGCGCATCCGTAGCCCTTCAAGGACGCGCCGAAAAAGCCCAGATCGGCCATGGGCTTGACCAGTTCACGAGGAAAGCGGCCGGCGCGGTTGCATTCCTCGATAATGGGGATCAAGTTGTCTTCGATGAACTGCCGCGTGGTATCGCGAACGAGGCGCTCTTCGTCGGTCAGCAGGGCATCGTATTGGATGAAATCGACGCCGCGGAATTTGATGGCAGGCATGATGATCTCCTGATGAATTGGGGGCTCGAAATTAAAGCGAAAGCAGTTTGCCGCCTATCGGACCGGGCGCACATCGGAGGGCAAACATATGACGGTAGCAGGGGTGAGGGAGCGTGGTCAACGACGGTTCGAAGTGACTGTCGGCGCCCCCGGACGCGCCTCCTTTCGCCTCTTCTGGTATCTGTATCTTGAGGTTTCACTCGTGCTACGATTCGCGATGGTAAAGGGGGATCCATGACATTAACCGACATCAGCGCCCAATTTGTGTTCCGGCAATGGACCCAAGGCAACTTTTCCTACAAAGAAGGCTGCGGCGAACTGGGGGTTCCCGGCACCGTAGTGAAACATCGCATTGTGGCCGCGCAGACCGCCATGTCGGGCGGTACGGGTGACCACGCGGGGCACCTGATCGGCATTCAATTTGGAGCACCCGGCGATGTGCGCAATCTGGGCCTGCAGAATGCCAACATGAACACCTTCGCGCCCAAGGCGCTGCAACCGGCATTTCAGGGCCATGGAGGTAGTTATCACGATCTGGAGTCGCGCTGGACCGAGGAACTCAAGCAAGGTTCCAAAATCAGGGTTACGGTAAGAGACAAATATCGCCAGGGCGAGAATCGACCGTTCTCGCGGTGGGTGCAATGGATCGAAACCAAACCCGGCACCTCTTCGGGGCAGGCGCAGGAGTTGGAATTCGGTAATTTCAGCTCGCCTCAGCAGCGGGCCGCGAATCCCTAGATTCTGTGGCCGTTCCTACTCTCGATGCTGAGTTAGAGCCGCCGCATCCAGCGCGGGACGGAGCGGCGATATGGCTGGTACGAATCGCCGAACTGGCGGCGGAGCGTGGGTTCTTCGGAGCAGACGACAAACCGTTGTACCGCAATGTGGAGGAATGCGGCATAGCCCCGGAGTCGCATGCAGTGGAAGGTTGCTGCCTCGCCAAGTGAAGACACCGAAGACGCCGGTGTACATGGGGTTGCGGACGTAGCGGTTGAGGGCTGTCCACGGTCGGCGAACTCCCAGCCAGCCAAGCGGAACTCGATCGCCGATCCCAGCATCGTTAGAACGCCATGCCACGTCTGCGGGCTGCTCGCCGGCCTCGGAAAACCATCCAGTATCCAGCACGGATCGAGAACGAGCACCGATCCAGGCGCGAGGATCGTAGACAGAATCGTCTTCCGGATGGGGCCGAGGGCGCGTCATACTCGACGGGCCAAGAAATCTGTCTGCAAGACAGGGGGCACACATTACTGTAAAATTAGGAGCGACGGAAGAGTGTTGAGACGCTGTATTGAGACGCTGCTTCCGAGTCTTCCAGCGTGGATCCCCGCCGTTCCGGGTCAGGTCTTCGGAGACATTTCCTCTACCGGTCGCGAATCAAGCGGATTGGGCTGCGCAAATCTATTGAACAGATCAGGAGATATCAACCATGGCAGTAGGCGCTAAGATCGCAAAAACAGCAGACCGCAAGAAGGTCATGGACACTACAAAGAGCACGGATTGCCCCAAATGCGGCAAGGCCACGCGCATCGTCAAGCGAGTGAAAGACCGCGAACGCGGCGTTCCGGGCGGGGTTTACATCTCATGTTCGGCGTGCGAGTTCTTCGAAAAGCTATAGGAACTTTCGGGCTGAGGAAGTTCTTCGCGTCCCTTTTCCCCTTCTCAATCGTTCCTAGGGGATTTGTGCCGCCGCTGATCGCGCTAGGGCGACCTTTCAGCGCTTCCTCCGACTCGCCGCTTCATGGTCGTGAAAACTTCACCTACCCCTCGCCTCGCGCCTGATCTTCGATATTGAGACCATCTTCGGCGTCGCGGTTTAGCCTTTCCGCGGGTCGATTGATGAGTTCGATATCGCGCGCGCCTGGTTGCGCGCGGCCGCTCCCGTAACGATTGAAGCAGGATATCTTCGATGAAGGCGGATGGTGCACGTTTTGCTCCTGCCAGGCGGTTGCTTCCGGTCCAGCCCTCGGGCGAGAGTGTGATGGATGTCTTTAAGGAATACCAGGACCGTCCGCTGCAGGATTGCTGTGAGGTCCTAAGAGCGGATCTGGCCTAGGATCGCCTTGGCTTCGGCGGCTGGGTCGGCGGCTTCGGTGATAGGGCGGCCCACCACAATGTGGCTGGCGCCGGAGGCGATGGCTTCGGCGGGAGTGACGACCCGGACCTGATCGGCGACGCTACTGCCGGGTGAGCGTATGCCCGGGGTCACGATCGCGAAAGCGGTCCCGAACTGGGCGCGCAAGGAGCGGACCTCGCGGGCAGACGCCACCACGCCCTGGCAACCGTTGTCCAGGGCCATGCCGGCAAGGCGCACGACACTGTCCTCGACCGTGCCCGGAATGCCGATTTTTTCCAGGTCGTTTCCGTCCAGGCTGGTCAGCACAGTGACGGCGAGGACCATCAGGTCCGGACGTGCCTTGGCTGCTTCAACCGCAGCCCGCAACATTCTGCTTCCGCCAGAGGAATGCACAGTTAGCATGCTGACCCCGAGCTTAGCCGCTTCGGCAACCGCTGCCCCAACCGTGTTGGGAATATCGTGGTATTTCAGGTCGAGAAAGACCCGGCGTCTTGAAGCGACCAGATCGCGCACGATCTGCGGACCCTCGGCGGTATAGAGCTGCATGCCGACTTTATAGGTCAGAACGGAGTCTCCCACCGCCGCCACGATTTTCTGCGCGGCGGCGGTGGTGGAAACGTCCAGTGCGACGATGAGCCGCTGGCGCGGATTATCGTGATCGGAATCATGGCCGCTGAAGCTCAGGCCAGGGTTTGGGATGCTGGGTAAAGTTGCAGGCATCCCAATCAGTGTAGAGGCTCTAAGGGAGTTTCGCCAGAGGGGGGTGGTTATAGGCAACCGTTTGATAATCTGGCTTCAGATCGCGGGGGTTCACCAGATCCAAGCGGACGCGTTGTAGACCACGCTGCTTGAATTGCAGCGCCTGAGCCGCTCCATAGGACAGATCGATGATTCGACCCGGAACGATCGGCCCGCGGTCATTGACTCGGACCACAACCGCCCGGCCATTGCGCAGATTGGTGACTCGCACGTAGCTTCCCATGGGAAGCTTCAAGTGTGCGGCGGTCATGTCGTACATATCATAGGGTTCGCCGCTGGCGGTTGGTTTGCCATCGAAGATCTGGCCATACCAAGACGCGGTCCCCACTTGATACGGTTTCGTCTTAGGCGGTTTGCGGACTTCAGGACTCGTTTGCTGTGGACCTGGAGCCGCTGTCGCCTCCGAGATGTTCGGTCCCTGAGCCGCTCCCAGGCAGACGATCAAGAAAACAATCGCCACTCCATGAGCTAAATATCGTCGCATTCAGTTCTCCTCGCATACTCAAAAGTGCCTTTGGCCTTAAGGCTTTCTTACTCACAGTTTGTTGATGCTAGCGGCGTGCCAAACCCCTGTCAATACGAATTGGGGGGTAGATGGATAACGTCGTAGTAATAGATATCTCACGTAACCTATTGTAAATATAGGCAGATGCCGTTAAGCGCCTTTGTTGTCGGAAGCTTACGCATGTACTAAAAGGTAAATGGCCCAGAAGGGAGAAGAGAGTAGAATTTACAAGCCCACTGGAATCAATGGCTTACAGTTATCTTCTTTCTAAACTACGTTAAATCATGTACTTGCAAGGGGACCGGGCTCAGGATTTTTCTGCAGGCAGGCCCCCAAAGGTAACTTGGATCCTGGGCATGGTGAGACGCCAAGCCCGGGAGCGCGTTACTATCGGACTCAGCGGAACTGGGGGCCATGCCCGAAAAACCACCAATCGTACTCACGATCGCGGGGTTCGATCCCTCCTCCGGGGCAGGCGTGACCGCCGATATTAAGACGATTGCCGCCCACGCCTGTTATGGGGTGGCGTGCATCACCGCGATGACGGTCCAGTCAACGACCGGAGTGAAGAGGGTTGAGATGGTAGACCCTGCCTTACTCTCAGAGACCCTCGAAGAACTTGCCGCGGACCTCGATATTGCCGCCGTCCACATCGGAATGTTGGGATCAGGAAAGGTGGTCAAGGCGGTGGCGGACTTTCTTTCCGGTCGGGTTGGCGGACAGGGCGGGAACCGCTCCGCAGGCCAGCCAGGCAAAGCGCGGCTGCCCAATATTGTGCTAGACCCGATCCTGAAGTCCTCTTCCGGTACAGAATTGCTGGATGCTGCGGGAGTGAAGTTGCTGGTCGAGAGGCTGATTCCCCTGGCCGATGTGGTGACGCCCAACATCGACGAAGCGGCGGTGATCGCAGGGATTCAGGTTAGGGATCTGGACGAAATGAAAGTCGCATCCGCCAAGCTGCACGAGATGGGCGCCAGTGCCGTCGTGATTACTGGAGGGCACCTCGAGAAGGCTATCGATCTCCTAAGTTTCAAGACCAAGGGGGGGATTGAGCAGGAAATATTCAGGGCCGAGCGCCAACGTTCCCGCTCAACTCATGGCACGGGGTGCGCCTTCTCGACTGCCATGGCCTGTCACCTGGCTCTCGACCGAGGTTTGGCGGAAGCTGCCCTGCTGGCGAAGACTTATGTCACCGCCGCAATCTCCTTCGGGCACCCCTTGGGGCGGGGAGTCGGGCCGATTCACCACCTCTATCGAATGAGTCAGCAGAGGCGCGCTGCAGGGACGGGAAGCGAAACCTAAGCGGCGCTAGTCGCGGTCGCGACTGGAAGATTTCTTCAGCAGTATTCCCGCCACAAAGGAGGCAGTTGCCGCTAACAGCCATTCCGCGCGGTAAAATTGAATGGCCTGCCAGTCCACAAAGTTCCTTGCCGTGAGCAGACCGACCAGCAATGCTCCGGCGACGCAGCCTATTCCGAGCACAAAAGCGACAAGCGACGCCGTGGTAAGGCCGATCCAGTTTTTGATCTCGTGGAAGTGGAGGTAGTGCAGCCAGGAAGGGAATTGGATTTTGCTCCAGGAGAATTCCGCAGCCAGCGAACCGACTCGATCGAGTCGCTGTGCCCAAAGTCCAACCAACCTGCCGCCGTCTCCCTTGGCGACGCCATGGTTGGCTTCAGGACGGCGCCCGCCGCAGGAGTGGCAAAAGCCGGAACCTAGCAAAAACTCGGTCCTACAGCGTGGGCAGACCTCGGCCATGCCGAGGACGGCCTCCCGTAAGACGACTTCATTTGCCCGCACCGGGGAGGGCGGCTGCCAGAATTCCTGCGGAGTGTCTTGCACTACTTCCGACATAGTGGGAACCTTTACGAAATCCTTACGGCTGCAATCGCATTCCAACCACCAAAGTTATCCTGAGACTAAATGCCACTATCACAAATACTTGCAATTCCTGAAATAGCAGGGAAGGCGCACGGCAAGCAATAATTACGCGCGACGCAGCGTAAAGATGAACCGGTTACGAAAGCCCAAGGACTTACCGCAGCCAAACAAAACCTTCTGAAGAAGCGCAATTATAGGGACAACTGCCTTGAAGAAGACGCAGCGTTTACGGTACCTGGATGACGTTCCTGGTTCGGGGGCTGGGTTCGGAGGCTGGGTCACGAGATCGGGTTCGTCAGGGCTGGGTTCCGAATCGCAGCGACCTAGAGAAGAATATCTCGGTCCGTTCGTTTAGACTGGGCGTAAGCAAGCAGCAGCCCGTGACGCTACAAACCAGAAATTCCTCGATGAAGCTGAGCGCTGAAGAGTCGGTGGTTTTGCTTTGCCTGCTGATCGCATCCTGCCTGCCCGCCGTGGGTCAGTCGCGCCGCGCCGCGGACGCTGGCCACGGCATGACGCGCGATCCCCAGTCCGAAGCTGCTTTCGATCACTTCTATAACATGGACTTCGATCGCGCGACGCAGGAGTTCGAAAAGATCCTGGAGAGGCATCCGAACGATCCCTTCGCGGTGAACCATTTGCTTACCGCGGTGCTGATGCACGACCTTTATGATACCGGGGCGATGAATACCGGGGATTACTCCAACGACAGCTTTATCGGCCGGACTCCCCGCCCGACCAGGCCGGAAGTAAAGGAACGCATCAAGGAACTGGTTCGGCGGGCCGAGACGCTGGAAGACCAGCAACTCAAGGCGAAACCGAAAGACGTGGACATTCTCTATTGTCGCGGGGTTACCCGCGCCGAGTTCTCCGTCTATACCGGGCTGGTAGAGCGGGCATGGTTTTCGGCCCTGCGCAACGCGGTGGGGGCGCGCCACGACCATGAACGCGTGCTCGAAATCGATCCCAACTACTTGGACGCGAAGCTGGTCGTGGGAACCCACAACTACGTGATCAGTCACCTGCCCTGGAGCGTGAAAGTGGCTGCGGCTCTGGCCGGGCTGAGCGGATCGAGCGAAAAGGGCCTCGCCTATCTTCGTGATGTGGCCAACAGTGAGGGTGAAAACGCGCTCGACGCAAAGGTGGTACTGACTTTGTTTCTGCGGCGCGAGCACCAGTATGACGAGGCGCTCGGCTACATGAACGAACTATCGGGAAAATATCCGAGGAATCACTTATTCTTGACCGAAGTGGCGAATCTCGAGCGGGCTGCCGGGCATTTGCCTGAGTCCGAGGCCGTGTATCGCAAAGTTTGGCAAAACGGTCGGGAAGGGAAATACGGTACCCTGCATTACGAACTGGCAGCATGGGGGTTGGGAGAGCTATTACGAGGCGAGAAGAATTTTGCCGCTGCGTCCGCCGCGTATGAACTGGTAAACGAAGCTCCGAATCCCGATCCCGATGTTCTGCAAAGAGCGAACCTGGCTGCGGGAGAAATGTACGACTTGCTGCAGAAGCGTGACCTGGCTATGAAAAAGTATCAAACCGTGCTGGCCGGAAACGCCAACACGGGCCCCGCGGACCAGGCGCGTCGCTACATTAAAGAGGCGTACCGGGAGTGATAGGAAAGAGGCGTACCGGGAGTGATAGGGGACGGGAAGGGAATCACAGAGCTTGATTCCCTTCGCAAACATCGACCATGATTCTGGCTACGGAATGCTGCGGTGGGGACGGCCCCCTCGGCTGTCCCGCCAAGCGCAGCAAGGAACTTCCGGTAAGTTGGCGTTCCGGATGGGGCCGTTCGGATCGAGGACGGCGCCAGTCGAGCTTCTCGACTGGACCGCCGAAGGCGGCTGTCCGTGCTTGAGTCGTAATGCTGTACTCGCCCGGGACGTGCTATGCAGCTAAATGGAACTTTCGGCCTGCAATTGCGTATAGCCGAGGGAGGGTCGAACTATGTATTGCAACTACTGCGGAAAACTGATTCAGGACGATGCTGCGGTTTGCGCCTACTGCGGGGTTCGCGTCGGGGCTTCGCTGGCCCGAACGAGGCTGGTGCGTCCGCGCCTGGGGCGCAAGGTCGCGGGCGTTTGCCTAGGGTTCTCCGAGTACTTCGATATTGACGTCACCGTCGTGCGAGTGGTGTGGCTGATCACCGCGGTCATGACCTGCATCGGTTTCATCCCCTACATCATCGCGTGGATTGTGATGCCCGAGGAGCCGCTACTGCTGCCGGCACCGAGGGCTGCGCAACAGGTAACGAACCCATACTAATCCCTCGCTGAGCCTCTGACCTTGTCAAGATGGCAAGCCGGACGCGAGAAGCGGCATTTGTGATCTAATCGCCAGCATGCAGCGCATCCCCCCTAGGCTCATCCAGAGCGATGACGCCGAAATCGTTTACCGGGTACTCGGCGACGGCCCGCCCCTGGTCCTGTTGCATCCTTTTCCTGTTACTCATGAATTCTGGATGCCGGTGGCTGAGGCTCTAGCCACGCGGTATCGCGTCGTGTTGCCCGATCTGCGCGGCCACGGCGATTCCGGCATCGGCGAAGGTCCGGCCACCATGGAGAAGCACGCCGCAGATATCGCCCGGGTGATGGACGACGCCGAGGTGGGTCCGGCTTCGCTGGTCGGAGTCTCGATCGGTGGCTACGCGCTATTCGAGTTCTGGCGGAAGCATCGCGGTCGCGTGGCTGCGCTCGGATTGTGCAACACGAAAGCACAGGCTGATGGCGCGGAAGCGCGCGCTGGACGCTTGCAGGCGGCGAACGATGTTCTGGACCGTGGAACGGAACCGTTTTTCGAATCCCTGATTCCGCGGGTCCTGGCCAAGACTACGCGAGAGATGCGTCCCGACCTGGTAGACGGTGCGATGCGCATGATGCGCAAGTTGTCAGCCGAAGATGTCGCACAGCTACAGCGTGGCATGGCTGCCCGCCCCGACTCGGTCGAAACGTTGAAGACCATCAATGTTCCGACCCTGCTTGTGACCGGAGAAGAAGACGTCATGACCGGAGTGAACGAAGCCGAGCTGATGCGTCGGCATATTCCAGGCAGCCAGTTGCGGGTGATTCCCAAGGCAGGTCACTATTCTGCTTGGGAGCAGCCGGAAGAAGCTACGAAGCTTCTACGCCAGTTCTTGGACGGGCTCTAACCGGGCCGGTCGACCCCCAAGGGGGACGGGCAAACTCCAGACGATTAAAACCGCACCTAGTCGGTGTTCGCATCGTCTAGAATCGAGGGCGCCATGAAAAAGCTAGTCGCCCTGCTTGTCTTCACTGTCCTTCAGACTGCTGCACCCGGTCAAACCTCCGCGCAGCGACCGCACATACTCGGGATCGACCATGTGTCGTTCTATACCACCGCCCCCGACGGCGTGAAAAAGCTATACGGCGGCATTTTGGGGTTGGCTTCGGCAGCGCCGGTCGAAGCCGGAGGTACGGCGCGCTACCTCGTGGGCAGGCAGTGGGTCGGCTACAGCTCTGCACCCGACCCCAAGGCCAGCGATCGCATGGATCACGTCGCTTTGACCACAGAAAACATCGTGACCCTTCGTCAATACTTGCTGGCACAGGGAATCCAGGTGCCCGATATTCAGCAACGGTCCGACCATAGTCGTTTCTTTGTGGTGGAAGATCCGGAAGGGCATCGTGTGGAGTTTGTGGAGCGAGACCCGGGCGCGGCACCACCGCCGCAGGCGGCATCCGCGGTTTCGCGCCACATGATTCACGCGGGCATTCTGGTGCACCGTCGCGACGCGGAAGACCACTTCTACCGCGACATCCTAGGCTTCCGGCCTTACTGGCACGGTGGAATGAAAGAGAATGAGACCGACTGGGTTGCCATGCAGGTTCCCGATGGCACGGACTGGCTGGAATACATGCTGAATCAGCCGGAGCATCCCGATCTGCGCCTTACCGGAGTAATGAACCACATTTCGCTGGGCGTCGCCAACATGAAACGGGCGCAGGAGACTCTGGAATCGCATGGCTGGAAGCCGCATGACAATGAAAAAGCGCAGATGGGGAAAGACGGCAAGTGGCAGCTCAACGTCTTCGATCCAGATCTGACGCGCATCGAACTGATGGAGTTCCAGCCGGTGCAGAAACCTTGCTGTTCTCCCTTCACCGGCCCGCATCCATCGGAGTAACGTTGTCGTCCGGCCCGCGAGGATTCGGAGTGCCGGGATCTCGACCGGCGCATTCGGAAACGATCTGACTCAGGCGACGCTTGCCGCGTTATGCCCCATCGTCACAGGAATCGAGACGCGAATGTTGGTACCCTGTGCGCCGGATTGCAAGCGAAACTCACCGCCAATTTCGCACACACGCTCGCGCATGCCAGCCAGTCCGACGCCCGCCACGCTGCCCCGGTTTCCGGAGCGTTCAAGCAATTCTTTGGGCATCCCTCTGCCGTGATCCCTCACCTCGAGGACAACGTCTTCGGGGTCATTGCGCAGAAGGACTTCGGCGGTCGTGCTCCCCGAATGCTTGTGGATATTGGTGAGGGCCTCCTGAACGACCCGGAAAAGCATGGTCTCAACGAGCGTGGGAAGTCGGTGCTTGCATTCGCAGCTGAGTGTGACCTGGATTCCGCTGCGCTTGGCGAATTCTTCCACGAACCATTTCATGGCCGAGTTTAATCCGATTTCGTCCAAAAGAGGAGGATGGAGGAGATGCGAGAGAGTGCGAGTTTCGCTGAGGCAGAGCTGAATAATATCTTGCAGATCGTCGGAACGCTTTTTGTCGATGGAGGGGGTGTCGGAAACCAGGGCAGCCAAACTCATCGACATGGCGGCCAGGTATTGCCCCATACTGTCGTGCAGTTCGCGGGCCAAGCGTCGTCGCTCTTCATCCTGGGCGCGCATCAATTGGGTGGACAGTTGGCGAAGGGCGGCGGTGCGTTGGGCGACTTCCGATTCCAGTCTTTCTTGGTTCGACCGTAGGATTTCTCGTGCTTCCCGTTGCGCATGGATGTCGGTGCAGGTTCCCAGCCAGCGCGCCAATTTGTTCTGCTGATCTCGTACCGGAGTCACACGCGTGAGAAACCAGCGAAAGCGCCCGTCGGCGCCCCGCAAGGGGAACTCCATCTCAAAAGGAACTTCTCTTCGAATACAATCGTGCAACCGCTTCAGAACCTCGGGCAGAATGTCGGGGTCATGCAGGGCCTGCCATCCCGAGCCGGCCATCTGCTCGGGCGTTTTTCCGGAGTAGACGTACCAGCCATCGTTGTGCCAGAGAATTTGTCCGTCGGCGTCGGCGATCCATGCCAGCTGAGGCATGGCATTGGCCAGTTGACGGAACTGTTCTTCCGCCCGACGAATTGCCTCTTCCCGGGTCTGGAGTTCGGCCAGATGATCACGTACTTCGTACTGTTTTTCTCTGGCCCGCAGGGCGGATTGAACCGAGCTGACCAGGGTTACGGCGCGCAACGGACGTTCCTGAAGCGTGACGTTGCCCAGCGGTATTCGCATGCGGGCGAGCTGTCGGCTGGCGCGATTGGGCTCGCCGCTTCCCGTCATCACGATGATGGGAAGATCTGACCAGGGTGGTTGGCGCTCCAAGGCCGATGCGATGCTCTGTACGTCGGCCTCCCGGAGGGCCTCTTCCCCGATCAGCGCGACCGCTGCGCCCACTTGCAATTCGTCAACCAGGCGGGTTGCGGAGGGACAAATGTGGCAGGTCATTCCCCCCTCCGCGAGGACTGCGGAAACCAGATCGGCGTCGCGACCGCTTGGGGCAAGGATCAAAACCCGCGAGTTGTGGTTATTAGGCGGTGACATTATTGTTGTCTTTGCCGTTTACTTTACGCCGCTTCGAAACCAAAATGTCAGGGACGCCGGTTAGTACGCCTTTGAAGTCAAACAACGGGCTGCCAACGATGATCCCGTGATGCAGCCGAAGTTCGCGAATGGATCGCTCGTGATGACCGCTGCGTTTCTTGATCATGGAAATGGCCTGCTTCACCTCTCCTTTGGTTTCGAAGAAACGAAGTAACAGAACGGAATCGGCCAGATAGCTGACATCCACCGGGGTCTGCATCTCGCGGCCAATCAGACCGTGCTGCGCAAGCACCATAAAACTCGCCACTCCTCGTTGATTCAGGAACGTTGTAAGTTCATGGAGTTGCATGGGCAAGTATTTTTCCCCGGGCATGGCGTTCATGAATCCGTTCAGGCTGTCGATGATGACGACTCTGGCTTTGCCCGATTCTACCGCCCGATGTACGCGATCCACGAACTCACCGGGCGAGAGCTCGGCAACGTCGATTTGATGGAGCAGAAAGAGTCCGTTTTCTAAGTACGGTTCCGCATCGAAGCCCAGGCTTTTGAGCCGGGACAAATAAGAGGGGATGCCCTCATCGAATAAATAGACGGCGGCGGGCTCTCCTCTTTCCATCGCCGCGAAGGCATATCGGGCTGCGATTGTCGATTTACCTGCACCGGCGGGGCCCATCACCAGCGTGCTCGTGCCGCGATCAATCCCGTTGCCGACGAGCGCATCCAGCTCTTTGATCCCGCTGGAGATCTGCTCCCGGGTGAACTTCATTTTATGTTCGGAGGCAACGAGGCGAGGATAAACCGATAGTCCCCCTCTTTTAATGCCGTAATCGTGGAACCCCTCCCGGAAAGACGACCCCCTCAACTTGAGCACCTCGAGCCGCCGGCGCTTGATTCCGTAATCGCGTGCCAGATTTTCCAGGGATAGTACCCCATGAGCGATGCTCTGCAATTGGAGATCGCGATCGGTATTGGTACGATCGTCGAGCAACAGGACGGTGCGCTGCTTGCCCGAAAAATATTGCTTAAATGCGAGAATTTGACGGCGGTAGCGGAGCGGGTCCTGAGCCAGCATGCGCAACTCCGAAAGGGAGTCAATCACAACCCGTGTGGGATTCAGTTCTTCCACTTTTCCCACGATGGCTTTCGTGGTATCTCCGAGTTCCACTTCCGAGGGATGAAAGACGGTGTATTGACGCTCGGGTCTCAGATGTTCTTCATCCGGCAGTAACTCGAAAATCGTTACATTCTCCAGGGACCATCCGTGGGCGGCGGCGACATCGGTTAATTCGCTTGCGGATTCAGAGAGGGTCACGTACAGGACGGACTCCCCTCGACGGGCACCAGCCAGCAGGAACTGCAAAGCTAAGGTGGTTTTGCCGGTGCCGGGGTCGCCCTCGATCAAGTAGAGATGTCCGGCAGGTAAACCGCCCTGCAAAATGTCGTCCAACCCCTCAATGCCGGTGGCAAGTCTGCGCTGGTCTGTCATGGGCTTTCCTCGCTGCTGTCCGAGACCTCGGTAGAGTGATTCGCGACCGTACCAGTCCAGTCAAATTGAGACGTCTCCTGAACCACCGGGCGTTTTTCTTTTAAGGCTCGACAGTTGCTCTAACTTAGAGAGAGAAATAGTTCAAGAGGTTGGCCTCGCTTCATTTGCGGCAGAGAGTTGGGGCGCCAGTTCGCTTTCCCTTCACGAAAACGTGGCCGGCACCTTGCCGAGACACGGATCGCGGAAGAGGAAGCAGTCCTAGTGTGGGAGGGGTATCGTCCGCCACCTGTGCGGTTCGGAATACCTCAATGTTTTCTAGCAAGTACACGGTTCCCCGTACTGACACGATACGTCAGCAGATTTAGGCTTACCATCGTCCGCTTGAGGGCGGCGGGGGTCGCGCGCTTCGTGAGCGTTCGCGGCGCTTCGGTTTCGAAAATTAATCACGGGAGGAAAGCAAATGAGCATCTGGACAATTCTATTCGTCGTTCTGCTGATCGCCTGGCTGGGCGGCTTTACGGTATTCCACGTAGCGGGTGGACTGATTCACCTGCTGCTCGTATTCGCAGTGATTTCGTTGATCTTGCATTTTGTGCTGGGCCCGCGAGCCGCGTAAGGCAGGCGGACACTTGGTATCCGCTCGTGTCCGCTGGTCAGTCTACAAGGGCACCAGATTGTTTCTTGGGTATTCAATGGCTAGGGCTTCGCACCCTAGCGAATCGAAAGGATGGGTCACAATGAGCTGGAACAGTATTCTGAGGTCGGTGTTGAAAACCGCCGTTTACGTCATGGACCAGACCGCTGAGCAGGTGGATCGCGTATCGGACCGTGCGTCCGAGATGGCGGATGAAGCCAGAACCGCTATTTTCCCGGAGGAAGATCACACGCTCCGGAATGTGCTTGTGTTCGCCGCCGGAGTTGGAGTGGGGCTGGGCGCTGGCCTTCTGCTGGCCCCCGCCAGTGGAGAGGATATCCGCAATTCGATCAGTGAAAAAGTACAAGACATTCGCGACCAGGTTAAAGGACGGGTCTCGAGCCGGAATTATGGTGCAACCGGGACCGAGTAAAAGGAGTGGCTGAATCTTATTCCATGTCCATCCTGAGGACAGGCATCCAGGGCGGATTGATTTTTTCGCGAAAAGGGGACTGGTAAAAAAAGAGGAAAAGCGTGCAACAGGAACAGAAGAACAGAGCCTGAAATAGGATAAGGCGGGTGATCGGTGCAAATCAGCGTTCCCTCGGCGAACGGCCGAGGGGCGCTTTTTCCCCGAGGAAGGAGATCCAAATGGCTGGCAATCAATCCCGACTGAGCTTGCGATCGCGGAGTGCGGGTGGGGCGAAAAAGGTTTACTTCTTGTGGTCTGGTTCGATTCTGATATGCGTTCTTGCCTCCGGTCTAAGCTGGGTGGGATGCAGCACCGATCACAAACAAAATGCGGACGAGTTGCGAGAGAAAACCGCCGAGACCACCGCCGAGCTAAAGCAAAATGCGAAATCGGTTGCCGAGGGTGTAAAGGAAGGTTGGAACCGCGATAAGGATCGAGTAGATCTGAATACTGCGACACGGGAACAACTGGTTGGAACCGGGTTGACTCGGACGCAAAGTGACCACGTCATTGAGCACCGCCCGTACGCGAATCCGCGGGAGTTACTCACCAGGCATATCCTTTCCGAGGACGAGTATAAAGCGATCGAGCCACACCTGCGAGCCGGCGAAGCGTCAGAGCAGTAGACTGTTCAGAGGCCACGTGGCAGGTGGTCTTCGCAGGTATGGTGTCGGAACTGATCCCGGCTGTCGAATAACGCATGGCTTATACTTGGTTCGTACTCCTGCTCGCTGTCGCCGGCACCGTCTTCTTATTGTTGCTGCTGCATGGAACCACGCTGGGCAGTACTCTGCATGAGCGCATCCCCGACCGCCCTCGGCGGCGGCTGTTTATCGCTTCGATAGGTTTCTTCCTAACTTTTGGCGGTGTGCGAGCGGTCGTATATGCAATCGTGCATCAAATTCCTCCCTTTCACTTCATCCAGGTGGGCGGCCGGCACATTCATCACCTGGTCTTCGGAATTATCATTCTCCTCCTGGTGGGATATGGGTGGCTGTGTGAAATCGGGAACGGCGCCGACAATTCGTCGCTTTTCCTTGGCCGGCTCATGTCGATTCTGTACGGCGTGGGCGCCGCGCTTACGCTTGACGAATTCGCGCTGTGGTTGAATCTGAAAGATGTGTATTGGGCTCGCGAGGGGCGGGCCAGCATCGATGCCGTGATTCTTTTCGGGGCACTCCTGGCCGCCGGAAGCTGGGGCGCTCCCTTGTTTAAGGGGACAGAAAAGAAACGGGTGATGAACGATCAGAAATGACTGTGCCCTCGGTTGCATAGCGAAGCTCAAGGGCATCTCAGCCTGCCGGCTGCCCCTTACGGCAGCGAGGCAGGCTGAGCGCGCGATCTGTTATTGAGGGGACGACGAGGGAGACTGCGTGTTCTCTTTCCCAATCACGTCCCCGGAAACAACCATGTCTACGCGGCGATTGAGCTTGCGTCCGGCGGCGGTGCTGTTGTCAGCGACCGGGTCTGCCTTTCCGAAACCTTGCGCGATCACGTTGTTAATCGAGACACCCGAAGTGACCAGATAATCGCGCACTGTCGCGGCGCGTTTCTCCGAGAGAGTCTGATTGTATTCATCACTGCCGATGCTGTCGGTATAACCCTCGATGTTGAGGTGAAGATCCGGATAGGCCAGCACGATTCCGGAGATCCGTGCCAAGCGTTCACGAGCCTCCGGTTTTAAGGTGTATTTGTTGAAGTCGAAAAGCACATCGGGCATGCTGACAATCAAGCCGCGCGCGGTGTCTTTGGTCTGCAGCACCTGATTGAGTTGGGCCAGCAATTTGGCCCGCATTTCCTCTTTTTGTTGCTCCGCTTGCTGTCGAGCCAGGTCGGACGCAGCCGCGGCTTGGCGGGCAGTGTCGGCCTCCGCCTGGGCTTGCTGTTGAGCCGCCAGAGCCGCGGCTTGCTGTTGTTGGGCTTCGGCCTGCGCAGCCTCGGCTTGGGTGCGTCGCCGGGCATCTTCGTCGGACTGGGCCTGGGCCTGTTGTGCGCTTTGGCGTGCCGCTTCGGCGTCGGCCTCCGCTTTGGCTTGAGCGGCCTCGTGGGCGCGACGTTCGGCATCCAGTCGTTCCTGCTCGATGCGCCGCAGGGTCAGCACTCGAGCGTCCTCCGCCATTTGGGTTGCACCGCGAGCCGCAGTGCCGATCGGAGTGCGCCCTTGCTTGCGTTGCAAATAGTCTTCGGCGCGCTGCAGCATGTCTTCCGCTTTCGTAAGGCTGTCAGCAGCGTATTGCTGGGCCCCAGCGGCCTTCGCGATGGCAACGGCATTGCGTGCTTCGAGCAGATCAAGCGGAACGTTGGCGCTGGCCTGGGAGGAAGGAAGCTGGTCGGCGGGCACGTCGATGGTGTATTGTTTGCCCTCCAGCACGTCAAACTTGGCGTCGATCGGCTCTTCGAATCCCTTCGTTTCCTGACGAAGAATGTTCTCGGCAACGACTTCATTGCTGGGGCGAACGACCGAGTAGTAAGGCTCGGCGGTGACGATCAATCCGAAAGCCTGCAGATCGGTGGTGACGTCGATCTTGTCCTTTCCACCGTCGCTGGGGAGGACTTCGCCGAGGTTGACCGAGCGGCCCTCCGGAGTAATCGCCCACAGAACATAAGTAAGATACTGCCCTCCCAAACTGCTGGCGGGCGGCAGGTGGGTGAGCTCGACGCTGACGGCGAGTCGTCCGGCTTTGCCGTCCACCTTAGCGTGGCCGCCGACTGTAGGCATGAGTTCGGTCCCCCGCAAATCGACAATCGTCGATCCGCCGCGATGACGATAATTCACGGCCTTGGTGGTGCGGGCAAAGACGCTTACGCGGAACACGGGAATATCTTGTCCCGTGTTCTGATTCATCTGCTGCGGGGCCGCATCCTGGTCGGCGGCGGGAGGCTGTTGGGGATGAGGCGCGGCCGGGTACATGGGCGCGGCCGAGTTCTCTTGCGCCCACCCCAGGGAGGATAGGACTACGGGAAATATCAGCAGAAACGGGGTTCTTTTCATATGTACCTCCTGCCACTAGGTGGACCCGCCATTGGGTGCTTGAACGAGCTGTAGGGTTGGGAAAATTCGGAGGGGCACCATGAAGCTGAGAGAATTTTCTGAATTCGAACGACTCTGTCGAGTTTCGAAACCGGTTTCTTAAGCACGATAGATTAGTTCGACCCGGGGAGTGAGGGCGACCCACTCGCTTCCGGTTTACGCAAAGAAAAGTAAAAGACCGCACCCTTGCTGACTTCACTTCCCGCCCAGACGCTGCCTTCGTGCCTTCTGACAATCCTCTGCACGGCTGCTAGTCCAATCCCATTGCCGGGAAACTCACACCGCCATATTCGCCGGAAACGCCTGCTCGAACCATCTGCCGGGTTGCTACTACCCATCGCGCTAAACTACATCCAATCACGCAGGCGTGACCGGCACTGCCGGGGATCGGCCCATCCTCCGGCTTGCTCGAGACCTTACTTCTTGATCCGTGTTCTACTTTTGTCGTACGGGCCTGCGTTTGGGGCGCTGCACCGGCCCCAGGGCCTCCAGTACCACCGCCGCATAGGAGGACCAATCGGTGGGCAGCATGGCCGGCGCCTCGTGCGCCACCTGTAGAAGTCCACGGTATGCGGCGTACACGAACACAGCCTTTGCTTTCGCCTGCGCTGGCGCGAGCCCGAGTTCGCGGTAGCAGGCTTCAAGGTACTCAATTCGGGCCGATGCCACACGGTTCAGCACGCGCTTTACCATCGGGTCACCAGCAGCCTCGGCGAGCGCCGCGTACAAGGAGCGTGATCTTGGTGACTGCAAGGTAGCGTCAAGCATGAGATGGAGCCGCTGACGCACATCGGTCACGGCCGACAGTCCTAGAAGGGCCTCGGTGGTGGCCCGTTGTTCCCAGCGGCTGAGGGCAGCGGCCAAGAGCTGGGACCGCCCCTTGAAGTGCCAATAAAAGCTGCCCTTGGTGACGCCAAGCCGCCCGGCGAGCGCTTCGACCGTGAGCGCCCCGAGACCGGCCTCCGCGATAAGTTGAAGCGCAGCTTCGGCCCAGTCGGCTGCCGTCAGGGTAGGCTCGTCCAGTCGTTTCGCGCCGGTACCTTTACGCACCATAGCAATCCATTCTCCCATACTCTCGGGTATTGACAATGCTCGTGTCCATACTCTAGAGTATGGAGCGTGGGCGTATGCGTACTTTCAACTGCGAGGTCGTGCCATGGATTCCCGCCTGGAAAAGTTGAAAGAAGATCTAGCGTCGGCGGTGGAAGGCATGTCCAGCGAGCAATTGAGCTGGCATATCCCTGGGAAGTGGTGTGCGGCGGAGGTGTTGGAACATCTGTATCTGACCTATACCGGAACCATTACCGGACTCGAAAGAGTACTCAGAAAAGGAAAGCCGCTGGCCTCGCGGGCCTCGATGGCGCATCGCGTACGGACCTTGGTCGTCGTGGGATTGGCCCACCTACCTGCCGGGGTCAAAGCGCCTGCGATCGTGCAGCCAAAAGGTTTGCCGCCCGAGCAGGTGCGCAACGAAATCGGGGAAAAGATGGCGGCAATGGATGCGATCATCGCGCAGTGTGAAGCCCGCTTCGGGCGCCACCTAAAGCTGCTGGACCATCCGATTCTGGGTCCGCTGAATGCGCTACAGTGGAGAAAGCTTCATGTGGTGCATGGACAGCATCACCTGAAACAGCTTCGTCAGCTTCGCGAAAGCGCGGCGAGGCCAACGGGCTTAGCAGAGACAAGCGAGGTCTTTTCTTCGAAATAGGCGACGGGGAATGGCCGACCTATCTTGCAGTTCCTCGCACACGAGAGCGCGCGATAGCGGTCAAGTCGACGGGTTCGAGCTGCAATCGGCCGCTGGAAACATCGGGATCGGCGTCCTGGCTGTGCCCGTTCAACGTCCTGAGCTGGTCGTCGCATCCAGGTCATCAGCCGCTTTGCCAATTGCGGCGGCGACATCTTCCAGCACTTTCGCCACGCCCGGGACCTGGGCTTCCGCTTCGGTCCATTTTTTCTCGTCCATATACTCGCGGACGGCGGCGATGGGTTTGGCGCCATAGCCGGTGTAAGCGCCGGGCGCGTAAACCTGATGCTTGAACCAGGGGCGTTCTGGAAGTCCGCGCTCGGTCAAAAAGGTTCGCTGGATCTTCAGCAGATCGGTGTTCAGGGAATCCAGGGCCTGCGGGGAAAGGGCAGGCGCACTTTCGGCCTGGGCTTTCGCCGCTGCGGATTGATAGCGTTCCGCGCTTCGCTTGAGGGCTTCGACTCCATTCTTCAATGGGGCGAAGTTCATATAAGGGGGCGTGGTTTCATGCGGCGGCGGTACAGAGGTTTTGCGCGGGTCGGCTGTGGCCGTGAACACTCCCTCTTTCAATTCCAGGTTGTGCTCGGTGATCTCCTCCTGCTTATCTTTGAGTTGCTTCTCGAGTTCGGTTACGTACTTGGCGATGGTCTCGGCCATGCCGACGTATTCGAAAGGAATGATGTCGGCATCCGCCAGGCGCAAGACGGTGGTGCCGCCGGTTTGCGCCATAGCGCGTCCGTAGGAGAAATCGGTGTCGACGAAGTGCGTATACCAGCCGAAGTCGTCGTAGATGGAATGGTAGGAGTCGGCGTCGTTCTCCCCGCCGTAGCCGATGTTGAGGGCCGAGATGCCGGCGTGGTCGAGGAAGGACGCGTAGTCGGAACCGTCGCCCAGAGCTCCGATGGTGAGATCGGCGCGTTTGCGAATCTCGGAGCGCTCTTCCGGATTCTTGGCATTGGCGATGCGCGACAGACGCGCCCGCTGCCAGACGGAAATATTTTTTTCCGGATCGTTGAGGTCGCGAACTACGTCATTGATGAGCTTTTCCAGATCATGCGAGCCGGAGGCGTGAAAAAATCCCCGGCCGTTGCTGTCGGAATTGATGTAGGCGACGGCGTGCTTCTGCAACTGTTCCCCGTGGGTTTCAACCCACTCGGTCGAACCGAGCAGTCCGGGTTCTTCGCCGTCCCAGGCGCAGTAAATGATGGTGCGTTCCGGGGTCCATCCTTGCTTGTGCAATTCGCCCAACATGCGGGCTTCTTCCAGCACGGCGGACATGCCGGAGAGCGGATCGTCGGCGCCATTGACCCAGGCGTCAAAGTGATTGCCGCGAATCACCCATTGATCGGGAGCTCGAGCTCCCCGCAGAGTCGCAATGACGTCGTTGACCGGCTTCATGTCCCAGTTCGACGTGACTTTGAGATGAACTTTGGCGGGGCCGGGGCCGAGGTGATAGGTGAGGGGCAGCGCGCCGCGCCATTTTTCCGGAGCTACTGGACCTGCCAGCGCGGAAAGAAGCGGCAGAGCATCGCCCCAGGAAATGGGGAGCACAGGTATCTTCGTGATCGTTGTGGCTTCAGGGATGGACAGGCGCTTGGCATCCGCCGTGGCCCCGACTCCGGGGGTTAAAGGATCGCCGGGATAGTCAGTGTCCATCACGCTGCCGCGCTGGACGCCATCTTTGGGGCGCCAGCCGCCTTTGGGATAATCGTCTCCTTGAAAGAAGCCGTCATCTCTCGGGTCCGAATAAATGATGCATCCGATGGCGCCGTGCTCCCCTGCAACTTTCGGCTTGATGCCGCGCCAGTTTTCTCCGTAGCGGGCAATGACGATGGCGCCTTTCACGGAAATTCCGAGACGATCAAGTTGTTCGTAGTCGTCGCGGCTGCCATAGTTCACATAGACCAGCGGCGCGGTTACATCCCCATCAATCGAATAAGCGTTGTAAGTCGGCAACTGCTCGGCGGTTTGGTTTGACGTAGGATCACCGGGAACCGGCGGTTCTTCGAGCTTGGCGCGGAATTCGGTGGGCTGCACGAGTTCCACGACGCGCTCTTTGGGAGTGGGAAACAGGACCTGGAATGTTTCGATGTGGGCATCGAATCCCCACTCTTTGAACTTCGAGAGAATCCATTCGGCATTATCTTTGTCGTAGGGCGAGCCGACGTGATGCGGTCGAGCACTCATGCGCCGCATGTTTTCGCGCAGGTTCTCGCGAACAATCCCATCCTGAAATTTCTTTTCCAAATCGCGTTCCGGGTTGGACGATTGGGCGGTATATCCCGGTAACAGGCGCGGCGCAATGCTTTTCGGCGATGTGATTTGCGCGCCGTTCGGTGGGGCGATAAAGAAAACTATGCAGCAAGAAATGAGCGAGCGGATCAGCTTCAAGTGGGCCTCCTCAAAAGTCGCGGTCGTTCCGGACGATTGTTCCAACCATCGAATTTCTGCACGTCCCGTTCTGCGAGTTGGAATTATAGAGCCTAAGACGAATTCTTCCCGACGTGAAGATTTTGTGACATGAAGATTTTGGTGGGAATTGAGGGTCGTTGGGCTTATTGTGTACGTTCCCGGAGGAACCGACCTTGCGAACGATGGCTCTCGTAATCCTGATGGCGTGTTGTGTCAACTCCATATCAGCGCAGAAACAGAAACCCCAACCCAAACCTGGCACCGAGTCCGCGCAAACCCAGGCGGAAGCGCCGAAACCAGCCACCACTGCGGGGGTTGCGGCGAGCGATGCCGATGCAGACGACCGCGAATCCGAGGGGCCGTGGAAGGGTATGCAATACCGGTTAGTGGGGCCATTCCGCGGCGGACGCGTGGTTGCGGTGTCGGGCGTGGTGGGGCAGGATGAGGTCTACTATTTTGGCGCGGTAGCGGGCGGGGTGTGGAAGACGACCGACGGTGGACTCAACTGGAAACCGGTTTTCGACAAAGTGAAAGATGCGTCGCCGGCGATTGGCGCGATTGCTGTTTCCGAGTCGGATCCGAACGTGATTTACGTCGGGACCGGGGAAGCGTGCATCCGGGGCAACATAGTTGGCGGAAATGGCGTATGGAAGTCGCTCGATGCCGGCAAGACTTGGAAGTTCGTGGGCCTGAGCGATACGCACGCCGTCGGGCGACTAGCAGTAAACCCCAAGAATCCTGACATTGCGTTCGTGGCGGCTTTGGGACATCCCTTTGCCGATAACGAGGAGCGAGGAATTTTCCGCACACGCGATGGCGGCAAGACCTGGGAAAAGGTTCTTTATAAAGACGCCAAGAGTGGCGGCATCGACGTGGTTTTCGATCCCAGTAATCCCAATATTCTGTTCGCGGCCTTGTGGCAGGCGAAGCGGACGCCCTGGAGTTTGGACAGCGGCGGCCCGGGGAGCGGTCTCTATCGATCCATTGACGGCGGCTCGACTTGGAAGCAACTGAAAGCGCACGGTCTGCCCGAGGGAATTATGGGCAGGATCGGAGTTACCATTTCCGGCGCGAATCCCAACCGGGTATGGGCCGTAGTCGAAGCGGAGAAAGGCGGAATCTATCGTTCCGACGATGGCGGCGATTCCTGGCATCTCATGACCGACGACCACCGTTTTCGCCAGCGCGCCTGGTACTATTCGCATATTTTTGCCGATCCGAAGTCCGCCGAAACCGTCTATATCCTTAACACCGGCGTATTCCGCTCGAATGACGGCGGCAAGACGTTTACCCCGGTGCGCGCGCCCCATGGAGACAATCACGGGTTGTGGATCGACCCTGGGAATCCCAAACGGCTCATCAATGGAAATGATGGCGGCGCGACGATCTCTACCAATGGCGGCGAAAGCTGGAGCAGCGAGAATAATCAGCCCACGGCGCAGTTCTACCACGTCACCACCGACGATCGATTTCCCTACTTCCTCTATGGCGCGCAGCAGGACAATTCCACCGTTGGAATTGCGAGTGCGAGCGCCGACGGTTCGATCGATCGACCGGACTGGTACGACGTGGGTGGCGGCGAGAGCGGGTACATAGCGCCCGATCCCACCGATCCGCTGATCGTGTATGCCGGCTCTTACGGCGGCGAGATTACGCGCCACGATCAACATACGCACCAAGAACAGGCGATTAATCCCTGGCCCGTCAATCCCATCGGATGGGCCGCGGCGGACGTGAAGCATCGCTTCCAGTGGACCGAGCCGATTGTTTTCTCGCCGCACGATCCGAAGACCCTGTATTTTGCCGGGGAATCGCTGTTTAAGACAACGGATGGAGGGATGAGTTGGACGATTATCAGTCCCGACCTGACGCGCAACGATAAATCGAAGCAGGCGGCTTCGGGTGGGCCGATTACCAAAGACAATACCGGCGTGGAGGTTTACGACACGATTTTCTCGGTGGTGGAGTCGCCGGCGCAAAAAGATCTGATCTGGGTCGGAAGCGATGACGGACTGGTCCATTTGACGCGCGATGGCGGGCAGAATTGGGAGAACGTCACTCCTAAGGCCATGCCGGAATGGGGCACGGTGAGCATGATTGAGGCTTCTCCGCGCGAGGCCGGGACTGCCTATCTTGCAGTGGAGCGGCACAAGATGGATGACTTCGCGCCCTATATTTTCAAGACGACCGACTTCGGAAAGAGCTGGAGCAAATTGGTGATGGGCCTTCCCCCAACCGATTACGTACATGCGGTGCGGGTCGACCCCAGTCGAGCGGGCTTGCTCTTCGCCGGAACCGAGCAGGGCGTATATGTTTCGTTTGACGATGGCGGGCACTGGCAGGCCCTCGAAATCAATCTGCCGGTAGTTCCGGTGAATGATCTGGTGGTCAAGAAAAACAACAACAACAGCAACGACCTTGTCCTGGCCACACACGGGCGCAGCTTCTGGGTGCTGGACAACATTACTCCGTTGGAGCAGTACGAGGAGTCGGTGCCACAGCAGGAGGCTCATCTGTTTTCTCCTGCAGCGGCCAGTCATACAGTATTCGGCGGGTCGGGTTTTCGCGCTCAGGGGAACGTGGGGAAGAACCCGCCAGCCGGAGTTGTGGTGGATTACTGGTTGAAGACTTCGCTGAAGAAATCGGACAAGAAAGAAGCGGCAGGAGTTGCCGATTCGAAGTCCAAGACGGAAGAAGCTGGCCAGGGCGAAGACGAAAAGAAGAAAGAAGAGGCGCCGAAGATCACGCTGGAAATTCTGGATTCATCCGGAAAAGTGATTCGTAAATTTCCCAAGAAAGAGGAGCCTGCGACAGACGAGGAAAGCTTTTTCGAGCGCGACCGCAGCGGCGAAAACCTGCCGGCCGACGCTGGGCTGAACCGTTTCGTCTGGGATTTGCGCTATGAAGGAGCGACGAAGGTGCCGCGCGCACCGCTGTGGGGTGGTGGCACGGAGGGTCCGGTAGCGTTGCCGGGGACATATCAGGTGCGGTTGACGGTTCTCGGCAAGAGTTACACGGCGCCGTTGGAGATCAAGGCCGATCCCCGGCGGAAGGTCAGCCAGGAGGACCTCGCCAAACAATTCGATCTGCTGATTAAGATTCGGGATAAGGTTACCGAGACGGACGATGCAATTATTCAGATTCGCGATGTGCGGGAGCAGGTGGAGGCCGAGAACAAACGGCTGAAGAATGATCCGCGGGAGAAAACCGTCGCGGATGCGGGCAAAGCGTTGGACAAGAAAATGACTACGGTTGAGGAAGAACTCATTCAGACGAAGGCCAAGAGCGGACAGGACGTGTTGAATTTTCCGGTTCGGCTGAACAATCACCTGGTCGCGTTGGGGGGCGTGGTGGGAAGCGCCGATTCGGCTCCGACGAAACAGTCCTATGAAGTTTTTGACATGCTTAGCAAGGCGGTCGATGAACAATTGGCGAAGTGGAAGGCGATGGTCTCGAGCGATGTCGCGGCCTACAACAACCTGGTGAAGCAACAGGAGGTTCCAGCGATTATGGTGACCCAGCCGGAGGCAGGCAAATGAGATGCGAAGATCTGCCGCTCTCGAATCGATTCCGGCGACTTCGTTAGGCTGCCTACGAATTCTTCGAGGAGTCGGTTGGATTTTTCCGGGTGGTCGACGAACCAAGCGCGGCCATCGCCGTCGAATTGATCGCGGGGTAGCTTGTCCCGAGCGTCGATTTCAGGGAATCGGCGCTTGGCTGCGAATCGGGCTGATCGGCAAAAAGAGCGGGATGGTTCATTTTTGCCAGGCCGGGTCGATTATTCTGCGCCACCCTGCTCGGCTTCGGCAAGCCAGCCGCGGCGTAAGCTCTCCGCTGGGATGCTCGACAGGTAAGGCTTGAGATCGAGGATCGGCGTTCCGTCCAGCATGTCGATGCCGCGAACATGTAAATCAGCGCCCGCGCGACGGAGAAGTTCGAGTACGGTAAGTCCAATTGGGTTGGGACGTCTGGGCGAGCGGGTTGCGAAGACACCGTGGGGACGATGGTCAATGGGAGGAGTAGCAACCAAATCGAATCCTTCGGCGCGATCGAATACCCACAGAACAAACAGATGAGAAAACCCTTCGATATGGGTGAGGCCCGCTTCGAACTGGGGAAGGATTTCGAGAATACCCTCCGCGTCGTGTTTGGCGCCTAATCCTTTAGGGATCTGTTTTGAATTCTGGTACGGACTTTTCACATATCCGATGGGCTGCGGCGAAAACATAGGATCGATTCATCCTTGGTAGCAGATGAGTATGCGCCAGAATGGCCAGCGCGGTGTCGCTGACGTTCCCCCCATTGCTTAGGGGGATGGCTGAACGAAATTACTCTTCTTTCCTCTCGGCCTCTCTGGGCAAGGGCTTCTCGATCGGCTTTCGCGGTAGCATTTGATCGCGCATGGCTGCGTCGTAGACGAAGCTGGCCACGATTACAGAAATCTGTTTCAGATCTTCTGGTTGCAGACGGTCGTAGACGTCCATGTTGGAGTGGTGGGTACGCGTTTCATATTCAATGGGATCCTGAATGAACTGGAATCCGGGAATGCCCACCGCGTCGAAGGATAGATGGTCGGTGCCGCCGGTGTTGCGCGCGGTGAGCGTGGTCATGCCCAGATCCTTGAAAGGCCTCATCCAGGCCTCGAAGATCGGCGCCACGGCTTCGTTTTCCTGCAGGTAGACGCCGCGAATTTTGCCGCTGCCGTTGTCGACGTTGAAGTAGGCGGAAATCCTTGCTTGGTCCGGCTTGACCGTGACCGGACCGGCGTCGCGCCGCAGCAGAGTCGGCATCCCTTTCATGTTGGGGTCGTCCAAGGGGGGGCGCGAGCCAAAATGCTGCTCGACATAACCCTGCGAGCCGAGCAGACCTTCCTCTTCGCCGCTCCACAGACCAATGCGGATGGTGCGGCGGGGTTTAATGTCTAGGGCTTTCAAAATGCGGACGGCTTCCATCATCACGATGGTGCCCGCCCCGTTGTCGGTGGCCCCGGTTCCCGCGTGCCAGGAATCGAGATGCGCGCCCAACATGACCACTTCATCTTTTTTATCGGTGCCGGGAATTTCCGCGATGGTGTCGTACTGCATAGGATCGTCATCGTAGAAGGTGTTGGTGACGTTCAGTTCGAGCGAGACATCTTTTTTCTGCTGCAGCAATCGGGCGATGCGAGACCAGTGCTCCGAAGCCATGGTGAGCTGAGGAATTGTTGTGGTCTCACCGGGCTTGAAGGAGCCGCCGGACTGAACGAACACTGTGCCACCGCCGGCGGTGCCGCGGCTGTGGTCGATGACTGCCAGAACTTTTTCATCGGCGAAGAACTGATTCAGGTCTTTGGTGAACTGCCGTCGTTTCGCGATCTCGGCCATACGAAAGGCGGGGCGCTCGCCGGGAATCTCATAGTCACTGATCTTGGCCAGATCGTCGTCGCTGAGACGCTTGAAAGGGGCCTCGGTGATGGTCTTCACTTCGGCGTCGGGCCCCAGGATCGCGATCATTCCGGTGAGTTTGCCGCGGTACTTGTCGAAGTCCTTTTTGTCTTCAATATTAACGCGAACACATTTACCGCTGACGACTCCGTTCGTGCCCGGAGTCCAGGCTTTGGCGTAAACGATCAGAGGCACGATATCGGGCGAAGTCATGCGGACATTGATGTATTGATTAGCCCATCCGCGCCCGAACGGCCCCCACGGTTCCAGGTGGGCATTGTTCAGGCCCATCGCGGTCAACTGGTCGCGGGTCCACTCGTTGGCGCGTTTCATGTTGGGAGATCCGGTGAGGCGCTCGCCGATGGAGTCCATAAGGCCGGACGCCAGTTCCATCACTTTAGAATCGCGGAAGCCCTCATAACGAATACGAGAGATGGTTTCGAGATCAACTTTCTCCTGGGACCATTGGGCGGGAACGAAAGACAAAATCACGAGGAGAAAAAAGACGAGTCGCATGGACCTCTTCATGATGAGCTCCTGAGCAGAAATCAAGGGGGGATTATACCGCCGGGGGCGGGCTGAGTTGGGAAACGGAATGTAAAGTTATTTCAACCATAGACCGCGAGCAACTCGGGGACAAAACAGGAGTAGAGGGCACAACAGGATCAGGGGGCGCAGCAACGACGTTTCTACGATTTGTGATCCGGCTTGCCTACGGGTTCTTTGCGTTTTTCTTCGGAGTCAACCGAGTACAGCATGAAGTGATCGAAACTGTGACGGCGGTAGTAGTGGTGCTTGCGGAAATCGAAATAAATTTCCGCGCTCTTCGGCAGCCAGAGTGTTGTGTTCTTCTTGAGAAACGGGACGGGCCCGTACTCCACCGTCTGGTGTTCACTGAGAAGCTGGATTTCCGGCATGGAATTAACCATCTCCGCTTCCATGCGGACGATCTGGAACTTATCGGCGGTGATCCATGCTCTTCCTTTCAGGCCGACAGAATACATCTGGTTCCCGACTTTGTAACTGTGCATACGATTGGGACGGTCGTCGCGCTGGCGGAAATGCACGAGCCAGGTTGCCTGCCCGTGCCAGTCCCCCAAGCCCTCACAGATCAGGTTGAAGTTGTCGCGCATGTCGGGGTGAAAAACCAGGGCCAGCACGGCGAAGCCGGTGCTGGCGATCTGGTCCGGATATTCGCTCAGCGTCAACTTGTCGGCGCGGTATTCATCCACCGTAAGAAATCCCGGCTGCGGCTCTGAGATCGAAGCCACGTAGTTGTACTTTCGCGTTTCGGTGCGAATGGGAATGCCGAATCTGTCGAGCGACTGATGGAATAAATCTTCGACGGCGGCGAAGCGAGCCACGTCCTCGACCAATTCCTGCACGCGTTTGCCGGATTCTTCCACGACCTTGGCCGAAGGACAGACGACGCCGAGCGCCAGGGCCGGCTTCACGTCATCAATGCTGGGCGGGTTCCACGATTTCATAGAAAACCCCGGCGCGGCCAGCGCCTCCAGAGGATCGACGCCCGAGAGTCGGGCCTCGGTCCGGGGAGCATTCTCGGGGGGAGCCGGAGCGGTTTGATGTTCCTCGATCTCGCCGATCAGAGTGCGGACTTGCCCCGCCATGGGATGGCGTGGCGATTCCTCGAGAAAGACGTTCAGGGCCTGAATCGCCTCTTCCTGCTGTCCTAGGTTGACCAAGGCTTGTCCAAGCACGAGCTGCGCGGGACTGGCCGTACTCTTGCCTTTGGCGATGGCGATCTGCGCCTCGGCGCGTGCCTTATCGTAGTTTTGCTGGTGGAGGTAGGTATCGGCGAGTAAGTTATGGGGCAGCCAATTTTCCTCATCGGCCATCACCGCTTGTTCCAAAGCCGATCGTGCTGCCGGATAATCCTGCTGTTCCAGGCCGTTTCGTCCGAGAAGGGTTAGCGTCTGCGCGTTGTGCGGGTTGAGAATGGCTGCCGTGCCCAAGTAGGTCTCAGCCCGGGCGAAATCCTTTTTCTGAAAATACAAATACCCCAGCAGAAAGTTCAGTTCCGCGCTGGAGGGAGATGACTTGTAGGCCTCGTCCAGTTGTCTCAGGGCCGCTTCCAGTTTTCCGGACTTCAGGGCGGAAACAGCACGTTTGGTCTCCTTGCGTGCCTTCGGCGGCAGAAGGGACTGTCCGATGTCGAGACTGATTGCCTCAGGATCGCGATGAAGAATAAGGTCGTTTTGCGCAGCGCGAATTGTGTTTGTCACCTGGAGTTCTTTACTGGTACTGAGATAGCCCACGGCACTGACTTCCACTTCGTAATTCCCGTAGGCAACGTTGGTAAAGATTCCCCGCGATGTATCTTCGGTGGTTCGCCAGGTGACCGAATGGTTGGTGATGTCAATCAGTTTTAACAGCGCCTGGCGATCGAGATGGGTGCCATTGCGCTCGGAAAAGACATTGAAGATGAGTACCGCCGTGCCCGGGGCCGTTTCGTAGGCAGTAAAAGCCTCCAGACGCCGGGGATCGTCCATAGTGTCACGGCTATCACGCTGGGCGATAGCCGCCGTGGTGAACAAACCCCCAAGCAAGAAATGGAGGCAGAGAAGCTGCGCAAACCAGTGCGACACCAGGGCGGAGCGGCGGGTCATAAGCAAATCCGTGAGCAGTGTGGCACAGTCGTTCCCGACGGTCAAACCGCGCTCCCCGGACTTTCGGTCAGGGACTTACTCTTTCTCGTTCGGTTGGGCGGCGGGTTTTCCCTCAGGCGCGGCCGATTTGCCCGACTCGGATTTCGGACCGGCGTCGGCCGACAGCTTGGCATCGTCGCCCGGCCGTACGATTCAGTTCGTGGAAATGGTGAAGTTGACGGTAATCCTAGCCTGGGTTTCGACCGATTCTGCGCCCTCGAGGTGCGGCTTGAAATGCCACTGCTTTACCGCTTCCTGCGCCGCGCCGGCCAGAATGGGCGGGCCGCTGACCACGCGAAGACCTTGGATCAAGCCATCGCGGCCTATCAGTGCCTGCAAAATCACCGAGCCCTGCACTTTCATTTGGCGGGCTAAAAGAGGATAGTCAGGTTTTACTGGACGGCTGACGATCTCGGCCGTGTCGGCGGACATCTGCACGCGCTCGGCGGCCTTGCTGGTCACGCCGGCTGCGCTGGCATTATCCGCATCACGGGCGCTGCTGGCGGCGGAAGGAACGGCGACGGACTGAGGAGCCGCACCGGGCTGCAGATCGACTCGCACCGAATTGGTACCGGGATGAACCGTTCGATGGAAGTCGCCGGCGACCACTTCAACTTCCAGCGGCGGCAGCACGGTTCTGGTGGTCGTGGCGGTGATCGGCGGAGCGACTAAATTGGAAGCGACGGGCGGTGCGGCGGGGGCAGAACCTTTTGGCTGGGGCTTGCTGCTGTGGGACTTTTTATGTGCGGCCGATGCTGGTGGTGCGACCACGGTTTGCGTTTGGGGTGTGGCGGCGGGAGTGGTTTGCCGGGGTGGCTGGTCTTCGGTTTCCTGATTGTCGGGGGCCCAGAAGTCGCGATCCCGATAAAGCACAAATCCCAAAGCAACCAGCAGCAGGACTAGAGCAATGACCATCATGCGTCGTTGCTTTCGTTCCTCAGCGCTCCCAGCCTGAGGCGCGGCGGCGAGCAGACGAGTGGTCTTTGGAACCAGATTTTTAGGCTCGAACATGCCGGGACGTTAGCTGCTCCTAGAAGAGCTCGCCGATAGTATGCCTTTGACATCCTCCCCGATCTAAAGAGAGGGATTCCTTCTCAGGCTACGCATAGGATTACGACCCTTACGTTAGCGCCTGAAGGCCCCGCCCGGGCCCACTTGTAGCTTTGCTGCATTCGCCTGGTTTTCAGACAGAGACTAGCTCCGTCACAGCAGACCTTTACGGTCTCCAGATCCAGCTAAGATACGTGATTTTGCTGCAGCTTCAACAAAAAAGCAAGCCTTATATCCACTCCCTGAACGGAGTGTTTTTACGGCCCAAAACCGCCAAAAGACCAGCAAAAGCGGCGGGTCGGGCCGGTCGCGGCTATCCCCTGGGCCGGCGACCGGGCGCCTGATCGATTACGCCTGTTGGCCGTAACTTGGCGGTACCTTCTGAATCCCAGGTTGGGCCACGATGAGGGATATGCAACCGGAGCACGACAGGCCGCATGCTGCCGAATCATATGCAGCCGAAACGAGATTGGCGAACCGAGAGCGATTGATCCGGAAATCGTGAGTCCGGAAAGCGGGAACCCGGTAGCGTCGATTCGAAGACCGTTCCGGCGAAGACCGTTCAGAAACAAATCGCTCGAGCCACGCTTCGGAGGCAGATGCGGACACTGGATGCGAATGAGGAAAATATTCGCGTCAGCGCCAGGGGAGTAGGGTTGGAGACCGACAGATTTACCGCCGCCACGGAGGATACCGGGGCACACAGAGCAGACCCTGCGAATGAAAGACTCAGCAGGCCAGTTGATCGCGCGTGATCTTCAGCCCGGGCAAGTTTCCGAGTGCGGTTAGGGCAACGGATTCGGTCTTAAAGAATTGGTTGGCGAGTTCGGTGAGGTCATCGGCGGTGACCGATTCGATTCTCTCAATCAGTTCGTCGAGGTCGTAGAAGCGGTCGAAATACATTTCCTGCCGCGCCAGGTTCGACATGCGCGCGGTGCTCGACTCCAGCGAAAGCATCAGACTGCCCTTGAGTTGGGCCTTGGAGCGGCGCAGTTCTTCTTCCGGTACAGGCTCGGCCTTGAGCTTGCGAAATTCACTGACCACAGATTGCACCACCTTAGACGCCGACGCCAGAGATGTGCCGGCGTAAACCGCCAGGCATCCGGTATCGCGGTAAGGATTCAGATCGCTGTAGATGGAGTAGGCCAGTCCCTGGCGTTCGCGGATGTTCTGAAACAGACGGGAACTCATGCCTCCGCCGAGCAAGGTGTTGAGAACGTAGCCGGCGTGCCGCTTCTCGTGCGCGATGGGATGCGCGGGCACGCCGAGGCACAACTGCACCTGCTCCAGAGCTTTCTTGTTGCGTAGGATGATGCGGGAAACGATTTTAGGCGCGGACGAATGAAAACCGTTTCCGTTTTTCCACGGTTTCATATGCTCAAAGTGGCGGGTGACGAACTCGACGAATTTGTCATGATCGAGATTGCCGGCCGCAGACACAATGATGTTGCCGGGCGAGAAGCGGTGGGCGTAAGCGTCGACGACCGGGGCGCGCTCGAAGCGCTTCACCGTTTCTTTGGTACCCAGAATCGGCTTGCCCAGCGGATGATCCTTCCAGAAATTCTGCGTGAAGATTTCGTGGACGAGATAATCGGGATTATCTTCGTCCATCTTGATCTCTTCCAGGATTACGCCGCGTTCGCGGGCGATGTCGGCGGCATCAAAAACAGGATTCAGTACCAGATCGCTCAGAATGTCGAGCGCGGTGGGAACATGTTCGTCGAGCACCTTGACGTTGAAGCAGATGCATTCCTTCGCGGTGAAGGCATCCATGTTGCCCCCGATGGAGTCAACCTGGCGCGCAATTTCTTCCGCCGTACGGTGCTTGGTCCCTTTGAAGACCATGTGCTCGATGAAATGGGAGATGCCGTTCCATTCGGCGTCTTCGTCGCGAGACCCAGTCTGCAGCCAGATTCCGATGGAGGCGGAGCGAATGTGCTGCATCTGCTCGGTGATGACAGTCAAGCCATTGGGCAGCTTTTGTCGGCGAATATTGCGGACTTCTTTTGCCATTGAATTGAATGCTTCCTCAGAACGGCCACTGTAGGGTAGAGGCCGAGAGGACACCACCATTCTGACACATTTGACGGGAGATAGGGGCAGGGAACCCGAGGACAGCGCCGATTCGGCTGGCAGAATCCAAAAGCGATATTACTGCTTCGGAAGTTAGCTGTTCCTCTCCATAATCTAACGGGTTTTCGGGATGGCTGTCAACGATGCTTCGGGCATCGTATGCCTTTGTCTCGGCCACCCTATGATGCGCTTTTCCGTCTTTTGCCTCTATAATATCTCCTTCATTATATTGTTGTTACGTATGTTTATTAATGTTTCGGCTGATATCATCCCCTGGGCGAAGCTTGGGGCCGAAGGCGAAGGCCTTGTTCCGGTCAGAGACGAGGGTTTGCTGGCGACCTAGAAGCGCGTTGGAACCGTCCCGGATCTGTGGATCATCTCGGTAGCCGCCTGAGTGTAGGCAATCGCGGCGGGCAGATCTACGAAGGTCTTGTTTTCCCAAGCCCCGATCAAGATCCCCCGGTCGGGGTTTAGAATCGCTAGTCTAAAAGAATGTCTGATCATACCGAGATTTCTCTGCTGGGGATGGACCGAGCCGAACTGGTTGCGGTCATCGAAAGTCTTGGAGAGCCAGCCTATCGCGCGCAGCAACTCTTGGATGCGGTGTATCGCCAGCGGGTCGAGTCGATTGAAGCGATCTCGACTCTGTCGCAGCAACTGCGGTTGAAACTGGCGGAAAAGGGCGTTTCGATTGGTCTGCCTCGAATCCAAAATCGCTTCGTTTCCCACGATGGCACGGTGCGTTATCTGATTGCATTCGCTGACGGCCAGACGGTCGAGACCGTGTGGATGCCCGAGGGGGATGGCGGGGAGGCCGGAGACGGGAGCGAGGCCGGGGAGCAGGCGGAACGATTCGCGGAGAGTTTTCTGACTCCTTCAGGGGCTAAATCCATTCCAGAAAAGGAGCCGATGGCGGCGCCGAAGCGCTGCCCCACCCAAAGGCAGGGACAAAATCAGGGACGTTCCACGATTTGCATTTCCAGCCAGGTGGGCTGTGCGGTGGATTGCCAGTTCTGTCTGACGGCGCTGCTCGAGATGAAGCGCAATCTGACCGCCGGTGAAATTGTCGGTCAGGTTTGTGCGGTACTCAAAGACCAGAAGGTTTCGCCGCCGCAAGATCGCATCAACCTGGTGTTCATGGGCATGGGCGAACCGCTCCTGAACTACGAGAATTTCGTGAAAGCGGCGCGTGCGCTGGTGGCAGAGGTGGGCATCGCGGAGCGCCGCATGACGGTGTCGACGGCGGGAATCGTGCCGCGCATTCATGACTTGGGCGGGGAGGCGATCCGGCCGAAGCTAGCTATTTCTCTGAATGCTTCGAACGATGCGATGCGCACCCGGCTGATGCCGCTGAATAAGAAATGGAATCTGGAAATGCTGATGGCGGCAGCGCGCGTGTATCCCTTGCGTAGCCGGGAGTGGATTACATTCGAGTACGTCTTGCTGGGCGAAGTCAACGATGCTCCGGAGAATGCTAAAGAAGTGGCGGAATTGCTGCGCGGGATGCGCTGCAAAGTGAATCTGATCGCTCTGAACCCGGGACCGGGAATCGACTTTACCACCCCCGGAGCGGAGAGGGTCGCCGCCTTCCAAAAAATTCTGAGGGAAGCGGGTATTCCGGCGTTTGTGCGGCGTCCTCGCGGGCGGGACATTTACGCCGCGTGCGGGCAACTCAAACGTACGGTCGAGATTGCCAGCGCACCGGTATCGTAGATTCCTTGCTCCGGGCCGGAGCTGACTCGGTGATCGGGAGTGCGACGCGAATTCGCATCGTGCCATCGGCCCGGAGTTCCTGCAGGATTTGACCGCCATGCTCCTGCAGAATCCCCTGACAAGCGGAGAGACCTAAGGCCTCTTCGGAATCTACCGAGGTTGCGCGGGGATCGGCGGATGCGCTGCCCGCTGCCCGCTCGATGCTGATTTGAAGAACCGAAGTGTCCCCCTGCCGTTCGCTGCTGACGGTCAGTCCTTGGCCGCTGTGTTCGCTGAGCACGTGAAGACAGTTGGCCACGAGCTGCAGGCAGACCTGCAGCAGCTGATTGGAATCCCCCAAGACCTTGGGCAGGGCGGGATCGAATTGCGTGCGCACTTCGATGGCGAGCGCCTCCCACTGAGGTTGGGTCAACTTCAGGGCCGTTCGCGCCAGCGTGTTGAGGTCGAGCGGACTCTTGGGTGCTGGTGATTGCCGGGCAACGCTGATCAGACTGGCGACCAGCGACTTGGTGCGGCGAACAAACAGGCCGATCTTGGCGGCGAGTGGCCGCTGCTCCGCCGTAAGCGGCGTGCTGAGGAGCATTTCCGAATACCCGAGCATGGCGGTGATTGGGTTGTTCAGTTCGTGTGCAGCTCCCCCGACCAACTGACCGATCGAAGCGAGTTTTTCGGATTGAAGGAGTTGGGCCTGCAGATGTTTCAGACTGTCAAACGATTCGATCGAGTGCTGTAGAAATTGGGTCAATTCTCGATCGAGCAGGTGCTGGCGCACCAGGACCATCATGCCCATGAAGAAGGCGGCGATCAGGGTCAGTGCGAGCCGAAATATGCGCACGCGAGAAGGGACGGCGCCATCCGACATTGCCCACGCGGCAAACAAGGGTAATGAAAATACTGCGATCATGCTGCACCGGGCAATCCACACGCCGTAGAGGGTTGACCCTTCGCCGACATCGGAGGTGGGCTGCTCCGCCTGGGTTCGCAGGCCAATGCAAGTGAGCCATGCCATGGCAGCGACCAGAGGTATGTCATAAAGGCTGCCGCTGTAATACATATTCCGGCCCATCGCCCAATTCGCAACGGTGGAGCTGGCGGCGTAACAGATACTCATGCCAAATAAACTGGCGTAGAGATTTCTCCAATGGCCTTTGCTGGTCATCCAGCACAGCACCAAGCTCAGCAGGAATGCGATCTCCTCGGTGACATAGAGCGCGTTCAAGTTCCGGGTGTAGCCCTCCGCGTGGGCCAGGACCCACTGCCAGGGGATCACGATCAAGACATAAAGATAGATCCACCACACTACCAAGAGCGCAAAATCAAGCCGTCCCGTGCGTGCAGCATATTCGTCTCCCGGAACGTGCGGTCGCAAACCAACCGCAGCCATGAGCGGAACAATGTGTAAAAAAAGAACGACGTCTCCGGCAAAAATGACAGGTACGTCCCGACGGAGCACCACCTCGTAGTAAGTCCAAAGCAGCTGATACAACAGCCACAAAGAAACGCCCAGTGTGATCAGCGACCAGAACAGCCGAATGCGTCCCCGAGAGCGCAGCACCAGCGGCACGAACGAAGCGGCACCCGAAAGCAACAAAAGGCATTGGACGACGTCGCTGAAAGCGGTCAGCTGAAACGACCGGGGCAGAAGCAGAGCGGCTCCAATTAAAGCCGCCCACAATCCCGCCACTGCGGCCAACCAGAGATGGGAACGGTTGCGCAAGACACTCCTCCGGCCTCATTCTAGATCAGATGGCAACAGCGCCATGAGTTACTGAAGTAATGGAAACGAAAGCCGCTGAGCTGGGACGGTTGCTTGGCGTCAGTTTGGCACCAGACTCTCACTTGCCCGTAAGCTTCTTTTATTCAATAATATCCCGCGAAGCCGCCCCGCCCGTGGAGACCGACTCGATTGAATCCTCACGTTGAGCGCTATCGACAATCCTGGAGACTGAGAATCCCGCCTGATCCGGGTGAGACGCGCCGGACCGAGCGCTGGCTGGCCACGGCTCGGGTGATCCTCGCCGTGTCGGCATTGGTGGCGATCGAGATGGATCCGACGGAGCTGGGCCATTCCTGGGCAGCGTATGGCCTGTTCGTCTTTTATATGGCGAATGGAATTCTTATTCTCATGCTGCTGCGTCGGCGGCAGCAGTCGACGGCCGCATTTCGTCTGATGGTCCATGCCGGGGATATCGTGTGGCCGGCCCTTATTTCGATATTCTCCGCCGGGCCACGCGCTCCGTTTTTTCTGTTCTTTGTTTTTGTTCTGGCGGCTGCCGCCTACCGTTGGGGTTTGTGGGAGACGCTGGGCACGGCTGCCGCTGAAGTCACACTGCTGTGGGCGGAGAGCTTTATTGTTCTGCACCTGACGCTGGGAGGCGGCGGTTCACTGCCGTGGCCAGGGTTGAACGGCCTCCGCGTGAATACGGTTGATTTCGAACCCAGACGTCTGTTCATGCTGTCGGTGTACCTGCTGGTGATGGGTTTATTGCTGGGTTATCTGGCCGAGCAGCAGAAACACCTGCGGGCCGAGAAGGCGGTGGTGACCGGGACTTTGTCGCGCATCCGCGTGGAAGCAGGACTGACCGGAACGATTGAGCAGATCTTCCGGGAAGCCATGTCCATGTACGGGGCCTCCCGGTTGCTGGTCGCATCGCAGGAATCTCACAGCCAGCGGGTCTTCGTGGGCGAGTTGAACCGGGATAGCAAGAGTGCGCCGTCGGAGTTTCGCTGGTTGGAATCGGCCTCTCGTGACGCCAAAACCTATCTGCATGATTTTCCGGGGGAGGTGTATTACGCCGCGAACAACGGAGACCGATGGACCTCCCTGGCACTTGATCACAACGGCCATCCAGTGCCGGTCGAGAGCACGGCGCTGATTTCCCAACTCAGCGAGGTCCAGACCTTCGACTCGCTGATTACAGTCGCTTTTCTGTTCGGGAGCGAGTGGAGGGGCAGAATCTTTCTGTTCAACCCGTCGTGGCGGGGCGAGAAACAGGAGGAACTCCGCTTCCTACTCGATCTGGTGCGCCAGGTGGGGCCGGCTGTTTATAACGTTTACCTTCTGCACCGCTTGCGACGCCGGGCGGGAGCCGCCGAGCGAGCGCGCTTTGCGCGTGAGCTGCACGACGGTGCGGTGCAGTCGCTGATTGCGGTCGAAATGCAGGTGGACGTGTTGCGCCGGCAGGCCGATGCCGGCAAGCCGATTACAGCCGAATTAGGTCGAATCCAGGGCCTGCTTCGCGAGGAAGTGCTCAAGCTGCGGGAACTGATGCAGCAGATGAAAGCCATCGAAGTGGATGCGCAACGGTTGCTTGGCGTTTTGAACGACACCGTCGAACGATTTCAGCGGGAGACGGGGATTAGCGCACGATTCGTTACTGAGCTCGAAAATTTGGATATGCCGCAACGGGTTTGTCGCGAGATTCTCCGCATTGTGCAGGAAGGACTGGTCAACGTGAGGAAACATAGTGGCGCGCGCCATGTGCTGGTGCGTTTGGGATCCAGCCTGAAGAAGTGGAACTTGATCCTGGAAGACGATGGCAAAGGGTTCCCTTTCGCGGGCCGTTATAACCAGGATCAAATGGATGAAGTGAGGAAAGGACCTATGATCATTCTGGAACGCGTAGGTTTGATTGCAGGCGAACTCACGGTAGAATCAAATCCCGGACAGGGAACTCGCCTGGAAGTTACCGTTCCTCGCAGCGGGGAAGTGCCTCATGAATTTTAGAAAAGCGCAGTCCGTTCGACTTGTCATTGCCGATGACCATCCGATCTTTCGCGATGGTCTGCGGCGCTTGCTGGAAGCCGAGGCCGACCTGAAGGTTCTGGGCGAAGCATCGGACGGCGCCGAAGCCGTGAAGCTGGCGCGGCAGTTGAAGCCCGACATCCTTTTGCTCGATCTAGCCATGCCCAAGCATCCCGGCCTGGAAGCCCTGCGCGAGTTGAGTATGCCCGCGAACGCGACTCCGGTGCGGGTCATTCTGCTGACTGCAGCGGCGGAAAAAAGCCAAATCGTCGAAGCCTTGCAACTGGGAGCCCGCGGAGTCGTGCTCAAAGACTCGGCCACGCAACTCTTGTTGAAGGCGATTCATACGGTGATGGAGGGCGAATACTGGGTTGGACGGGAGAGTGTTTCCAACCTTGTGCAATACCTGCGCACGCTGATGCAGTCTTCGCACGACGAAGCGCGGCAAAAGAAATTCGGTCTGACACCGCGGGAACTGGAGATTGTTTCGGCCGTGGTGGCCGGATATTCCAATAAGGAAATCGCCGAATATTTCAAGATCAGTGAGGACACCGTCAAGCATCACCTCAGCAACATCTTCGACAAGCTGGGAGTGTCGACCCGCCTGGAGCTCGCATTGTTCGCTGTGAATCAAGCGCTGCCGCTCAAAAGCATCGCGTGAGAGTGGATCCCTGGCCGCACCCACCCCTCAAGATCAGTGGCACTTTGGTGCTATTGGCGAAAGAATGACCCGATATTAATATTCCTAGCACAGACCTTGGGGACAGCCGCCGGGAGTTGGTCTATTCGGTGATACCCCGGTGAATAAATCGTCGGATTTAGCAGAATGAGAAAAGAGGAGCCCCGTGGCAAAACGCTTACAGCAGCTTTGGAACGATGAATGTGGTCAGGACATTGCGGAATACGCAGTGATGTTGGCTGTGATTCTGGTCATTGTCGTGGGCACGATCCGGCTCATCGGCTCCAATGCCAACAATGTGTTTTCGCAAGTCGGTAGCTCGATTCAGTAACCGGCAACTCTGCAATTCATGACAGACTGAGCGGCGAGGGTTCGCCGTTTGCGCTTCCTCCTGCCACAAGCGATTCCTGTCGCCTCTTTGTCCCTGTCCCTGAATTTCGTCTCATTTTTGTTCGGTCTCGGACGCCGATGATGTTGTGGTCCGAGCCACCTTCTCGGCACTGCCGTTTGAAAACCGGGTCAGGTAAGGAAAGAATGGACTGATCTCAAATTCCATTTTCTCGTGCGTTGAAACCAACGCTACGGGCTTGGCCTTGGATAGGTCGGCGCGATCGCTCCAGGGATCGACTTTGATGCGGCCGCCCAGCGGCAAAGCTGCGATCTGATCGAGGCGTTTGTCATCGAGCGCAGGACTCGAACTCATCAGGCTCGACATGCGTATGCTTTTGCTCCCGGCAAAGCTGTTTCCCAGGTGAGGCCGAATCAGATTCGGCAGGTCGGGCGCCCTCTCCTGCAAAGCCTTTAGAAACAATCCAGCATTGCCCAGTTTGTCCTTGTAAGGAGAGTTCTTGAGGAGTTCCAGGGCCTTGACGTCGGCCGCTTCCTCATCTGCAGAACTGCGCTTGAAGTCGAGGCGCCGGAACGACTCTTCGTCGGGAAAGAATAGCTTGTCGTTGAAGGCAAGGTTGGTGTCGAAGTGATGTCCCAAAACGATGTGGCTGAGTTCATGGGCCAGAACCATGGCCAGGGACGCTTCATCAGGAAGTACATCCAGCAGTCCGCGACTCATGACAATCGTGTGGCCGATGGTAAAAGACTCAAGAGGGGCGGTCAACAGTACTCGGCAGTGAATATCTCCCGCCAAGTCAATGTTATTGGTGACGAGCAGATTGTTCACCACGGTACAGAGAATTTTGTCTACTTCGCCAGCGGGAGCGAGTAAACCAATCTTCTGTAGACGATCGACGGCGTTTTCCTCCGCCTGGCGCTCCCACATGCGCTGCGCCACCACGGGACTGGCATCGGCGGCGGCATCGCTCTGGTCCTTCACTGACTGCGGCGAATCGATCAGAATCTGGGTGAACTCCTCACTCTTGGCCAGACCCTTCAGATCGTAGCCCCACAACCGAGTCTGCGCTTTAAAGTGCAGGGTCTTGCTCCATCCCGTCTTAAGGTTGGATTCTTCGGTGTAGACATATGCCGGCAGCCACATTCCCGGGCGCATGTTCAGGCGCCAGCTGTCGAAGTGGAAAAAGAAATTCAGCTTGGGTTGGGGAAAGTAGGTTCCGTCGAAGCGGACAATGTTGTAATCCTGATCTTCGACCCAGATCCTGCCCATGAAACGTGCGGTCTTTTGACCTTCCTTGGGCTTTACATCGATGACCAGGCAGCGGAGCTCTCCCAGAAATTCGCGCCGCACAAAAGTGAAGTCGTAGTATTTCTTCTGGAAATCCGGGTCGAGCACCACCATCTGAGCGAAGCCCAAGGGAAGGAAGTGCAGGGCGTAGACCCCCGTCATCTTGCTAAGCATCCGACGCCCGAATCCCGGTTGGCCAACGAAAGAAACGTCCTCCGGGCCGTCACTCATGTCGAGGCGGCCGAGAAAATACTGGTCTTTTACGGGAGTCGCATTCCCCGTGCTGTCGTTTTTAAGGTCCTGCAGGTAGGTCTCAACCATGGGGTGCATGTGACGCATTTGCGCCATGAACAGGTGTTCCCGCTGCACCACGCGATCGAGTACGTCGTTGAGCGTAATCGCGGCCGGGGGCAGAGAATTAGAAGGAGCCGGTGTAACCGACGGGGTCTCCGCCCCGCTCGGAGCCGATTGCGCCGGGGGAGCCTCTTGAGCCTCGATCCCGAATATGCAGAACAAAAGAAGAAAAACCAATCCCGAACCCGAACGAACCATTCGCATAAGAACCTTCTGGCGGTTGATCACGCCAACTGAAAAATGATGTGCAAAACGGCCGTTGAGTCCGAAGGTTGGCCGTCCTTCAGGGCGGGCTTGAAGCGGATCTGTTCGGCGGCGTGTACCGCAGCGTCGTCCAGACCATGCCCCAGTCCGCGAACTACTTTCAAAACCCGTAGCTTACCCGACGCTTCCAGCACGACTTCGAGGAGCACTTCACCCTCGATTCGCTGCCTGCGCGCTTCATCAGTGTAGATGGGAACCGGCTTGGAAAGGATTTCTGCCGGGACAATTTTCTCCGCCGCTTGGGCCGCGGGACGCGACTGAACGGTTGGAGGAGCGGGAACATCGGCGTCGCCAAAGCCCGCCTGCTGTATGGTGCGCGGCGACGAGGTACGCGTGTTTCCCGTAGCAACACCGCCTCCGAATCCCGTGCTGGCGACTACGCCGCTGGCACCGCGGGCTCCGCCCGTTCCGTTACCATAGCCTGGTCCGGCAGGCATATCGAATCCGCCTGCCTGGGCAATATTCACCGCTTTGTTCTGACTCGCCTGGGCCGGTACGCCATGGGGATCGCCAAAGCCACCGGTCTGCACTTTTTGCGGGGCGCGCTCGATGGTTTGCGGCGCTGAGCTGCCAGTCGAAAAGACGTTGGTCCTCACGATTTGCTTTGGAACCAACGGAGGTGCCGAGGGCGGCAAGGGATCAAGCTTCCGAGTCGCCATCTTGACTTCGGGAGCGGGGGCATCTTCGATTTTCGGTTTGGGCTGAGGTTGCGGAGCCGGCAAACGCATGTCTACCGGCGGGGGATCGAGCTGTGCCACGATCACTGGTTTAGCAAGCTGTCTCTGGGGCTCGTGATTTACCGGGACCGGGGTGGGAACCAGTTCGACCGCGTGATAGTCAGTTTTCGGACGCTCAAGAATCTCAGGGTGGAGAACGGGAAGCGAAACCAAAATCGCAATGACAACCGCCTGAACGCCATAGCTCAACAGAAGGTCAGACCAAGGGATCTCCCATGGCGGGAGGGATGTAAAGAGGCCTGATTCGCGAGACAGCGACGCCATAGTCAATTCTGCTAGTTCTCGTTCTGCTAGTTTTAGTGTCCCAAAACCCCATTCGACTGTAAAGCTTCTCCCCGTCTTTTCAAATCATGGAAACCGGGTACGCCGAGTCGCAACAGAGGGTATGGCTTATGCACGACAAAGGCCATCCCGTGAACCGAGGACAGGAGCAAGTCTGTTCGTATCAGTAGCTTCCAGGGGAGCATTTTTCATCAGGACCGAATCCACCAGCCTCCTACCAAAAGCTACACCATACTGTGCAGAACTGTGCAGAGATTTTCCGGCGGTGTGGGTCCCAGCGCCTGGATCTCAGCAGTGCAAAATTTTTGGACTTTTGATGCCCCGGGTGGCATTGCGAGTGTCGACTACCAATTGGGACTCCTGGACGATGCGGGGATAATCGTAATCGGAGTGGTCGGTCACGATGACGACGCAGTCATACTGGCCCAGATCTTTCAACTCCGCGCACTTCAGTTGCAGGTCGTATTTCCGACCTTTGCCGATGAATGGGAAATAGGGATCGTGGTAGCTGACTTGGGCTCCATCTTTCTGCAAAAGCTCGATGATGGTGAGTGAGGGCGACTCGCGTAGGTCGTCGATATCCTTCTTGTAGGCTACGCCCAAGACCAGGACTCGCGCGCCATTCACCGACTTTTTATGACGATTCAGGGCGCCACCCACCGAGGACAGAACGTGATAAGGCATATTGCTGTTGATTTCGCCCGCAAGTTCGATGAAGCGCGTGCGAAAATCCCATTCCTTCGCCTTCCACGAAAGATAAAAGGGATCGACCGGAATGCAGTGCCCCCCCAGACCCGGCCCCGGATAGAAGGGATGAAAGCCGAAAGGCTTAGTGGAAGCGGCTTCGATAACCTCCCAGATATCGATCCCCATGCGCAGACATAGCAGCTTGAGTTCGTTCACCAAAGCGATGTTGACGCAGCGGTAAATGTTCTCCAGCAGTTTGGTCATCTCCGCGGCCGCCGGGGACGAAACGGGAACGGTTCGATTGAAAATGGCACCGTACAGGACGCCGGCGAGTTCCGAAGCTTGCGGGTTTAATCCACCCACCACTTTTGGAATGTCGCGGCGGGCGACCGTGGTGTTGCCGGGATCCTCGCGTTCGGGCGAGAATGCCACAAAAAATTCCTTGCCAGTGGGAGCCTGGTTGCGAGCGGCCTTGAGACCGGCCTTGTTTTCCTTTTCGAGAATCGGAATCATCACTTCTTCCGTGGTGCCTGGGTAGGTTGTACTTTCGAGCACTACCAATTGACCCGCGCGCAAGTGAGGTGCGATGGAGTGGGTGGTGTCAGTGATGTAGCTGAGGTCGGGCTCGTGGTATTCATTCAACGGCGTGGGGACGCAGATGATAATGGCGTCCATGGCGGTGATTTGGGAATAATCGGCGGTGGCGGAAAACCCATTTGCCCTAGCCGCCTGCACCTCTTCCGGCGCGATGCGGTAGATATAGGAACCGCCCTTGGCCAGCGTATCTACCTTGCGGACATCGATATCGAAGCCGGTCACCCGGAATTTCTGCTCGCTGTACAACAGAGCCAGCGGGAGTCCGACGTAACCCATGCCAATGATGCCCACACGGGCCTGGCGCTGTTGAATTCTGGCCTTGAGTTGATCAACGGAGGTATCTGCCGCAGAGTAGCTCGTCATGAAGTCTTCCGAATAAATCGTAGATGGATGGCGCGAAACGCTTCGATTTTAGCAGACGCAACTGGGAGCGCTTTCGCGGGTCAGGTGGTTGCGCAATCCGAAGAGTAGCCCAGACCCCTGTAGCAGGGGCATGTCCCAGCGGATCGCAAATTGAAGGCTGCACCTGCGGTGGAGACACGAGACCTGCACGAACCCGGTGGAAAAGTTGTAGCAGACTGAGGAACAGAAAAAGAACAGGCAAGTGGCCGCTGCCGTGATTCCCGCCCGGGGTGGTCCTCTGCGCTCCCCTTGCGCACGGGAATGTCCTGCCATCGAGGTCGACACCCAACCGTGAGTACCAGATGGTCAAGCGGACCTTTTTGGTCTCTGCGGGCGGGATTCCCACTCTGCCACTGCCTTGGCGACTACGGGAGATTAAATAAAAACCGGACATTTCATTTACTAAGAGAAGGGGACACTTCTAATGTCGTAAGAATGGGGAGGTTCCTATTGTCGGTTGACACGGCACGGTTTCAAAGTGGACGCGGAAGGGTGGTCAGCGTATACTCCGCTCGATTCCCCAGCAACCCAGGAACCAGGAACACCGACGAGGACTGAGTTTGGTTCTGCGTTGGCCGGCCAGAGTGCTTCTCGTAAGAGGTAGGTCAATGCCAAAAGCAACCATTGCATGGCTTCTCGCTGTTCTGCTCGCGGTCGGTCCCGCCTGCTATTCACGAAAAGTTCAAAAGGTGGCGACCGTAGATGTGCCGCAGCCCAAAAACGAAAAAATCGTCGGGATTACGACCATTCAGGGTGAGGACGTCGCGTTCGACCCGCCGGGAGCGTATGTCAAGAACGGGACGGTGTCCGCCTCGGTAAAAAAGAGACCCTACGAACTTCCGGTGGACCAGGTTCAACGGTTTTGGATCGAGACCGACACGCTTCAAAAGGGACGCACCATAGGTCTGACCGCGGCGGTGGTCGTGGGCACGCTGGCGCTAATCGTCGGCATCGTTGTAGCCCTGAAGCAATCCTGTCCATTCGTTTACTCCTGGGACGGTTCGCGATATGTGTTTGACGCCGAACCCTACGGCGGAGCTATTTCCCGTGGCCTCGAGAAAGATGATTTCTCGCAACTGGAACATCTCCGCGAGCGGAGTGGTCTCTACCGGCTGAAGATTACCAACGAAGTCGACGAGACTCAGTTCACAAATCTGACCGAGCTTTGGGTTGTGGACCACGCTGCGGGAACTCGCGTGGCCGCGGATGCGCGGGGCAACCTGCATACGCTGGCGGCACCGCAGGCTCCGCTATCGGCGCGGGATGCCGCGGGACATGACTTGCTCCCCTGGTTGCGCGCCACCGATCGTCTGATTTGGGAAGGGCCCGCGGTACCCGACGCGAACGGTAAGTTGCAGAGTGACATTGTGATGACGTTCCCCAAGCCCGCAGATGCGACGCAGGTGAAGTTGGTGGTCAACGCTGCGACGGGTCTCTGGGGCTCGTATATGATCAAGAAGATGGTCGAACTCCGGGGGCGCGATGTGGGGGCGTGGTACACCGCAATGGACCAAAGCCAGTCGGCCCGCGACGCACTCTTCGCCTGGGAAGTGCGCGAAGAACTCTTCGCCTTGAAAATTTATGTTGAGGAACCCAGCGGGTGGCAGGTGCGCGGAATTCTGCCGGGGACGGGTCCGTTTATTTCCAAGGACCGAATCGTCCCGCTGGATGTGAGTCGTGTGAAGGGAGATCAACTGCGCATTCGCATCCAACCTCCCGCTGGCTTTTGGGCATTGAATTCGTTTGCCGTGGATTACACGGCAGACCGCCCCGTCAGTCTGGAAAAGATCGAGCCGGCGACGGCGAAGGATCTGCAGGGAAAAGATGTGCTACCAGAGTTAGCGGCAATTGACGATCGCTACCTGGAGATGCCCAATATAGGTGACACTGCGGACCTCACGTTCCACGTGCCGCCCCAACATGCGGCCACAGATCGAACCGTATTCCTCCACACCCGTGGATACTACAAACTGCATATCGCTGCGACGGCCGAGCCTGATATGAAGACTGTGCAGGAGATCGAGAACGTGCCGGGAGCTGCAGCTCGCTATGCGGCAGAACAGTTCGCACAGTGGCAGGTCGCCCGGCAACAGAAACTCGAGCTGCAGAAACAATGAGCCAACTCCAACTGAATGGGGATGACAAACGGAAGTTCAGATAGGAAATTCAGATAACCCCCATCATCCGGGCAGGCAGTCTCTACGAGTGAGTGGGGAGAACCCGACGGCGAATGCTTCCCTGAACGTGGCCACGCCTGAGAGCATGCCATGACGGCGCAGGCGCGGCGAGTGGCTGTCACAGGCATGGGTGTGATCTGTGCCTTGGGCAACAACCGGGCTGAAACTTGGAATGCAGTCAGCCAAGGAAGATCTGGAATCCGAGCGATCGATTCGGTAGATACTTCGAAACTACGGTTTCGGAACGGTGCCCAGATTTCTCGGTATGACCCTGGCCAACATTTTGATGCGAATCGTACACGCTCCCTCGATCTGTTTTCCCAATTCGCGCTCATCGCAGCCCGGGAAGCTCTGAAAGATTCCGGAATCACACTTACCCCCACGCTTTGCGAGAATGCGGCCATCGTGACAGGCTCGGGCATGGGCGGGCAATCGACGCAGGACGCCGGATTCGCGAAACTTTACCAACGCAACCAACCTCGGGTCGATCCTTTGGTGATTCCTCGCGCCATGGCGAATGCCGGTGCCAGTCATATCTCCATGGAGTTTGGCATCACCGGCCCTGCTTACACGGTGTCCACGGCTTGTAGCTCCTCCAACCATGCCATTGGTCAAGCTTTCTGGATGGTTCGCAATGGGATGGTGGACTTGGCCATTGCCGGAGGCAGCGAGGCTCCTTTCAGCTTTGGTTTCTTAAAGGCCTGGGAGGCCCTGCGAATTATGTCGCCGGATACGTGTCGGCCTTTCTCGAAAGACCGGCGCGGCTTGATTCTGGGGGAAGGCGGCGCCATGCTAATACTGGAGCCTCTCGCGACGGCGAGGGCACGGGACGCGACGATTCATGCCGAAGTGATGGGTTTTGGCATGTCCTCCGACGCCCATCACCTGACCCATCTGTCCAGCGACGGTCCGCTTCGCGCGATGAGAGCGGCATTACGCGATGCTCTGCTTCTGCCCGAGCAAGTGGGGTACATCAACGCCCATGGTTCGGGCACGCTGGTCAATGATCCGCTGGAAACGCGCGCTATTCGTGAACTCTTCGGAGCCCATGCCGACCGGCTGGCGGTGAGTTCCACAAAATCACTTCACGGCCATTCTTTGGGTGCTACGGGGGCCATGGAAGCCATCTGCACGGTCCTGGCGTTAAAAAATGGCTTGCTTCCGCCCACGGCCAACTATACCGAGCCCGACCCAGATTGCGATTTGGACGTGGTGCCCAATCGCGCCCGTCCTGCCCAAGTGGAATATGCTCTCTCCAACTCGTTTGCCTTTGGGGGGCTCAACGCTGTGCTTGCTTTCCGAGCGCCGCAATAATCAAACGTCAACGCGTTGTGTGAGCACAACTTTGACGCCACGCCTGGGACGAAGGGTAATGGTGGGCAACGGCTCGACGGGGAAATCTGGCGCAAGCCGCACTTGATACCTTCGCGCGATTGCTGCCAGCACCAGGACAGCTTCCATCGCGGCAAAGGACGCGCCTATGCAAGTGCGCGGTCCTCCACCGAAGGGGAAATAAACAAACTTGCAGGCACTTTTGGCCCGCCCGTCCAACCAGCGATCTGGATTGAAGCGCTCGGGTTGCTCGTAATATCGCGGGTCGCGGTGTGTTACCCACTGGCTCATCATGACCGTCGCTCCGGCAGGCACTCGATAGCCGCCGATCTCGCAGTCTTTCAGACAGTTTCGGACGATCGCCCACGCCGGTGGGTACAGTCGCATCGCTTCCTTCACGACTCGCTCGGTGTAAGGTAGTCTGGACAGATCTTTCACCCCTGGACTTCTGCCCTTGAGCACGGCTCGAAGTTCTGACCAAAGCTTTTTCTCGACCTCTGGATACTGCGCCAGTAAATACCAAGTCCACGATAACGAAACCGCAGTCGTCTCGTGACCCGCCAAGAGGAGGGTCATCACTTCATCGCGCAACTGCTGGTCTGACATCGCACGGTCTGACATCGCGTCCTCGCCCCTACTCTGAGCCTGCAACAATCGAGAGAGCAGGTCGTCGGCGACCTGGCGGTTCGAGCGGCGCTGATGGATAAGACCGTATACGATGTCGTCCAGCTGGCGCGCGGCGCGCCGGTAACGCCAGTTGTCGGCGGTTGGTAATAGGCGGAGAATCGGAGGTAACAGCATGCGCCCGCGCGAGCCGAGCTCCATAAAGGTGTTCAGCGCGCCTGCAATTCTGTCTTTCTCCGCCGTCATCTCGACATTAAAAAGCGCCTTGGCCACAATTTCCAACGCCAGGCGCATCATGTCCTGATGAATGTCACGCATATCACCATCGTGCCAGCCCGCCATCATCCGCTCCGTATAGGCCACCATGGTGTCGCCGTACGATTCGATTCTGTCGCGATGAAAGGCGGGTTGGATGAGGTGCCGCTGCCGCAACCACGCATCTCCGTCATTGGTCAGAAGACCGTTTCCAAAGATCCGCCGGTTGAACTTCAGGGCTTCGCCCTTGATGAAATTTTGCCAGTTGGTTACCAGAACCTGCTCGATGAGGTCGGGGTTGTTCAGGAAATAGATGTGACGGGAAAAAGCGCGATAGTAAAAGATGTCACCAAATTGACCAGCCCACTTGGTATACAGCCCGAGTGGGTCCGGGCTTCCCAGCGGGAAGTTCCCGACTATGCCGCGATTCACAGGCCCGGGCGGGCGAAGCAAAGGCATCATAGGCCGGTTGTCAGTGCCTCTCTTGTCGATTTTCGGAGAAGTTGATGGTTGATTGTGAATGAGAATGACGCATGGGAATGATAAGCCACAGTCCCACGGTCCGCAACGCAGGGCCTCATTTGAATCGGTGGCGTGCCTATTCGTTGGCCGCGAAAGCGAAATTGAGCGATGAGTTTTACTCGCTGCCGGGAGGTGCGGCGCCCATAGCGAGTTGGAGGTCTTCCGACCCTAAGACGCAGCGCTGCCCAAATGTGTTGACCGCCAGCCGACAGGAGTTCACGGAACGGAAGTTTGCAGAATTGCGGAAACAAAACGCGCTGGCAAGGGCAAGGGCAATGGCAATGGCAAAGAAGGTTGGACCTCAACACTCCGCCAGCATTATCATCTCAGCACGCTATGCATCCCTCACGAGTCGTCAATATCGAGGATCTACGCGCTCTGGCGCAACGCCGGCTGCCCAGGTCGGTATTCGACTACCTGGACGGCGGCGCGGAAGCGGAATGCACCTTGGCGGAAAACTGCCGCGCGTTTCGCGATGTCCTGTTTCGCCCTCGTAACGCTGTAGCCATCGGTGTTTGTGACCTGAAGACCCGCGTGCTCGGCCACGAGCTTTCCTTCCCTGCCATCCTGGCCCCGGTCGGTTACAGCCGTTTGATGCACCCCGACGGCGAAATTGCCGCGGCTCGCGCGGCCGGAGAAGCAGGCACCGCGTACATTCTTTCCACCATCTCTGGTCACAAACTGGAGAATGTGAAGGCGGGGTCGCAAGGGCCGGTTTTCTACCAGTTGTATCTGCTCGGCGGACGCGAGGCTGCTGAAGGGTCCATCGATCGGGCTCGCCGCGCGGGATTTTCCGCCCTAGTAATTACCGTGGATACGCCCGTGGCGGGAATGAGAGAGCGCGATCCTCGCAATGGGATGAAGCAACTGTTGGGCACTTCCTGGTTCGCGAAAGTCCCTTACTTGCCCAACATTCTCGCGCATCCGGGCTGGCTGGCGTCGTTTCTCCGCGACGGCGGCGTACCCAAACTGGAAAACGTTGTGACTCCGGGAAAAGGTGCGATGGAACTGGTTGACGTGGGCGCTGCTCTGGCCCGCGCCACCGTGACTTGGGAAGACTTGCGATGGATCCGCGAAGTGTGGTCCGGGCCGATCGTGGTGAAAGGTCTGCTGACAGGGGACGACGCCAGGCGTGCGGTGGACGTAGGTGCGTCCGCGGTAGTTGTGTCCAACCATGGAGGCCGTCAGCTCGATTCAGTTTTTCCTTCCTTGCGCGCTCTTCCGGAAGTTGTCGCTGCCGTAAATGGTCAAGTCGAAGTGCTCATGGATGGAGGAGTCCGCCGTGGCGCGGACATTGTGAAAGCGCTTTGCCTGGGAGCGCGCGCGGTCCTCGTGGGGCGCGCTTACGCTTACGGCCTGGCGGCCGGCGGGCACGCTGGAGTTGTCCGAGCACTGGAGATTTTGCGATCGGATGTCGAGCGCACGTTTCGATTGCTGGGTTGTCCTTCCATCGCGGCCCTTGATCGGTCCTATATCGAGCTGCCTCATGCGTGGTCGATTCGTGGAGCCAGCCACGCGGTTTCCAGCTAAGACAGCGCTTCGGTAACATCGAAGATTGCGCACGGCCGAGATGTCTGGTCCGCAACCTCGCAGCCTAGCCGCCAGCCGGCATGCTGTCCGAGATCGTTTCGCTCTGGGTGTTCCAGAAAAGCTTCTTGCCCGACCAGTACGATTGCGCAGCCATGATGCAAGCGACGGAATGCGCGAATCCCTCACGCACCGTTGCGTGGGGCTGCTGACGCGAACGCATGCATTCGAACCAGTTTGCCATGTGTTCCGTGGTGAGGTCGTCAATTCCCAGAGGCGGCTGGGTGGTCTCTCCGGGCAGAAGCACAAATTTGGATGCTCTCTTCTGGTCAATGTCGGCATCGTCCTCGTGCGTCCCTTTCTCCTCGACCAGTCGATAACGCGGGCTGCCTTCGCCGCCATCATTGAACAGACTTGCCTTCTTCCCCATGTAGCGCGTAAAGCTGGGCGCGTCATTGCCGAAGCTCGTCGAATAACTGACCAGAAAGCCTTTCGGATATTCGAGCAAGGTTTGAAACGTATCGGCGGTTTCGCGACCATCGTGCCAGGCGAAAATCCCTCCATTGGATACGACTGACTTGGGGAAATTGTCGTCCATAAACCAGTGCACCAGGTCAATGGCGTGGCTCATCCACTGATCCGGAATCCCGCTGGAAAATTCCTTGTAAAGACGAAACTCAAAATACATTTGGGGATCGAACGGACGCGCAGGCCTCGTCATCAGCCACCTGTTCCAATCCGTGTCCTGCTCGCGAATTTCCTTCACTTCGGGACGGCCACGCCACCGCGGACCGTGATAATTCCATACGATTTCAACCTTGCTCACATCTCCGAGCACCCCGCTGCGCGCTAGTTTTTGTGCCGCTCGCGGATAGGGCTCGCTTCGATGTTGGGTGCCAACCTGGGTAATCGTCTTGGCTTGAAGCACCGCTTCGCGCGCCGCTTTTGCTTCCGTCAGCGCATTCCCCATGGGCTTTTCGCAATAGGCGTCTTTTCCCGCCTCGGCCGCCATTTTCAGGATCGGCGAATGGGAATGTTCTGGGGTCGAGATCAATACACCATCGACATCCTTCAGGGAAAGCAGTTCTTCAAGGTGCTGGACAGTCCGCGGGGCTCTGCCGTAATAACGCGCATTCGTGGCCGCGGCTTTCTCGCGATTGACCGTCCACAGATCGCAGACCGCAATCATCTCCACGTGGTGGCTGTCCTTCAACTTGGACGCGATCAAGTCGAGATCGCCGCCCCGACTCCCGATGCCAATGTGTCCGAGGGAAATGCGGTCGTTCGCACCAACAATATTTCGGTAGGACAATGCTGTGTGGGGCAGGACTACCCCCCCGGCTATCATGGCCGCCGATTTACCCAAAAATGCTCGACGATTCATGCTTGAAGATTCAGTCATGATTTGCTCCGCTGTCGGTTGACTCAATCCTTGCTCTACTCTTGCTCAATCGTTGATGGCCTGATAGGCGAGCACGCCGACTTCGCGGTCCAGAATCAAATCGCCCGTGGGATGCAGTTGCGCCATGAAGACGACGATCATCTGCTCTTGCGGATCGATCGTGAAGCCAGTATAGAAAAATCCGCCCCAGTTGTACTCCCCTGGCGATCCCAATTCAGAGAGCGGACTCTTGACCCCGGACACCCCAAAACCCAGGCCGAAACCCTGCTCGGGGCCGATCTTTCCCAGTTGATCGTGGGTCATAAGTTCGATGCTCTTTCGGCTTAACAGGCGCGGCTTGCCGACTTTGCCGTCGTCAAGCATCATCTGGCAAAAGCGAGCGTAGTCCATCGCCGTGGAAACCAGGCCGGCGCCGCCGGAAAACAATTTCTTCGGGCCGCGCGAAGCATAGTCCGCGGAATAGACAAAACTTCCGTCCCGGATAGGCGTATCCGGAAAGCGGTTCAACCCTTTCTCCGGATAATAGGTGTAAGCCGTGGCGAGGCGGTCGAGCTTGTTATCCGGCGGATAGAAATATGTATCCTTCATACCCAACGGTTCGAAGATGCGGGTGCGAAAAAATTCGTCTAGCGGCTGGCCCGACAAAACTTCCACCAGGCGGCCCAGCACGTCGACGCCCAGGCTGTATTCAAAACGGTCCCCAGGATTGAACAGCAGAGGCACGCTCGCCAGCCGCTTCACATTGTCCGCAATCGTGCCGTCATACGGCAGTAGTCCGCTGGCGACTCCGGCCGCCTCATACCTAGGGCCTAGGTCGGCATTCCAGTTGTAGGTCAGTCCCGAGGTGTGACGGAGCAGATCACGAATCGTAATCTCGCGCGTTGCTGGAATCGAGTAGGGCTCACCAGTTGCCGGCTTGACCAACACCTTCGGATTCTTAAATTCAGGCAGGTACTTGGAGATAGGATCATCGAGCAGGAAGCGTCCCTCTTCGTAGAGCATCATGACGGCGACGCTGGTAATCGGCTTGGTCATCGAGCAGATGCGGAACATTGCATCGGGCCGCATCGGCTTGCCGGCCTCGCGGTCCATCATGCCCTGCGACTTGAACCATGCGATCTGCCCGCGCCGGATCACCAGCGTGACCGCGCCGGCGATGCGTTGGTCATCGATGTCGTGTTGTACGACGGTGCCGATGCGTTGCAGCCGTTCTGCAGACAGCCCGACCGATTCGGGCTTACCCGTGGGGAAATCCTGCGCCAGGGTGCAGATATTCAGTACAAGAAAGCCGAGGAGAAAGGGAATGATCCTGCGCTTTTGCCCGGCGAAAATAGTAAGACGCATGGTTCCTCCCGACTTGCAGGTGGCGCAGAAACTCGACTTCTCGCCGGGGTTGAAAGGGCGCGGCTTTTAGCCGAAGGCTCCTCCAACTCAACGGCGGCTTCAGCCGGGAAACATCCGGCCAGAGGGCCCGTCCAGACTACGAAGACACGATGGTCTTGGAAGCCTCATCCCACACCACCGGTTTCTGGCGAAAATACGATTCGTTGGCCATGTGACAGGCGATGGCAGCGTGATTGCCGAATACCGCATCCTCGGTTACCGGCTTGCGCGACTTCACCGACTGGAAAAAGACGTTTAAGTGCGGAGTCATATCGTCCCAGTCATGTCCGCGATACACGGTGTCGTCGTGGATGGGTTCCTTACCCAGCGGCGGGTCGTGTTCCGCGTGCCACTGCTTCACGTATGCGGCCCGCATTTTCGGCGGGAAACTGGAACTGTAGTAACTGGGATCGGTATCCACGCCTGCCTGCGGAGAGTGTCGCAATTCAAACTCGCCGGCGTCGAGCAGCCCCTTCGGCCCCATGAACCGCGCCAGTTCCGGGGTCTCGGTTCCGAGTCCAAGTCGCACATAAACCGGAACACCGTGATAGTCGAACAGCACAGTGTGCAGGTCAGGCATGTCGCGCCCGTCCTTCCAACGGAAGATTCCACCCATCGCGGTCGCTGACTTGGGTACTTCATTCCAACCCAGCGTGACCAGCATGCCGCTGATCAGATGCACCATCAGGTCGCCCGCCACCCCGGTGCCGTAGTTTCTCCAGCAGCGCCAGCGCGCGAAATGCAGCTTGTTGAACGGAACCCTGGGGGCATCGTTGAGCCAAGTATCCCAGTCCAGCGTTTCCGGAGAAAGATCGAGTGGAGGGGGATACTCCCATGCGCCGGTGGGATCGTTTCGTCCCAGCGTGAGTTCCACCATTTCCACGTCGCCAATCGCTCCGCCGGCGTAAAGTTCGCGCGCCTTGGCGCACAGCACGGAACTAACCCGTTGCGAGCCAATCTGCACAACCCGATTATTCTTCTGCGCCGCCTCGACCATCGCCAAGCCGTCGGCCACGTTATGGGACATGGGCTTTTCGCAATAAATATCCTTGCCCGCGTTGCATGCGTCGACCACCACACGCCGGTGCCAGTGATCGGGAACCGCGGCCACGATGCAGTCGATGTCCTGGCGATCGAGCAAATCCCGATAATGGCGTGAGGTGGGCAGGTTCGGGTTGGCGGTGATTTCTTTGGCCAGGGTATGTCGTCCGTCATACAGGTCGGCAGCGCCCACACACTCCACTCCGGGAATTGTGATGGCGTCGGTTAGCAAACCGGAACCTTGCATTCCGATTCCGATCATGCCAAAGCGAACCCGATCGCTCGGCGCCATGGCGCGCGGAAATGGCTGAGCTTCCAGTCGGATCGTCTTCGACGCCAGCAGACCACCCGCCGCCGCCGCCGCACTTCCCTGTAAAAATGCTCGTCGCGAAAGTATGCGTTTCATGCCAATTCCTCCCCCTGATTTGAGTGCGACCCGTTCCCGTTCCGGCTACTTCTTAAGTGGCTTAATGGCGACTTCCTTAAAAAACACGATGTCGTTGTCGCTGTGATTCTGCAGACCCATATACCCGAAGTTGGGCCGAGGACCGCGCTGCGGCTCGAAATCAAATTTTCGGTTCGGTACCGGATCGCCGTCCTTATAGTCGGTAATCTTCACTCCATTGAGCGTGACGATCGTGCGGGACCCATCCAGAGTGATGTCCATGGTGTTCCACTCGGGGCCGGGCTTCCACGCTTTCGCCAGAGGTTTGGTCAGCGAATACAACATCCCGGTGGAATGATATTCATCTTCGCCCGAGGTTTCCGGGTGGTTGTCAATCTGCACTTCGAAGCCGTAGTGCACCGGCATCCACTCCTCGCGGGGCTCCAGGGGAATGCGGATGAATACTCCCGAGTTGTCGTTCTCGTCGCGCATCTTGTACACCACGTGAATGATGCAATTGCCAATCTTGCCGCCGGTCCAGTAGAGCAGGCCCATGCCGCCGTGGGTGTGGATCAAGCCATCTTCCACCGTGTCTCCGCCTGGGCCAACGTGCTTCCATCCGGTCAGATCTTTGCCGTCGAAAAGTTGTTGCCACTGGTCGGGATCACCCGTGCAAGCGTTTTGATTTTCCTCCGCCGCGAAGGCCCACGTTACCATCCCGGCGAGCACAAAAATCGAAATAATAAATCGTTTCAGCATTGGGAATCTCCTGAGTTCCTTCCCCCAGCTCTCTTGGGACAGACCACCATACTCGCAGCCGCGTCTGGAATCAAACGAGAGGCCGCGAGAAGTAGCGCCGGCGTCTGGCCGGCGCGACGGTGGACCTCAGCGGAATCGTGATTTCACTTCGGTACGAAGATTTTCGTTGACACTACGAACATCTTCGTAGTAGGTTCTTCTTCCATGAAGCAGCCGCCCCACAAACCGACAGCCTCCGAACTTGAAATTCTCCGCGTGCTCTGGAACCGCGGACCCTCCACGGTTCGCGAAGTTCATGAATCGCTCAGCGAGAAAAAAGAGCTGGGCTACACCACGGTCCTCAAGCTCCTGCAAATTATGACCACAAAAGGCACCGTGCGCCGAAACGAAGCGCAGCGGGCGCACGTCTATGAAGCCTGCCTCCCCGCCCAGCAAACCAAGCAGCAGCTTGCCGGCGACATGCTGCAGCGGGTTTTCGAAGGTTCTGCCAGTCAGCTCATGATGCATGCGCTGGCCGGGCGCACCTCTTCCCGGGAAGAGATTAGCGAACTTCGCCGCATGCTGGAGGAACATGAAAGGAGCCGGCGATGACCACCGTGATGAATGTTGTTTCACCGACCGTGATGCAATCGTTGGGATGGGCTTTGTTGCATTTTCTCTGGCAGGGAACGGCGATCGCCGCTGTCTGCGCGGCTGCAATGGCCTTGTGCGGTCGCGCGGCCACGCGTTATCTGTTCGGCGTCGGCGCCCTGGTCTTGATGCTGCTGGCTCCGTTGGCGACTTTCTTCTTCTACTCGCAGCAACATTTTATTGCGCCGGAAATCTCCCGATCGTCAGCCCGGCACGCTCTCACTGGGCCGACGGCCAAGAGCAAAACGGCGGAGAAGGCATCGGCTCAACGTTCCCCCGCCCCGCCATCGCCCGACGCGCTTCCCTGGCTGGTCGGGGCATGGCTGCTGGGGGTGGCCTTCTTCAGTCTGCGTTCCCTCGGCGGATTTTTATTGCTGGAGCGCGAACGCCGCAGACCGTCGAACCGAGTAAGCCTGCGCTTACTCGAGATCTGCCGCGGGGTGCAATGCCGTCTCGGTCTGGGGCGCGCGATCGCCTACTGCGAATGCAAGTGGCTGCAGGCTCCTGCCGTGATTGGATGGTTTCGCCCGGTGGTCTTTTTGCCGGTAACCGCGATCACCGGACTCTCGGAAGAACAACTGGAGGCGGTGATCGCCCACGAACTGGCGCACATCCAACGGCTTGATCCCTTTGTAAATCTTTTCCAGGTCTCGGTTGAGACCCTGCTGTTCTACCATCCTGCGATTTGGTGGCTGAACAAAAAGATTCGGGCCGAACGCGAACACTGCTGCGATGACCGGGCGGTGACTCTCTGCGGAAACGCCGTCGAGTATGCGCGTGCGCTCACCCTGATGGAAGAGTGGCGGAGTGCGCCTGGGCTGGCCATGGCGGCGAACCGCGGTCCGCTCACCGTGCGTATCGTTCGCGTCCTCGGCTTGAACACACTCGCTTCAGGCATGCGCGGTATTGGCCTCATGGGCAGCGCCCTGTGTCTGGCGGCGGCGCTTCTGGCTGGCAATGCGTTGCTCGGAATGGCGCATCCAGGGCAGGTGCAAGCAGCGCAGGATTCGCAGGGGACGCCGAACCCTTCCACTGACGCTTCGCATGAGCCTGCTCGAAACCGCACCTCGACTTCCAAGCCTTCGCCGTCGCATTCGCCCATCAGCGAGTCGACCACCGGGACGGCAACGCCTTCTTCCTCCGCTTCCTCGTACATTGACGCCATGAAAGCCGCGGGCCTGGGCGATCTCACCGTGGATCAACTCATTGCTCTGAAAATCCAGGATGTCACCCCGGAGTATGTCCGGGAAATGCAGGAACAAGGTTTGCACCCTGGCGCGGAGAACTTGGTTGCCATGCGCGTGCAGGGCATCACTCCCGAGTACGTTCGCGGGCTGCGCGCCTCCGGCCTCAATCCGGATCAGAACCAGATCATTGCGCTCAAAATCCAAGGTGCGGACGGCGAGTATTACCGCGGACTCAAAGAGGCCGGCATTCAACCCGACGTGGAAACTCTCATCGCACTGAAGGTGCAGGGCGTGACTCCCGAATACGTGAGTGAACTCCGGGTCGCAGGTCTGACGGCTACCGCTGAGCAGCTGATTGCTCTGAAGGAGCAGGGCATTTCTCCGGCGTACTTGAAAGGGCTCCACGAGCAGGGAATCGATGCCGGCGCGGAGGAGGCCATCGCCCTGCGGGTGCAGGACGTCACCCCCGAATACGTTCATGAAATCAATGCTCTCGGTCTGAAGCCCTCCGCCAACCAACTCATTGCCATGCGGGTGCAGGATGTGACGCCGGAATACATCAAGGCGTTGGCGGCCGCGGGATTCAAGTTTGGGATCAACGACCTCATCAGCGCCAAGGTGCAGGACGTCACCCCCGAGTTCATCGAGCGGGCGCAGAAGCATGGCTTCAAGGATCTGACTTTGCAGAAACTGATTCAGCTGCGGCGATTGGGAATTCTGGATGCGAAGGCGGATATTTAAGAAACTCATGGAGTCCCAGCTTGCGTGGCTGTCAAAGCCTGGGCCAAGCCGGTGACCGCGGTGGAATTTGAACCAGGAGAGAAGCTATGAGAATCGGTAGAACCCTCGCGTACTTGGTCTTTGCGTCTTGCTTTCTTGGCTTTGTGGTGAAGAATCGAGCGGCGGAAAATCGCAGCGGCGACTGGACCATCCGCAAATCCGACGATGCGGGCAAGGTGGAGTTCTCGCTGATCGAGCATCATGGTGGCGGAACGTCGAGCCACGAGTCGGACTGGCCTCGGAGTTCGTTCCCGGGCGTGGACTTAGCGAAAGCGGGACGCGAGGACGTTCACTTCACCATTTCGCGCGACGCGGGCAAGATCGAGTGCGAGGGATTTCTCAACAACGGCGAAGGCGCCGGCATTTTCCACTTTCAGCCCGACCCGAATTATCCGCGCCAGATGCAGGCGCTCGGCTTTTCCTGGGACGACGAGAAGCAGTTCGACCTGGCCGTGATGGATGTCGGTCTGGAATTCGCGAAACAGATGAAGGGCGAACAGCTCAGCAATCTCGACGTCGACAAGCTGATCGCCTTCCGCATCTTTCGCGTGGATTCGGCGTTCCTCGAGGCCCTGCGGGCAGAGGGATTGAAGATTGCCGATGCCGACAAATTGGTTGCTTTCCGCATTCACGGGGTCACCCCGCAGATGGTACACAGCCTTCATCAGGCGGGCTATTCGCCGGACGAAGATATGCTGATTGCGATGAGAATTCACGGAGCGACTCCGGAATGGATGGGGGAACTCAAGCAGCGGGGTTACGATCATGTGGATCTGGAAAAGCTGATCGCGTTTCGCATTCACGGAGTTTCGCCGGAGTTTATTCAGAAGCTGCAGGGACTGGGATATTCGCATCCTGATCCGGACGATCTGATCGCCATGCGAATCCATAATGTGACACCGGAATACATCAGCGGCATGCGCGCGCGGGGAATCCACGACCTCAGCATCGATCAACTGGTCAGCATGAGGATTCACGGCATCGACTAGCGGGCGCGGGCCAGAACCAGGGTTACGTCGTCGGGTTGTTCGTTGTCGCCGATCCAGTCGTCGACCGCCAGGGTCACGATCTGGCTGATCTGGGGAAGAGGCAAGTCGCGGTTTTCGCGGACCAGATCGATGAGGCGCGGCTCTCCGAACTCGCCGAAATCGTTTTCCGGTTCAGTGACGCCGTCGCTATAGGCCAGGAAGATTTCGCCAGGATGCATTTCGACGGAGCCCTCATCGTAGGTCATGTTATCGAACAGGCCCACCACCGTGCCCCCGGCTTCCAACTTGCGAATGGCGCCGTCTTTGCCGATCAGGATGGGAGGCAGGTGTCCGCCGTTGCTGTAGGTGAGATGGTGCGAGCGGCCGTCGTAGATTCCGAGAAACAGCGTGGCGTATTTTTCCGGCGGAGTGCTCTCGTAGAGTTGATGATTGAGCAGGCTGAGCAAGGCTCCGGGAGAAACTTCCACGCCCTCGGGCCACGCCGCCATGATTCGGCCTGAGCCGGCCACCGCGCCCACGGCAACCGGTTCGCGCATCTGGGGGAGATTTTCCACGCTGTAGGCGCGGACTGCGGAATGGATGGTCGCCATTAGGATCGCGGCGGAAATTCCTTTTCCGCTGATGTCGCCGACCGCCAGAATCAGTTTGTGGGAGCTGGCGGTGAGAAAGTCGTAGTAGTCGCCGCTGACGGTGCGCGCGGGGCGGCAGAATCCATGCACCTCGAGCGACTCGAGTTCCGAGACTTGCCGCGGAAATAGCTGCGCTTGCACTTCCTGTGCGATGGAGAGCTCGTTCTCCAGACGCTGTTTTTCTTTTTGTTCCTGAATCAGTTTCTCGATGGACGCGGTCATGGAGTTGAACGAGACCGCCAGACCCGCGAGCTGGTCGCTGGAGGTCACGGGGATGCGGTGGCTGAAGTCGCCGCGATCCACATGCTGGGTGGCCTCGTGCAGTTGCGCCACCGCGGAGGTCACGGTGCGAGTCATGCGGGTGCCGATGATGAGGGCGATCAGTTCGATGATGGCGAAGAAAATTCCTACCCCCAACAGGATGTAGGCCACGCCCTGGACGAATTCTCCGAGAGCGGCAAACAAGTGACTGTACAAGACCGAGGGACGAGTGCGAACCCTTACCAGCACCATGCGTTCCGGCTTGCCCGTGTTCCAGTCCGCCGCCGAAAGGGAGGTGCCGGCGAGCGGGATCTCAAGATCGAAGTTGCCCGCCGGGAAGGGAACCGAGCCCACGGTGAAGGTGGATTGCGACCCCCGGGTTTGGGTCACGCTGGGTTGGGACATGGCCTGCGGGGCTGGGGCTGGTTGGCTTGCGTTGACGCCTCCAGGGCTGTTTCCTGGTGGAGTGACGGAAGGGGAGCTGCCAGCAGTCTTCGCCGCCGGCCCGTTGAGCATGACTCCGGAGGGGAAAACGGTGATTTCGCCGAGACCGGTCGCAATGGTGCCAACCAACTCTTTGTCAAAGGGCTCGCTGGTCACCACCGTCAACCGATTGGAGCGGATGGGAAGCGAGTCGACCGCTCGCAAGTACAAGCCGCCGCTGTCACGCACAAGGTCGCGAAATCTGCCCGCTACGAAATGGGGAATGGTGAGGGACGTACCCTTGAATTCAGTGCATAGCGGCAACGGCTTGTCTTCGTACCAGGCGCAGACCTGGCGCCGGCTCCAGGCGGGGTCGCGTTTCCGCAATCCAGCCAGCGACTCTGAGGCGGGATTGTCTCCCCGCTCCAGACGCGCCGCCAGTTCGTTGCTGACGGCGGCGTTGGCGGCCTCGAGACTTCTCAACTGGGAATCAATTTCTGATGTGACCACAAAGACGGCAAACTGTCCGGCGAGTCCGTAGAGTGTGATCGTGGCCATCGTCAACAGCAGCACGGCTGGAATTACGCCGATAAAAACGTAGGTGACAATAAGGCGATTGCGCAGGCGCCACAGAACTCTGCGCTTCAACCAGCGGAAGGCGAGGATGGCGAACAAGACGACAGCAAGGAACGCGAGAAATTCGATCCATCCACCCAGGTGATTGCCCCAGGAGGGAGCCAACAGACCCAGGAATTTTTGCAGCCCGAAAAGGACTACCGCCATGGCCGCCAAATAGCAGGCCAGACGGGCCATGCGGCCTTCAGGCCACAATCCGGCCTTGAGCAGCCGGAGCCGGAATTCTGGATAAGACCATCGCATGTGTTCGTAGGGACCGCTATGAGCTTCGAGCTCTCGGCTTTTAGCGAAAAGGCCAATCGCGAACCGCTTCGAGCTTTCCAGCCGAAATGGCGGCGCGTGCGACCGCGCTACGCCCATTAAATTTCAGGATAGAGGTCGAAGAACGCTTCCAGGCTCGTGCGCAACTGTTTTTCAATCGCTTCCTTGCTGCCTTCGAGCACGTGCATGGTGACGTGGGCTTCCCGTCCATTCGTGAGCTTGACGGGAGCCTCACCCACCTCGACCACATCCTCGGACGGTAACAGCCTCATACCATAAACCAGCGTCAGATTTGCCATAGGTTGATTTTACGACGTAACCCCGGGCGCGGCGAATTCGCATGCTTTGCGATTTAGAAATCGGACTTTCTCATTTAGAATTCCGCAGTGCCCAGGATTCTGCTTTCCCCACTTTGGATGATTCTCGGGCTGGTATCTGCGCAACTAGTTTTGGCGCAGGAACCAGCGGGCGGCGCGCAGTCCACCCAGCCTCAGGTGAAGGTCAACATGCTGAATGTGTGTTCGCCATCCGCCGAGGAACAGAAGGAGATTGCGGCGGCGCTGGCGCGCGTTCCCAAACAACCGTTGTTCGGCGATGATTTTGAAGTTTCGCGCGGGCGCTCGACGGTGAGCGACATGCCGAACTTCCTGCAGCCGGGACAGAGCAACCATGTTGCCGGGGAGGCATCGGTGGCCAGCTATGTTCGGATTCGCCGCGAGTTTTCGGTGCAGGCGCTTTTTTCCAGCGTGCAATATTCCTTCAGCAATGACGGGGAAAACATGGTAGAGACGCTGGTGCTGCACGTGCGCGATCCTAAAGATCTGATTCAGGTGTCGCTCGAAGACAGTGCGTCGTCGGTTACCAGTTCGGCGGCGATGCTCGGGTCCAACACCCCGGCCAGCCGGGTGCGGCTGGAACGGTTTGGCAAAGCTTCTGTGGCGCTGGCGCGGTGTTTGGCGGCGGAGGGCGGTCCAGCGCCGGATCAGAGCGCGTACGAACCCCTGTTCCGCGGGGCCAGCGACGTGCTGGCGAACTATCGGGCTCTTTTGAGCGTAAAAAAAATAGTGCCGGAGGAACTGGCGAAGATCAGCGTCGAGAACAAGCCCGCTGCCAAGGTCAAAGGGACTAAGGCGGCGCCCTCGAAAGCGACTCCCATAAAATGATTCGAATCTTTCTGTGCTCGCGGTACGAACGAAACGGCCTGCATCAAAATCTCAAATCGGCCATCTAACTTTGCAACTGCGTAATTATTCATGAGCGAAACTCGAGACGTGGTCATCATCGGATCCGGATGCTCCGGACACACCGCCGCCCTCTACGCGGCGCGGGCTAACCTGAAGCCGCTCGTCGTCGAAGGGCACGAGCCGGGCGGACAGCTTTCGCTGACCACCCTGGTCGAGAACTTTCCCGGATTTCCCGAAGGCATTCTGGGTCCGCAGCTGGTCGAAAACATGCGGAAGCAAGCCGAACGCTTCGGCGCCGAATATCGAATGACGCATCTGACCAGTGCCGATCTCAGCAAGCGTCCGTTTTTGCTGCATCTGGGCGTTCATCAGGTCCACGCCCAGACTTTGATTATTGCCAGTGGGGCGTCCGCGCGTTGGTTGGGTTTGCCGCATGAGCAGCAACTCATCGGGCACGGAGTTTCGTCGTGTGCGACCTGTGATGGTTTCTTTTTTTCGGGAAAGGAAATCGTGGTGGTCGGGGGCGGGGACTCGGCCATGGAGGAAGCACTTTTTCTGACGCGCTTCGCCAGTAAAGTGACCGTGATTCATCGCCGCGATGCCTTTCGCGCGTCCAAGATCATGCTGGAGCGAGCGCAGCACCACGACAAGATTCAGTTCCTGCTCAATACGGTGGTGGAAGACGTTTACGACGTTCACCAGAAAGAAGTCACGGGAGTCAAATTGCGCGATGTGAAGTCGGGTAAGGTCTGGGATCTCCCAACCCGCGCGCTGTTTCTCGGCATTGGCCATGAGCCCAATGCGAAAGTGTTTGCCGGGCAACTCGACACCGATGCTGATGGCTATCTGAAGACCCACAGCTATGTGTTCACTCGCGTGCACGGAGTTTACGCGTGCGGCGATGTGCAGGACCGCCGCTACCGCCAGGCGATCACCGCCGCAGGAACCGGATGCATGGCCGCCATGGAAGTGGAGAAATTCCTAGAAGAGCAAGGCCGCTGAGCGCGTTTGGCGCGTGCCCAGTGGTTACTCTGGTTATCATTCGGGGTTCCTCATAGAAGAAGCGCTCACTACACCTGGTGAAGCCGACCAACCAGAATGAAAATTCGTGAAGGTGGGAGTTTGGCTTCAGCGATAAAGGCCTAGGTGTGCGCCCGGTCACGACTGGCAAATCCTCAGGTGTGATACAAATTTCTGTGGTCTTCATACCAGTGGCCGCCATTTCTTTTCCCGCCTTTTCCAACCCGGCAGGTACTTCATGCTGAGGGCGTTGTTCGTCCAGCTGTCTGAAAATCGTTCTCTGCGGAATTTCGCCGAACGATCGGCGATCGGTCAGCGGGTTTCCGGCCGGTTTGTGGCGGGCACGGAAATTGCCGACGCGGTGCGGGTCACGCAGACGGTCAACGGCGCGGGCATGAGCGTCAGCATCGATAACCTGGGCGAGAACGTTACCAATGCCGACGAAGCGCGGCACAGCGCGGAACTCTACCACCAGATTCTCGATGCCATCGTCGCTCACCACCTGAACGCGAACATCAGTCTGAAACTGACACACATGGGGCTGGATGTGGACGAGAAAATGGCTCGCGAACTGGTCGCCGGCCTTGTGAGTAAAGCGGCATCCATGCAGCCGCCGGGCTTTGTGCGGGTCGATATGGAAGGTTCTGCCTATACGCAGCGCACCTTGGACTTCGTTCACGAACTGCATGCCATGCCGGGGAATCAGAATAGAGTGGGCACCGTGATTCAGTCCTACCTGAAGTGCGCGGAGAGCGATGTCGAAAAGTTGCTGGCGGAAAGGATTCGCATTCGCTTGTGCAAGGGCGCTTATAAGGAACCGGCGAGCATCGCATTTGAAAGCAAAGCCGATGTGGATGCGAACTACGTCAAGCTGATGAAGGTGCTGATGAAGAGTGGTATCTATCACGGTTTGGCGACCCATGACGAAAAGATCATCCGTGAGGCTAAGGCCTTTGCCACGCGGGAAAACATTGCCCCCGAGTCGTTTGAGTTTCAGATGCTGTACGGCATCCGGCGCGACCTGCAGCAGAGTTTGGCGGGCGAAGGCTGGCGCATGCGCGTCTATATTCCTTTCGGCACGGAGTGGTATCCATATTTTATGAGGCGGCTGGGAGAGCGTCCGGCGAATGTGTTTTTTGTTGCGCGGAACCTGATGAGATCGTAAGGCAGTTTCTCGGTTGTCGGGTGCTTGGTTCCGAGACAAGTTGGGAACGCTGCCCCAGCCAGGCGTTGTGCATTGAGAACGGAGAAATGGAGAACGGAGAACGGTTCTAAACTAGGGCTGCGGGGCGTTTTCGCCGCCATCCGCGGGAGCCAGCGGCAGCCGGGTGGCCCCGCGCATCAGATCGCGCTCCTCGTCGGAGAACATGCTTTTGAAGCGTTCGGAGTTGATGACGGCCTCGCGCTGGTCCGGTGGCATGTTGCGCAAGTCACGGACAGCGGTCATCACCATGCGCCGGCGGTCGGGAGGAAGCTGCCGCATGTGGCCAAAGATCTGCCGTGCCTGTTGTTTCTGCTCGGGCGTAAGATGCTCCCAGGTCTCCATGCGGTTGAGCATGCGCAATTGCTGTTGCGGCGGCAAGTTGGAAAAATGCTGCAATCGCTGCCGAAGTTGCTGCTGTCTTTCCGGTGGTAGGCGGCGGAAGGCGGGATCGTTCTGGAGTTCGCGCTCCTGTTCCGCCGGGGGTAAGTCTTTATAGCGACGAAGCCAGTCCCCGGCGTGACCTTGCGGGTGCCCTTGCCGAGCAGCTTGTGGACGTTGCGGCGGGGCTGCGGCCGCGTGTCTTTGCTGCGGTGCGTGGAAGGGGCCCGCGTGCGCCAGACAACACAGGGGAACAAGAATGGCGATCGCTAAACCGGCGGCCGCCAGCCAATCGGTCCTGTATTTTCCCTGCCGCATTCCCCCGCCTTGCCTTCGCAGTGGTGCAATCGGTGCGTACTCAGTCGATCCCTGCTTCCGTCCATTCCCTTGAAAATAGCGTGAACCGTCTACGGATTCGCTGCGACATTCTGCTGCAGCTCGAGATCATCCAGCAAGTCGAAATCCGAATACAGGTCGTGATTCTTTTCCAACGCTTGCAGATCGCTTACGGCAGTGCCCGGTTCAGCAATCGAAGCTTCCTGAGTATGCTTATATATCCCTCCGTCGCCGGTGAAGAACACGCCCACGCCCACGGCCAGGCAGACGGTGAGCGCTGCTGCCAGTACGGGTCGCCGGAACCAGCGCAACCAACTCGCCTCGGGCTTGGCCATTTCTTCGCGCAGCCGCGCCTGCAGGCGCACGTCGAAGTATGGCGATGGCTCCGGAGCTTGCCACTGGTCGAGCAGTGCCATCGTGGCACGCAGCGCCTGCAACTGTTGGGCGCAAGCGCCACAACTTTCCATATGTTTGCCCTCGTCCCGGGTGGGCTGACTGAATCCAGCCGCGAGGTCGGGCATCCGTTCACGAATTTCATCGCATTTCATAACCACGTCCCCTTCAACTCATTTCGCCAGTGCCGCTCACAAAAAACAAATGAATCTAAACGAATTCTTTTAACTGTTCCCGCAAAGTCTCATAGGCCCGGAAGAGCAATGACTTGGTTGCCGACTCGCTCTTCTTCAATACTTCGGCAATCTCCCGATAGTCCATCTGCTGGTACTTGTGCATGATGACCGCCAGCCGCTGCTGTTCGGGAAGCGCCTCCACCTTCCGGCGAATCGCCATCATCCGCTCGCGGCGCATCAGATCTTGTTCCGCGGTCAACGACGCGTCTGGCAACTCGAGCGTGGCGCCGCTCTCCTCGTCCGGTTCATCGAGGCTGACCGTAACTTCGGGACGTTCGTGGCGCGTGTCCCGGGCATGATTCACCGCCAGATTGGTCGCAATGCGATACAGCCAGGTGGTAAATTTCGCGCTGGCTTCATAGCTTGCGCGCGAGCGATACACCCGCAAAAAAACTTCCTGCGCCAGATCTTCGGCCGCTGCCGTGTTGCGTGCCATCCGGTACATGAAACTTACGATCGGACGGCGATATTTTTGCACCAGGTAATCAAACGCCGACTGATCGCCCGCCTTGGCCCGCAGCATGATCTCGGCGTCGGAATCTGCGCCTCCGACTCCAGCGGTCAACGGTGAGCCCGACGGCGTCGTTGCAGCCATCAGCATGCCCTGATCGAGTGCGGCAGTACCCACACTAGTTCCAACCCCGCGCTGGCCCGAAAGTTTCGCCTCCTGGGGATTCGAGGGAGCCGGGGAAGTCCCGGCCGTTGAGGAGGATAGGGGTATCCGCGACGGGTTTGAGTCGGGTGCCATACCAAAAGGGGAGAAGCCAGGCTGGGATCGAGTGAAGTCGAACCGAGGCCCACGCATCCCTGCCGCCGATTTAGGCTACCATGCCTCGACCCTGTGCCGAAACCCTGCAATTTTTGCAGAAACTTTGCGCAATTTGAGAGTCGCGCTGGGCCGTTCGTCGAACTCGTTGCGGGCTTGGCCTTAGCTTTGCCTTTGTTCTCACTCGGCCGGCGCTTTCTCAGCAAAATGGGCGCTGCCCGGTTTGTCTTTTAGCAGTCGGGCGCGTATATTAGGGAACTGAGAACTGTTGTGTACTACCGGCATTTGGCGAAGCACACCAGTGGGCGCAAGCCCACTTTTTAGTTTGGGCCCTTCGGGTGGTGCGGCCGACGCCTGTAAGTTATTTGATTCATGGCACTTGACGTTGAACGTGTGCAGGAAATCGCAGAGCGGGTAGCCGCCTCCAGCGGGCTCGAAATGGTGGAAATCGAGTTTCTGGGTAGCGGCACGGTGCGCATGCTGCGAGTATTTTTGGACAAACCCGCAGCGGGAAATGTTCCGCTGTCGGGTGTCACGCACGAAGACTGCGCGAACTTCAGCCGGGAGTTTGGCACGATTCTCGATGTCGAAGATGTCATGCCCGGTTCGTACACGCTCGAAGTTTCGTCGCCGGGGCTGGATCGGAAGTTGATCAAGCCCGCAGACTTCACTCGCTTCACGGGTAGCCGTTTGAAATTGACGACACGGCAGCCTGTGGGCAAAAACCGCCACTTTGAAGGACGGCTGGAAAGTTTCACCGACGGCCGCCTGACGGTGGACCTGAGCGTGGCCAGCCACAAGTCGCGCAAGAAGATGGGAACGTCGGCGGGCGGCAAGATCGAGATCGATTTCGCCAACGTGGAGAAGGCGAACTTGGTGCCGGAGATTTAAAGGCTGGCGTCTGGTGTTTACCGGAGATTGAAGTTGGGTTTGCTTTGCGGAGGCCGCAAGCCGAGCGCCGGAAACCGATAGATAGCGGAATACTTCTATGGCAAGCGAGCTCTACAACACGATCGACGCACTGAGCCGGGAAAAAGGCATTGATCCGCAGATTGTGGTCAGCGCGGTGGAAGACGCCATTGTCATGGCCACGCGCAAGTACTACAAGTCGCAGGAAAACCTGCGCGCCAAGCTCGACAAGGAAACCGGCAAGATCAATGCATTTGCGGTAAAGATGGTGGTGGAGACGCCGGAGCAGGTGGAAGATCCAAACTTGCAGATCACGCTGGAGGATGCGCGCAAGGTTGATCCCGCTCTGGAAGTCGGCGGCGAGCTGCAGATTCCGAAGGTGACCGAAGGCATTCTGGGACGCATCGCGGCGCAACTGGCGAAGCAAGTGATTTTCCAGAAGGTACGCGAAGCGGAACGCGACACGGTCTACAACGAATACATCGGGCGGGTGGGAGAAATCGTCAACGCCACGGTGAAGCGCGTCGAAGGTCCTGATGTGATTTTCGATATCGGAAAGGCAGAAGCCCGTATGCCGCGCAAGGAACAGTCGCGGCTGGAATCCTTTGCCATTGCCGAGCGAGTACGTGTGGTGATTGCCCGCGTGGAGAGAGCTTCGAAGGGTCCGGGGGTTGTGGTCTCGCGAGCCGCGCCGGATCTGGTACAGCATTTGTTTCAGACAGAAGTTCCGGAGATCTACGACGGAACCGTTGTGATCCGCGCGATTGCCCGCGAAGCTGGTGAGCGCACCAAGATTGCGGTCATGTCAAAGGACAAAGACGTAGACGCGGTGGGAGCGTGCGTGGGTATGAAGGGGATGCGGGTGCAGTCGATCATCCGCGAATTGCGCGGGGAAAAGATCGACATCATCGAGTATCACGAAGATGCTGTAACCTTCGCCGAAAAAGCGCTGCAGCCGGCGAAGGTGAGCCGGGTAACCGTGGTGGACAGCTCGGACAAGCACCTTGAAGTCGTGGTCGACGACAGCCAGTTGTCACTTGCCATCGGCAAGAAAGGGCAGAACGTCCGTCTGGCGGCAAAGCTGCTTGGCTGGAAAATCGATATCAAGAGCGAGGAAGAGAAGCGCCAGGAAGTCGAGCTGCAGATGGCCGCGATGGCCCCGCAAGCGATGACTCCGCTCGAAGATGTAACGGGCCTGGGCGAAGGACTGGTGGAGAAGTTGAGCGCGGCGGGCGTAACCACGGTCGAGGCCCTGGCCGATATGACGCCGGAACAACTCGAAGCCATCGAGGGCATTGGCCCTAAAACGGTGGAAAAAATCAGTCTGGCGGTGAATAATTACTTTGCCAGCCTGGAAGCGGGTGCGGCTGAAGCGGAAGTCGGAGCCGAGGGCGTGACCGCAGAGGGTGAAGTGGTTGCCGAAGATGTTGCGCCGGAAGCTGCCACGGAATCGGTGTCTGGCGAAGTTGCCGCGGAAGAACGAGCGGCGGCGCCTGAGGCGACGGCGGAAGCCGAAGCCGCCTTGGACGAGAAAGAAGAGCATGAGCCAGAAGACGGCTCTGCTCCCGAAAAAACTGAATAGTCGTAATGCTAAGGATTGCACGCGCGGACATCTTATTCGATGGCGTGCGAATGCAGGACGCTGACTCCGTGAGGATGCAATGAAGACTTAAGCGCAACGCGGAGTACAAGAAAGGCCGGATGAGCAAGGTTCGAATCAACGATCTCGCAAGGGAGCTGGAAGTTAAAAGCAAAGCCATTCTCGACACGCTTCCGATCGTCGGGGTGACGGAGAAGAAGACCCATTCCAGTTCGCTTGAGGAGCATGAAGCGGAAAAAGTACGGGCCCACATCCGCGGCTCGTCCGAGGCGCAGTCGTCATCTGCCCGGTCGGCGCGCGCGCTGCGTGGCGAGGAAGAAATCAAGACCAAGATTGACTTGTCGCATATTTCCCGACCGGGAGATGTGTTAAAAGCCATCACGCAGAAGAAAGAAGCGCTGGCCACTCCGGCGCGGCCGGCCGCGCCGGCGGTGGCCGCCAAGCCCGCGGTTGTGCCTCCGGTGGCTCGACCGACGCCGCCTCCGGCTGTGCCTTCGATTTCGGCATCCACTGCTGCAGCGCCTCCGCCTGCCGCGCGGCCTCAAGTCGTTGCTCCGGTGGTGGAGAAG